>NZ_JAPEMT010000001.1:0-600000 GCF_026342435.1 Streptomyces sp. NBC_00237 | reverse complement strand
ATCTCGGTGGCGCCTTCGAGGGCGACCGCGCCGATGATCTCGCGCTTGCCCCGGAAGTGGCTGTAGAGAACGGGTTGGCTGTACTCGATGCGCTCGGCGAGACGGCGGGTGGTGACCGCGTCCCAGCCCTGTTGCTCGGCGAGTTCACGGGCCGTCGCCACGATGAGGCGTTCCCGCTCCGACCGTTCACGCTCCTTGCGTTCTTTAACTGACATGAAAGGAATCCTAGCATCGCTAGACAAGCGAGCGGCAGTAGAGCTAGCGTTGCCACATCACCTAGCAACGCTAGATCCGTGAAGGGGTCACCATGCTGGACGCACTTCAGGTCGTCACCACCGTGCTCGTCGGACTGATGGTGGGGGTGGAGGTCTCCGTCGCCTTCGTCATCAACCGGATACTCGACGCGCTCCCCGAGGACAGCGGCCAACTCGGCCGCGCCCACGGCGGCCGGATGCTCGGAGCCCTGATGCCGTTCTGGTACATCGGCTCGCTCGTGCTCGCCGCGATCTGGGCCGTCGCCGCGTGGGGCCAGCAGGGCACCGGGCTGGTCGTCACCGCCGGCGGACTGCTGATCCTCAGCGTGGTCATGTCGATCCTGCTGCTGGTCCCGATCAACAACCGGGGCAAGACGTGGACCCCGGAGAACCGTCCGGCCGACTGGAAGCAGCAGATGAACCGCTGGGACCGCTTCCACTACGTCCGCGTCGCCGTGATCATCGCCGCCTTCACCCTGCTCGTCGTCGCCCTCGTCTGAGCCCGGGGCTCACGAAGCCGACGAAGACACCTACGAAGACACCCACGAAGACTCGCAAGAAGACTCGCAAGGAGAAGAACGATGCTGCTGAAGAAGATCAACACCGCTCTGGTCGCCGTCCTGCTGCTCTTCGTCCTCTGGTTCGGCTCGGGGTACGTCCTGAGCCCGGAGACCATGGCACCCGGCTTCGGCCTGCCGAGCTGGCCGTCCGGCGACGGCGACGGTTTCCTGGTCGTCAAGGGGATCCGCGACGTCGTCATGGCCCTGACCGTGGGCATCCTGCTGGTGACGGGCCACCGCCGGGCGATGGGCTGGGCGCTGCTGGTGGAGGCCGTCGTCCCGTACGGCGACATGGCCAACGTGCTGGCGCACAACGGCTCCGTGGCCGCCGCGCTCCTCATCCACGGCCTCACCGCGACGCTGATGGTGATACTCGGCCTGCTGCTCCTGCGCGAGACCCGCGCGCCGGGTCGGGCACGCAGCAGCACGGGTGCCGCGCACGCGACGGCATGAGTGCCGCGCCCCTGCCTCCATTACCTCCGACGTCATCGACCGTGCTCCCGCACTGCGGCACCGTGGTGCACGTCGACGAGACCCCCACGGGGTTCGGCCCCAGCCCTGACCGAGGAGTGACCATGACCGCCAAGCCCACCGACGACACCGCACCTTCCACTGCCGAGGACACCCGTCGCGTCGTCCAGGAGTTCCTCACGGCGCGGATGGCCGGGAACGAGGCGCGGATGGTCGAGCTCTTCGCGGACAAGGTCGACTGGCTGCTCGCCGAGAACCCCGCAGCCCCGTGGATCCGGCCGCGCTCCACCGGACCCGAATGCGCCGCTCAGGCGCGGGAGTTGGCCGAGTACACGGTGCCGGAGGACTCCCGGGCCTCCCTTGACGCCTTCCTCGTCGACGGCCCGGACGCCGTCCTGACGGGGCACCTCTCGGGGACCGTACGCGCGACGGGAAAGTCCTTCGAGGGCCCCTTCGCGCTGCGTCTCACCGTCGAGGACGGCCGGATCACCCGACACCACCTCTACGAGCACAGCCTCGCGATCGCCGAGGCGTGCACGGCACCCTGAGCCCTTGTGCTCACGCGCGTGCCCGACGTGGGCGGTGCGCCGGGCGTGTGCCCTCGCGTTCCCGGCGGAGCCGCATCTCCCGGCGGATGCGGGCGGCCTTGCCCCGTACGGCCTTGGGCGAGGGCCCGCACGCGGGGTCGGCGCAGGCGGGGCGTCCGCAGCCCCCTCGATCGCCCTGTGCGCACCGCACCGGTTCCGTACTGCGGCAGGGTCGGCAGAGCCCACCCGTGAAGTCCTCGGGCCGCCCGGCCGCCCCGCATCCGACGCACTCGGTCATCGGTACGGCGAGGGGGGCCGGGGGCAGTTCCGGCGGCAGCTTGGCGAGCAGGCGCGCCTGTACGAAGCCGAAGGGGTGAGTGACCCTGGCGGGCAGCAACAGGGTGAGCGCGTAGACGAGTTGGGTCTCGCTGGCCCCTCGCCGGAACCACTCCCCCGCCGTTTCGGCGAGGGCGTAGCACTCGTTCTCCGACAGAGCCAACTGCGGCTCGCGCCGCCCGAGCCGGGCCAGCGCGCGGAAGCCTCGGCCCTCGTCCCCTCCGCCCCTTTCGGATACGCCCGGCTCGGGGTCGTCGTACCCGGAGGACGGGACGCTCTCGGTGAAGACGTCGTGCCACCAGGCGGCGGGCCGGGGCGTGCGGCTGAAGTGGGACTCGGTGACGTGCCGGACGTTGCCCTCGTCGTCCATGAGCCCGATGCGGCGGCGGTGCAGGTGTCCGGCGGCGGTGAGGGCGTTGAGGGCGGTGCCGATGGCGCACTGGCCGTAGGCGGCCATCTCGCGGGCGAGGGTCTTGATGCTGATGTCGGCACCCTCGGGCAGCCGGTCGATGTACTGCGCGACGGCCGCTTCACGCGTGGGCAGGTGTGCGAAATCGCCCTTGCGGCGGGGTTCCTGGTCGGGAGCTTCGCGCTTCCCGAAGCCGGGAGAGGCCATGGGGTGGGCGGGGGCGTGGAGGGCACGACTAAGCTGGCCAACAGCCATGAGATCGTCCTTCTGAGTTTACGATCGGAATGGTCAGGTCCCTGTGTGGTGCTTCCAACACCCGCAGGGGCCGTTCTGTTGTGACGGACCGTACAGGGTCGCCACGCGCTGCCGCCACTCGATCACGAAACGTCACCCGCCTTGCTGAACGGGCGAGTTGGCTTCCCGCGCATTGCTCGGGCACTGCTTGCGCGCGCGAAGGGCGGGTGGGTGGGAATGTGCCCACCAGCCTCTTCCGAGTAAAAGCGTCTCGACCCTCAGGTCTCGAAGCTCAAGCCTTGAATGCCTGGTCAGGGGCCTGGGGCTGCGGGGCCGGATAGAGGACCGGCAGCGGTGCGCGGCAGGCCGGGCAGCGACTCGTACCGTCCATCCACAGGACGATCTTCTTGCAGGAGGGGCAGAGGACCGCTTCACCCCCGTCCTCGGCACTCAACTCTGCGCTGCCTTGCGTCGCTTGCGCTCCAGGAGATCGGTACGCGATCTCCGGACCTCGGCTTCCAGGGCCAGCAGGAGGTTGAGCCGCCGGGCCAGGTTGAGACAGTCCAGCGCGCTCAGCCGACCGAGGTCAAGGGGGACGCCGGGCTCGTCGAGGCAGAGGGCGAGGTGCGGGAGGAGGGTGCCCGCTTTCACCATGGCTGCGAAGAGCTCGTTGAAGGCGACGGTCGCGGTCTGGTTCTGCCGCTCCTGGGCGGAGTCGCGTGGGGGTGTGGTGTTCATTCCTCTTCTTCCTGCTGTCGGAGCGCTGAACTCCGCTGTTCTCCTTCCAGGTTGACCACTCACGGTTACGATCGGTAGGAGTTCGCTATCGGACTGCGATCGAGGTGCGCGGCATATGCCAGGGATGCGGGAGCCGGACCCCAGCGAGAACATCGAGCAGTACATCGGGAACGTGGTTCAGGAGGCCCGCCTCGCCAAGGCCCGCGCGAAGGTCCCGGGCGAGGACTGGTCCCAGACGTTCCTGGCACGGCGGGTCTTCACCAGCCAGTCCCGAATCTCGGAGGTGGAGACGGGTGACGCGCCGCCGGACACCAGCCTGGCGAGGAAGCTCGAATCGGTGCTGGGACTGCGTCCGCTGGAGCTGGTGAACCTGGTCAAGATCCTGGATCAGGCAACGTACGTGGGCTACGCGAAACCATTCCTCCGCAGACAGCAGGAGGCGGCGATGATCCATGCCTGTGGGCACATTGTTCCTGGCCTCCTGCAAACTGCCGACTACACGCGCGAGTTGATCCTCACCGCAAATGCAGGCACCCCCGAGCAGGTCGACCGCACGATCGAACAGCGAAGGGCCCGCCAGGCCGTCTGGGAGCGGCAGGACCCACCGTGGATGTCCGTCGTCCTCGCCGAGTCCGCACTGTACGGGGCTACTGAGCCGCAACTCGCCCGGCTCATGGAAACCTACGGATCGCCCAACATCACCTTGCGGATTCTCCCGAGCCGAGCAGGGCACATCGTGGGAACCATGTCGATCCTGACCCTCCCCAACGGCACCCGGGGCGCATACACCGAGGGCTTCAACACCGGTTCGTACAGCGAGGAAGTATCCCAAGTCCTCTGGTACCAGAAGGTCTATGATCGCCTCGCTGCCCGCGCACTGGCGGTCGAGGAATCAGCAACGGCAACCCAAAAGGCCCTAAAGAGGTTCCATGAGTAGCGAAACCCTGAACTGGCACAAGTCCTCCTACAGCGGCCCGGTCGCCGACGACTGCGTCGAGGTCGCCGACAACACCCCCGGCCTCACCCACCTCCGCGACACCAAACTCGCCGACGGCAGCCCGGTCATCACCATCACCGACCCCACCTGGAACACCTTCCTGACCCTGGTCAAGTAGGCCCTGCTCCGGCCCTCGCACAGCGCTGGCGTGCACCCAGGAGATGCCCCGGCCCCACCCCTTCGCCTAAAGCGCTCGCCGCGCGGCTGGGTGATGGCTGATCGCGCAGTTCCCCGCGCCCCTGGTGGGGCGGGCCCGGGCCCCGTACATCCCTGGGCGGCGGAGCATCCGGTCCGCCCATACCGGGCGCCCTGAGGTTCACCAAGGACTCGGTGAACCTCAGCGTCGACTTCCTCACCGCCGAAGGGCTCGCGGAGGAGGGCCACGGAAGCCGCCCCGACCTCACCACCGGTGCCGGACACTCGATCAGCGTCGACTCGTACGTGAGCGTCGACGCCTAGCGGACGTGCCGGGGCGACAACGACCTTCACGCCCGGACTTGTGATTGCCGTTGCGGCAGCTTCTACGGTCGTGACCAGGGCCGGAAGGACCGGCCCGCAAGGCGATGCGTACGCGTGAGGAGTGACGGCCATGGACTGGCCGATCGCCGAGGTGGCCCGGATGTCGGGCGTGACCGCCAGGACCCTGCGGCACTACGACGAGATCGGACTGCTCGCGCCAGCCCGGATCGGGGCCAACGGCTACCGGTACTACGGCGAGCGGGAGTTGCTGGACCTCCAGCAGATCCTCGTGCTGCGGGCCCTGGGCCTGGGTCTCGATGACATCGGCCGGGTCCTGACCGAGCAGGTCGACGAGGTGGAGGCCCTGCGCGGCCACCAGCGGCGGCTGCTCGCCGAACGGGACCGGCTCGACACCCTGGCCGCCACCGTCTCCCGCACGATCGCCGAACTGGAGCAGTCCAGGAAGGACGGCAACCCCATGACCATCAACCGCCCCGAGAACCTCTTCGACGGCGTCCAGCCGGAGCAGTACCAGGAGACCCTGCGTGACTTCCCCGAGCACGCCGAGCAGGTCGCGCGGCGCGTCGCGGACATGAGCCCGCAGGACGTCGAGGCCGGGCAGCGCGAGCGCACCGCCCGGATGGCCCGCCTCGCCGAGCTCATGGCCGACGGCCACCCGGCCGGCGCCGAACCGGTGCGGACCGAGATCGACGGTCAGTACCGGGCGCTGACCACCCTGCGGCCGGTGTCCCCGGAGGAGTTCCGGGAGTTCGGCCGCTCCTGCGTCGACAACGCCGCATGGCGTGCCGCCTACGAGGCCGTCGCACCCGGCCTGGCGGCGTTCCAGCGCGACGCCATCGACGCTTACGCCACAGGCCACCTGGCCTGAACGGCAGGTGGGACAGTTCTCGCCGAGTCTGTCCCACCTGCGCTGAGAGCCGACTCACCCCTCCGGGACAGTTGACCTCAACGGAACTTGAGCTTCTAAGTTCGTTCCAGAGCCGCAGGAACCGACCGGCGGCCCTCGTCACCGGAGGTCCGCCATGACCGAACACTCCGCCCCCGCCGACATCCCCGACCGGTACCGCTACGCCGTGATCCCGCACATCATGGTCGCCGACGCCGCCGCCGCGATCGACTTCTACCAGCGGGCGTTCGGCGCGCGCGAGGACTTCCGGGTCGAGGCCCCGGGGGGCGGGATCCTGCATGCCGAGATCGCCGTCGCGGGCTCCGTGCTGATGCTGGGCGACGACATCGCGGACAACGACACCCCGGGCGCGACAGAGCTGCCCTCCTTCGTCCCACCGTCCTCGCTCGGCGGCAGGACCTCCGTCACGCTGCACGTCTACGTGCCGGACGTCGACGGCCTGGTGAAGCGCGCGGAGGCGGCCGGGGCGGAGATCCTTCAGCCTCCGACGGACATGTTCCACGGCAATCGCACGGCCATCCTCAAGGACCCGTCGGGTCATGTGTGGGCGTTCCTGATGCCGCTGGAGGACGTCCCGCAGGAGGAGCTCTCACGCCGCTTGGCCGCCGAGTAAGGGGCACCCGGCAAGCCAACGAGACGGAACGTCTTGCCAGAGGTGCCACAGGGGTCTGTCTTCGTTCAAGCGAGACGGAACGGTTCGTCTCTGTCTTGCGGCCTCAGCCGCCTCTCAAAGGACCCCACTTGTTCCGAGCCCCAAGCACCCCCCTCACCGCAGCCACCACCCAGCTCACCCTCCTCGACCTCACCAAGCGCTACGGCGACCGCACCGTCCTCGACCGGGTGTCCCTCACCGTCCGCCCCGGCGAGAAGGTCGGCGTCGTCGGCGACAACGGGTCGGGCAAGTCGACCCTGCTCCGGCTCGTCGCGGGCCGCGAACTCCCCGACAACGGCACCCTCACCGTCACCGCCCCCCCCCGGCGGCACCGGCCACCTCGCCCCCGCCCTGGTGGAGGAGCTGGAAGCCGCCCTCGCCGCCTTCCCCGGCACCCTGGTCGTCGCCACCCACGACCGCCGCCTCCGCGAGAGCTTCGCGGGCGGGGAGCGGCTGGAGCTGGTGGCCCGGTGAAACCCCGCGCACCGCAGCCACCACCACAACCGAAGCAGAAGGGGCGGCACCCGGGAGATTCCCGGGTGCCGCCCCTTCGCGTGCGTGCGGTCGGACTTACTGCACGATCTTGATGCGGTCCGTGACCGGCGGGGCGATCGGCTTGGCGGCGCTGGAGTTCGCGGCCAGGTAGGCGTTGAAGACGTCCAGGTCGGAGGCCGCGTTGAGCTTGTTCTTGCCGAGGGCGAGGGCGGGGAAGTTGTCGCCGCCGCCTGCCAGGAACTCGTTCATCGCGACGCGGTAGGTCTTGGCCGGGTCGATGGCCGCACCGTTGAGCAGAACCGTGGCGGCGTCGATGCGGTCGGCGCCCTTCTTGGTCAGGTCCAGGGTGTAGGTCAGGCCCTTGGATATCTGGAGGATCCGGGGGGATGCCTCGTTCAGGCCGCTGACCTGCTGCTTCAGGGCCGCGATGAGGTCGGCGCCGGTGAGGTCGACGACGTTCATGAGGTTGGTGAAGGGCTGGACCGTGAAGGCTTCGCCGTAGGTGACGACGCCGTCCCCTTCCGCGCCCGACGCCTTGAAGACGAGGTCCGAGCGGATGCCGCCCGGGTTCATCAGCGCGATCTGCGCGCCGCCCTTGTCGGCTGCGGACAGGCCCTGCTGCTGGGCGTCGGCGATGAGGTTGCCGAGGGGCTTCTCCATCGCCGTGGAGCCACGGCCGTTGATGTCGGCGGAGATGTAGCCCTGGGGGCGGTTCGCGATCGGGGCCGCGAGGACGTTCCAGCGCTCGATCAGGTCCCGCATGTCCGCGCCCAGCTTCTTCCGCTCGGGCTGGTCACGGGTGACGATGTAGTTGCGCGAGGTCGGCGACTTGGCCGTGGTGCGGACGATGTCCTTGGTACGGCGGTCGTAGGTGAGCGTCGTCTCCGTGTAGACCTTGCCGAAGGAGGCGGCGGAGGTCACCAGACGGGGGTTGCCCGCCGGGTCGGGGATGGTGCAGACGTACGACTGGTGGGTGTGGCCGGTGACCAGCGCGTCGACCTTGGGGCTGATGCCCTTGGCGATGGCGGTGATCGGACCCGAGATGCCGTCGCCGGGGCCGGGGCTGTCGCAGTTGTAGTCGTACGCGCTGGAGGCGGGCGCGCCGCCCTCGTGGATGAGCGCGACGATGGACTTCACGCCCTGCCGGTCGAGCTCCTTGGCGTACTTGTTGACGGTCTCTATCTCGTCGTGGAACTTCAGGCCCTTGACGCCGTTGGCCGTGACGACGCCCGGGGTGTTCTCCAGCGTGACGCCGATGAAGCCGATCTTGACGCCGTTCTTCTTCCAGACCGTGTACGGCTTGAGGAGCGGCTTGCCGGTCTTCTCCTTGGTGACGTTCGCGGAGAGGTACGGGAAGTCGGCGCCCTTGAACTTCTTGGGCTTGCCCTTCTTGTCCTTCTCGTAGCAGCCCTCGGTGGGGTGGCAGCCGCCGTTCTGGATGCGGAGCAGTTCCGCGGAGCCCTCGTCGAACTCGTGGTTGCCGACGGAGGAGACGTCGAGCTTCATCTTGTTCAGGGCTTCGACGGTGGGCTCGTCGTGGAACAGCCCGGAGAGCATGGGGCTGCCGCCGATCATGTCGCCCGCGGCGGCCGTGACCGAGTACTTCTTGCCCGCGCGAGCCTTGCGGAGGCTGGTCGCCAGGTGCTCCGCGCCACCGGCGTCGACCGTGCCGACCTTGCCCGAGGAGCCCGCCGGGGGCTCCAGGGTGCCGTGCAGGTCGTTGAAGGAGAGGAGCTGCACGTCGACCGTGCGGGACGGCTTCGGGTGGCCGTTGCCACCGTCGCCGTTTCCGCCGCCGTGGCCCTGCGCGGACGCGGGCAGCGCGGCGACGAGCGCGCCGACGGTGGTGAGACCGGCTGCGGCGACGAGGAACCGGCGGGCGGCACGGTTCGGACGAGGATTCGCTGACATCTGTCCCCTTGTGAGTTCAGCGTGAAGGGTGCGGGGTGCGTTCGAGAGCCTAAAGTCAACGCGCGTAGCGCAACAGGGGGTCACGGGTTACGAGGTGGTTTCCTTTGGCGGTACGTCAGGGTTTGGGTAGATGTCGGCCTTTCGGCCGGAGGCGGCGCGTCGGGTCTGCGTTCCCTCGGCTTTCCCCTCGGCTTTCCCTCGGCTTTCCTTCGGCTTTCCCCTCGGCTTTCCCTCGGCTTTCCCCTCGGCGTTCCCCCTCGCCGTACGCGCGTCTCGCCGTACCCTCGACCCCATGACCAGCGACGCAACCCTTCCCGGCCCCGGCCGCCTCCAGATCCTCGACGCGCTCGACGAGGAGCAGGCCGCCCAGGTGATCGAGCTTCTGTCCGACGCGGCCCGTTCGGACGGCGTGCAGGCCGTTTCCGAGCAGGGGCGGCTCCAGCTGCGCGGCGGAAAGCGAGAGGGAGTCACGCACTTTTTGATCAGCGACCGTGACAGCGGTGACCTCCTCGGGTACGCCCAGCTCGAAGGGGCCGACCCCGTCGAGGCGCCCGCCGCCGAGCTCGTCGTACATCCCGAGCAGCGCGGGAAGGGGTACGGGCGGGCGCTCGGCGACGCCCTCCTGGACGCGTCCGGGCGGCGGCTGCGGGTGTGGGCGCACGGCGGGAAGTCGGCGGCGCGGCATCTGGCGCAGGTGCTGGGGATGACGATGTTCAGGGAACTGCGGCAGTTGCGGAGGCCGTTGACGCAGCCGCTGGACATCGCGGAGCCCGTGTTCCCCGAGGGCGTGCGCGTACGGACCTTCGTGCCGGGGCAGGACGACGCGGCCTGGCTCGCGGTGAACGCCGCCGCGTTCGCGCACCACCCCGAGCAGGGGTCGCTGACGCAGCGGGACCTGGACGACCGGATGGCGGAGGAGTGGTTCGACCCGAAGGGGTTCTTCCTCGCCGTTCGCGAGGAGGGTGGGGAAATCGTCGGGTTCCACTGGACCAAGGTGCACCGCGCCGAGCAGCTCGGCGAGGTGTACGTCGTCGGGATCGCGCCCGGTGCGCAGGGGGGCGGGCTGGGCAAGGCGCTCACCGCGACCGGGCTGCGGCACCTGGCCGCCGAAGGGCTGCCGACCGCTTCCCTGTACGTGGATGCGGACAACGTCGCGGCGGTGACCGTCTACGAGCGGCTCGGCTTCACCACGTACGAAACGGACTTGATGTACCGGACCGAGTCGTAACGAACCCTGATTGACCCCCGACGCACTTTGATTGACCCCCGACGCACCCTGGTTCGTCCCCTAGGGGCCGGTGTCTCGATTGACACCGGCCCCTTTCTGGATCACCCTTTCACTACTTGATTAGTGAAAGGGGGGTGAGTGCGATGGTCGAGTACCGCATCGACCGGCGCAGCGGAGTCGCCACCTACCTCCAGATCGTGCAGCAGACCAAGCACGCCCTGCGGCTCGGACTGCTGGAGCCCGGGGACCAACTCCCCACCGCCCGCGCGGTGGTGGAGGCGACGGCGATCAACCCGAACACCGTCCTCAAGGCGTACCGGGAGCTGGAGCGGGAGGGCCTGGTGGAAGCCAGGCGCGGGATGGGGACGTTCGTGACCCGGTCCCTGGGGGCAGCGCAGCCCGCCGATTCACCACTGCGCGAGGAACTGCGGGAGTGGGCGGGGCGGGCCAGATCGTCAGGGATGGACAAGGACGACGTGGCCGCACTCATCACTTCCGTACTGGACCAGATCTTCGAAGGGGAGCAGGGATGAACGAGGGGGCAGGGATGGCCGAGGGGGCAGGGATGAATGAGGGGGCAGTGCGATGACAACCGCCGCGATCGAGGCCGTCGGGCTCGGCAAGAGGTACGGACGGCTCGGCAAGTGGGCCGTCCAGGACTGCTCCTTCCGGTTGCCGCAGGGGCGGATATGCGCGTTGGTCGGCCCCAACGGGGCAGGGAAGTCAACGCTGTTGGGGCAGCTGGCCGGGCTGATCCGGCCCACCGAGGGCGAGCTGCGCGTGATGGGGAAGGTGCCGGGTGCGGCGCGCGAGCACCTCGCCTTCCTGGCGCAGGAGAAGCCCCTGTACCCGCAGTTCACGATTGACGAGACCTTGCGGATGGGCCAGGAGCTGAATCCGGGACGGTGGGACGCCGAGCGCGCCGTCCGCATCGTCAGGGACGGAAACCTGGATCTGGGGACGAAGGTACGGGAGCTGTCCGGCGGGCAGCGCACCCGCGTCGCCCTCGCCCTGTGCCTGGGCAAGCAGCCCGATCTGCTGCTCCTCGACGAGCCGATGGCCGACCTCGACCCGCTCGCCCGGCACCAGCTGATGGGCAACCTGCTCGCGGAGGCGGGCGACAGCGGCACCACCGTCGTCATCTCCTCCCACATCCTGGCCGAGCTGGAAGGGGCCTGCGACTACCTGCTGCTGATGGAGAACGGGCGGATCCGGCTCGGGGGCGAGACGGAAGAACTGCTCGCCGCGCACGCGCTGTTGTCGGGTCCGGTGGCCGAGATCGTGTCGGGGACGACCGTCGTCGAGTCGAAGGTGACAGGGCGTCACATGACGGCGCTGGTGCGGCGGGACGGGGCTCCGTTCGGGGGCGGCTGGGAGGTCGTCGAGCCGACGCTCGAAGAGCTGCTGCTCGCCCACATGAGGTCGCCCGACGCGCCCCCGCTGCTCACGCCGAGTGCGGAGCCGATCCGCCTGGCAGCGGGGTCGGCGTCGGGGCGTTCCTCGGCGGGGGTGTCCGCATGAGTGCCGTTTCGCTGATGTCCAGGATGCCCAGGGCGGCCAGGCTGAGCGGGCCGCGCTGGGTGACGGCACGTCAACATCGCTTCACGGCAAGGGTGTTCTGCGGAGCGCTCGCCGTCGCCGCGCTCGGCGTGGCGGTCTTCCTCGTCGTGACGGCGCTCGTCGACCCGAAGGGCGCGTTCGCGCGGGACGCGGACACCGGAATGGGGATGCTGCTCCAGCGCGCCCTCTTTGTGACCGGACTGCTGCCCGCCCTGATCGGGGCGTTCGTCGCGGGGCCGCTGGTCGCGCGGGAGCTGGAGTCGGGGACGTACACCTGGCTGTGGACGCAGTCCGTGTCCCCCGTGCGGTGGCTCGCCACGAAGCTCGCGCTGGCGACGGCGGTGACGCTGGGCGGGTCGGCGGTGCTGGTGGTGCTGTTCCGGTTGACCGTGGGCAGCCTGACGGAGCGCGCCACGATGCATCTGGCCTGGGACGGGCCCGCGTACGAGCTGCTCGGTCCCGTGCAGGTCGCGCAGTCCGCGCTGGCCGTCGGGGTCGGCACGCTGGTCGGGTTGCTGATGCGCAGGACGGTGACCGCGATGGCGTTCACCGGGGTTTCGGTGCTCACCGTCCAGTTCGCCTTCTCCGAGCTGCTGCGGGAGAAGCTGTGGCCGGTCGAGACCCTGGTGTCGAAGCAGCCGATGTACGAGGACATGTACACCCCGGGCGTGCGGGTCGTCGAGGACGGCATGCTGACCGCTTCCGGGGAGCGCGTCCTGCCCCGGGAGTGCCTGGCGCAGACGGGCGGCGGCAAGTCGTCGGAGGAGTGCATGATCGACCAGGGCGGGGTCCAGTACTTCATGGACGTGCACCGCGAGGGTCACTTCTGGCCGCTCCAACTCGTCGAGTCCGGACTGCTGTTGGTGGCGGCGGGCATAGCGGTCGCCGTCGCCTTCCGGGTGCTGCGGGGCAAGCATGCGGGGGCGTCGTGAGCATGGCCGTGGCGCTTTCGAGGGGCGTGACGCAGGCGAGGGCTGTCCCCTACCGATACGTACTGCGACAGCACCGGGCCGCCCTGCGGACCGCTCTGGTCCTGGCCGCTCTCGGCTCGGTGCTGCCGCTGGCCGCGACGGTGTGGTCCGGGGCACAGGAGGCGCGGCAGGGGTGGACCTTCGCCGTCGGGGACGTGGTGTCGCTGGGGCTGCCGCTGTTCGGCGGGGTGCTGGTGGCGGGGCCGATGGTCGCCGAGGAGCTGGCCTCGGGGACGTACAAGCTGGCCTGGACGCAGGGCGTCACCCCGGCGCGCTGGCTGGCGGCGAAGCTGCTGGTGCCGGTCGGGGTGCTGCTCGCGCTCACGCTTCCGATGGCGGGGGTGATGGGGGCACTGCGGGACGCGGCGCTGCCGATCGGGCCCGCGCCCGTCGCGTACACGCTCTTCGCGGTGGCCTTCGGGGCGCTGTGCGGGCTGCTGGTACGCCGTACGACTGCGGCGATGGCCCTCGCGGGGCTGGTGCTGGGGGTCACGCTGATGGCGGGCGGGTCCCAGCCGTACGACACGTTCGACGCGCAACTCACCCTGACCGTACCGCTGTTGGCGGGCACGGCCGTGGCGGCCGCGGCTGCCTTCCTGCTCCTTCACCGCGCAGCACGGGGAGACGCTTCATGAGTACGGACACGAGTACGCTGCCGGCCTCGCCGCAGGCCCCCCGGACACGCCCCGGGAACCTGCGGCGGGGGGCGGTCCGCGTGGTGCTGCGGCAGCACCGGCGCGCGATCCAGGTGGCCGGAGTGCTGCTCGGGCTGGCGCTGGTGGCGGCGGTGATGATGCGCTGGGTGGGAGTGGAGGACGGCTCGCCGCTCAGGACGCGGATGCGGAGCCTCACGGAGGACGTCGCCTTCGTGGCGCTGGTGGGGCCGATGCTGCTGGGCGCGTTCGTGGCGGGGCCCATGGTCGCGCGGGAGCTGGAGTCGGGGACGTACAAACTGGCCTGGGCGCAGGGGGTGTCCCCGGCGCGGTGGCTGGTCGCGAAGCTGGGGGTGGCGGCGGGGCTCGCGGTGGCGGGGTGGGTGCTGCTGGGGGTGACGTACCGGGTGGGGCTCGGTGCTTTCGAAGCGGCTCCCTTCCAGTGGCACCAGGCCCACAGCTATGCGGCGTCCGGCATCGCCGGGACCGCGTACGCGCTCCTCGGGGTGGCCTTCGGGGCGCTCGCCGCGCTGTTGGTGCGGCGCACGGTGGTGGCGATGGGGGTGACCGTGGTGGTGACGGGCGGCGTGCTGCTGGCGCTGGGGCGCATACGGGAGTACCTGTGGCCCGTGGTGACGCTGGCGCGCAGGGAGGGGCCCTCGTCCGTGATGGGGATCGTCCCCTCCCAGTGGGAGACGTCCTACGGGATGCTCACCGAGTCGGGGCGGCGGCTGGACTGGGAGCACTGCTGGACCGAAGCGGCGTCGACGGCGTACCCCGACCCGAAGACGTGCATGGCGGCGCGGGGGGCCGTCGAGCACTACTCGGACGTGCACCCGGAGTCCCACTTCTGGCCGCTCCAGCTGGTGGAGACGGGGATCGTGGTGGTGCTGGGGGCGGGGGCGGTGTGGCTGGCGTTCCGGGTGTTGCGGAGGTTGCACGGGTAGGCCGGGGCGGGCCGCATCACTCGGTGGCCGTGAGGTCCTTCGCGTAGTACTCGATGGCCGCCCGGTACTGCCGCACGGAGGCGTCGTCGCTGGTTTCGGCGAGGAGGCGCAGCAGGAGCCGCATGCCTTCGTGCGCCTCGCCCGTGTTGAACAGGGCCATGGAGAGGAAGGTCCTCAGCGCGCCGTCCTCGGGGAACTCCGCCGCCCCGGTGCGCAGGGTCCGCACGGCGTCCTCGTACCGGCCGAGGATCCGGTAGGTGCTGCCGAGGCCGAGGAGCGCGCCCTTGCGGTCGGCCGGGGTCAGGGTCCCGGCGAGCGCGCTCTCGTAGAACGGCACCGCCTCCGCTTCGAGCCCGAGCCGGTCGTGGGCCCATGCGGTCTGGTACGCGATCTCCGCGTCGGCGGGGAAACGCTCGGAGAGGGAGAGGAGGCGGGTGCGGGCTTCCTCGGTGCGGTCGGCGGTGCGCAGGGCTATGGCTTCGGCGAGGAGGGAGGTGCGGTCGTTGAGGGTGGTCATGGGTGCATGATCGCAAGGGATAGGTGCGTCAGCGGACGTAATCCTTGAGTTCCTCGGTGTCGAGCTCGATGCCCACAGGCTCGGGGATCGTGATCGGCAAGCCGAAGGCAACGCTGTGTACGTCCCTGTACTTTCCACTTTCCTGATCGGGCCTGCTGAACACAGACACCTTGCAGGAGTCCCGGTCGATCAGCAGATACACCGGGATACCCGCTGCGGCGTAGGCTGCGGGCTTTTCGACTCGGTCCCGATTGTTGGTGTCCGAGTCGTACGAGGTGACCTCGACCGTCATCAGCACGCCTGCCGGATCGGCCCAGTCTCCGTGGCCTGCGAAGTTCTTCCTCGGCGCGAGCGATCCATCAGGCCGGACCCTTCCCTTCCGGTAGGACCCGACCTTGAGTCCCTGATCCGGTCCGTACAACGCCCACCCGGGTTTATGCTGCATGCATACAGCCCTCAGCCACTCGACGATCTCGTTGTGGTCCCCATCCGGCATGCTTCTGAATCCGATCCGCCCGTTGATGAATTCCAACCTGACGGCGTCGGTCTCCCTCTCCAGGGTCTTGGCGATCCCCTCGAACTCCTCCGGAGACATCTGCACTGCGCGCTCTGCCATAACCGTCATGCTGCACCCCCTTCTGTGCGGGCACCAGTGTGGCGGGACCGGAGCAGCGCCGAGCGGCATCGGGGGATCTTCACCCATCCGGGTGATCAGCCCCCTACCCCGGCGTCACCAGCCTCGCCTCGTACGCGAACACCGCCGCCTGTGTCCGGTCCCGCAGACCCAGCTTCACCAGCACCCGGCTCACGTGCGTCTTGATCGTGGACTCGGCGACGACCAGCCGGGAGGCGATCTCCCCGTTGGAGAGCCCGTTCGCGATCAGGACGAGGACCTCGGTCTCGCGTTCCGTGAGGTCGCCTATCTGGTCGGGCCCGACGGGCCGACGGGCCGACGACGACTCGGTCAGCTTGGAGAACTCGGCGATCAGCCGCTTCGTGACCGCCGGGGCGAGCAGCGCCTCGCCGCGCGCCACCACCCGTACGCCCTCGGCGAGCTGGCGGGCGGACGCGTCCTTCAGCAGAAAGCCGGAGGCCCCCGCGCGCAGCGCCTGGTAGACGTACTCGTCGAGGTCGAAGGTGGTGAGGACCAGCACCTTCGCGTCCCCGTTCGCGGCGACGATCTCGCGGGTGGCCTCGATGCCGTTCAGCTCGGGCATCCGGATGTCCATCAGGACGACGTCCGGGTGCAGCGCCGCCGTCTGCGCGATCGCCTGCCGCCCGTCGACGGCCTCACCGACGACCTCGATGCCGGGCATCGCGTTGAGCAGGACGGAGAACCCTTCCCTGACCATCATCTGGTCGTCGACGATCAGCACCCGGATGGGGTCGGCGGGGGCAGCGGACGGGGCGTGCGCGGTGGTCATGCGGCGGACTCCGGGTGCGGCTCGGCGGGCTCCTTGCGGAGCATCGACGGTACGGCGTCCTCGACGGCGCACCCCTGGGCGGGCACCGGAACGGTGTCCTCCACCGCCCCCGAAGCCACCGACGACGTCGCGGGCACCGAAGCCACGGCCCCCGCACCCACGGTCCCTGCCGCCACCGGCACGAACACCGTCACCTCGAAGCCCCCTCCTGCCGTCGGCTCCGCCGTCATCTCGCCGTCCAGCATCTGCACCCGCTCCCGCATCCCGGTCAGCCCGTGCCCGGCGCCGGGCGACGGCGGGGCGTCGGCCGTGCCGGGTTCGTTGACCACCCGCAGGCCCAGGCCGCCCAGGACGTGGCTCACCTCGACCCTGGCCGCCGCGCCCGGCGCGTGTCGCAGCACGTTGCTCAGGGCCTCCTGGACGATGCGGTACGCCGACAGCTCCACGCCCTGCGGAAGCGCGCGGACCGCACCGGTGGTGGCCAGCTCGACCGAAAGACCGGTCTCCTGGACGTTCGACAGCAGGCGCGGCAGGTCGGAGAGCTGTGGCTGCGGGGCGTCGGGGGCCTCGTAGTCCTCCGCCCGTACGACTCCCAGTACGCGGCGCAGTTCGGTGAGGGCCGCCACCGCGTTCTCCCGGATCGTGGCGAACGCCTGCTCCAGCTCGGGCGGCGGATTCTCCACCCGGTACGGGGCGGCTTCGGCCTGGATGGCGACGACCGACATGTGGTGGGCGACGACGTCGTGCAGCTCACGGGCGATGTTGGTGCGCTCTTCGAGCAGCGTGCGCCGGTCGCGCTCGACGGCGGTGACGGTCCTCTGGGCGACGATCTCTCGCTGCTGGGCGACGATCTCGCGCTCGGCCGTCCGGCGGACGTGGAGGAAGGAGACCAGGAGGAGGGGCAGGCCCACGGCGAGCAGGAACGCGGGCCCGTTGTAGATGACCTGCACGTCCTCCGACAGCATCATCGTGGTCAGCCCCACGTACACCGCCGCGAGGCTCCACATCCAGGCCGCCGCCCGGGGCCGGGTCCTGGCCGCGACCACCGTCATCACCACGAGCATCGCGGCGATGGAGCCGGGCGGCCACGGATACCCCGAGTCGAACGCCCCGATGTTGCCGGTGACCGGAGCCATGATCAGACACGCCCACCAGGCGAGCACCGGCCGGATCAGGCTGAGCGCGACCGGCACCGCCGAGAAGACGCCGATGAAGAACTGCGCCTCCACGTCGGAGTCGGTCGAGTAGCCGATGGCGAAGGTGATGACGGCCAGCACCAGGACCAACACGTGCACCGACCAGGTCGCCACGGCCCGTATCCGCTCCGGCACACGGGCCCACCCGGGACCGTCCGTGCGCAGGGGCGGGAGCGGCCGGAAGGCCAGCGGGGCACGCAGGAGGTCCTCGCGCAGTCCCCGCAGCGCCGTCGCGGCGAGGCGGAATTCCGGGCTTCGGCTGCTGGATTTCTGGTTCACGTTTCCCACGGTAGGACGGGGAACGCCCCAGGTCGTCCCCCGGGGCTCCGACCTTCGGGGTCCCCCTCAGGTACTACACGGCCCACCACCCGGCCCCTCGCTCCGGCCCGCACCTGACGTGCGGACAGGCAGGGTCCGCGATGCAGAGCCTCAGTAGGCGAGTTGCGCGATCTCCTCCGCCACCACCGCACACGCGTCCGCCGCCGGGTCGATCAGCGGGAAGTGGCCCACGTCCTCCAGGAGCGTCAGTCCGACGACCTCGCCCGCCTTCGCCGCCGCCTCCGCGTACGCCTCCGACACCTCGTGCGGAACGGTCGTGTCGGTGCGGCCCTGGACGACGGTGGTCGCGATGCCGGTGGGCAGCAGGGCGGCCGGGTCCGCGTACGGAAGGCGTTCCTCGTACGCCGACTCGCCGCCCAGGAGCTGGGTGACGGCGCCGCCGCACACCTCCATCCGTACAGACGTGGCGAAGTCCGCGATCGGTGCGAGTGCGACCACCCCGCGCAGCGGCGGCGGCCCGTCGAGCCGCCACGGCGCGCCCTCGGGGAGCACGTGCCGGGCGGAGGCCCACAACGCCAGGTGGCCCCCGGCGGAGTGTCCGGTCAGGACGGTGCGGCGGACGTCCGCCTCCGGCAGGGCCTCCTTCGCCAGGTGCGGCAGTGCGTCCAGGGCGGCGGCCACGTCGTCGAAGGTCTCCGGCCAGCGCCCTGCGACAGGCCCCTCCGCCCCCTGATGCGGCAGCGAACTGCCCCTCCGGTACTCGACATTGGCGACCGCGAAGCCCCGCCGGGCCAGGAAGTCCGCGAACGGGGTGATGTGCTGCCTGTCGTACGGTGCCCGCCACGCCCCGCCGTGCAGGACGACCACCAGCGGGGCGGCCCCGGCCCGTTCCCCGCGCGGCGCGTAGAAGTCGATGATCTGGTCGGGGTGGTCGCCGTACGGAACACTGGCGTCCGGGGCGACGGCGGGGAGCGTCGGCGGCTCGTCGAGGGGGAGCCCGGACGGCTCGTCCGGCAGGGGAACGCTCGGCATGACGGCTTCAACCTCCGGGCAATGGCGGTTCGTTCCTACACCCTTTTGGATCATTAAGCGCGGACGCTACCAGGCGCTTTGCGTGCGCGTGGCCACGCCGGGAACCGTTCCCTCCGACGTGGCCACCCGCTCCGTACGCCCTACAGGACCTCGGCGAGCACCCGGGCCGCCCGCTCCACGTCGCCGAAACCGACGTACAGCGGAGTGAACCCGAAGCGCAGCACGTCCGGGTGCCGGAAGTCCCCGACCACACCACGCGCGATCAGGCCCTTCATCACCTCGCCCGCGTCGCCACAGCGCAGGGCGATCTGGCTGCCGCGCTCGGCGTGCGCGAGCGGCGTGACCAGCTCGACCCGGCCCTGCGGGACGTATGCGTTCACGCACTCCACGAAGAAGTCCGTGAGCGCCAGCGACTTCGCCCGTACGGATTCCACGCCGACGCCCTCCCAGACGTCGAGGGAGGTCTCCAGGGCGAGCATCGACAGGATGTCGGGCGTACCGACGCGCCCGCGCACCGCGCCGTCGGCGGGCGCGTACTCCGGGTCCATCCCGAACGGGTTCGCGTGCCCCGTCCAGCCCGGCAGCGGCGAGTCGAAGCGGTCCTGGTGGCGGGCGGCGACGTACAGGTACGCGGGCGAACCGGGGCCGCCGTTGAGGTACTTGTACGTGCAGCCGATCGCCAGGTCCACGCCGTGCTCGTCCAGCCCGACCGGGAGTGCGCCCGCGCTGTGACACAGGTCCCAGACGGCCAGCGCACCCGCCTCGTGGATCGCGGCGGTCAGTCCGGGCAGGTCGTGGAGACGGCCCGACCGGTAGTCGACGTGGTTGAGGAGGACGGCGGCGGTACGGGGTCCGAGAGCGCCCAGCACTTCCTCCGGGCGGACCGGTCGCAGGGTGCGGCCGGTCATGCGGGCGGCGGACTCGGCGATGTACCCGTCCGTGGGGAAGGTGGTCGCGTCGACGAGGACCTCGTCGCGCTCGTCGCCCGCCAGCCGGACCGCACCCACCAGCGCCTTGAAGACGTTGACGCTGGTGGAGTCGCCGACGACGATCTGGCCCGCCGCCGCGCCGACGAGCGGGGCGATGCGGTCGCCGATCCGCTCGGGCGCGGTCCACCAGCCGCTCTCGTCCCAGGACCGGATGAGCAGCTCGCCCCATTCGCGGGAGGCCACGTCCTGGAGGCGTCCGGGGACGGCGCGGGGCAGGGCGCCCAGGGAGTTCCCGTCCAGATAGACGAGCCCTTCGGGGACGCTGAACAGCTCCCTGTACGGGGCGAGTTCATCGGCGGCATCGAGCTCCGCCGCACGTTTCACGTGAAACATCGCCGCCTCGCCCGCTGTCGCGTTCTCAGACATGGCTGCGCGCCGTCCACAGCTCGGGGAACACGTTCTTGCGGGCGCGCTTCTCCAGCCACGCCAGTCCGGCGGAACCGCCGGTGCCGACCTTCGACCCCATGGCACGCCGCGTGGCCACCAGATGGTCGTTGCGCCATCGCCAGACGAGCTCGCCGACCTCGGTCAACGCCTCACCGAGCACGACCAGTTCGGACCGGCCCACGCCGATCTCCTCGGCTCCGTACACCTGCGCCCAGACCGCCTCGACCTCGGGCGAGGGCTCGTACTTCTGCGAGAGGTCGCGGTCCAGGACCTCCTGCGGCACGGGCAGGCCGCGCCGGGCGAGGAGCCGCAACACCTCGTCGTACAGGCTGGGTTGGTGCAGTGCCTTCTCCAGCTCGTCGTACACGCGAGGCGCTCCCCGGTGCGGGACGAGCATCGAGGCGGCCTTGTCGCCGAGCAGGAACTCCATCCGCCGGTACATCGCGGACTGGAATCCGGACCCCTCGCCGAGCGCGCTGCGGTACGAGTTGAACTGGGCGGGGGTGAGGTTGGAGAGCGGCTTCCAGGAGGCGTTCAGGGCCTCCAGCTCTCGGGTGGAGCGCTTCAGCGCATCCAGCGCCACGGGGATCTTCTCTTCGCGCAGCGCGTTCGCCGCCGTCTCCCACTCGTGGACTATGACCGTGAACCACAGCTCCATGACCTGGGTGGTGACCAGGAAGACCATCTCGCCGGGATCGTCGGAGAGAGGGTTCTGGAGGTGGGTGAGTACGTCCGCCTGGACGTAGTCCTCGTACGGTGTGGTGCCCGCGAAGTCGAGGTTCGGGGTCGCCAGACCCACTGACTCGCTGTTGCCGGGCGCCTCGGGGGTGTGCGTCATCGCATGCTCCTCGACACGAACTTCCAGGTAGCGGTCCGCCCCTTCCTTGAAGGATTCTCGGGCCCCGGTCCCCTGCTGGGCAGCATAGTCGGGGCCTCCGGGAGGTGCTCCTCAGAGGGTGGGGCCTGAGAGATACGTCCCGTTCGCGGCATACGGGTGGGCATTGGAGCGGCATCCGCCGAGGCCCTTGATCTGCTGCATCATCACGGGTGCGGGACGCCCGGGGGCGGGGCAGCCGAGGTGTCCGAGGCCCAGCGCGTGGCCCAGCTCGTGGTTGATGATCAGGTGCCGGTACTCGGCGGGCGTTCCGGCGAACTGCGGCGACCCGGTCAGCCACCTCTTGAGGTTCACCACGACGCCCTTCCCGGTTTCGCAGTTCAGCTCGCCGCCGGTGTCGAGGTGGGCCTCGGCGCAGAGCCGGTCGGCGGTCTTCGGGGTGGCGACGCGGATGACGAAGTCGGCTTTCCCCGCGACCAGTTGGAAGCGCCCGCGCCCGTTCCGCGCCCAGCCCCGGGGGTCGGCGACGATGCGCTGGATCTCGGCGGCGGCCTGGTCGGGGGCGACGCCGCTGCCGGTCTCGACCTGGACCTGGTACCGGCGCAGGGTGCCACTGCCGACGGGGGTTCCGGTGAGGCGCGCGGGGGCGAAGGCGCCGGTGCCGGAGGCGGGGACCTGGTGGTCGGCGCGGTCACGGCTCGGGGGGTTGCGGGAGACCTCGCCCGAGCCGCCGGACGCTCCGTCGGTGGCGGCGGGCCCCGGGGCCGCCTTCCCGGTCTCGCCCGTCCCGGTGTCCCAGGCCGCGACGGCGAGCCCGGCGGCGCCCAGTCCGGCGACGAGGCAGAGGAGCGTGACGAGGAACCGGCCCCGGCGGGTGAGGCGGGTGCGGGGACCGGAGCGGGGGCTGGGGCGGGGGCTGGGGCTGCGGCGGGGGCGGGTGCTGGGGCGGGGGCTGGGGCTGCGGCGGGGGCGGGTGCTGGGGCGGCGGGCAGCCGGGTGCCCGGCGGACGGGTTGCTGTAGCGGCCTTGGCCCACGTCAGAGCCCTCCCCTGGTCGGTGCCTCCGGCAGGTGGGGGGAGCGGGGCGAGGAGCCCTCGTGCACCGGCGACGATCTTCCCTCACGGTCCGGGCGATCGTACAGGCGTCTTATCGGCGCCCCTCGGGCTTGCGGGCACGGGGGCGTGTCGCCGCACCGGGACGCCTGGGGAAGCCTGTCGCCGCACCGGGACACCTTCCGCGACGCCCGGGGAAGCCCGCCGCCGCTCCGGGACCGTGCGCCGCCCGGCCCCGGAGCGTACGGGCATACGGGTGTCAGCCCAGGGTGTCCGCGGCGAGCGCGGAGGAGTCCCGGAGGAAGGTGGAGCAGCGGGCGTACTCCTCCTGGTCGCCGATGGACTGCGAGGCGCGGGCCAGGGCGTGCAGGGCGCGCAGGAAGCCTCGGTTCGGCTCGTGCTCCCACGGCACCGGGCCGTGTCCCTTCCACCCGGCGCGGCGCAGGGAGTCCAGGCCGCGGTGGTAGCCGGTGCGGGCGTACGCGTACGACTCGACGACGGAGCCCTTCTCGAAGGCGTCGTCGGCGAGCTGCGCCCAGGCCAGCGAGGAGGCCGGGTACTTCGCGGCGACGTCGGCGGGGGCGGTGCCGTTCGCGAGGAGCTCGCGGGGCTCCGGGTCGTCGGGCAGGTGGGTCGGGGGCGGTCCCCCGAGGAGGTCCTGGTGAATAGCCATGCCCCTAGTCTGCCTTCCCGCTACGACAACCCGGGCCGTTCCCCTCGGTCCGCCGCCTCACCGTGTTCGGTGCGATCCGTGTGATCCGGCTCCAGAGGCGGCGCGGCGACCCCGCAGTGCGTACGGCACTCGCCCTCGGGCACCCCGCCCTTCGGATTCCGTACGGCCACGAACGCGATCAGCGCACCGAGCACCAGCACGCCCGCGCACAGGGGCATCGCCCGCCGGAACGTCGCCCCGAACTCGGCCGCCGAGCGGTACGCGTCCGGCCCCATGCCCGCCAGCAGGGGCAGCGCGGCCACGGCGATGAGCCCGGCGGCCCGGGCGGCGGCGTTGTTGATGCCGGAGGCGAGCCCGGCCCGCCCGGCGTCCACGGACGCCAGAACGGTCGCGGTGAGCGGGGCCACCAGGGTCACCATGCCCATGCCCAGCACCACCACCGCGGGCAGCACATCAGCCACGTACGACGGGCGCTCCCCCACCCGCAGCATCAGCAGCATCCCCGCCGCGCACAGCAGCGGTCCCACGGTGAGCGGGATGCGCGGCCCGATGCGCTGGGCGAGCTCCCCGGAGCGGGCGGACAGGAAGAGCATCAGCGCGGTCGTCGGCAGCATGGCGGTGCCCGCCTGGAGCGCGGAGTACCCGGAGACCACCTGCAACTGGAGCGCGGCCAGGAAGAAGAACCCGGCGAACGCCGCGTACACGCACAGCGTCACGACGTTGATCGCGCTGAACTGCCGCGAGGCGAAGAGCGTGAGCGGCATCATGGGCTCGGCCCGGGTCCGCTCGACGTACAGGAACGCGCCCGCCACCAGCACTCCCACGACGGCGCACCCGATCACGACCGCCGATGCTCCCTGCTCCGGGGCTTCGATGAGCGCATACGTCACCAGGGCGAGCGCCACGGCGGCGAGCGCGGCCCCCAGCACGTCGAACCGCCCATGCGCCTGCGGATCTTTCGACTCCGGCACGTGCCGGAGCGCGACGGGCACGCACAGCGCGGCCAGCGGCACGTTGATGAGGAACGCCCAGCGCCAGCCGGGCCCGTCCACGAGCCATCCGCCGAGGAAGGGGCCGATCGCGGCCCCGATCCCGCCGAGCCCGGACCACAGGCCCACCGCCCGCGCCCGGTCGTCGGGGTGGAACGACGCCTGGATCAGCGCGAGGGAGCCCGGGGTGAGCAGTGCTCCGCCGATGCCCTGCAACGCGCGGGCGGCGATCAGGACGGTCGCGTTGGGTGCGAGCCCGCACAGCAGGGACGCCACGGCGAACCACACGACCCCGATCACGAACACCTTCCGGCGGCCGTACCGGTCGCCGAGCGCTCCGCCGAGGAGGATCAGCCCGGCGAGCGTCAGCATGTACGCGTTGACGGTCCACTGGAGACCGGCCAGATCGGCGTCGAGGTCCTTGCCGATGCGGGGAAGGGCGACGTTGACGACGGTCGAGTCGAGCATGGCCATGCTGGATCCGAGGACGGTGGTGAGGAGGACCCATCGCCCGGTCGCGCTCTTGACGCGGAGCCCTCCGGCACTCTCGATTTCGGCCATAGGAGGATCGTCCCCGCTCCGACCCGCTTCTGCCATGCGGGTGCGCCCCGCCTCAGGTGAAGGAGGGGCACACGCACGGGCCCGGCGCCCTCGGAAGGTGTCCGAGAGGGGCCGGGCCCGTGCGGTAAAGCGTTACTTCAGGCGGGTGCCCGTGGAGCGGAGGGCCGCGCACGCCTCCGTCACCCGCGCAGCCATGCCCGCTTCGGCAGCCTTGCCCCACGTACGCGGGTCGTACTTCGACTTCGTGCCGACCTCGCCGTCGACCTTCAGCACCGCGTCGTAGTTGCGGAACATGTGGTCCACGACCGGACGCGTGAAGGCGTACTGGGTGTCCGTGTCGAGGTTCATCTTCACGACGCCGTTCTCCAGCGCGGTGGCGATCTCCTCGGCCGTCGAGCCCGACCCGCCGTGGAAGACGAAGTCGAACGGGGACGCCTTGCCGTACTTCGAGCCGACGCCCTCCTGGAGGTCCTTCAGCAGCTCCGGACGCAGCACGACGTTGCCCGGCTTGTACACGCCGTGCACGTTGCCGAACGAGGCGGCCAGCAGGTAGCGGCCCTTCTCGCCCAGGCCCAGCGCCTCAGCGGTACGCAGCGCGTCGTCCACCGTCGTGTACAGCTCGTCGTTGATCTCGTGGCTGACGCCGTCTTCCTCGCCACCGGTCGGGGTGATCTCGACCTCAAGGATGATCTTCGCGGCGGCGGCCTTGGCCAGCAGCTCCTGGCCGATGGCCAGGTTGTCGGCCAGCGTCTCGGCCGAGCCGTCCCACATGTGGGACTGGAAGAGGGGGTTCTCGCCACGCGCGACGCGCTCGGCGGAGACCTCGATCAGCGGACGGACGTACGTGTCCAGCTTGTCCTTGGGGCAGTGGTCCGTGTGCAGCGCGACGGTGATGTCGTACTTCGCGGCGACGATGTGCGCGAACTCGGCCAGGGCGACCGCACCGGTGACCATGTCCTTGTTGTGCTGGCCACCCAGGAACTCCGCACCACCGGTGGAGATCTGGATGATGCCGTCGCTCTCAGCCTCCGCGAAGCCGCGCAGGGCAGCGTGCAGGGTCTGGGAGGAGGTCACGTTGATCGCCGGGTAGGCGAACTTCTCCGCCTTCGCCCGGTCGAGCATCTGGGCGTAGACCTCGGGGGTTGCGATGGGCATCTGTCCGCTCCTTGGGATATGCGGGTGTGCGTGCTGGTCCCTGACCTGGGGGCGACGTCATCGTCAGGCCCCATCTTTCCAGACTCTTCACGGGACTCCACCCGACGGATGCCCGCCTCCCGCGTCCCGGAATGTACGAAGGTCGGAGTGTTTCACGTGAAACACTCCGACCTCGGACAAAACCCCAGGTCACAGCCCCGCAGCAGCGGAGCCGGGACCTAGGTCACAACTTCAGGCGAGATCCAGGTCCGCCAGCTGGTACCCGGTCAGGTAGGGCAGCCCCGCGTCCGCGATGGCCTTCGCCGCACCCCGGTCGACGATCGTGGCGACCGCGACGACCTCGCCGCCCGCCTCGCGGACCGCCTCGACGGCGGTGAGCGGCGAGCCACCGGTGGTGGAGGTGTCCTCGACGACCAGGCAGCGACGGCCCTTGACCTCGGTGCCTTCGATGCGGCGCTGCATGCCGTGCGCCTTCTGGGCCTTGCGCACGACAAAGGCGTCGAGGCGCTGACCGCGCGCGGCGGAGGCGTGCAGCATCGAGGTGGCGACCGGGTCGGCGCCCAGGGTCAGACCGCCGACGCAGTCGAAGTCCAGGTCGGCGGTCAGGTCGAGCATGACCTGCCCCACCAGCGGCGCGGCCTCGCCGTCCAGCGTGATCCGGCGCAGGTCGATGTAGTAGTCGGCCTCCAGACCCGAGGAGAGGGTCACCTTGCCGTGGACCACGGCCTTGTCCTTGATCTGCTGGAGCAGTTCAGCGCGTACGTCAGTCATGGTGACGAGCTTAGGGCCTGTCCGGCGGATCAGGTCGTATGGGGTGACCTGCGGTTTCTCGGTGCGGCTGAGCGGGGTCGATGGGGTCTCCCCTGGTCGAGCGAAGCCGAGAGCTTGGGGAAGCGTGCAGCTGCAAGGCGGAGGAGGGAGACGACGCGGAGCGGATGGGGTCTCCCCTGCTCGAACGAAGTTGAGAGCTTGGGGAAGACCGACGACAACGCCGCAGGGGGTCCCCCCTGGTCCTTAAGACCTTGGGGGAGTGCGTGCCAGGGCACGCGACCGCGACAAGATCCGCCGGACAGGCCCTAAGTGGAGGTCAGGAGAGCCGCCGCCACGTCCACGTCGTCGACGCCTCCAGCGGGTCGACGGGCGTGACCAGGCGCGGGAGGGTGTTGAGCCCGTTCGGCGGGCCGGTCTGCGGTTCGACGCACACGGCCGCCTCCTGCTCGTCGTACACGACCACCCACTCCTCGCGGCTGGTCACCTTGATCTCCAGCTCGCCGGGCCAGGTGAGGGTGACGTCGACGCCCTCGGGCATGCCGAAGCAGTCGTCCCAGGGGCTGGGGAGGGGGTCGATGCGGCGGCCGGTGGGGAGGTGGTCCTCGCCGCGCTCCTCCTGCCAGGCGGCGGTGAAGTCCAGGGTCACGTCCTCGCCGCCGAGGTTGCGGCGGAACCAGGGGTGCCAGCCGACCTGGGCCGGGAAGGAGTTGTCGTACGTCTCGACGCCCATGGTGAGCGTGAGCGCGTCGGGCGTCAGCTCGAAGAGCTGGGTGACCCGGCCCGCGTAGGGCCAGGGGCTGGTGAGGTCGTACGTGAACGAGGCCGACGCGGTGTCCCGGGCGGCGGTGCGCCAGCGGGAGTCGCGGCCGGTGCCGTGGATGGCGTGCGGGGCGGAGTTCACCGGGAGCTGGTGAACCTTGTCGCCGTCGCGGAACTGCCCGTTCTCGGTGCGGCCGCACCAGGGGACCATCGGGAAGCTGCCGAAGTGCTTGCCGTTCTCCGGCTGGCGGAGCACCTCGGTGCCGCCGATGCGGAGGCTGTCGATGCGGCAGCCGTCCGCCGGGTCGACGGTCAGCTCGACGTCTCCGGCGGTGAGGACGACACCGGTGTTCTTGTTCTGTTCGCTGGTCACGCTCCGACAGTACTGGCGCGGGGCCCGGGTGTTGGCCGCGTCCGGCCCACCCGCGTCCGGCCCACCCGCGTCCGGCCCACCCGGGTACGGCCCACTCGGGTACGGTTCCCCGCCTGTCGCTACCTGCGTCGGCGCAGTACGCGTCCCACGACCACGGCCGAGGCCACCGCGAGGGCGGCGGCGGGTGCCAGGCGGCGCAGTGTGAACGTGGCGGAGGTGGGAGCCGGGGCCATGACGGGCGCGTACCGGCCGCGCGGCGGCGCGTGGTCGACCTCTTCCGCGCTGCGGCCGATCATCGTGCGGCGGGCGTGCGCGGCCTCGGCGGGGGGCTCGTCGTCGAGGAATGCCTCCGGGATGTCTCCCGGCAGCCCTTCGAGAGCCTCGCGCAGGGCGGCCTCCTCGTCCTCGGGGAGGGGGTCGTCCATGGTCAGCTCTTCGTCACTGAGGCGGTCGAGGGCGGGGTCGGGCTTGGGCTTCGTCGCCTTGGGCTTGGGCTTGGGGTCCGGCTGTGGCTTCGGGGCAGGCTGTGGCTTCGGGGCAGGCTTGGGCTTGGGAGCTTCGGCCTCCGTGGCGAGACTGGCTCCGAAGCGGTCCAGGAGGCGGTGCACGGCGGACTCGACGGTCGGGGCGTCCACTTCGGTGATGCGGCCGTCGCCTTCGGCGGTGCCGGTGAAGCTCAGCATCGTGCCGTCGTCGGCGGGGGCGGTGCGCACGGTCAGGGACAGCTTCACGGAGCCGTTGCCGCGTGCTTCCGAGCCCTCGCCCTCGACGGTGAAGGCGCCCTTGGTGGTGGGTGTGACGGTCAGCGCGCCGCGATAGGTGATGGTGTGGCCGCCGAGGCGGACCTTCAGGCGGCCGGTGAGCGGCGTGGACGACGTGTCGGCGTCCTGCTGGAAGCCGGGGAGGCAGCGGGCCAGCCGGGCGGGGGTGGCGAGCGTTTGCCGTACGGCGGTGGGCGGAACCGGAACGAACACCTCATGGTCCATGGTTCCTGAGCCTACTCAGCCGGGCGGATTTCACACCCCACTCCCCCAGATGCGCCCCCTCCACCGCACCGGTCATTGGCCGTAGCGAGGGTGGATCAGCGTCGAGGGGCCCGCGCCCCCGATCCGGGCGGATTCCGCCGACCTCGCCCCTTCCAGCAGTACCGGCACGGTCAGGGAGCGCAGGTGCGGCGCGTCGGGGGCGATGCCCAGGCCCGGTCGGGTGACCGCGGCGAGGATCAGGCCCCAGTCGCGCGGGGCCCTGGAGTTGCCGGAGGAGCGGTCCGGGCCCGCGCTGAAGTCGGAGAGGCGGCCGGTCGCCCGGTACGGGCGGGTGGCGAGGCCCGCCGCGCGCAGGGTGGCCTCGACGGTCCAGTAGACGTGGGGGCGGGCCCCGATCGGGCCCGCGTGGACCACCATCCGGCCCCCGGGAGCGAGCACGTCCGCCGCCAGCCCGTAGAACTCCTGCGAGTAGAGCTTCGTGGCGGCGGTGATGCCCGGATCGGGCAGGTCGGAGATGACCACGTCGTAGGGGAGGTCGCCGAGCGGCGCCGAACGCAGCCAGCCGAAGGCGTCCGCGTTCACGACGTGGAGGCGGGGGTCCTGGTGCACGCCCCCGTTGAGGGCTACCAACGCCGGGTCGGTGCGCGCGAGTTCCACGACCCCTGGATCCAGCTCGACGAGCGTGACCGTACGGACGTCCGGGTAGCGGAGCACCTCGCGGGCGGCCATTCCGTCGCCCCCGCCCAGGATCAGGACGCGGGCGTGTTTGCCGCGCATCGCGGGGTGGACCAGGGCCTCGTGGTAGCGGTATTCGTCGCGGCTGGAGACGCGGAGTCTGCCGTCGAGGAAGAAGTCCATCGGGCCCGACACACTGCCGGTGATGACGACCTCCTGCGCGTCGGTCTGTACGGCGACCCGCACCCGGTCCCCGTACACCGCCCGTCTCGCGGCCCGTTCGAAGTCGTCGACCAGGACGGTCGCGGTGGCCAGGGAGGTGAGGACGGCGACGTTGACGCCGATCAGCAGCCAGCGGTTGCGCCGCGTGAGCTCGCGCCGGAACAGCCACAGGACCAGGGAGCCCCCGGCGGCCGTGTTGACCGCCCCGGTGAGCAGCGCGCCCGTGAGCTGTCCGAGCATCGGGAGGAGGAAGAAGGGGAAGAGGAGCCCGCCCACGAGCGCCCCCACGTAGTCGGCGGCGAAAAGGTCCGCCACGTCGCCACTCGCATCACCCCCGTCACTCCCATCGCTCCCGTCACTCCCGTAGCCCTCGTGGCTCCCGCCGTCCGGGGAGACCGTGGACGCCGGAGAGACCGGGGAGCCCGCAGGACCGCCCGCAGCGACCGCAGCGACCGCAGCGCCCGGCACCTCCCGCCCGATTCGCTGGATCAGCGTCATCAGCAGCGGGATCTCCGCCCCGATGAGCACGCCGATCGCGAGCGAGAACGCCACCAGCACGTACCGCGCCCCGCCGAACCACGCGAACGACGCGTACAGCACCAGCGCCGAACTGCCGCCCACCGCCGCGAGCCCCGCCTCCAGCATGCCGAAGCCCACGGCCGCCTGGGTGCGCAGGCGCTTCGCCAGCAGGGAGCCGACGCCCATCGCGAAGACCATCGTGGAGAGGACCACGGACGCCTGGGTGACCGAGTCACCGATCAAGTACGAGGCGAGCGCGACCAGTTCGAGTTCGTACACCAGACCGCAGGCGGCGCACAGAAACACCACACCCAGCACCAGGAAGCGGGCCGCCCGAGGGCTCACCGGCAGCGAGCGCCCCGTGCCCCGCCCACGCACCCGCCCACGCGTACGTGTTCGGCTGCGCGCGCGCAGCCGAACGCCCCGCCCCGAGCCGCGCGGCGACGGCAGCGAGAGACCGTCACCAGGCCCGGCGGGGTCCGGCCCGACAGCAGCACGGACAGCGGATTCACGCCCGACGGAGCCCGACCCGGCCGGGTCGGGTCCGGCGGATTCTGGTCCGGCTGAGGCGGAGGCCGGTTGGATCATGTTGGGCAACGCTACGTCACCACTCGCTCGCGAACCGTCACCCACAAGGGTGTATCTGGGGCGCGCCAGGCATACAACCCGGCACAGCGCCCCACCCCCTCAGACCGCTGCGGGCACCCGCATCCCCACCCGCGTCCGTGTCACCACCAACTGCCCTTCCTGCGGGTACGCGTGCCAGGTCCGCCAGCTCACCTGGCCGTTGCCCTCGCGCTGCGCGAGCAGTGCGGTGAACGCGTACGGACTGCCGGGGAACGTTCCGGCGAGCCCGTTCGGATGGTCGGCGACCAGCGCGAGCAGTTCCTGCGCGCGACCGGCGAACGCGGCTTCGGACAGCCTCTCCACCCGGGCCGCGAACTCGTAGTCCCAGTTGCCGACCTGCTTGGAGACGCCCAGCGGGAGCGGGGTCCTGCTGCCGGGGATGCAGGCGACGGTTTCCGAGCAGTAGCCGTCACTTTCGGAGAGAAGTACCTGGTGGGAGGCGCCGAGGAGACGCAGCTGAAGGGTGGCGCCGTCCAGTTCGAGATCGAGTACGGCGAGGGCGGGCAGCGGCTCCCGGCCGAGCGCCCACGCCAGATCGGAGGCACACGTGTCGGTGTAGTCGGTCGTGAGGGTCGTCAGCATGTGGTGGCTCCGCAAACACACAGTGGGGGGTGGGCCAGGGGCACGCCGGAGATGTACGGGGTGGAGCTGGAGAACCGCCCGCTCGGGGAATTTCCATCAGCGAGGGAATCATGAAGTGTGCGGCGCACCTAGCGTTTTTACCCAATCTGGCGGGGTTTCCATCCCCTCGGGGGCCACACGGTTCAACTGTTCAACAAATGGGCGCCCGGCAGGAGTTGAGAGGAGGACACATGTACGAGTCCTCCCCGGCTCCCGCCGGGCGCCCTTCCCCATCAGGCCCGGAGGATCAGCTGCCCCGTGTCAGCCGTTCCCCGGACGTTCACGCGGGCGGTTCACCACGAGGGGCTCAGCGGCCCCCCGCAGCCCGGCCGGGCAGCCTCAGCCGCCCCCGCAGCCCGGCCGGGCAGGCTCAGCTGCCCCCGCCGCACCCACCGCCGCCGCCTCCGCCGCCGCCCCCGCACGACGAAGAGCCGCCGCACGACGAGCCGCCCCCGCAGGAGTACCCGCTGCCGCCACTCGCCCAGGACCCGGTCCTGCGCCGCTTCGTCCTGCGCTGCGCCGTCCTGTACCTGTTCGGGTCCGGCGTGCTCCTGACCTTCGCGAAGATCGCGACGAGCACCACCACCATCACACCCAGCGCGATGAACAGACCGGTCACGGCCCTCACCGTCCTTCCGTTCCCCCGGAGCGGAAGGGATTCCTTCCGCACGTGCGGAGGGGATTCCCGAACGCCGCCACGCCCAAAGCACACTTGAGCAAGTCCAGAGGTTCCGCGCAGGATGGCCGCCATGACCACCTCCGCAGGCTCCCCCGGCGCACCCCGCCCCCTCCTCAACCGCCGTCTCGCCGAGTTCGGGACGACGATCTTCGCCGAGATGTCGGCGCTGGCCGTGCGCACCGGGTCGATCAACCTCGGCCAGGGCTTCCCCGACGAGGACGGCCCCGAGGAGGTCCGCGAGGCCGCGGTGCGGGCGCTGCGCGACGGTCGCGGCAACCAGTACCCGCCGGGCCCCGGCGTCCCCGAGCTGCGCACCGCCGTCGCGGAACACCAGCGGCGCCGCTACGGACTCGCGTACGACCCCGACACCGAGGTACTGGTCACGGCGGGCGCCACCGAGGCGATCGCCGCCTCTCTCCTCGCCCTCGTCGAACCCGGCGACGAGGTCGTCGCCCTGGAGCCGTACTACGACAGCTACGCGGCCTGCATCGCCATGGCCGGCGGGCGCCGCGTCCCCGTACAGCTCCGGCCGCAGGACGGCACGTACCGTCTCGACCTCGACGAACTCCGCGACGCGATCACCCCGCGCACCCGGCTCCTGCTCCTCAACACCCCCCACAATCCCACCGGCACCGTCCTCACCCGCGAGGAACTGGCCGAGATCGCGCGGATCGCCGTCGAGCGCGACCTGCTGGTGATCACGGACGAGGTGTACGAGCACCTCGTGTACGACGTCGAGCACCTCCCGCTCGCCACCTTCCCCGGCATGCAGGAGCGGACGGTGACGATCTCGTCGAGCGGCAAGACGTTCTCGTTCACCGGGTGGAAGGTCGGGTGGGTGACGGCCTCGCCGGAGCTGGTGGGGGCGGTCAGGTCGGCGAAGCAGTTCCTGACGTACGTCTCGGCGGGCCCCTTCCAGTACGCGGTCGCCGAGGCCCTCGCCCTGCCGGACGCGTACTTCGACGACCTGCGCGGCCAGCTCCGCGCCAAGCGGGACCTGTTGAGCACGGGCCTCAGGGAGGCGGGCTTCGAGGTCTACCGGCCGTCCGGGACGTACTTCGTGACGACCGACATCAGGCCCCTCGGCGGGAGCGGCGACGGATTCGCCTTCTGCCGGGAACTGCCCGAGCGGTGCGGGGTCGTGGCGATCCCCAACGCGGTGTTCTACGACGACCGCGCGGCCGGGGCGCCCTTCGTGCGCTTCGCCTTCTGCAAGAAGACCGAGGTGTTGCAGGAAGCAGTGGGGCGGCTGAAGGGCCTGTAGCCCCTCAACCGCCCCGCTCGGACCGCCCGTTCAGGCCCGTGCCCACCCCCGTAGGGCACCGGCCCCCAGCAGTCCGTCCAGTACGGCAGCCAGGTCCCGCGCGCTGCCCTCCCCCGTGAAGGCGAGGGTGGCGTACGGGCCCTCGCAGTCCCCCAGTTCCGCCGTCCAGGGGGCGGGGAGCTGGGCGATCAGGCGCACCGCGGCCATTTCCGGGGCCGCTCCCGCCGGGGCGTCGGTGGTCGTTCCGATGCGCACCTCGTAGACGGAGGGGACGGAGGGGACGGAGGGGACGGAGCGGGGTGAGCCGGTGGCGGGGGTCGCGGTCATGCGGGGTTCTCCAGTACGTGAAGCAGGTGCGTCGGGCGGAAGCAGGGCCTAGGCGGCGGCGCCCACCGGCACCGCCGACGCGTCCAGGAACGGGAGGGCCGGGCCCCCGCCCTCGCCCAGTGCCGCCAGCACCGCCAGGACTCCCGCCGCACCCGTCGCCAGGTCGCTGGAGAGCCGCAGCGCGTGTTCGCCGAGGAAGGTCAGCTGCCCGTCGTGCGGTACGGCGTGCCAGCCGAGCCCGTCGAGCTGGGCGCGCAGCGTACGAGCGGCGTCCCCCGATGCGTCGTTCGAGTCGTCGTACGTGTCGAGCAGGGCGGCCATCGCGCCCGCACGGCCGGTGAAGAGGCCGATGCCGGAGTGGTAGTCCGTGGCGAGGTCGGCGCGCATCGCCTCGTACACGGCGGTGAGCTGCGGGTCCTGGCGGTGGGCCAGGAGTTCGCGCAGGACCACGATCTGGCCCGCGCTGCCGCACGCGATGTGCGGGCCGCGCCACGGGGCCTGTTCGAGGACCTCGGGGCCGCCGGGCAGCCGGCCCGACTGGATCAGGTCGTGGCGGAGCATCTCGGCCGCCGCGTCGACCAGGGCCTCGGTGCGGGAGTCGGCCGCGTCGTGCATGCGCAGCAGGAAGAGCGCCTGGCCAGCGCCGCCGTAGAGCAGGCCGGGCAGGTGACGCTTGTCCTTGCGTTCGGCGGGCTCCGCGCCGCTGGGCACGTCGGCCGCGCCGAGCTGGATGCGCTGGGCGAGGGACCCGGCGAGGATGCCCGCCTCGGCGGTGCGGCCGAGAGCGAGGAGAGCGAGGCCGAGGCCCGCCGTACCGGAGTTGAGGCTGTCGCCCGCCTCGTCGCGGGGCAGGGCGACGGCCCGGTCGAGGAGTTCCTCGGCCTGCGCGGTGCGGCCCAGGAGGTGCAGGACGCAGGCGATGCCGGAGAGACCGTCGTAGAGGCCGGGGCGCGGCTGGTCGACCGTACGGGCCGCTTCGACGAGCCAGTCGACGTGCGCGGCGGGCACGTCGGCGCCCGCGCGGTGCAGGGCCCAGAGGACTCCGGCCACGCCGTGCGCGACGGACAGACCGCCGCCGGGGTGCGAGAACTGCTCGATGTCGCCGGGGTAGAGGCGGTCCTCGCGCTCGGGGGTCGCGGTGGCGAGGATGCCGTTCGCGACGCGGGCGGCGAGGGCGGACACCTCGGCGTGGTCGACCGGGGAGCCGTCGGCGGGGACGGTGGCGCGCGGCCAGACGGGTGCGACCGGCTCCGCGTCGTCCAGGCCGAGTTCGGTACGTACGCGAGCGGCGAAGTCCGCCGGGACGGGGAAGCGCTCCCGCACCAGCTCGATCAGCTGCTCCGCCTTGGCCGGGTCCCACGGCATGAGCGTGGTGAGGGGGAGGAAGACGCTCAGCCGCAGGCAGCCCAGGGCGTAGCGGTCGACGGCCGTGCCGGTGGTGCCCGCCGGGGCGCAGTAGCCGGGGGCGCCCATCGCCTGGCCGCTGTGGCCGTCGACGGGGCGCGTGGTCTCCAGGTCGATGAAGGCGACGGTGCCGTCGGGGCGGATGAGGACGTTGTTGGGGTGCAGGTCGCCGAAGACGAGGCCGCGGTCGTGCATGGTGGCGACGGCGGCCTCGATGCGGTCGAGGATGTCGAGCGCCCACTTCGTGTACGCGGCGGCGTCGAGGGTCTCGGACTGGTCGGTCGCCGAGTGCACGACCGGGTTGAGGCGGACCATCTCGCCGCCGAGCTGCTTGCCGTCGACGTACTCGCGGGTGAGGAACCAGTGCTGGCTGCCCTTGCGGTAGTCGAGGACCTTGGGGAAGGCGTCGAGCCCTTCCAGGGCGATCATCGCGTCGTGCTCGCGCTGGAGGCGGGTGACGGCGTCGTCGCCCGACTGGTCGAGTCCTGCGTGCGGGCGGCCCTCCTTGACCAGGACTTCGGCCTGGTCGCGGGTGTCGACGGCGCGGTAGACGCCGCCGCCGTTGGAGAAGTGCAGCGCCTGGGTGATCTTGAACGGGAAGGCGCCGAGGCCGCCGCCGCTGTTGCGCTCGGCGAGCGCTTCGGCGACGACGGGCGGCAGCTCCACCCAGGCCGGCGGCTTGAAGGAGGGGCCGCGCACGTCCGGGACCAGGCGGCCTTCGGGGTCCTCGATGCAGTGCACGGTCTCGCCGCTCGGCTGCCGGGACAGGCGGGCCGCGAAGCCGCCGTAGCGGACGTACAGCGGGCCTTCCTTCCAGCGCAGGTCGCTGAGGATGTACGGACCGTCACGGCCCTCCAGGAGGGCCCCCAACTCCCGCAGTACGACCGCGAGATGCTCGTCGTCCTTCGGGTACATGGTGATGAACTTGCCGCTGCTGCCCCGGTCGCCGTACTTGCTGTTGCGCAGCATCAGCATGGTCGGGCTGGTGAGGAACTTGAACATCATCGGGTTCGCGAAGCAGTAGTCGCGGACGATGTCGAGGACCTCGTCGGCCGAGTCGAGCGTCGCCGAGACGTGGACCTTCCAGCCCTGGAGCGGGATCTCGGGCTTCGGCGGCCCGATGCAGGTCCACTCGCCGAGGGCGGTGCGGGTCCACCCCTCGGGCAGTTCGGCGCCCGCGAGGGGGTAGTCCTCGCCGGAGGCCGGGCCCGAGGTGGGCTTGTCGAAGTAGACGGTTCCGGGCGGGCAGTAGGCGATGTGTCGCAGGCTCATGACGGTCTCTCAGACTCTCCAGTGGTGATGGTCAGGGTGTTCACGTCGCTTGGTGCGCGCGCTAGTTCGGAAGCAGCGGGCTCAGATAGGTGACCGCGAGCCACTTCCACAGCGGGTGCGTCCCGGCCTTCACCTCGGCGACTCCGGAGCGCTCTGCGGGTACGGCGTCCAGGGCGAGCGGGTAGGCGCGCACCGGCAGCAGGTCGGAGCCGCCGGAGACGGGGATCAGCGCGGCCAGCGGCGCGTTCCGCGCGGTGGACTCGGACGAGGTGAGGCGGCCGGTGCCGATCGGCGGGCGGGACAGGAGCCCGTTGCGGCGGAGCTGGACGTCGGCGCCCTCGGCGATGAGCGACGTACTGGTGCCTTCGGGGACGACGACGCTGGCCGTCTTCCCGTCCGCGCTGACCGTGTACCCGGCGGCGAAGCTCGCGGGCAGCTTGATCGCGGTGGCGGCGAACCCGAGCAGTCCGGCGGCCAGCACGCAGACGGCGACGATGCGGGCCACGGGGGCCCCGGCGAGGCGCGCACTCGTGCACAGCTTCCAGAAGCCCTTGGCCAGGCGCCACACCAGGTAGCCGACGCCGCCCAGGAAGAGGAGGGATCCGGTGACGCCGAGCCGCTGGAGCATGCCGGACCACAGGGTGAGCGCGGTGCCGACGAGGTAGAGGGGGAAGAGCAGGCAGGCGAAGCCGTACGGCACGGACCAGGGCTTGTGGCTCAGCTCGCGGACGTACGTACCGCCGAAGAGGAAGCGGGACAGGGCGCACAGTGCGTCGGTCATCGCCTTCTCCCGCAGGTGGGAGATGTCGAGGTGGCTCATCAGGGCGATGTAGCCGTCCAGCTTGACCAGCGGCAGGAGGTTGATCGCGCAGGTCAGGTAGATGGCGAGGGCGGTCACCAGGAGGGGGCCGCGCCAGGTGCTGTCCTGGCCGACGAGGAGTGCGGCGACTCCGGCGCCGCCCGCCGCGACGGCCTGTACGAAGATCCCGGCGAGGGCGATCTGTACGCGCTGCTGGGGCTTGCCGAGCCGCCAGCCGTCGGAGACGTCGCAGAAGAAGGCGGGCGACATGTAGAAGAGCATGAAGCCCATGCGGGTGGGCCGTCCGCCGTGGTGGGTGAGGACCGCGCCGTGGGCGAACTCGTGCACGGCCGTCGTACCGAGGATGCCGAGCACGACCGCCAGATAGGCGTACGGGTTCATCGGCCGGGACACGGCGGCCGTCAGGTCCGGCGAGCAGATCGCCAGGGCGAGGAGTCCGCCGAGGGCGAGCACGGTGGCGGCGACGGAGACGGCCTTGTGGGAGAGCAGCCGGGTCAGCGGCTGCATCCTCAGCAGGATCTTGTCGGGCTTGAGGACCGTGAACTGGATGGTCAGCGGCGGTACGAGCTTCACCCGCCGGGTCTTGCGGGGCGGCGTCCCGTCGTCGAGGAGCTTCTTGTCGGCGAGCGAGCGGACCGCGTGGTCGACGTCGCCGGGGGTCCAGGGCGAGCCGAGCGTGTCGGCGATGGCCTGGTGGTCGCGGGTGCCGTCGAGGGCCTGGAGCAGCTTCGCGAGGTCCGGGCCGACCCGGAAGTGCTGGCTCTCGCCGCGCTGGACGACCCAGGGCAGGTCGGGCTCGGTGGGCGGGTGGACGGAGACGTGACCGGCCGTGCGCGGGTGCTCCAGGTCGGGGGCGGGGGTCGTGGGCGGCTTGGTAAGGGTGAGTGCGGGCATGGGAGCACCTCGGGGCCGGGTGGGTAGGAGGGGAGGTCAGACGATGTCGCGGGTGCGGACCAGGCGCTGTGCGGCGTAGTACGCGGCGGCCAGCCAGGCGGCGATGACGGCGAACGCGAGCGGCACGGACAGCAGGTCCGGCTTGACGTCGCGGTAGACGGAGCTCATCGCGATGGTCAGGAGGTACTTGGCGAACTCGGGGGCCAGCGCCTGGAGGCCGGTGTCGACGACCAGGGTGAGCGTGATGATCAGGGCGACGGACGCCACCTGGTTCCGTACGATCCAGCCGATCAGCGCACCCCAGGGGGCGGCGAGCACGGAGCAGGCGAGGCAGCCGAGCAGGATCAGCCAGGTCTCGCCGGTGAAGGCGGGGGCGTCTCCGTAGGCGGAACCGGCGACGGCACAGCTCAGTGCGCCGAGCGCGAGGGCGAGGAGGCCGAAGGCGGCACCCGCGAGGGTGGCCACGGCGGTCTTGGCGGCGAGCAGACGGCTCCTGGACCCGGCGAGCAGGACGGACCGTCCGACGGTCCCGGTCCCGTACTCGCGGGAGACGAGGATCGCCCCGAACAGGGACGAGAAGAGGAACATCATCATCCAGGCGCGGGCGATGTTGTTCGTGACCTCTTCGGACGACCCTCCGGCGACGATGGCCTTGTGCCCCTCGGAGGCGAATCCGAAGGTCGACAGGAGGCAGAGGAAGGTCCCGGCGAGCGGCAGGATCCACCACTGGCGGCCGGTGAGGGCCTTGCGGACCTCACCGAGGATGACGTTACGCATGGACGAGGGTCCTCTCGGCGGCTGCTCCGCTGTGGTGCATCGTGTCGTCGACCAGCCCGAAGAACCTTTCCTCCAGGCGGTGTTCGCCGTCGTTGGTGAGGTCGGCGAGGGTGCCCGCGTAGCGCAGGGAGCGCTGTACGACCACCACGTCGTCGACGGTCTGCTCGACCTCGGCCAGCTGATGGCTCGACACGAGGACGGTGCGGCCTTCGGCGGCCAGGGCGCGCAGGGTGTCGCGCAGCCAGCGGATGCCGTCGGGGTCGAGGCCGTTGGCGGGCTCGTCGAGGATCAGGACCTCGGGGTCGGCGAGGAGCGCGGTCGCCAGGGCGAGGCGCTGCTTCATTCCGGTGGAGCAGCCCGCGACGGGCTTGGACTCGGCGCCGTCGAGGCCGGTGAGACCGATGACCTCGTCCACGCGGCCCTTGCTGAGCCCCAAGTATCCGACCCAAATGAGGAGTTCACCGCGAACGGTGGCTCCGGTGACGGGTCCCAGGGCGTCCATGGCGACACCGACGCGGTGCGCCGCGCGGGGAAGGTCGCCGTACGTGTGGCCGAGGAGGGTGGCGCGCCCGGTGGTGGGGCGGGCCAGGCCGAGCAGCATGCGCAGGGTGGTGGTCTTGCCCGCGCCGTTGCGGCCCAGGAGACCGGTGACGCGGCCCGCGCGGACGTCGACGCTGAGGTCGTCCACTGCGGTGAAGTCCTTGAATTTCTTGCTGAGGTTTTCCAGGCGGATCGCCGGGGTGGTGCTCATCACGGCTCCTTGTGACGTGGGGGCCCGGGGCCGGGGCCCGGCCGGAGGGTGCGCGCACGGCGCGGGGGTCCTGCGCGGAATGCCGCCGCAGTACGGGCGGGACCTGGGGCCTGTCCGACGGACAGGCACGGGTGCGCGGTGTTCGCGGATGCTCCGGCCGGGGGCCCTGGCTCACGCGGTGCCGGTGTGGTGCGGGTGGCCGGACGGTGTGGTCCGGGCACCGGGGGCGGGCTAGGTGATGATGATTCCGGCGGAGACGAGCGCCGAGACGCTGGCTCCGGCGGAGATGCCGCCGATGGTGCCCCAGCCCGGCGCTTCGAGGGTCTCCAGCTCCTGGAGGCCCAGCTCCAGGTCCTGGCCGTTGTCGGCCGTGGGGATGGCCGCGGTCTCGATCTTCTTGTCGCTCATGGTGTGCTACTTCCTTCGTACGAGAGGGAGTTGAGGGGATGTGAACGGGATCAGGTGGCGACGATCGCGGCGGACGCGATGGCTGCCGCGCTGACCGCCGTACCGGCCTGGAAACCGCTCCAGAAGCCCGGGGCCTCAAGGGCTTCCAGCTCCTGGAGGTTGAGCTCCAGGGGGGCCGTCGGGTCGGCGTTGACCTGCGAGGTCTCGTTCTTGCTCTGCTGCTCGCTCATCGCGAACTCGCTTTCTGCGATGCGGATCGGCGCAGGTGGGCGCGGATCGGCGGGGGTCGGTGCGGATCGGTGCTGTGGTCGCTCAGGTGGCGACGACGGCGCTCACCGAAACGGCGGCCGACACGCTGGCTGCGGCGGAGAAACCGGTCCAGAAGCCCGGGGCCTCAAGGGCCTCCAGCTCCTGAAGGCCGAGCTCCAGGGAAGCGGTCGGGTCGGTGTTGACCCGCGCGTTCTCGTTGTTGTTCTGCTCGCTCATGCTGAACTCCTTTACAGGGAAGGGGATTTGGGGTGGGTGCGGATCACGTGATGATGGTCGCGGAGACCACGGCGGCGGACGCGGCGGACGCGACACCGGCCGAGAAACCACCGATGGTCGCCCAACCCGGCGCCTCCAGCGTCTCCAGCTCCTGAAGCCCCAGCTCCAGGTCCTGCTCAGGGGCGGCAGCGGTCTCGACGGCGTTGTTCTTCAGCTCAGACATGGTTCAGATCTCCTACGAGGTGCGAGGTGTGAGATGTGGTGTACGTGAGACGCTGTGGAACTCAGGTGGCGATGGCGGCGGACGCGATGGCCGCACCGCTGATCGCCGTACCCGCCGAGAAACCGGTCCAGAAACCCGGAGCCTCAAGGGCCTCCAGCTCCTGAAGACCCAGCTCCAGCGAAGCCGTCGGATCGGCGTTGACCTGCGAGGTCTCGTTCTTGTTCTGCTGCTCGCTCATGTTGAACTCCTTTACAGGGAAGGGGGTTTGGGGTGGGTGCGGATCACGTGATGATGGTCGCGGAGACCACGGCGGCGGACGCGGCGGACGCGACACCGGCCGAGAAGCCACCGATGGTCGCCCAACCCGGCGCCTCCAGCGTCTCCAGCTCCTGAAGCCCCAGCTCCAGGTCCTGCTCGGGAGCGGCAGCGGTCTCGACGGCGTTGTTCTTCAGTTCAGACATGGTTCAGATCTCCTACGGAAGTGATGGATGCGGTACGTGTACGGGGGTGGAACTCAGGTGGCGATGGCGGCCGACGCGATGGCCGCACCGCTGATCGCCGTACCCGCCGAGAAACCGGTCCAGAAACCCGGAGCCTCAAGGGCCTCCAGCTCCTGAAGACCCAGCTCCAGCGAAGCCGTCGGATCGGCGTTGACCTGCGAGGTCTCGTTCTTGCTCTGCTGCTCGCCCATGGCGAACTCCTTTACGGATGAAGGTTGTTGGAAGACGGAGAAGATGGAGAAGATGGAGAGGGTGTTGCTCCGTGCCGCTGTTTACGCGGCGCGGAAGTCTGTGGTGGGGGCCCCGCCCGCAAGCGCGTGGTCCCCCGTGGCGGCGTTGCCGCACACCGTGTCCAGCAGTCGCTGCACGTCGGCGGTGAGCAGTCCGCCCAGCATCGGGAGCCCCGCCCCCCACGCCCTGGTGGTGCGTCGGGCGATGAGCGCGACGCGCTCCGGGCCCGCCGTGACGGTGCGGCCGATGCCCCAGTCGTCGATGAGTACGGCGATGCCGAGCGCCGGGTCCTCGGGGAGGGCGGCGGGTGCCGCCTCCCTGATCCGGCCCCAGATCCTGCGGAGCCGGGCTGCCGATCCGTACCGCTCGTCACCGTCGAGCACGGCCCGCCACAGGGACGGCAGCAGAGCGGCGACAGCGGTCATCTTGCGGACGTTGAGCGCGGTGGACAGCTCGTTGGCGACGATCCATCCCGCCGTGGTGAAGGGCGAGCGGCCCAGCCTCATCCACGTCGAGTGCGTCAGCCCACTGAGCCGGGCGATGTCCAACCGCAGTTCGGGGCCGGCCCGACGGCCCGTCCTGCGCAGTCCGCCGAACTGGTAGCCCAGTAGGGCGAGTTGACCGGCAGCAGCTTCACAGAAGGCGTCCTCGACGGGCCGTTCCTTGTGGTCCCCCGCATAGGGGGTGACCGTGCGGAACAGCGCCTCCAGGATCCCTTCAGCGAGCAGTTCCCCCGGCAGGGTCTCGGTCGCCGCGCCGTCGAGGAGTGCGGCGTCGGGTGTCAGCGCCTCCGCCGACACCAGCCGCTTGCCCTGCTCGTGCGGCATACAGGCCACCCGGCTCAGCTCGGAGCCAGGGCCGACGGTGGTCGGCACCGCCAACAGGGGCCTCGTACGCCGGACTTCGGGCCCGAGGGCGAGCAGTCCGCACCGCGAACGGGTCCGCAGAGCGGTCGCGGCCGCTTCGCTGTCCCCGGCGACGACCGCCAGTTTGGCGCGGTCGATGCAGGTCCCGCCGCCGACGGCGACGAAGAGATCGGCACGTTCCGTACGCCGACTCAGTTCGAGGATCTCGTCGGCGTCCCCCGCCCCGTCCGGGACGAGCCGCCGCACGACGTGCCCGGCGCGCTCCAGGCCGTCCTCGACGAGGGTGGTGATGGTGGCGTCGGTGAGCGCGGGGTCGACGAGGAGGGTGGTGCGGCCCAGTGGTGCGTACGAGAGCCAGTCACCGAGCCCTTCCGGGCCGAGCAGTAGCCGGGTCCGCCCCGACCAGGGCAGGTTCACCCCCGTGCCCCTGCCGCCGCAAGCGCCTCGGCTCCTGCCGCCGCGTGTGCCTCGACCCCTGCCAGTACACACTCCACCAGCTCGTCCAGCTCGGCATCCGTGCAGGTCAGCGGCGGAAGAAGCTGCACCCCGTGAACACCGGGGTGCACGATCGCACCGGCGTCGCGGATCGCCGCGACGAGCGGCATGACCTCGCTCTGCGGGAGTGGCTGTCCGTCGGTGCCGGTCACCCGCACGGAGCGGAAGAGCCCGAGCCCGGTGGCGTCGCCGATCAGCGGATGCGTCTCGACCAGGTGCCGCAGCGCGGCCTCCAGCCGTCCCGCCTGCCGCCGTCCCTTGGCGACGGCGTCCAGGCGGCGCATTTCGTCGATCGTCGCGAGGATGGCGGCGCAGGTGGCGGGGGTCCCGGCCTGGGTCTCGCCGTGGGTGAGCATGGCGTCGTACGTCTCGAAGGTGTCGGCGATGCCACGCGAGACGATGATCGCGGAGGCGGCGCAGGTGCCGTTGGTGAGCCCCTTGGAAGTGACCAGGAGGTCGGGCCTGGCGCTCCACGTCTGCGAGGCGAACATGGTCCCGGTCCGCCCGAAGCCGGTAGCGACCTCGTCGGCGACGAGCAGGAATCCGTACTCGTCCCGGAGCCTCAGCAGCTCGTCGACGTACTCCGTCTCCAGCGGTACGGCACCGCTGCCGAGCACGGGCTCGACGACGACGGCCGCGATCTGGTCACCGGCTCGCTCCATCAACTCCCGTATTCCTACCGGGTCGTTCGGATGCACGTGCCGCACGAGCCGCCCGTCGACCCCGTACATCCGCTGCCCGAGGTTCTCCCCGGTCAGGGCGAAGGAGCCGTACGTCAGTCCGTGGTAGCTGCCCCGCAGACCCACGACGATCTTCCGCTCGTGCTCACCCCGGAGGGCGTGGTAGTGCCGGGCCGTCTTCATGACGACGTCGTTGGCGGAGCCGCCGGAGGTGGAGAAGAGCACCCGCCCGTAGTGGTCGGAGCCCGCGAGGTCGACGAGGGCTTCGGCGGCGCGCCGGGCGTAGTCGTGCTCGAAGCGGAAGATCGAGAGATACGAGGCGTCGCGCAGGGCGGCGGAGACGGCGTCGGCGATGGCGGTGTTGCCGTGCCCGAGGTTGGCGTTCCACAACCCGCTGTCGCCGTCGAGGAGTTCACGTCCGTCGGAGAAGCGGATGCGCATGCCGTGGGCGGAGGTGGCGCAGAGTTCGTCGCGGCCGTGCTGGGACGGCGGGACGAGGCAGGTCCAGAGAGCCTGGTACGTCATGCGGTCACCTCGGCGGTGGTCCCGGCGGCGGAATCGGTGGTGGTCTCGGCGGCGAACTCGGCGGTGAACTCGGCCTCGATGAGTACGTCGTGGTGACGACCGCCGCCCCCGTCGATCGGAGTGACGGAACGGATCACGTACCCGGCGGCTTCGAGCTCGGCGACGAGCTGCCGCTGCGGCAGTACGCCGATGGTCGTGGTGCAGACGGTGACGGGGCTGGCGTCGTCCGCCACCTCCCCCGGAAGCACGGTGACGGTGCGGGAGCTGTCCCCCACGGTCCACTGCTCGAACATGCGGTACGTACGCCCGCTGTGCCCGGTGACGACGATCTCGGACTCGTCCGACCCGTCCTCGGCGGCATCGACGTCCACGGTCGTCAGGAAGAACCGCCCACCCGGGGCGAGGTGTTCCCGCACACACCGGTACAGACCGGGCCGGTCCTCGGCGGGCAGCAGCGAGATCGTCGTCGTCCCGAGCAGCACCACCCCGAACCCGTGCTCGCGCCCCTCGATCCGGAAGTCGCTCATGTCGGCCTCGACGGAGTGGGCCCGCTCCAGGATCTCCGCCGGAGCACGACCGAGCCTCGTCCGGAGCAACCCCAGCATGTCGGGGGAGAGTTCGAGGGCGGTGACATCACGTCCGGCGGCGAGCAGCGGAAAGGTGAGCCGCCCGGACCCGGCGGCCAGATCGAGCACTGGCCCCTCGAACGGCCTTACCGCAGCCAGGATTTCACGAATCTCGTGCGTGGTCGTCCCGGCGATGTCGTGATAGACGGGGGTGCCGTCGGCGTCGTACAGATCACAGATCCTGGCGCGTTCGCCGAGGGCCGCGATCTCGTCTCCGGCACGGCCGGTGACGGCGGTGCCCGCGCGGGCGGGGCTGAGCAGGGTACTCATCGGGCAGTCTCCTTGGTGTCCGGAGCGAGTGGTGCGAGTGGTGCGTGTGCTGCGTGTGACGTTGTGGGACTGGGTGGCGCGGGGGTCAGCGGCATGCCGACACCCGCGAAGTAGGTGTCCACGGCGTGGACGGTCTGTGGTTCGGCGTACCGGGACGCGGTGTCGCGGTCACCGGTGACGATCAGGGCTTCGGCGGCACGGGCCGCGTCGTCGGAGAGTGCGATCTCGCGGCCGGCCCGGGGTTCGTGGACGGTGGCCTTCATCCCCTCCCCCCAGAGGAGAAGCGGAGCATCGACCCCGTCGACCGCTTCCGGCAGCCCCGCCACGAGCCGCCCGCCGAACCCGGATACACGGGGCCGATGCGCACCACGGGCACGGGCGGCCCGTACGGCACCGATCGCGGCCAAGTACCGTGCCATTCGCGGCGGTTGGCCACCCCCTTGCCGTACGGTACGAGCTTCCCGCCATGCGGCATCCAGCTCCTCGGGCGTGAAACTCAGGTCGCCGAGAACGGGCCCGCCGGGGGTGTGCGAGACGACACCGTCGGCGTCGACGTACAGCCGAAGCCGGGGCCCGTCCCCGAGGTCGGCCGCACCGAGCTCGACAAGGTCGGCGAGCTGGACAGCAGGGTGAGTCAGAAAGTCCGGGAACACGCCTTTTTCCAGGGCGAGTTGAGCATCAGCCAGGAAGGCGTCCCGATCGGCGTCGTCACCGATCCGGACGAGGGTGGGCCCGAGGAGGGCGGTCCCGGCGGTGGCCCGGTAGCCATCCACACGGAGGTAGAAGTCGGGATGAAGCCCGACGTCCTCACCGAGGCGATCGAACCTGCCGTCGTACGTGAGAAGGGTGACGCCCTGGTGTCCGAGGACCGCACCGGGCTGGCCGCCGGGAACGAGGACGGTACTGCCGGGTCCGAGGAGGGCCGAGCCGAGGAGGTCGGGAAGCGACCCGGAATCGGCAAGGACGACGAGGGGCGACCGGATTCCGGCGCGGGACCGCCCCTGGGGCCGACCGGTCCCCCATTCCATGGCATAAAGGCGAATATCGGGCAACGTTTGGGCAGGCGGAAACAGGGACACGGGAACCTCCTCAAGGTGTGCCCCATCAGGGGCGGGGGGCTGCGAAGCATGCCCCTAGGGGCGCGAGGCTGTATCGATGTGCGGCTCCGCCGCGCGAGCGCGACCAGCCGCGACGCTCCTGCACATACGCGGGACAGCCGCGCGGCGAGCGCTCTAGGTGAAGGGGCGGGGCAGGGGCCTCATCCCGCCGAAGGCGGGCCGGGGTCCGGGGGCGGAGCCCCCGGCAGTAACCCCACCCGTCACGACCCCGGGCACGGTGACCGGCAAGAGCGAGGCCAAGGACCAGGCGAGGACAAGGGCGAGGACAAGGCCAAGGGCGAGGCCAAGGTCAAGGCGAGGACAAGAGAGCGAGGGGCACCCCCCTCAAGCCCTCCCCACCAACCGCAGAACCTTCTTCAACTCCTGCGACGCCGCCACAGCCCCCTCCACCGAGGCCACCCCCGTCACATTCAGCACGATCTCATCGACCCCCGCCGCCCGATAAGCCGCGAGCCTGTCGACAATCTCCTCCCCCGTCCCGTACAGAAACGCATCCCCCTTCACCAGGGCCAACGCATCCCCTTCAGGCGACCCGGCATCAAACGCCCCCTCCCCGATCGGCACATGCCCCTTCCGCAACATGTCCCGATAGTGGGGCAGCGACAAATGCGCCCCGTTCGAAGCCAGCGCCAGCTTCGCCGGATCCCGCCCGTCCCCCGCCAACGCGAGCGGAACGATGGCGGCGACCCGAGGAACCCCCCGCCCCGCCTTCTCCGCACCCGCCTTCAGCGCGGGCACCACGAGCTCAGCCAGGTACCGAGCAGGCGTGAGCCACGTAATGGCGACATCGGCAAGCTCCCCCGCCACCTTCGCCATCCCGGGCCGCAGAACACCCAGCCCCAGCTCAACCACCGGCCCAGGCAGCGCGGCCAACCGCGCCGCCTGATGCCAGTACTCCCCCTCCACCACCTCGGGAGTTCCCGTCAACGCCCCCCGCACCGCAGTCAGGTACTCCCTGGCCGCCGTCAGCGGACTGCGATACGGCTCGCCCCGCAAGGCCCACTGCATGTCCCGCGACCCGGGCCCGAACCCGGCGACCACGGACTCGCCCGTCATCAGCGACAACGACTTCGCCTGGAGGGCCGCCTCGTACGGATGCTTCATCGGCATCAACGTCACCCCGAGCCCCGTCGGCACCCGGAACCCGGCACCCGCCGCGTGCGCGAAACCCTGGTAGGGCTCGGTGGTCATCCCCTGCCCCTGCCAGAGCCGGTGCGCCCCGGTCCAGTGCACCAACCCGGCGAACGGCAGAAGCTGCTCAGGCCGACGAGGCACAAAGGGAACAAGAACCGAATACTCAGTCATCACAACTCCTCCATCCACCACGAATCGATACGGACCCAACGGGGCGGCGAGCCCCGAACCCCGCCGCCTACTTGGCCGGCGGAACCGGAACCACCCAGTCGTTGACCTTCGCGACGGCCTTGGCGGCGGGCGCGTTGACGACCCACTCGTTCGTCTTGCTGTAAGCAGCGGCGGCAACCGCCGTCCCGGATGCCGAGACCTCTTCTGAGACAGAAGCGGAACTCACCACACCGGCCCGCAGCTCACCCGCACCCACCCCGGCGGCCTGCGCGCTCCCCGCACCGGCGACCGTGACGACCACTCCTGCGAGCAGTGCGACACCAGCGACACGACGACCGAACGCGGCACGAACGACGTTGACCCGACCAGCAGTTGAGCGCTTCATTTTCGTTTCCCCCTACTCATCCGCGGCTTCCCCGCGGGCTGTTCTCGTGAGGACAACTCTGCCGCCCACACACCCTCCACAGGGTGCGAAATCAGTGCAGCATCTTGCACCCCGCGTTGCCTCTTGCTGCATGTCTCTCCCACGTCCCCGCAGGTGAACGCTGGCGCAAGGGGTGTACAGCGAGGTACTTCTATGAGCGGAACAAGAACGGACCACCGAGTTCCGCATGCTGTCGTACCGCTGTCGTACCGCTGTCGTACCGCTGTCGCACCGCTGTCGCACATTCCTGGGGGAAGTTATGTCGCGCCCGAGTCTGGAGTTCCTGGGGATAACCCCGGACGACGAGAGCACCTACCGCCACCTCCTCCGCGCGGCCGACGACGCCCCCTCCGAAGCGGGCCACCGCCTCGTCGAGCTCGGCCTGGCCACCACCACCCCGGACGGCGACCTGCGCCCCGTGCCCCCCGCCAAAGTGGTGGAGCGCCTCGTGGAGCGCCGTATCGCCCGTACCCAGGACGAACTGGAGGACGAGGTCTCCCGCTCCGGGATCGTCGACTCCCTCCTCGCCGAACGCGCCCCGGCCCCGACCGGTCTCGCCCCCTCAGGACCGGGCGGCGGCTCCTCCGTGCAGCGCCTCGAAAGCATCGACGACATCCGCGCGGCCATCGACGAGCTGACCTTCTTCACCCGTACCGAGAACCTCACCACGCAGCCCGGCGGCGTCCTGCGCCCCCAGAACATCGCCAACTCCCGCACCAACGACATGCGCGTCCTGCGCCGGGGCGTGTCCATGCGCACCCTGATGGGCTCGGCCGCCCTCACCGACCCGCCGACCCTCGCCTACCTCCGCGAGCTCGTCGGCAAGGGAGCGGAGGTGCGCATCTCCCACCACCCCCTGGAACGCATGATCATCTGCGATCGGGCGGCGGCCCTCACCCCCCTCGACCCCGCCGACCCGGGCAAGGGCGCGCTCCTCATCCGTGAAACCGGCCTGGTCTCCGCCCTCGTCTCCCTCTACGAGCGCATGTGGGAGCAGGCCCAGGAACTCCCCGCCCCGACCGGCGAGGACGCCCCCGAGGCCCACCGCCCCACCGGCGTCGAGCTCAAGGTCCTCGAATCCCTGTACTCCGCCGACAAGGACGAGACCGGCGCCCGCGACCTGGGCATCTCGGTCCGTACGTACCGCAAGCACGTCGCGTCCCTCATGCACCGCCTGGAAGCCACCAACCGCTTCCAGATCGCCCTCCTGTCCCGCGAACGCGGCTGGCTGTAGACCGCCCCCGGGTCCCGGAACGCACGAAAGCCCCCCGCACCCGACGACCGGGTGCAGGGGGCTTCGCCGTACCTCGTCCTGCTGCTTGCCTCGTCCTGCTGCTTGCCTCGCCCTCCTACTGCTTGCCCCGCTTGATCGCCGCGCCCGCGAACCCGGCGCTGACCACGAGCCCGAGGCCCGCCACCGCGATCACGACGGTACGGAGCGTGCCCTCGAAGACGTTCACCCCCACGGCCAGGAGGATGAGGAGGAGGGCGATGGACAGCAGGGGCCTGCTGACTGCCTGGTTGTTCCCTGCGGTGGACATGGCGCTCTCCCCGGATATGGCGTGCGTTCGGTCGGTGTGCGGGTCACACGCGCCGCAGCAGGAGGCGTGTGACCAGCGGTTATTCCGTTCTTCCCAGCTTCGCACCGGCATCGGCCCCACCCCGCCGCTCAGCCGCTCAGCATCCTGCACACGGCCTCGCAGCATGCTGCGAGGCGCACCCCGCCCCCTTCCCGACGAAGGCCCGACCGAGTCCCGGCGGAGTCCGGACCGAGTCGCGACGAAGGCCAAAAACCCACCCCGAGGACGTTACTGACACCCCGTACGATTCCCGTACACCCGGTCGGCCGCCCCCGGTAGCGGACCGTGCCGGGGCCGATCAAGGTCGGGTTGACCGGGCCGCCGGTCACCCCGCGACCGACCCCGCCGCCGCCCGGAGGTAGCCCGTGTCCGTCGACACCTCCGTCGACACCGTCGTCCCCGCCCAGTCCACCGCCTCGGCCACACCCACGGCGGCCCCCCGCACCCCTGCCGAGCGCCTCCGCGCCGCGTTCCTGCGCGCGGCCCCCGCACTCGGCGTCTTCGTGGCGGCCCGCCTGACCGGCATGCTGCTGATGGCGGTGTGGGCGTGGCACGTCGACAAGTCGCCGCTCCGGCTGCTCGGCCAGTCCTGGGACTCCCTCTGGTACACGCGGATCGCCGCCCACGGCTACGGCCACGTCAAGGTCTTCGCGGGCGGCGCGGTTGTCCAGGACGACCTGGCCTTCTTCCCGCTCTACCCGGGCCTCATCCGGGCGGTCACGACCGTCCTCCCCCTCACCCCCGGCGGCGCGGGCCTGCTCGTCTCCTGGACGGCCGCGCTCGCCGCCGCCTGGGGCGTCTTCGCCGTCGTGGACCGCTCCTACGGCCGCCGCGCCGCCACCCTCACGGTCGCCCTCTGGGCCCTGCTCCCGCACTCGATCGTGCTCTCCATGGCGTACACGGAACCCCTCCTCGTCGCCTTCTCCGCCTGGTCGCTGTACGCGGTCCTGACCCGCCGCTGGCTGCTCGCGGGGTCGCTCGCCGCCCTCGCCGGTCTCTCCCGCCCGAACGCGGTCGCCCTGATCGCCGCCGTCGTCCTCACCGCCGCGTACGAACTCGCCAAGGGGCGGCAGCGCGGCTGGCGGATCTGGACCGGGGCGGCCGTCGCGCCGGCCGGCTGGGCCGCGTACGTACTCCACGTCGGCATCCAGAAGGGCGACCCGCTCGGCGGGTACTTCGCCGTCCAGGCGGGCTGGTCCTCCCGCTTCGACTTCGGCTCGGGCACGCTGAAGTTCATCAAGCACCTGGTCAGCGCCCCCGAACGATTCAGCTTCCCGATCGCCCTCGTCATCGTCGCGGCCGGTGTCCTGCTCTGCGCCCTCATGGCGTTCGGCATGGACCGCCGCCCCCCGCTCGCCCTGCTGCTCTACACGGGCGTGCTCGTCCTCATCACGGTCGGCGGCGCGGGCTTCTTCGAGTCCAAGCCGCGCTTCCTGCTCCCCGCCTTCCCGCTGCTGCTCCCGCTGGCCTGCGCCATGACGAAAGCCCGGCCGAGGGCCTCGGTCCTGGTGACCGTGGCCCTGGCCGGGCTCTCGATGGCGTACGGGACGTACCTGGTGACGGTCGCCCCGATGCCGCTGTGACGGGAGAGGCGCTTACGCCTCGTCGCCACCCTTGTTCTTGTCGCCCTCGTCGCCCTCTTCGGCGGAGTCGACGTCCTTCTCCAGACCGAGCTGCTCGACGACCCACTTGTCGAACTCGATGGAGGCACGGACCCAGCTGACCGTGGACGAGACGAAGTGCTCCAGCGAGACACCCGTCCCGATCAGCATCTGCGCCTCGCCGATCAGACGGACGGAACCGTCGTCGTGCGTGTGGCTGTAGACCTTCGGCCACAGGGTGCGGCGGTTCCAGTCGTCGAGGAGCTCCAGCAGCTGGAGCTTGTCCTCGATGCTGTGCGGGCGGTCGTAGAACGTCCGGACCGAGAAGACCTGCTGGTCGTCCTCGCCGCGGAACATGAAGTACGTGCGGAACTCTTCCCACGGCGCGGCGAGGTCACCCTCGTCGTCGACGACGTACTTCAGCTCCATCTGGTCCAGGAGCTGCTTGACCAGGTCCTGGTCGGGGACGACGGGGCCCGCCGGTCCCTCGGGCTGCGGTTCGGGCTGTGCCCCGAAATTCGGAATCGAGGACGGGTCGATGCTCACCGTGTATTTCCCTTCGTACGGTTCCGGTCATCCTCTCCCATCCCGGGAGGGTGAACGCAAGCCCCGCAGGGTGCGATCCGCTGCGGGCTTACAGATCGCCTCGAATCGCACCCCTTGGGACTGCCTCGTACCCCTTACAGCTTCTTCTCCGTGGAAACCTTGCCGCTGTCGCCCGCTGCCCGGCCCGTCACCGGACCCACCAGCAGGTCGTCCCCGACCCGCTCCACCCGCACCGTGTCCCCGTCCTTGACCTCTCCGGCCAGGATCTCCTTGGCCAGGCGGTCGCCGATGGCGGTCTGGATGAGGCGGCGCAGCGGCCGGGCGCCGTACGCCGGGTCGTTGCCCTCCTCGGCCAGCCAGGCCAGGGCCTCGGGCGTGACGTCGAGGGTGAGCTGCCGGTCGGCGAGGCGCTTGGCGAGGCGGGCCACCTGGAGCTCGGCGATGTGCGCCAGCTCGTCCTTGCTGAGGGCGGAGAAGACGACGAGATCGTCGAGCCGGTTCAGGAACTCCGGCTTGAAGGACGACCGCACGACGTCCAGGACCTGCTGCTTCTTGACGTCCTCGGCGGTCGTCGGATCCATCAGGTACTGGCTGCCGAGGTTCGACGTCAGGATCAGGATGGCGTTGCGGAAGTCCACCGTCCGCCCCTGTCCGTCCGTGAGACGGCCGTCGTCGAGCACCTGGAGCAGGACGTCGAAGACCTCCGGATGCGCCTTCTCGACCTCGTCGAGGAGCACGACGCTGTACGGACGCCGCCGCACGGCCTCGGTGAGCTGGCCGCCCTCCTCGTAGCCGACGTAGCCGGGCGGAGCCCCGACCAGCCGGGCCACGCTGTGCTTCTCGCCGTACTCGCTCATGTCGATGCGGACCATGGCGCGCTCGTCGTCGAAGAGGAAGTCCGCGAGGGCCTTGGCCAGCTCGGTCTTGCCGACGCCGGTCGGACCGAGGAAGAGGAACGATCCGGTGGGCCGGTCGGGGTCGGCGATCCCGGCGCGCGTACGCCGGACCGCGTCCGACACCGCCTGCACGGCCTCGCTCTGCCCGATGAGCCGCTTGCCGAGCTCCTGCTCCATGCGCAGCAGCTTCTGCGTCTCGCCTTCGAGGAGGCGTCCGGCGGGGATGCCGGTCCACGACCCCACCACGTCGGCGATGTCGTCGGGCCCGACCTCTTCCTTCACCATCGTGTCGACCTCGCGGACCTCCGCCTCGGCCTCGGCGGCCTCCTCCAGCTCCCGCTCCAGGCCGGGAATCTCCCCGTACAGCAGCTTGGAGGCGGTGTCGAAGTCGCCGTCCCGCTGGGCGCGCTCGGCGGTGCCGCGCAGCTCGTCCAGCTTCTCCTTCAGCTCACCGACCCGGTTGAGTCCCTGCTTCTCCTTCTCCCAGCGGGCGTTGAGCCCCCGCAGCTCCTCCTCCTTGTCGGCGAGGTCGCGGCGCAGCTTCTCCAGTCGCTGTACGGAACCGGCGTCGGTCTCGTTCTTCAGCGCCAGCTCCTCCATCTTGAGCCGGTCCACGGACCGCTGGAGTTCGTCGATCTCGACGGGCGAGGAGTCGATCTCCATCCGCAACCGCGAGGCGGCTTCGTCAACGAGGTCGATGGCCTTGTCGGGCAGGAAGCGCGAGGTGATGTACCGGTCGGACAGCGTCGCGGCGGCCACCAGCGAGGAGTCCGCGATCTGCACCTTGTGGTGCGCCTCGTACCGCCCCTTGAGCCCGCGCAGGATCGCGATGGTGTCCTCGACGGACGGCTCGGCCACCAGCACCTGCTGGAAGCGCCGCTCCAGGGCGGGGTCCTTCTCGATCCGCTCCCGGTACTCGTCCAGGGTCGTCGCCCCGACCATCCTCAGCTCACCACGCGCCAGCATGGGCTTGAGCATGTTCCCGGCGTCCATGGCGGAGTCCCCACCGGCCCCCGCCCCCACGACGGTGTGCAGCTCGTCGATGAAGGTGATGATCTGCCCGTCGCTCTCCTTGATCTCGGAGAGGACGGTCTTCAGCCGCTCCTCGAACTCGCCCCGGTACTTCGCCCCGGCGACCATGGCCCCCAGGTCCAGCGAGACCAGCTTCTTGTTCTTGAGCGACTCAGGCACGTCCCCCTTGACGATGCGCTGCGCCAGCCCCTCCACCACGGCCGTCTTGCCGACCCCCGGCTCACCGATCAGCACGGGGTTGTTCTTGGTCCGGCGCGACAGCACCTGCACCACGCGGCGGATCTCCTGGTCACGGCCGATGACCGGGTCCAGCTTCCCCTCGCGCGCGGCGGCCGTGAAGTCGGTGCCGAACTTCTCCAGGGCCTTGTACTGGCCCTCCGGGTCCGCAGTGGTCACCCGGCGTCCTCCCCTGCTCTTCTCGAAGGCGTCGAGCAGCTTGTCCGCACTCGCCCCCTGCTTCTTCAGTACGTCCGCGGCCTGCCCGCCCTTGGCTGCGAGGCCGATCAGCAGGTGCTCCGTCGACAGGAACTCGTCCCCCAGCTCCTTCGCCCGCTGTGCCGCGTCGGCGACGACGGCCAGCATGTCGCGGTTGGGCTGCGGGGGCGAGACGGTGGACCCGGTGACGCTGGGCAGGGCGGCGAGGAGCCGCTCGGCCCCGGCCCGTACCGCGGCCTGGTCCGCCTCGACGGCGACCAGCAGGTCCGTCACGTTCTCGTTGTCCTGACCCTCCAGCAGAGCCAGCAGCAAGTGCGCGGGGGTCAGATCGGGGTGGCCGTCGGTGACGGCCCGGTTGGTGGCCGCGTTGATCGCGTCCCGGCTCCTGTTGGTCAGCTCGGCTTCCACGTCTCTTCTCTCCTCCTACGCACCGTTGGCCTGCTCTGTCATCAGCCCTACAGCCCTACGAGCTCTATGACTCATACAACCTGTACAAAGTTGAGTCTATTCCACTCAGCTTTGCGGATCCCGCCAGTACAGGCAGTACAGGGCACCCACCGGGGCTAACCTGCGCTGCATGGCCATCGACGTACGCAACCCGAGCCCGGAGTACCGCGCCTTCTGGAGCGAGTACCACCTCTGCACCCTGACTACCCTCCGCCCGGACGGCACGCCACACGTGGTGCCGGTGGGGGTGACGTACGACCACGAACAGGGCCTCGCCCGCGTCATCACGCGCGGCGGCAGCCGCAAGGTCGCGAACGTCCTCGCGGCGGGAGAAGCGGGCGCCCGGGTGGCGGTCTGCCAGCTGGAGCGCGGGAAGTGGGCGACGCTGGAGGGCGTGGCCAGGGTCCGCACGGAACCGGACCTGATCGCCGACGCGGTCGAGCGGTACGCGGAGCGCTACGGCCGCACCCCGGCGCCGAACCCGGAGCGGGTGCTGATCGAGATCACGCTGAACCGGGCCATGGGCAACGCCTGAGCACCCTTTGCGCGGGTTGTACGGGCACAGCACAGCGACGCCCTCGTGTTCAGGTTCACGAGGACGTCGCTGTGTGGGGGAAGCGCCTGGGCGATCTACTACGACGGGGGAATCGCGTCAGGCGCTGCGGGGGGTGGCTGTTGCGGTCCGCGGAGCGGACCGGGCGGCTGTCGCACGCGAGACGGAGCGGGGGGAGGTGCCGGCGGCACCCTCCGTCTCGTAGAGCAGGTGGTGATCGGTCTTTTCGAGGTTCACGAAGATGTTCCCGTACCGGACCTCGCACCGGATCGGCTGCGGCGCACCGCGCGGACGGCGCAGGCATCGGTAGGCACGGACTTCCTCGTCCCTCTCGCGGACGACCAGGATCGGATCGCCGAAGAGGGTCACCATCAGCGAGTCGCCGGGCTCGGGGAGCGCGGAGACGAGGTCGATGAGGTGCCAGCCGCTGCGGATGACTCGGGCCATTTCACGTCTGAACGACGGGTCGTCCGAAGGCATGGTCAGACGACCTTGCCCGCTGGGGCCGAGTTCCAGGCGATGTCGCCCGCGCCGAACCAGGCGATGTCCGACGGCTGGGCTTCCGCGTCCCATGCGATGTCCGACGGCTGAGCGGCCTGGACGCCCGGCTTGCTCGGCGCCTTGAACCAGGCGATGTCGCCAGGAAGCGCCACTGCGGCCCCCGCCCCGTCCTTCCCTGTGGACCAGGCGATATCCAGTGGCGCGATCGCGCCGAGAATCACCCCGGCGGAGAAGGCCACCGCAAGACCTGAACGAAGCATTCGCTTATACATAGTCGGCTTTGTCCTCACTTCCATGGGTTCCTCACCCCCGCCGTTTAAGACGATGGCCTATTGAGCCACGTCAACGCCACAGGAGCGGTGCATCATGTTCTTGCACGTTCAGGACCCTGGGGGACGGACCTATGACCACAAATGCGGCCAACTCAACACATCCCCACCCGATAACCGAGATGTGTGATGACGCCAAGCAGCTGTACGCGAGCGCCTTGCGCTCCGGACGGATCTCGCGGGCGGAAGTCGCTCCTGCCCCGTGCCTCATGGAACTTGCTCTATTGCACCCCGACCCGGACGACGCACTCTGGCTCCGGCCGGTTCCGCCCGCTTCCGCTCTGGCCAAAAGGCTCCTGACGATCGAGAACGACATCCAGGTGAACCGTCGCCTGAGCGTCGCCCTCACGGACACGTTCGAGCCATTCATGACCATCAGCGCGCAGAGCCCGCCGCCGACCTACGCCATCACGGTGCTGGAGGGTGAGCCCCGGATCAACGCGGCCCTCGATCTGGCCCTGGCCGACACCAAGTTCGAAGTACTGACGATCCAGCCCGGTGGCGGACGCAGTGAGGATGCCCTGAACGCGGCTGTGTCACGCGGCCGCGCGCTCAACGGACGCGGCGGTTCCATTCGCACCCTCTACCAGCACACCGTACGCCACAGCCAAGGCACCCTGGCCTACGCGGAGATGATGGCCGGGGACAAGGTGGAGATACGCACCCTGGAAGAACTCCCGGACCGGCTCCTCGTCTTCGACCGCACGGTCGCCTTCATCCCGGCCCAGGACGACCGGCAGATCGCACTGGAACTCCGCCACCCCGGCCTCGTGGCATATCTGGCCAATGTCTTCGAGCACTTCTGGCGCCGGGCGACCCCTCTCATAGAGCCTGTCGCCTACGACCCCACGCCCGAAGGCATTTCGGGCGTCCAGCGCTCCATCGCCAAACTCCTCGTGGAGGGATACGTCGACGAAGCCATCGCCCGCCGTCTCGGCATGAACGTCCGCACCTGCCGCGCCCACATCGCCAAACTCGCCGCCGCCCTCGGCAGTGGAAGCCGCGCCCAACTCGGTTACCTGATAGCGCAGTCCAACATCCTCGACGCTTAGCCGTACCCGCATCCTTCGCAGAACGGAACAGCCTTGGTCCCGGACCCGCCCCCCGCGATCACCGTCCTGGAAGGGCTCGACCGGATCAACGCGGCCCTCGACCTGGCGTCCGCAGCCTGCCGCACGGAGGTCCTGACGGTCCAGCCGGGCGGCGCACGCTCGGAACGCGTCCTGACCCAGGGCCTGGACCGAGCGCGCTTGTTCTCCGACCGGGGCGTCCTGATGCGGACGCTCTACCAGCACACCGTCCGGCACAGCTACGGCGTGTACGCCTATGCCGACCATCTGCCCGGCATCCGGATCGAGGTGCGCACCCTGGAAGAGCTCTTTCCGCGCATGATGGCCTTCGACCGCACGGTGGCCGTCCTCGCCGTCACCCCAGATGCCCACACGGCCCTGGAGGTTCGGCACCCCGAGGTCGTCAACTACCTGGTCGACCTCTTCGAGCACTTCTGGCGAAGAGCCGTCCCCCTGGACCAGCCGCTCACAGCCGAGTCCTCGGACATCCGCCGCTCCATCGCCCGCCTCCTCATCGAAGGCTTGGTCGACGAGGCCATCGCCCGCCGCCTCGGCCTCAACATCCGCACCTGCCGCGCCCACATCGCCAAACTCGCCGCCACCCTCGGCGGCACCAGCAACCGCGCCCAGCTCGGCTACCTCATCGCCAAGTCGGGCATCCTCGACAACTAGGGCCTGTCCGGCGGATCTTGTCGCGGTCACGTGCCCTGGCACGCACATCTGCGGCGTTGTCGTCGGTCGCCGACGCTCCGCGTCGTCTCCCTCCTCCGCCTTGCAGCTGCACGCTTCCCCAAGCTCTCGGCTTCGCTCGACCAGGGGAGACCCCATCGACCCCGCTCAGCCGCACCGAGAAACCGCAGGTCCCTCCATACGACCTGATCCGCCGGACAGGCCCTAGCCCGTGCACCGCCCCCGACCTGCAAAAACCTCCTCGCCGCGCGCAACCCCGGCCACCCCCTCCACGGTCTTCCAGGACGAGCCGCACGACCGCCCGCCCGCCCCGCCCGGAGGCCCCGCCATGACCGACCGCACCCCCGTCGACCTCGTCAAGGCGCCCGGCCCCGAGGCACCCGCCGCCGACGCGCCCACGGCCTCCCGCCCGCCGCTCGACGACCCCCTCTTCGGCCCCGTCACGGTCGCGATCGCCCCGCACGCCCACATCACCGTCTCCGGCCCGGCGATCCCCCGTACCGATCTCGTACGCTCCGGAGGACTCGACGGCGCCGACCCGCACAGCGCCATCGGCACCCGCTCCGCCGCCGCCCTCACCCTGACCGTCGCCAACGCCCCGGCCGCCGTCCGCCCCGGCAAGGGCCGCTTCCGCCGCTCCACGTACAAGGTGGACGCCACCCACGACGGCATCCACTACCGCCTCGTCCCCACCTCCATCGGCACCAGCACCTTCCTCCGCGACGGCAAGCCCCTCGGCGAGTTCACCGCCGACGGCGACGAGACGGTCCTCGTGGAGTGGCGCGAAGACGCCGACCCGCAGCCCGTCGACGCCTCCGTCGGCTACACCCTCGCAGCGGCGTACGGCACGGGCGGCCAGCCGATGTGGATGACCCTGATCGACGTCGTCACGGACTTCATCCCCTGAGAGCCGTCGCGGAAGAGGAAGGGGCCCGGACGCCTCCCCTCAGCGGAGAGACCTCAGCGGAGAGAGTCGAGCCAGTCCAGGAGACGGGCGCCCTGGCGGGTCATGAGGTCCGGGTCGCGCAAGGCGTTGGCCAGCAGCGACATGCCCTGATAGGCGGAGACGAGAGTGACGGCGAGGTCGTCCGGGTCGGGCAGGCCCAGAGCGCGGAACTGGTGTGAGGTCCACTCCAGCAGGCGACGGATCACCGTACCGGCCTCCGCGTCGAGCGTCCCGTCGGCGCGTTTGTCGAGTTCGACGGCCAGGGTGCCGGTGGGGCAGCCATAGCGGGCGGCGATGTCGCGTTGGCCGACCCATGCCTCGATCAGGGCCTTGAGGCGGTCGCGCGGGTCGGGCAACCGGTCCAGACGACCGGTGAGCTCGTCGAGGTGGGCGCTGTGCTCGGAGAGGGCGGCCAGAACCAGGTCGTCCTTGGTCTTGAAGTAGTAGTAGACGTTCCCCACGGGAACCTCGGCCGCGCGCGCGATGTCGGCGAGCGTGGTGCGCTCGATGCCCTGCTCGTGCAGGATCCGGGCCGCCTCGGTGGTGAGTCGTCGGCGCTTGTCCGCCGCCCGCGCCTTGGGCTTCGCTGAGTCAGTCACCCAACTAACTATAGACAACCCCCGGTACGGCCGTGCTACGGTCAAGCCACTTAGTCAGTCAACTCACTAACTAACGGAGTCACCGTGATCGTGATAACAGGCGCAACCGGCAACATCGGACGGACCTTGGTGCCCCTGCTGGCCGAGGCGGGCAGGGACGTCGTGGCCGTCTCGCGACGCCCCGAGCCCGAAGGGCTCCCCGCCGGGGCCCGGCACGCTCGGGCCGACGTCGGGAACAGCGCGAGCATGCGGCCCGTCCTCGACGGTGCCGACGCCTTGTTCCTCATGCTGGGCGGCGAGCTCAACGGTTACGGCGAAAGCCCGGACGCCCTTCTCGACGTGGCCCTGGACGCCGGGGTCAAGCGGATAGTCCTGCTCTCCTCCCAGCTCAACTCCACCCGCCCCGAGGCGCCCTCCCACACCCGGCTGCGCGCATTCGAGGCCGCCGTGCGCGCGTCCGGAGCGGACTTCACGATCCTGCGCCCGGGCGGTTTCGCCTCCAACGCCTTCGCCTGGGCCGAGTCGGTGCGCACCGGACGCACGGTCTTCGCCCCGTTCGGCGACGTGGCCCTGCCGGTCGTCGACCCGGCCGACATCGCCGCCGTGGCCGCAGCGGCACTGCGCGAAGACGGGCACGCGGGCCGTACGTACGAACTGACGGGGCCCGAGGCCGTCAGTCCACGCCAGCAGGCCGCAGCGATCTCCCGGGGGCTCGGCGAGGAAATCGCCTTCGTGGAACTGTCCCGCGAGGAGGCCCACGCACACCTGGCGCAGTTCATGCCCGAAGAGGTCATCGACGGCACCCTGGACGTCCTCGGCGTCCCCCTGCCGTCCGAGCAGACGATCAGCCCCGACGTGGAGAACGTCCTCCGCCGCCCGGCCAACCCCTTCAGCGAGTGGGCCACGCGCAACCTGCGCGCCTTCCGGTGACCCCTGCCGCGAGCGGAGACAAGGGCAACCTCCGCTCCGACGGCGGCTATTGAGCCGCGATCGCCTTCACCAGCCGCCACACCCCGCTCGCCGGGTTCTTCTCGTGCTCCTTGCCCACCGGGGCCAGGGCCCGCGCCCTGCGAGCGGCCTCGGGCCAGGTGGCGGCGAAGTGCCGGAAGTCGGCGCGGGTCTTGTCGTAGCGCGGCAGGTGCTTGGCCAGATGCGGTACGAGATGGGCGTACGAGCCCGTGAACGCGCAGTGGTCCGCGAAGTGCAGCAGCAGCCACAGTTCGAAGCACGGGTTGGACACGGCCACTTCGATGCCGCGCCGCTCCGCATCGGCCACCGCGTCCGGCACGTCGCCGAACTCGTCCACGTCGAAGACGCACCACGCCTCGTCGAAGTCCTCGCGCGAGCGGTCACGCAACTCCGCCGTGTACGTGACGAGTTGGGACGGGGCGCACGGCCGTTCCACCAGTTTCAGCGACACCGCCGGATTGGCTATGTGCGCCTTGAAACCCTTCAGGTACGCGCTCTCGGTGACCCGTGCCCCGCAGACCACCAGCAGCCGCTTCCTCGGATCGCGTCCACCCTGCCTGCGCTTCAGGTCGGTCTCGAACGCCGGTCCGCGCCGACCGCTAGCCTTCGGCGTTCTCGCCACGCCCGCCGTCCTCCCTGGCAGCGACCGCCTCGGCGAACCGCTCGTCGGTCAGATACGGGACGGCACCGTAACTCCCGCCCAGGTAGCGGCGTTCCCGGTTCTCCTCCTGGCGGGGCTTGAAGTCGGAGAGCGGGAAGAGCGTCGTCTCGCCGAACTCGCCCTTCTCCACGAACCACACCTGGTCCCGCCCGAGGACGTCCTCCCCGCCACTGCGGCCCAGCAGGCTGGCGTCGTGGGTGGTGAGGAGGAGCTGGGCCCCCCGGGGGTTGCTGGCCGGGTTCTGGAAGAGGCGGATGAGGTGGGCGGTGAGGCGGGGGTGAAGGCTGGCGTCGACCTCGTCGACGACCAGCAGGCCACCGCCCTCCAGGGTGCTGAGCACCGGGCCCGCGTAGTCCAGGAGGACCTGGGTCCCTTCGGACTGGTCACGCAGGTACAGCTTCACCGGGCCGTGCCGACCGCGCTGTTCGATCCACACCTGGGCGGCCCCGCTCGTGTACTTGGCGGCCGTCGACGCCCGGGGCGCCTCACCCGTCACCGGACGGGTGATCCGGTACCAGTCCGGGGACAGGCCCTCGTCGGCCTCGCCCCACTCCACTCCGGCGTTCTCGATGCCCAGATCGGCCGCCCTCAGCAGAGCCACCACGGCGCGGCTGTGCCGGGGGTCGTCCAGCAGCCGCAGCGTGGACGGGGAAACCCCGTACCGCCGCCTGGAGCCCCCGGACCGGAACAGCACCGCCTGCTGGAACCACCGGTACACCGGCTGCACCACCGCCTGTTCGGAACGGGCGGCGACCGACAGGAACAGCACGTTCGGTGCGGTGATGCTCTTGATCAGATCCAGCTCGCGGCGGGCGGCACCGTCTCCGTAGGAGATCTCGCCCTCGCTCCGGTGGAACACCTTCGCCCTGCGCCCCTTCGGATAGCTGTACAGCCACTCGTCGAGCACGCGCTCCGCGTCCACGCTGAAGCCGTAGGTGTGGCGCACGCCGTCCAGCACCAGGTCCACCACGAACCAGGAGGGGTCCCCGGAAGCCTCCGCCTCCAGCGCGAAGGGGTGGCGGTCCACTCCCCCGTCCGGCTCCGCGTCCCGGTGCGAGGACACCACCATCCGCGCCATGAACCGCAGCGCGTCCACCACGTTCGACTTCCCCGACGCGTTGGCCCCGAAGAGGGCCGCCACCGGGACCGCGTCCCACTCCGTCCCCTCCGGGCGGTCGGCCTCGTACACCGGGCTCAGGCCGAGCGACTGTTCCTCCCGGAGCGAGCGATGATTGGCCACCCTGAAGTTGAGAAGCACCCCGACCACCCCCTTTCAGGGATTAGTTTCCCTTTCGAACGGGAATTCCACACGATTCGGTACGTAGCCTCACAGTAGGGGCCGCCCCCTCACCCTGCCAGCTCGAACCACACGCCCTTCCCGAACCGCCCGCCCCGGTCCGCCGTCACCCCCCACGCGTCCGCCGTCCCGGCCACCAGCACCAGGCCGCGCCCCCCAGCAGTCGTCACCGCCTCCCTCGCGGGGCGCGGGCACGACCGGGTCCTCGTCGTAGACGCTCACCCGCAGCACAGGCAGCACCGGCCTCGCATGCGGCCAAGGACTCTTTGGCCTTGCTCCAACACCTGCTCCACACCCTCTAGGAGACAGAGAATGCCCACTCTCCACTGGCAGAAGTCCTCGTTCAGCGGGGGCGCCGAAGGCAACTGCGTGAACGTCGCCACATCCCCCGACGGCACCCTCCGGCTCCGCGAGAGCGACGACCCCGCGACCGTGCTCAGCGCGACCGCCGGGCAGCTCGCCGCCCTGCTCAAGCACCTCTCCGCCGGAGACGACTCGCGCTGACGACACAGCGAAGGGGCCCGGGAGCAACTGCTCCCGGGCCCCTTCGACAAGCGGTCAAGCGGTCAGTCCGAAGACGCCCGCTTGGGGCGCCAGACCACCAGCGCACTCGCCTGGTGCACGTCCTGGTACGGGACCAGATCGCGGCGGTACGAGGCGTGGACCTGGGCCTCGCGCTGCTGGAGGGCGACCGCCGCGCCGTCCACCGCCGCCGAGAGTTCGGCGATGCGGGACTGGAGGGCGGCGACCTGGTTCTCCAGCTCGATGATGCGCTTGATGCCCGCCAGGTTGATGCCCTCGTCCTGCGACAACGCCTGCACCGTGCGCAGGAGTTCGATGTCGCGGGCCGAGTAGCGCCGGCCGCGCCCGGCCGTGCGGTCCGGGGAGACCAGGCCGAGGCGGTCGTACTGGCGAAGGGTCTGCGGGTGCAGGCCGGAGAGCTGAGCGGCGACCGAGATGACGTACACAGGTGACTCGTCGGTCAGCTCGTAGGGATTCCGTCGTCGGCCGTCCATCGCTCTCCTACGCTCCCTTCGCGTCCTGGAACAGTTCGGCACGCGGGTCGTGACCCGACGTGGCCTCACGGTAGCTCTCCAGGGCTTCCCTGGCCTTGTCGTTCAGTTCGGTCGGTACGTCGACCTCGACGGTGACGAGGAGGTCGCCCCGGGTGCCGTCCTTGCGGACCGCGCCCTTGCCACGGGCCCGCATGGTGCGCCCGTTGGGCGTCCCGGCGGGCAGTTTCAGGGTGACCGGGGGGCCGCCCAGGGTGGGTACGTCCACATTGCCGCCGAGCGCCGCCTCCGTGAAGGAGACCGGCACGGTGACGGTGAGGTTGTCGCCCTTGCGGCCGAAGACCGGGTGGGCGTCGACGTGGACGACGACGTACAGGTCACCGGCCGGACCGCCGCGTTCGCCCGCCGTGCCCTTGCCGCGGAGGCGGATGCGCTGGCCGTCGGTGACACCGGCGGGGATGCGCACCTGCATCGTGCGGGAGGACTTGGCCCGGCCCGAGCCCTTGCAGATGTCGCAGGGGGTCTCGGCGATCAGGCCGCGGCCCTTGCAGTCGACGCAGGGGTCGGTGAGGGAGAAGCCTCCGCCGCCGCCCCGCGAGACCTGGCCCGTGCCGACGCAGGTCGGGCACACCCGAGGGGTGCCGTTCTTGTCGCCGGTGCCGGAGCAGGCTTTACAAGGGGCCTGGGAAGACATCCTCAACGGCACCGTCGCGCCGTCGACCGCTTCGGTGAAGCTGAGCGTGACCTCGGACTCGATGTCCTGGCCGCGCCGGGGCTGCGTACGGGTGCCCGTACCGCCCCGGTTGAAGAGGCCGCCGAACACGTCCCCTATGCCGCCGCCGAAGCCGCCCGTCTGGGTGCCTCCGGCCTGGCCGCCGCCGAAGAGGTCGCCCAGGTCGAAGTTGAACGAGCCGCCGCCCGCCGCTCCGGGACCGGGACGGAAGCCGCCGTTCCCGAAGAGCGCGCGGGCCTCGTCGTACTCCTTGCGCTTCTTGGCGTCGGCGAGGACGTCGTTCGCCTCGGAGATCTCCTTGAAGCGCTCTTCCGCCTCGGCGTTGCCCTTGTTGGCGTCCGGGTGGAACTCGCGGGCGAGCTTCCGGTACGCCTTCTTGATCTCGGCCTCGGTGGCGTCCTTGGGGACGCCGAGAACCTTGTAGTAGTCCTTCTCGACGAAGTCCTTCGTGCTCATTTCCTCGACGTCCCTCCTTCCGGACTCCCAAGTGCGGTGTTACCCCTTCTCGGGGTCACCGCTCTCCTTGTCATCGGAGTCTTCCGACTTGTCGGCCGACGCACCCGGCTGGGGCTCGGCCACCGCGACCCGTGCGGGTCGGATCGTACGCTCGCCGATCCGGTAGCCCGGCTGAAGGATCGCCACGCAGGTCGTCTCGGTGACGTCCGGCGCGTACGAGTGCATCAGGGCCTCGTGGATCGTCGGGTCGAAGGGCTCGCCCTCCTTGCCGAACTGCTGGAGGCCCATCTTCGCGGCCACCGTTTCGAGCGATTCGGCCACCGACTTGAAGCCGCCGACCAGCTCGCCGTGTTCCCGTGCCCGGCCGATGTCGTCCAGGGTGGGGAGCAGTTCGGTCACCAGGTTCGCGGCCGCGATCTCCTTGACGGTGACCCGGTCGCGCTCCACGCGGCGACGGTAGTTCTGGTACTCGGCCTGGAGTCGCTGGAGGTCGGCCGTGCGCTCGTTGAGCGCCATCTTGGCCTGGTCCAGCTGGGCCGTCAGTGCGACGTCCTTCGCGGCACTCGCGTCCCCGGCCGGGGCCGCCGCGCCCTCCTCAGAGGATTCGGCGGCCTTCGGCTCGGCGTCGTCCGTGCCGGGAGAGACGTCGGGCTTCTCGTCGAAGCCCGGAGTCTCCTCCGTCATCAGGCAGCGCCGCCCTTCTTGTCCTTCTCGTCGTCCACGATCTCGGCGTCGACGACGTCGTCGTCGGCGGCCTGACCGGCACCCGGAGCCGCACCCTCGGCGCCCGGGGCGCCCTGGGCGGCGGAGGCGTCGGCGTACATGGCCTGGCCCAGCTTCTGGGAGACGGCCGCGACCTTCTCCGTCGCCGTGCGGATCTCGGCTGTGTTGTCACCTTCGGCGGACTCGCCCTTGAGCTTCTCCTTCAGCTCGGTGACGGAGGTCTCGACCTCGGTCTTGACGTCGGCCGGGACCTTGTCCTCGTTGTCCTTCAGGAACTTCTCCGTCTGGTACACGAGCTGCTCGGCCTGGTTGCGCGTCTCGGCGGCCTCGCGGCGCTTGTGGTCCTCGTCCGCGTACTGCTCGGCCTCTTCGCGCATCCGGTTGACCTCGTCCTTCGGCAGCGAGGAGCCACCGGTGACGGTCATCTTCTGCTCCTTGCCGGTGCCGAGGTCCTTCGCGGCCACGTGCATGATGCCGTTGGCGTCGATGTCGAAGGCGACCTCGATCTGCGGCACGCCGCGCGGGGCGGGCGGCAGACCGGTCAGCTCGAACATGCCGAGCTTCTTGTTGTACGCCGCGATCTCGCGCTCGCCCTGGTAGACCTGGATCTGCACGGACGGCTGGTTGTCCTCGGCCGTCGTGAAGATCTCGGAGCGCTTGGTCGGGATGGTCGTGTTGCGCTCGATGAGCTTCGTCATGATGCCGCCCTTGGTCTCAATGCCCAGGGACAGCGGGGTGACGTCGAGGAGCAGTACGTCCTTGACCTCGCCCTTCAGGACGCCCGCCTGGAGCGAGGCGCCGATGGCGACGACCTCGTCCGGGTTGACGCCCTTGTTGGCGTCACGGCCGCCGGTGAGCTCCTTGACGAGCTCGGCCACGGCCGGCATGCGGGTCGAGCCGCCGACGAGGACGACGTGGTCGATCTCGGAGAGGGCGATGCCCGCGTCCTTGATGACGTTGTTGAACGGGTTCTTGCAGCGCTCCAGCAGGTCGCTGGTCAGCTGCTGGAACTGCGAGCGCGTGAGCTTCTCGTCCAGGTGCAGCGGGCCCTCGGCCGACGCCGTGATGTAGGGCAGGTTGATCGACGTCTCGGTGGAGGACGACAGCTCGATCTTCGCCTTCTCCGCGGCCTCGCGGAGACGCTGGAGAGCCATCTTGTCCTTGGCCAGGTCCACGCCGTGGTTGCCCTGGAACTGCTTCACCAGGTAGTCGACGACGCGCTGGTCCCAGTCGTCACCACCGAGGTGGTTGTCACCGTTGGTGGCCTTCACCTCGACGACGCCGTCGCCGATCTCCAGGAGGGACACGTCGAAGGTGCCGCCACCGAGGTCGAAGACGAGGATCGTCTGGTCGTCCTTGTCGAGGCCGTACGCCAGCGCTGCGGCGGTGGGCTCGTTGACGATGCGCAGGACGTTGAGGCCCGCGATCTCACCGGCCTCCTTCGTCGCCTGACGCTCGGAGTCGTTGAAGTACGCCGGGACGGTGATGACCGCGTCGGCCACCTTCTCGCCCAGGTACGACTCGGCGTCGCGCTTCAGCTTCTGCAGGATGAAGGCGCTCATCTGCTGCGGGTTGAAGGACTTGCCGTCGATCTCGATCTTCCAGTCAGTGCCCATGTGGCGCTTGACCGAACGGATCGTCCTGTCGACGTTGGTGACCGCCTGGCGCTTCGCGACCTCGCCGACGAGCACCTCGCCGTTCTTGGCGAAGGCGACGACGGACGGCGTGGTCCTGGCGCCTTCGGCGTTGGTGATGACGGTGGGCTCGCCGCCTTCCAGAACGCTGACGACGGAATTAGTCGTGCCCAGGTCGATGCCGACCGCACGTGCCATTTCGGATTCCTCCAGTTACGTACATGAGTGGAACTGACTCAAGGATGCATCACTCGTACGCCGGAGTCAACAGACCTGAGTCGACCCGACTCAACTCTTATGCGGTCCTTATCCGCAACCATCCTTCGAGAGTGAGCCGGGCCGCGTTTCAGCTGGTCAGCGAGGTGGGCTCGGGGCCCGTGCCTCGGACGGGGCGCTGAGTGAGCAGTGCGGCCAGTGCGGCGATGTGGACGTCCAGGAGGGCTCCGCAGGCGCTCAGCGCCTCGGGCCCCCGACCCCACGGATCGCTCACCGCGTCCTGTTCAGCATCCACCGGGACCGCCTCCCCCCGCATCCCGGCGGCATGCGCCACGACCTCGCCGGGCTCCCCCGACGCCCCTTCGGCCAGCCGCAGGAACTCCCGCAGCGTGAAGATCCGCCGCAGCGCCACCGGCCGCAGCCGCACCGCCGCCTCCCGGTGCTCGCGCTCCATCCCCAGGACGAGCGACGCCTCCGCCACCAGCGCTGCCGTCAGCCGCCGCGAGGCGAAGTCCCGCCCGTCACCGCCCCGGCGCTCCAGTACGGCCCGGGTGGCGGGGTCCATCGGATACGGGCCGGGGGGCCGGGTGCCCGCGCTGAACACCCGTACCCCTCGCCCCGCGTGCCGGGCCAGCAGCCGTTCCGCCAGCACCGACCTGTGCACGTTGCCGGTGCAGACGAAGAGCACGGTGAACGGTGCGGTCGGGGCCTCCATCAGACGGCACAGGACCAGGTCAGCCCCGAGCCCTCCGGCAGCAGGGCCCGCTGGTCGGGACGGACGACGGAGAGCAGGTTGTCGAAGTGCGGGTGGCGGCCCCGCACCCCGGCCAGCGCCGCGAGCACGGACGCGTCCGCGAGCCGCAGCACCCCGCACACCTTGTCCACGACGTACACCGTCCTGCCTCCCTCGCGCAGCGCCCGCAGGATGTCCGCCGGGTCGTCGCCGCACGCCCTGACCCGCTCGGGGACGTACTCGATCAGTACGGCGGGACGGTCCTCGCGCAGCGTGCGGGTGGCCCCGCGCAACACCTGGACCTCGTACCCCTCGGCGTCGATCTTGAGGAAGTCGGGCCGTCGGCCGAAGGGGTACGCGTCGAGGGCGACCTGCCGGACGACGGCGGTCCGCCCGCCCTCGGCATCGGGGGCGGCGCTGTGGCCGCCGCTGTTGACCGAGGAGAGATGCAGCGTGAGGGTGCCGGGGTCGGGGCCGACGGCCGCCTCCTCGACGTGCACGCGGTCCGCGCAGCCGTTGAGGGCGAGGTTGCGGCGCAGGGCGGCGACGTTGGCCGGGACCGGCTCGAAGGCGGTGATCCGGCCGTCGGCGGGGAGTGCCGCCGCGCCGAGGCAGGAGTAGAGGCCGATGCTCGCACCGACGTCGACGACGCCGCGCGCACCCTTCAACAGGCTGGTGTAGAGGTCGAGTTCGAGCGCTTCGTGGCGGCCGGAGAGCAGGGCGGGGGCCACGCAGCGGTCACCGTCGGCGGTGGTGAAGCGCAGCCCCCGGTACGGGATGGCCGTGCTGCGGCCCGCGAAGGCGGACCTGTGCAGGGCCGCCGACACGGCGGAGGTGGCGCGCGAGCCGCCGAACGGCGTCCCGGCGAGGGTGCGCCGCCCCGCCCGGATCAGTACGCACAGGGCGCGTTGGCGTGCGGTCGGCGGGGCGTCAACCGGCTTGACTGGTAGGCCAGTTGGGCGTGGCTTGGCGGGAGCGCTCACCGGACCTCCTCCGTGCGCTCGCTCTTCACGCCTGCGGCGCCGGGTACGGAGACCGCCGCCCCCGCCCGTCTCGGCCTGATCCCCAGCCAGCTCGCCGCCGTCCCGGACCACGGCTCGCGCGCCGCCTGTCCGTGGCTCGCGTAACTCCCGTACGAGGCAGCGGAACCGTAGGAGCCGTACGACCCGTATCCGCCGGGACCGCGCTGCTCGGGCGTCATGCTGAGCACCGTCCCGATCAGCCGTCCGCCGACGCCGCGCAGCGTCTGAGCCGCGCCGAGGGCCTGGTCGCGGCCGGTCTTCCTGGCCCGCACCACCAGCACCACGCCGTCCATCTGCGGGACGAGCCCGACGGTGTCGGCGACCGGGAGCACCGGGGCGGTGTCCACGACGACGGAGTCGAAGCGCTGCCTGAGTTCCTTCAGTACGGCCGACATCTGGCCGGAGGCGAGGAGTTCGGCCGGGTTGGGCGGGACGGGGCCCGAGGTGAGGACCCGCAGTCCGCCGGGCCCGCTCTGGAGCACGTCGTCGAGGGTGGCCTGCCCGATGAGGACGCTGGTCAGCCCGGCCTCGGCGACGAGTCCCAGGCCCCCGGCGATCTGCGGGCGGCGCAGGTCGGCGTCGACCAGGCAGACCGTACGGCCCTCCAGGGCGAGGGCGGCGGCCAGGTTCGCGGCGGTGGACGTCTTGCCCTCGCCGGGCAGCGCGCTGCTGACCGCGATCAGGGTGGGAGCCCCGTCGACGCCCGCGAACTGGAGGTTGGTGCGCAGCTGGCGGTACGCCTCGGCGCGCCGCGAGTACCCCTCCTGCTCCAGGACCAGCGTCCGGCTCTTCTCCCCCTTGGTCAGCGGGATCGAGCCGAAGACGGGGGCGTCGACGACCTCGGCGAGCTCGTTGGTGCCGGAGACGCTGCTGTCGAGGACCTCGCGCAGCAGCGCCAGACCGAGGCCCAGGAGCAGTCCGCCGAAGGTTCCGGCGGCCAGGTTGAGCAGCGGCCGGGGCTTGTCGGGGACGGCGGGCACCGCCGAGGACTGCGAGACGGAGAGCTTGACGGGGATGGCCCCGCCGCCCACCGGGGTCTCCAGTTCGCCGACGGCGCTCACCAGGTGGCGGGCGACGGCGTTGGCGATGTCGGCGGCCCGGTCGGGCCGGGGGTCCTCGGTGCTGATGTTGATCAGTACGGTGCCGAGCGGCGAGGTGGCCTTCACCTTGGTGGCGAGTTCGTCGGGCCGCTGCGCCAGGTCCAGTTCGGCGATGACCTGTTCCATGACGGGACGGCTGGTCACCAGGTCCGCGTACGACTGGACGCGGTCCTGTCCGAACGAGGAGACCTGGGCGAGCTGCTGGGTGTCCGCGACCGCGCGGGCGGACACGAAGATCTGGCTGTGGCCCTGGTAGACGGGCGTGCTCAGCGAGGTGACGAGCACGCCGGTGAGGACTCCGCCCACCACACAGCCGACGACGAACCTCCACCGCTTGAAAAGGGCTTCTGCATAAGCTCTGGCGTTCATCCGGCCTCCGGTACGGTCATGGCGGAGCGTAATAGGACAATTACGGAGTGCCGGTATGAAACGCCCGACCACCGTCGCCTCGCACCTGTGCACCGCGACCCTGTGGGCCGTTCTGCTCAGTCCCGCCTTCTTCGCCACCGTCGTCTGGGCCCGCGTCTTCGGCGCCACCGGCACACCCAGCGCCACCTGGGGCGAGACCCGTTCCGAGATCGTCATCGAACCGTGGCGGCTGTACGCGGGTTCCGGCTACGCCGCCGTCGTCCTCGCGCTGCTGCTCGCGACGCTCGTGGTGTCCTTCGCCGCGACCCGCCCGACAGGCCCCCGGCCCGGCACGGCCCTACTGGTGTGCGCGCTGCTGATGTACGCGGGCCCGGTGCTCTCCGGGGTGCTCGGCGAGCACGGCGGCGCGGGCGACTGGCGGCTGTGGCTGGCCCCGCTGCTGCTGACCGCCTTCCACCTGGCCCCGCGCACGGACCTGGCGACGCTGGTACGACTGCTGCGGGCCGCGCTGCGCGTGTTCACGTACGGCAGCCTGCTGGCCCTCGCCCTCGCGCCCACCTGGGCGGTGGTGGCGAGCAAGGTCGTCAACTTCCGGCTCGACCTGGTGCTGCCGGGCGGGCGGCTGGCCGGGCTGACCAACCACCCCAACGCGCTCGGCGCGGTCGTCGTGGCGGCACTGCTCCTGGAGTGCCAGAGCGTGGCCCGCACCCGGCTGTGGCCGCTGCACGCGGCGGTGGCGGGCACCACCCTGCTGTTCGCGCAGTCCCGTACGGCATGGCTGGCGGCGCTGGTGGGGCTGCTGTTTCTGCGCAAGGCAAGTGAGATGGGTGAGGCGGGCAGGTCGGTCGGGGCGGGCGTCGACCGCTCCCGCGTGCATCCGGTGATCACCCGTGGCATCCCCGTCGGACTGGCCCTGTGCGCCGCCCTGTTCGTGCCGTCGGTGCTGAAGGAGTTCGAGGACGTGGCCTCCTCCGACGAGGTGAGCACCCTGCACGGCCGCCATCTGCCGTGGGAGGCGGCCCTCGGGGCCTTCCGGGAGAGCCCCTGGCTGGGCTGGGGGCCCGGCCTCTTCTCCGACCCGCTCTCCCCGGTGCACCGCGCCTTCGACCACGCGCACAACCAGCTCCTCCACACCCTGGGGACGGCGGGGCTGCTCGGCGCGGCCGGGCTGCTGCTGTTCGTGGCCGCCGCCGGGTGGGCCTCGGCGCGCACCTCCCGCGTGTCCGGCGGTCTCGGCTGGGCGCTGACGGCGGCGACGCTGATGGTGTGCGTGCCCGAGGCACCGCTGCGCGGCAACGGCTTCACCCCGTACCTGGTGCTGACCCTGGTCCTGTTCGGCGTGCTGTCGACCGCCGCCGCCGAGCGTGCGGCAGGCGGGTCGGCAGGGACCGTCGGACCGGCAGCGCCGCCCCCGTCGGCAGTCCGTGTGCCGAGGCCAGCCGCAGCGCCGGAATCCAGCGCGCCAGCGGCAGACAGCACCCGGTAGCGAGCGCTCCGGCCGCCAACCCGCCCAGGAGTACGGGGAGTTGGTCCAGGTCACCGGCCCCGCCCCCCGCCCCGGCCCACCGTGCCGCCGCACACCCCGTCCGGGACGCCGCCGCGATGCCCGCCCCCACCAGCGCGTGCACCCCGTAGATCCGCAGCACCGGCACCCCGCCGGGCAGCCTCCGCCACCGCCGCAGCTGGCGGCCGTGCCCGACGGCGGTGGCCCCGGCCAGCACCAGCGCCAGCACCCGCCCGTCCGCCCCCACGGACGCACCGGCCGCCCCCACGGCCATCACGGCGAACACCGCCGCCTGCGCCCGGGAGACACCCCGCGCGTCCCCCCGCACCCGGTCCGCCTGATAGCCGACCGTGCACAACGCCTGGAGCGCCAGCCCCGGCACGAACCACACCAGCAGCCCCGCCGCCTCCTCCCACCCGGGCCCCAGCAGGAGCAGCAGCGCGACCGGACCCGCCCCCGCCGTCACCCCCAGACATACGGCGAGCAGCCCGGACGCGGCGGTCAGGGCCTCCCGCAGCGCCCCGGCCAGCCGCTCCGGGGCGTCGACCAGCCGTGTGAAAGCGGGACTTGAGGTCCGTACGAGAGCCTGGGTGAGCGTCTGCGAGACCATCGACACGAAGTACACGGCCCGCGAGAAGTGCCCGGCACCGCCCGCCCCGAGCAGCAGCGCGGCACTCCACAGCGGGATGTTGTACGTCACCGACTGGAGCAGCGAGAACGCGGCGCAGGACCGGAAGTTCCGCCACAACTCCCCTCCCGGCCAGCGCACTTCGGCACTCCGCAGCTCCCCGCGCAGCAGCACAAGACCGCCCGCGCACGGCACCACCGCCGCCAGGACGGGCGCGACGGCGATCCCCTGCGGACTCCAGCCGGACACCAGCAGCACCAGCGCGCACCCCAACCCGGCCGCCTGGCCAGCGAGTTCGAGCAGCGCGGCGGTGCGGAAGCGCAGCGTGCCGCGCAGGGCGGCGGTGCAGACGGCGGCGACGGGCGCGAGGAGGTTCTGAAGGACGAGGATGCGGACGAAGTCCACCAGGTGCGGGGTCCCGCCGAAGACCGCGCCCCACACCGGGGCGACGGCCTCGAAGGCCAGGCAGGACAGGGTGCCGGTACCGGCCGCCACGGCGAGCGCGGTCGCCAGGAAGTCACGGCCGAGGTCGCGCGAGGTCAGGACGTACTGGGTCAGGCCGCTGGTGAGGGAGGCGCTGGTGTGGACGATCGCCAACGCCGTCGCGTACGCACCGAAATGACCGGCCGCCAGATGACGGCCGGTCCAGGCGCTGTAGCCGAGCTGGAGCAGCAGCACCGCCACCAGAGACCCTGTCTCCCAGCCGAAACCGCCCGCCAGGGTCCGGGCCCCGGGGGCGGCTTCCTTCTCCGCGTGCGTCGCCGCTCTCACTCGTACTCGTCGTGGACCGGTTCGTACTCCGGCTCGGGGTTCTCCTCGGACGGCTCCTCGCGGGCCTTCGCCAGCGCGGCGAGCACCGGCTGGTCCTTCTTCACGGCGTCGAACACCCGCCGCGCCTCGGGCTGTTCGAGGTCGAGCCGGTACCAGTGGTCCGGGGCCTGGTGGTGCGGGAGGGTGGTGAAGGTGAGTGCGCCCTGCGGGAGTTCGCGCAGGCTGTCGGCGACCTCGTACAGCTCGCTCAGCGAGTCGAGTCCGGAGTCGGCGGTGAGGGAGGCGGTCGCCGCGTCGAGGACCGGGTAGAGCCGGGCGGGGTTGGTGAGGGTGCCGTTGCCTCGGATCTTGGCGACGAGGCGGTTCACGAAGTCCTGCTGGCGGCTGATCCGGTTGAGGTCGCTGCCGTCCCCGACGTACTGACGGGCGCGTACGTAACTGAGTGCGGTCTCGCCCCTCAGCAGGTGCTTGCCCGGGGAGAGGTCGAGGCCGACGTTGGGGTCGTGCTCGGCCTTCTTGACGTCGACCTCGACGCCGCCCACCGCGTTGACGATCTTCGTGAAGCCCTTGAAGTCGACGATCAGGTGGTGGTCGATCCGGATGCCGGTCAGCTTCTCCAGCGTACGGATCGTGCAGGCGGCCCCGCCGAACTGGAAGGCCCAGTTGAACTGGGCGTTCTGCGCCCGGCTGCGGCTGCCGTCCTCGCGCAGGCAGCTCGGCATGTCGACCCGCAGGTCGCGCGGCACGCTCAGCACCTCGGCACGCTTCCGGTCGGCGGCCAGGTGCAGCAGCATCACGGTGTCGGAGCGCTCGCTCCCGGCCTCCTTCCGGTAGTCGGAGCCGAGCAGCAGGATGTTCTGCGCCTGGCCGGGGTGACGGTCCGGGCGGTCCGCGCCGTGCTCGGCGAGCGCTGCCGCCGTCGCGTCGTCCGTACGGATGTTGCCGTCGATCCTGCGGTACGCGAGCCAGCCCGCGACGGCGGTCAGCCCGACGAGGACGGCGAGGCCCGCGCACATCAGCTTGAGCGTGCGGCGGGCCCGGAAGCGGGCTGCGAAGCGGGCTGGGAAGCTTGCTTGGAAACTTGCTTGGAAACGGGCCCACAGCGTCTTCAGGTGCTGCTGCATCCGCGTCACCCCTTCTCAGGCCCCCAGCAGCAGGGCGGGGGCCTTGCTCGTCGCGAACCAGTCGATCGTGCGGCGCAGTCCCTCCTCGACGGGCACGGCGGGCTCCCAGCCGAGCGCGGTGCGGGCGAGCGTGACGTCGGGGCGGCGGCGGCGCGGGTCGTCGACGGGCAGGGGGACGTAGGAGATACCGGACGTCGAACCGGTCAACTCGGCGATCCAGCGGGCGAGTTCGAGCATGGACAGCTCATAGGGATTGCCCAGGTTGACCGGGCCCGAGACCCCGGAGCGGACCATCTTCAGGACCCCGTCGACCAGGTCGTCGACGAAACACAGCGAGCGGGTCTGGGTGCCGTCGCCGGAGACCGTCATGGGCTCGCCGTCGAGGGCCTGGCGGATCAGGTTCGGTACGACGCGGCCGTCGCCGGGACGCATCCGGGGGCCGAAGGTGTTGAAGATCCGTACGATCCCGGCGTCCGTGCCGTGCACCTTGCGGTACGCCATCACGGTGGCCTCGGCGAAACGCTTCGCCTCGTCGTAGCAGGAGCGCGGGCCGACCGGGTTGACGTTGCCCCAGTACGTCTCGGGCTGCGGGTGCACCTCGGGGTCGCCGTAGCTCTCGGAGGTCGACGCGAGCACGAACCGGGCGCCCTTGGCCGTCGCGAGGTCGAGGGCGTGGCGGGTGCCCTCGGAGCCGACGCGCAGGGTCTCCAGCGGGTGGCTGAGGTAGTCGACGGGTGACGCGGGCGAGGCGAAATGGAGTACGGCGTCCACCGGTCCGTCCACCGCGATGCCCTCGCTGACGTCGCAGCGCACCGACGTGAACCCCTGACGTGCCGACAGATGGGCGATGTTCCGCGGCTTCCCGGTGAGGAAGTTGTCGAGGCAGACGACCTCCTCGTATCCCTCGTCGAGCAGTCGTCCACACAGGTGGGAGCCGATGAATCCGGCTCCCCCAGTCACCACGGCACGCATGCCGACCAACACCTCTCCGCACCTCTTCGACCCGGCCGGGTGACACGAGCGTGGCGTCAACCGCACCGGCTGTAGTTCATCGTGCGAGAGTCATTGCCACAAAACCGACTATTCGCTTTAAGTCGGTCAAAGATCCCACGAAAGGATGCGGCGATGCGGGCACCGTCCGCGAAACGCGCTCTCGACCTGACCGGCAGCCTCCTCCTTCTGCTCCTCCTCGCCCCCGTCCTGGCCGTCTGCGCGGCGGCCGTGGCGCTCACCTCGCCCGGCGGCGCGTTCTTCCGGCAGGCCAGGGCGGGGCGCCTGGGTGAACCCTTCGAGATGCTGAAGTTCCGTACGATGCGCGCCTCGGCCACCGCCGAACGGGCCGCGCTCGCCGCCCGCAACGACAGCGACGGCCACCTCTTCAAGATGCTCGACGACCCGCGCGTCACGCCGGTCGGGCGGGTCCTGCGCCGCTTCTCGCTCGACGAACTCCCGCAGCTCGTCAACGTCGTACGCGGCGAGATGTCGCTGGTGGGGCCGCGACCGCTCCCCGTGGAGGACTCCGGCTACCAGGGTCTGGCCCTGGGCCGCCTCAAGGCCCTGCCCGGCATGACGGGCCTCTGGCAGGTCAGCGGTCGCTCGGACCTCCCCTGGGACGAGATGGTCCTCCTCGACCTCGACTACGTCGACCGCCACTGCCTCGCCCTGGACCTCACGATCCTCGCCCGCACGGTGCCCGCCGTCCTGACCGCCCGAGGAGCCCGCTGACCTCCCTCGCCCCCCACCCTCTCCCTTCCACCTAGCCTCCTTGGGCTCCGCCCCTCTACCTCCGCCCAGCCCTCCTGGGCGGCGGGCCCAGCCCCTTCTGCTTCCGCCCAGCCCCCTTGGGCTCCGCCCCTCTACCTCCGCCTAGCCCTCCTGGGCGGCGGGCCCAGCCCCTTCTGCTTCCGCCCAGCCCCCTTGGGCGGCGGGGCCGCCCCCCGGGGGCGGGACGGGCGGGCAAGGGGGCGGCCCCCCTCGCTCCGGGCCCGCCCCGGTGCCGCCCGCTGTTACCTCGCCCGATGGGTGCGCCGCACCAGGGTGCGCCTGCGGCGGGCTGCCCCAGACCCTTCCCCAAGCTCTCAACTTCGTTCGAGCAGGGGAGACCCCATCCTTCACCTAAACTCGCGAGGCTTGGGGTGGGGATGTGCGGGTGCGTGGGGGCTGGGCGCGCAGTTCCCCGCGCCCCTAAAGGGGCACGTCCCGCCCGGCCCCAGCGGGAAGGGAGCGCGCGCAGACCTTCAGGGGCAGGCCAGGAGCCCCTCCACACCCCCCGCGAACCGCCCCGCCATCCCCGCCACCGTGTAGTGCGCCGCATCAGCCCGGCATGCCTTCTGGAGACGGGACAACTCCCACCGGTCGAGGAGGAGTTGGACCACCCGGTCCGCGTACTCCACCTCCCCGCCCCGAGCCAGCACCGCATTGCGCCCGTCCTCCAAGTACCCGAACTCCGGCCCGTGCAGGGCCTCCCGCCTGGCCACCACCGGAATCCCCAGCGCGAAGGAGTCCACGGCCACCAGCCCCACCAGCCCCGGCACCAGCAGCACCTCACTCACCGCCCCGAGCAGCGCCTTGTGCGCGTCGCCCGTGGTGCGGCCCACGGAGACCACCGCCCGCCCCGCCCGCTGGGCCGCCTCCACCATCGCCCGGTCCACGCCGTCGCCCGCCACCAGCACCCGGAATCCGGGCAGCACCCTGGCCACCCGGTCGGCTGCGGCCAGCAGCAGGTCGATCCGTTTGGACGCGTCCAGCGCCCCGACGTACAGCGCGGTCCGCCCCCGCACCAGCCCGTGCGCGGACCGGAAGGCGGCCAGGTCGGCGTCGGTGATCCGCCGCCGGGCCTCGATCAGCGCCGCCGTGTCCACCGTGTTGCGCACGACGGTCACCCGCCGCCCGGGGAACCCGCCCGCCGTCACCTCCCGCTTCCCGCCCTCGGTGTACGCGAAGAACCACCGGGCCCGCCGGGTCAGCGCCCGCTTGGCCGCCCGCAGCGCCGGATGCTGCGGCACGTCGTACGTACCGCCGTGTCCCCAGAGCGCCACGGAGGGCCCACGCCGGGCGGGTCCGCGCAGCAGGTGCGGCAGGCTCTCCAGGTTGTGCAGCGCCTGCTCCAGTACGAGCACGTCGCTGCGGAGCGCCAGATCGCCGAGGTCCCGCCAGATGACGGTGCGACCGCCCATCCTCCAGGTGCGCTGCGGAAGTTCGCGCCCGCCGGGCACGGCGACGGAGTCGCCCCGCCCGGCCAGCCACGGCGCGGGACGGCCGTGCGCGACCGTCAGGTCGATGCCGCGTCCGTCCAGCTCGTCCGCCAGCCGCTCCAGGAAGGGCAGCCGGTACCCGGTCACGTACGGCTGGACGATGCCGACCCGGGGGCGGCCCCTGCCGTTCAGGCGCTCACCCATGCGGACGCCACCCCCCTCTCCGGCGAAGCCTTCATGGCCCGCTCGTACAGCGCGGTCGTCCGGGCCGCCCACACCGGCTCCGCGTACCGCTCGGCGAACACCCGGGCGCAGTGCGCGCGCAGGGCGGGGAAGCGGGCGGCGGCGTCCCGCAGGGCGGGGCCGGCCGGCGCGGACCAGTCGGTGACCGCGCCCGTGCCCTCGGCCCGTACCGCTTCGGCCACCGACGACCCGTCGAAGGCGAGCACCGGCAGCCCGGCGGCGAGGGCCTCCGCGTACACCAGAGGCGCGTTCTCCAGGCAGCGGCTGGGGAAGACGAGGCCCTTCCAGGACGGCATCGCGCGCCGCAGTCCGTCGCGGTCCAGCGCTCCGAGGAAGCGCACCGACGCACCCGAAGCGGCAGCCGCCGCCCGGCAGTCGGCGGCCAGCTCGCCGTCGCCGACCACGTCGAGGGGGTCGTCCCCGGGCCACTGGCGCAGCAGCTCCAGAATTCCCTTCTCCGCGCCCAGCCGACCGACGAACACCCACCGCCCTTTCCCAGCAGTTGAGTTGACCCGTGGAGCGTCGGTGACGAAGTTCGGTACGAGCGCCAGCCGGTCGCCCGGCACGCCCGCCTTCGCGTACGTACGACGGCTCAGCTCGGACAGCACCACGAGCACGTCCGCCCGCGCGAGCAGCGGATCGCCCGCCGCCCCGTTCCGCCCTGCCCAGGCCAGCGGCAGCGTCGCCGCCCGCGACCCCCGGTAGCAGCCCTCGCGCAGCCCGGCCCAGCGATCGCCGTCCACGCACCGGGTGCAGGCCGCGCCCGCCCGGTAGAGGGTCCCTGCGGCGCACAGCGGCCGGTAGTTGTGGAGGGTGGCGACGAGGGGCCCGCGCCAGTCCCGTACCCACGAACGCCCGTAGTTCGGGAAGAGGTTGTGGACGTGGACGACGTCGGGTGCGAAGGCCGCCAGCTCCCGGGCCGGGCTCGCGCCGCGTCCGGTGGTCACCCGGGCGGCGGCCCTCAACGGGTAGACTCCGCCCGCGAGTTCGTCCGTACGGGCGGCGATCAGCGCGACCTCGTGCCCGGCGGCACGCAGCGCCCGCTCCTGGTCCCGTACCGCCTCGTTCTCGCCGCTGGGCGCGCCGGAGGCGTAGAAGCTGTGCACCAGCGCGATCCGCAGAGCACCGCTCACCGGCCCTCCTCCCCGACCAGCCGGGGCGGCCGCAGCGCGGTCCTGGCCAGATAGGCGGGGTTGTTGCGCAGATAGCGCCGCCACAGCCGCCTCGGCTCCTTCGCCAGCCGGTACGCCCACTCCAGTCCCCTCTCCCGCATCCACTCCGGGGCCTGCGGCATCCGCCCGGTGTGGAAGTCGAAGGCGGCCCCCACTCCCAGCAGCGCCGACGCGTCGAGCCGGTCGCGGTGTTCGGCCATCCACCGCTCCTGCTTGGGCGTGGAGAGCCCGACCCAGACCAGGTCGGCCCCCGAGTCGTTGATCCGCCGCACGGCCTCGGCGTCCTCCTCGGCCGTCAGCGCCCGGAACGGCGGCGACCAGGCCCCGGCGACCTTCAGCCCGGGAAACCTCTCCGCCATCCGCTGCCCGAGCAGTTCCGGCACGCCCTCCGCGCCGCCGTAGAAGTACGAGGACCAGCCGTGCTCCGCCGCCCGCCGAAGCACCGCGAGCATGAGGTCGGGCCCGTACACGCGCGCCGTGTCCGGCGCTCCGGCCCGCCGCGCCGCCCACACCATGGGCATGCCGTCGGGGACGGTGAGGCCGGAGCGGTTGTGGACGCCGCGCAGCCAGGGGTCCCGTACGGACTCCATCACTCCGTGCACCCCGGTCACGCACACGTACGACCGTTCCCCCGGCGTCTCCACCCACCGGCCGATCTCGTCCACAGCCTGTGCGGGACGGACGGCGCTGATCCGGGTGCCCAGCACGTCGACGCGGAGCCCTCCGCTCGCCACCGCGCTCATGAGGTGAAGTGCGGGCGGCCGTCGAGCTGGGCGCTGACCTGGTCGTACACCCAGCGGTACGTCCGCTCCAGACCTGCGGTCAGCAAAGTCTCCGGCTCCCAGCCGAGCTCCTTGACGATGCGGCGGTTGTCGCTGTTGCGCCCGCGCACGCCGAGCGGGCCGGGGATGTGCCGGTGCTTCAGCCGCACTCCGGCGACGGACTCGACGATCGCGAAGAGCTGGTTGATGCTGACGAGCCGGTCGGAGCCGATGTTGAGCGGCTCGACGACCTGGCTGCGGGCGAGCCGCAGGGTGCCCTCGACACAGTCGTCGATGTAGGTGAAGGAGCGGGTCTGCTCGCCGTCCCCCCAGATCTCGACCTCGTCGGTCCCGGTGAGCACGGCGAGCGCGACCTTGCGGCAGGCGGCGGCGGGGGCCTTCTCGCGACCGCCGGTCCAGGTTCCGTACGGGCCGTAGACGTTGTGGTACCTGCCCGTACGGGTCGCGAGCCCGAAGTCCTCGCGGAAGTGGCGGGCCATGCGCTCGCTGAAGAGCTTCTCCCAGCCGTACCCGTCCTCGGGCGTCGCGGGATACGCGTCCTCCTCGCGGAGCGCGGTGACGTCGGCCTCGGTCTGCTTGCCCGCCGCGTACACGCAGGCCGAGGAGGAGTAGAAGTAACGGCCCGCGCCCGCGTCCCTGGCGGCCATCAGCATGTGCGTGCTGGAGAGGACGGAGAGCATGCAGTCGGCCTTGTGGCTCTCGATGAACCCCATGCCGCCCATGTCGGCGGCGAGGTGGAACACCTCGGCGCCCGCCGCGCCCGCCATCGCGTCCGTGCAGCCGTCGAGCAGGGCGACGTCCCGGACGAGGTTCTCTGCCTCGGCGTGCGCCTGGTACCAGGCGTCCAGCGGCTTGCGGTCGACGGCGCGGACGCGGAGGCCCTCGGCAAGGAGCCGCCGGGTCAGATGCCCGCCGATGAAGCCACCGGCGCCGGTCACCACGGCGTCGACCGCGCCCGTACTGCTCACGCATGCGTTCATTGGCTTCTATCCCCTTTTCGGTCGTTATCACCGAAAGGTGTGCCATGAAGCGATGCCCGGCCCGGCCCGGCACGCCGCACCATTTGCCCTATTTACGGCATTTGATGTTTCCAGGCCCCTCGTCCGATGCCTCAGGCGGTACGCAGCCACAGCGAGGCCGGGAAGTGCCCGCCGCCCACGCCGAGACCGCCCCGGTCGCGCTGCGGGCGGTACTCGGGGAAGACCTCGCGGAGGCCGTCGGTGCGCTCGTAGTGGAGGTGGGAGAGGCAGGCGAGGATGGCGACGCGGTCATTGCCGGTGAGGAAGGCGCGGACGAGCGAGGTCTCGGCCCAGTGGAAGGGGGAGTCGAGGAGGTCGCGCTGGTGGTCGTACGGGAGGTAGATGTCGTGGAGGTGGACGAGCACGCCGGGGGCGAGGCGCGGCAGCACCTCCAGCACCAGGAAGTTCGTGTCCGCGCCCGGCCCCACGACATGGCTGGAGTCGATGAAGAGCACGTCGCCCGCGCCGAGCGACGTGAAGACGTCGAGGTCGACCGCCTGCACCGGGCTGCGGTACAGGGACACGCGCGGGTCGTCGGCCAGCCAGGCCCTGGGGTACGGCTCGACGCAGACGACGTCGCCGCCCTCGCCCTCTCCGGCGTTGAGCTCCAGGGCGCGCAGGGCGATCCGGGTCGATACGCCGCTGCCCACCTCCAGGTAGCGGCGGGGCTTGGCGGAGCGGAGGATTCCGTGCAGGGCCTGCGCCTCGACGTACCCGTACCCGGGCCCGGAGGCGGCGGACCCCCGGTAGAGGGCGTTGCCCGCGTACTCGTCGCCGTACGGCAGACAGGTCCGCCGCAGCCACTCGACCTGGGCGTCGAGATCGACCCGCAGCCCGGGCAGCTCGGAGGGTCCGGCCCAGTGGGCACGTGCCTGCTCCAGGCCGCGGAGGTCGGGGGCGGAGGAGTAGTAGTGCCGGGGCGAGACGAGGAGGCCCGCCCGGGAGAACAGCCGATTGGCACCGGTGGCGACACGCCGCTTGAGGGAGGTCATGCGCGCACCGTAGGCACCCCGTCACCCTGGGGTGCGGGCCGACTCGCCGTACGCGGGGGCCGACCGGGGGCCCTCTGTGCGACGCCTCTCACTGAGGGTTGCCTGAGCGACACAGATCACCGGGCGCCTGGATACTGTGCGACGGCATAAGTGGGTAATCTCAGCTCGACTGGATAAGTTACCGCTTAGTAATCAGCACAGTGTCATCACGTCTGAGGCCCGGGGCACTTCCCGGGAGCCTCCCGGGACCCCCGGGAGCCCCACAGACACCCCCCGTTACCCACCCTCGCAGGCCCGAGGAGCCCCCAAATGCAACTCGCCGCGATCATCGTGTCGCTGGTCCTCATGGCAGTCGGCGTCGCGCTGTTCGGCCGTGCGATCTTCCAGATCTATTGCTTCGTACGGCTCGGACAGCCCGTGCCCGCCGGCACCCGTACCGACTACCCGTGGCAGCGCGCGGTCACCGTGGCCAAGGAGTTCCTCGGCCACACGCGCATGAACAAGTGGGGCGTCGTCGGCGTCGCGCACTGGTTCGTGGCGGTGGGCTTCTTCTCGCTGCTGCTGACGATCGTCAACGCCGTCGGCCAGCTCTTCCAGGCCGACTGGATGCTCCCGATCGTCGGCGAGTGGGCTCCGTACAACATGTTCGTGGAGTTCATCGGCACGATGACGATCCTCGGCATCGCGGTGCTGATCGTGATCCGCCAGCTGAGCAAGGCGAACAAGCCGGGCCGCAAGTCCCGCTTCGCGGGCTCCAACGCGGGTCAGGCGTACTTCGTCGAGTCCGTCATCCTCATCGTCGGCATCTGCATCTTCACGCTGCACGCCCTCGAAGGCGCCCAGCACCACGTGAACGCGTACGAGGCGTCGTTCTTCATCTCGTACCCCTTCGTCGCGTGGTTCCGCGGCATGGACCTCTCCACGCTCCAGAACCTCACGTACTTCTTCGCGGGTCTGAAGATCGCCACGTCCTTCATCTGGATGATCACGGTCGCGCTCAAGACCGACATGGGTGTCGCCTGGCACCGCTTCCTGGCCTTCCCGAACATCTTCTTCAAGCGCAGGGCCGACGGCGACGTCGCGCTCGGCGCGCTGCTGCCGATGACCACCGGCGGCAAGGAGATCGACTGGGAGGACCCGGCCGAGGACGCCGTCTTCGGTGTCAGCCAGGTCGAGCAGTTCAGCTGGAAGGGCATCCTCGACTTCTCCACGTGCACCGAGTGCGGTCGCTGCCAGTCGCAGTGCCCCGCCTGGAACACGGGCAAGCCGCTCTCCCCGAAGCTCCTGATCATGTCGCTGCGCGACCACGCGCACGCCAAGGCCCCGTACCTGCTGGCCGGTGGCGGCAAGGACATGGAGGGCGAGGAGAAGGCGTCCGCCGAGGCCCTGAAGGACGTACCGGCAGCCGCCCTCGCCGAGGCCGAGCGCCCCCTCATCGGCACCGCCGAGGAGAACGGCGTCATCGACCCCGACGTCCTGTGGTCCTGCACCACCTGCGGCGCCTGCGTCGAGCAGTGCCCGGTGGACATCGAGCACATCGACCACATCGTCGACATGCGCCGCTACCAGGTGATGATCGAGTCCGCGTTCCCGTCCGAGGCGGGCACGATGCTCAAGAACCTGGAGAAGAAGGGCAACCCCTGGGGCCTGGCGAAGAAGCAGCGCCTGGAGTGGCTCAAGGAGCTCGACTTCGAGGTGCCGGTCGTCGGCAAGGACATCGAGGACCTCACCGAGGTCGAGTACCTGTACTGGGTCGGCTGCGCGGGCTCCCTCGAAGACCGCGCCAAGAAGACCACCAAGGCTTTCGCGGAGCTGCTCCACATGGCGGGCGTCAAGTTCGCGATCATGGGCGGCGACGAGAAGTGCACGGGCGACTCGGCCCGCCGCCTCGGCAACGAGCCGCTCTTCCAGCAGCTCGGCCAGGAAAACGTCATGGCCCTCAACATGGCCTTCGGCGAGGAGTACGACGACGACGGCAAGGTGACGGAGGAGTCCAAGAAGCCCCGCACCGCCAAGAAGATCGTCGCGACCTGCCCGCACTGCCTGAACACGATCGGCAACGAGTACCCGCAGATCGGCGGCGACTACGAGGTCGTCCACCACACCCAGCTGCTCCAGCTCCTCATCGACGAGGGCAAGCTGATCCCGGTGACCCCGGTCGAGGGCCTCATCACGTACCACGACCCCTGCTACCTGGGCCGCCACAACAAGATCTACACCCCGCCGCGCGAGATCATGTCCGCCGTCCCGGGCCTGCGCCAGCAGGAGATGCACCGCCACAAGGAGCGCGGCTTCTGCTGCGGCGCCGGTGGTGCGCGGATGTGGATGGAGGAGCGGATCGGCAAGCGCATCAACACGGAGCGCGTGGACGAGGCCCTCTCCCTCAACCCGGACATCGTCTCGACCGCCTGCCCGTTCTGCCTCGTCATGCTGACGGACTCGGTCAACGGCAAGAAGGCTGAAGCTGAAAGTGGCTCCGCCACGGGCGTCAAGCCCAAGGAGTCCCTGACCGTCGTGGACGTGGCGCAGCTGCTCCTCGACTCGGTCAAGACGCCGGTCGACCCGGCGGCTTCGGAGGAGTCCGAGGACGCGCCGGAGCCGGAGCCGGCGAAGTAGCCCGCCCGCACGGTACGCACGCGTGAGCGGCCGGTTCTGCCTCGGGGCGGAACCGGCCGCTCCTGCGTGTGCCGGGCGGCCGGCCCTCCTGACGGCTGCGCCGCCTCACCGCGAAGCCGAGACCCGCGGCGCCGACGCCGGCCAGACCGCCACGTCCCCCTACCTCCCCCACCTCTCAACGAAACCTCACCCCACCCACCGCACCCCACTACGCTCCGTACCCGCCCGCCCGCCTCCTGCCCCTCCGGTCAACCCCCCGGGGTACCCCTAGGGGATGTCACAGCTCGGCGGCAAAGACCCCCTTATCCGCCACTGCCCGTCCCCGCCCGTATCCGGAGCGGGTACGTTCGTTCGCGTGGCTGGATTCAGGATCGGACGCGGCCGGGACAACCGCACGCAGCAGGAACCGCAGCGGCAGCAACCGCAGCAGCAGCCGTACGGGGGGCAACAGGCACCGCCTCACCCCCAGTACGGCCGTCAGCAGTGGCCGCCGCAGTCCCCGGGCAACGGCAACGGGGCCCCACAGGGCAACGGCGGATACGGATACGGAGGCGGCGGCTCCGACGAGCCGGAGTACTTCGGCGACCCCCACCCCCAGCACAACCAGGGCGGTTACGACCCCCGGTACGGCCAGGCCCCGCCCCAGACCCCGTACGACCCGTACGCCCAGGGCGCTCACGACCCGTACGCCAACAACCCGGGCCACACGCAGGCGTTCAGCGTCAACGAGGACCCGTACGGCGACGGCAACACCTACCGCGCGGGCAACTCCCCCGCCCCGCCGCCCGGCCCCCGCCTCCCCTGGAAGCAGCTGCTCTCGGGCATCGTGCTGCGCCCCGGGGACACCTTCTGGCAGATGCGCGACCACCAGGTCTGGTCCCCCGCCGTCATCGTCACGTTCCTCTACGGCATGCTCGCTGTCTTCGGCTTCGACAAGGCGCGCGAGGACACGATCAACGCGACCTTCGCGAGCGCCATCCCGTACGTCCTGATCACCGCGGTCGCGATGACGCTCTGCGGCCTGATCCTGGGCGCGGTGACGCACACGGTGGCGCGTCAGCTCGGCGGCGACGGCTCCTGGCAGCCCACGGTCGGCCTCTCCATGCTGATCATGTCCATCACGGACGCCCCCCGCCTCCTCCTGGCCCTCTTCCTGGGCGGCGACAACAACCTCGTCCAGATCGTCGGCTGGGCCACCTGGCTCGCCGCGGGCGCCCTCTTCACTTCGATGGTCAGCAAGTCCCACGACCTCCCCTGGCCGAAGGCGCTGGGCGCTTCGGCCATCCAGCTGATCGCGCTCCTCTCGCTCATCAAGCTGGGCACGCTGTAACGCACACGACTACGCACCCGCACACGCCAGAGGGCCCGGAGCTTTGAGCTCCGGGCCCTCTCACGTTTCCCCCCGTGCCATGACACTCACGCGTCGAGAATCTGCCCGTCCCGCCGCACGACCGGCTTCTCCACGGACCACGGGAAGTTAATCCACTCGTCGGTCCGCTTCCACACGTACTCACACTTCACCAAAGAGTGCGACTTCTCGTACACCACCGCACTGCGCACCTCCGCCACATGTTCCAGGCAGAAGTCGTGCACCAGCTTCAGCGTCTTCCCGGTGTCCGCCACGTCATCAGCGATCAGCACCTTCTTGTTGCTGAAGTCGATGACATTCGGAACCGGCGCCAGCATGACCGGCATTTCCAGAGTCGTCCCGACCCCGGTATAGAACTCGACATTCACCAGATGAATGTTCTTGACGTCCAGCGCGTACGCGAGCCCACCCGCCACGAACACCCCACCACGCGCAATACTCAGCACGATGTCGGGCTCGTACCCGTCATCCGCGATCGTCTGCGCCAGCTCGCGCACAGCGTGCCCGAACCCGTCGTACGTCAGATTCTCCCGCACGTCACTGTTACCCATACCGGCTATCACACCTGCGTCCGATGGAAATTGAGGAAGGACCGCGAGGCCGTCGGCCCACGCTGCCCCTGATAACGGGACCCGTACCGCTCGGACCCGTAAGGAAACTCAGCCGAGGAACTCAGCTGGAACAAACACAGCTGCCCGATCTTCATCCCCGGCCACAACTTGATGGGAAGCGTCGCCAGATTCGACAACTCCAGCGTCACATGCCCCGAAAAACCAGGATCGATAAACCCGGCCGTCGAGTGCGTGACCAACCCCAACCGCCCGAGCGAACTCTTCCCCTCCAACCGCGAAGCGAGATTGTCGGGCAGGGTAATCGTCTCGTACGTCGAAGCGAGCACGAACTCCCCGGGATGCAGGATGAACGCCTCGTCCCCCTCAGGCTCCACCAACCGCGTCAGATCGGCCTGCTCGACGGCAGGATCGATGTGCGGATACCGATGGTTCTCGAACACCCGGAAGTAGCGGTCGAGCCGCACGTCGACACTCGACGGCTGCACCATGGAATCGTCGAACGGATCAATACGTACGCGTCCGGCGTCGATCTCGGCCCGGATGTCCTTGTCTGAGAGAAGCACTCACCGAGGATACGCAGAGCGCGCGGGCCCGCCCCAATCGGACAACCCCACGCGCTCGACCAACTACCCACAGCTCCTACTTCTGACCCCCCACCGGCACGGCATGCCTGAGCCGCGCACACCGAGGACACCTGACCAGCCTCCCGGGCCCGATCCGCCCTTCACCGAGCTGCCGCAACGGGAACGAAGAGGTGCTGAACACGTGCCCTTCGGCACAGCGGACGACGGTGCGATCCATCAAGTCCCTTCCCCAAACCACGCGTGGACGAAGCTGCCACATTAGGGGATAAACAGGACCCCTCACCAAGCGGCACTCCGCACTCCACGGCAACCCCCTGGACACCGATCTCCCGACATGGGGTACAGTGTCCGACGATGCGGCAGAAGCTCAACAGCCGCTTCGGCGGGTGTAGTTTAATGGTAGAACATGAGCTTCCCAAGCTCAGAGCGCGAGTTCGATTCTCGTCACCCGCTCCACGCAGTACACGCGAAAGCCCCAGGCCAGTGGCCCGGGGCTTTGTTGTTGTCTGGACCGGATAAGGAACCGCTTCCCGCGCCGCATCTCGCGCTCGGTCAATGGAGCGGTGCGCGGAACGCCCCGCCGTAGAGCTCGTCGAGACCGATGAGCAGCACGCCGTCCTCGCCCTGCACTCCACGCGACACCTCGCGTCGCAACGAGTCGCTGAAGCCGGCCGCGCTGAAGCAGGCCAGCTGACATCGACTGGTGTCCATGCCTCGTGCGGTGAGTACTTCCCGTGCCCGAGCCAGCCTCTCCAGGTGGCTCAACCCCATGACGGTTCCCCACTTCGCCTCCCCAAGCAGGTGAACCGCTTGCTTGCTTCCCCCGGACCCGGGTTCCACCACGGCTACGTCGATCTGCGTCTGCCGCCGCGCCACGGGGTCCGTCACCACGCCACCGCCCACCTCCCCCAGGGAGGAGCGGAGCAGGGCCCGGCCCGGCCCGAGGATGTACTCGCGGCACATCGTCTCGAAGTGCGGTCCGGCCACCTGCGCCGCGAAGCGTTCCGCGGACTGTGCCCACACGTCTCGGGCCTGCCCGCTTTCAAGTCGCGCCCAAGCGGGTCGCATCACCGCTTCGTAAAAGTTGATCAGCGGCTCGGTGATTCGGTACTGGGACTTCCCGGCGCGGAAGACGTCCGCTTCCCGCGCCAGGAGGTGACTGTCCTCCAGGACGTGGAGGGGGTGTGAGATGTCCACCGACTTACGGCCGATGTACCCCGCGATCCCTCCACGCGTGGAATTCCCCTGCGCCACCGCGGCGAGGACCGAGTGGTACAAGGCCGTGTCCCGGATGTCCGCTTCCTCGGCCAGCAGGTACCGGGCTTCCCGGAAGAGAGGGCTGAAGGGCGAGAGGACCGTACGGCAGATCCAGTCGTCGAACTCCTCCAGCCCGGTGGGGACGTCGTCCGCGAGGAACTGCCGACGGTACGCAGGCGTGCCACCGAGCACCGCATGGAGACGGGCAGCGAGCGCGGGGTCATCCGCGACCCCCCAGAACTCAGCGGCCGCCCGGTACCCGAAGGGCCGTACGACAAGCTCCAGTTGAGCCCGCCCCCGCAAGGGTGCGGTACTCGCCAGCAGTCCGCCCATGACGGACATCGCCGACCCGCACAGGAGAAGCCGCATCCGGCTCTGCTCAACCTGGAACCGGTCGACCTCCCGCTGGATTATCGACGGAAGCTCCGGAGCGGTCTTCGCCAAGTACGGAAATTCATCAATGACCACAAGCAGTGGCGCCTGAGAACTTCGCGGCGAGGCCAGCCCGAACAGGTAGTAGATCGCGTCGTCCCAGGTGGCAAAGGAGAAAGGAACCGGCGACCCCACGTGCTCGGCAAGAGCCGCGGCGAACTGGCGCAGGGATTCCGTCTCCGTCGCCGCCGTGGCTCCGAAGTAGAAGCCCCCCTGCTGCTCCACCAGGGCACGCAGCAAGTAGGTCTTGCCCATCCGCCGCCTGCCGCTGACGATCCCGAGCATGGCGTGCGGCAGCGGCCGGCTCACGAAGGCGGCGAGGGCGTCCCACTCGACGCTCCGGTCGAAGACATGGACCGGCTTGGTCGGGTGTGCGGAACCAGGCACGAAGGCACTCCTTAGGAACGTACTCCTATGGAGTGTACTCCTAAGGATTGCGGCCGAGCTGGTCGATGCGGGATCGGGCGCATTGCCTCCGTCGGCACGGACCTACGGCCCAGGAGTGGCCCGGGGCTTCTTTGTTGTCTGGGTTGTCTGGGTCTCTCAGGAGCCGCAGCAGCCGCCCGGTGATGCTTCCTCCGTGAGGGGCGAGGGTGAGGTGTGGGGGGCGAGTTGCGGCAGTGCGGGGGCGGGGGCGCAGCAGGACCCGGTGGCGGGCTCTTCCGTCGGTGGGGGGTCGGAGAGGCCGGTGCCGCCGCACACTCCGGTTTCGGGGAGGGTGAGTTCGATCCGGTCGGCGGAGTCGGTGTGGCCCGCGAGGGCGGCGGCGATGGAGCGGACCTGTTCGTAGCCGGTCATGGCGAGGAAGGTCGGGGCGCGGCCGTAGGACTTCATGCCGACGAGGTGGATGCCGGGTTCGGGGTGGGAGAGCTCGCGGTGGCCGTGGGGGTAGACGGTGCCGCAGGAGTGCTGGTTGGGGTCGATCAGGGGGGCCAGTGAGATGGGGGCCTGGAGGCGTTCGTCGAGGGCGAGGCGCAGTTCGTCCAGGAAGGTGAGGTCGGGGCGGAAGCCGGTGAGGACGATGACCTCGTCGACCGGGTCCAGGCGGCGGCCGTCCTCGCCGACCAGGACGAGGCGGGCGGCGTCGTCGCGCTCGACGGCACCGGTACGGAAGCCCGTGACGGCGTCGGCGTGGCCGTTGTCGACGGCGGCCTTGGCGGCGAGACCGAGGGCACCACGGGCGGGGAGCTGGTCGGCCTCGCCGCCGCCGAAGGTGCTGCCGGAGATGCCTCGGCGCAGGACCCATACGCCGTGGGTGCCGGTGCCGTCGTCGGACGTCGCGAGGTCGGCGAGGTGGGCGAGTGCGGTGAAGGCGGAGGCGCCGGAGCCGATGACCGCGGTGCGCTTGCCCGCGTAGCGGGCACGGACGGCCGGGTCCCTGAGGTCGGGGACCCGGTAGGTGATGCGGTCGGCGGCACTCCTCTCGCCGAGGGCGGGCAGGCCGCTGCCGCCGGCCGGGCTCGGAGTGTTCCAGGTACCGGAGGCGTCGATGACCGCGCGGGCCAGGACGCGCTCCTCGCTGCCGTCCGTGCGGGTGAGGTGGACGACGAACGGCTGTGCCTCGCGGTCGGCGTCGACGACGCGGTCGCGGCCGGTACGGGAGACGCCGGTGACGGTGGCGCCGGTGCGGACCCTGTCGCCGAGGGCGTCGGCGAGGGGCTGGAGGTAGTGGTCGGCCCAGTCGCCGCCGGAGGGGTAGCCCGATCCGTCGGGGCGTACCCAGCCGGTGGGGGCGAGGAGCTTCTCGGCGGCCGGATCGACGACCTCGGACCAGGGGGAGAACAGACGCACGTGCGACCACTGGCGTACGGCCGCTGCGGCGGTGGAACCGGCCTCCAGGACGAGCGGCCGAAGCCCCTGCTCGACGAGTTGGGCAGCGGCGGCGAGACCGATCGGACCTGCGCCGATCACGACGACGGGCAGGGCTTCGGCAGAGGTGGATGCGTTCACGGCGGGCTCCCCTTGATTCGACGGTTGTCGATGTCTTGGTGAGTGCCACCATGGCGCTGTGTATTGGCGTTCGTCAATATAGACATCTGTCGAAGTTCTACGGATGATGGGGGCATGACGACGAAGATGCTGCCGCTGCTGGAAACGGGAGCCGTCACCCCGTGCTGCCCGCCGCTCTCCGAGCGCCCGCTGACGGCGGAGGAGGCCGAGCGGACCTCGGTCATGTTCAAGGCGCTGGGGGACCCTGTGCGGCTGCGGCTGTTCTCCCTGGTCGCCTCGCACGAGGGCGGCGAGGCGTGCGTGTGCGACATCTCCGACGTCGGCGTCTCCCAGCCGACCGTCTCCCACCACCTGAAGAAGCTCCGCGAGGCCGGACTGCTGACCTCCGAGCGGCGCGGGACGTGGGTGTACTACCGAGTGGAGCCTTCTGTACTGGCCGCCATGGGCCAGCTCCTCACCCGCGCGGTCCCCGCGTGAGCGTCACCGTGGTGCCGCTGACCGCCGTGCACGCGCAGGAGGTCCTAACGATCTACCGGGCGGGCATCGACGAGGGCAACGCCACCTTCGAGACCACCGCCCCGACCTGGGCGGAGTTCGACGCCGTAAAGCTGGACGCACACCGCTTCGCGGCGCTCGACGACGACGGCAAGCTGCTCGGCTGGGTCGCCGCCACCCGGGTCTCCGACCGCTGCGCGTACGCGGGTGTCGTGGAGCACTCCGTCTACGTCCACCCCGGCGCTCGCGGGCGGGGCGCCGCCGGTCAACTGCTGCTCGCTCTGGTGGAGTCGACGGAAGCTGCGGGGATCTGGACGATCCAGTCCGGGATCTTTCCCGAGAACGCCGCCAGCCTCGCCGTCCACCAGCGGGCCGGATTCCGGGTCATCGGCACCCGCGAGCGGATCGGCCGCCACCACGGCGTCTGGCGTGACGTGGTCCTGGTCGAGCGCCGCAGCCCCGTTCTCCGGTAGGAGAGGGGGAGATGGGGAGACGAGAAGGCCGTTGCGTCCGCGCCCTCAGGACGCCACCTTGTCGGGGGCGAACTTCCGGCGCCAGGCGAGCGCGACGTACACCAGGCCGATGAGGACGGGGACTTCGATGAGCGGGCCGACCACGCCGGAGAGGGCCTGACCCGAGGTGACGCCGAAGGTGGCGATGGCGACCGCGATGGCGAGCTCGAAGTTGTTGCCCGCCGCGGTGAACGCCAGCGTCGCGGTGCGGTCGTAGGCCAGGCCGAGGCTCTTGCCGAGGAGGAAGGTGCCGAAGAACATGACCGCGAAGTACACCAGCAGCGGCAGCGCGATGCGTACGACGTCCAGCGGCTGGGAGGTGATGGTCCTGCCCTGGAGGGCGAAGAGGACGACGATCGTGAAGAGCAGCCCGTAGAGCGCCCAGGGGCCGATCCTCGGAAGGAACGTCGCCTCGTACGTCTCGCGGCCCATCTTCCGCTCGCCGATGCGGCGGGTGAGGAAGCCCGCCAGGAGGGGGACGCCGAGGAAGACGATGACGTTCAGGGCGATGTGCCAGACGGACACGTCGAGGCCCTGGCCGTCGCCCAGGTGCAGCCAGCGGGGCAGCAGGTCGAGGTAGAGCCAGCCCAGCAGGCCGAAGGCGAACACCTGGAAGACGGAGTTGAGGGCGACGAGGACGGCGGCGGCCTCGCGGTCGCCGCAGGCGAGGTCGTTCCAGATGATGACCATCGCGATGCAGCGGGCCAGGCCGACGACGATCAGGCCGGTGCGGTACTCGGGGAGGTCCGGCAGGAAGATCCAGGCCAGGGCGAACATCACGGCGGGGCCGACGATCCAGTTGATGACCAGCGAGGAGATCACCAGCTTGCGGTCGCCGGTGACGCGGTCGAGCTGGTCGTAGCGGACCTTGGCCAGGACCGGGTACATCATCACGAGCAGACCGAGCGCGATCGGCAGGGAGATGCCGCCGATCTCGATCTTCGCGAGCGCGTCGTTCATGCCCGGGACCAGGCGTCCCAGTCCGAGCCCGACGGCCATGGCGAGCAGGATCCACACGGCGAGGTAGCGGTCGAGGGTGGAGAGCTTCTTGACGACCGACGCCTCACCGGGCGGTGCGGTGGTGGGTTCTGTGGCGGCCATCAGCAGGCCCTCTTGTTCTGGGCGGCACCTCGGGCGGAGGCGGCGAGCTCGGCGAACTGTGCGGAAAGGCCGTCCAGGACCTCGGGCTTGAGCTTGTAGTAGGTGAACCGGCCGCACGGCTCGGTGTCCACGATCCCGGCCTCGCGCAGCACCTTCATGTGGTTCGAGAGGTTGGTCTGCTTCGCTCCGGTCTCCTCGACCAGGTGTGTCGTGCAGAGCGTCTCGCGGGCCAGCAGGGTCACGATCTTCAGGCGGAGCGGATCGCCCAGCACCCGGATCACATCAGTGTCGACTGAAGTCAGCATGCGCTGATACTTTCACGTCACCGTCCGCTGACAGCGGCGGGGGATGATGCCGTCGGCAGTCGCGTGCCGCCTTGCGAGAGAGACCTTCACCATGGCCGACAAGCCGTCCGTCCTGTTCGTCTGCGTCCACAACGCCGGCCGCTCCCAGATGGCCGCCGCCTGGCTCGCCCACCTCGCCGGGGACCGTATCGAGGTCCGTTCGGCCGGTTCCGCGCCGGGGGCGGCCGTGAACCCGGCCGCCGTGGCAGCCATGGCCGAGGTCGGCATCGACATCTCGCGGGAGACGCCGAAGATCCTCACCGTCGACGCGGTGAAGGAGTCCGACGTCTGCATCACCATGGGATGCGGCGACACCTGCCCCGTCTTCCCCGGCAAGCGCTATCTCGACTGGAAGCTGGAGGATCCGGCCGGTCGGGGCGTCGAGGCCGTCCGTCCCATCCGCGACGAGATCAGGAGCCTGGTGGAGGGGCTGATCGCCGAGATCGCGACGGACACGCCGGACGCGCCGGACACGGCGGACACAGCGGACACGGCGGATATGCCGGACACGACTGTGTGAGCAGGGTGTGCCGCCGCACGTCGGAGTGCTGGTGCGCGTGAGGAGCGGTCAGGTCTGGGGCGTCCGGTCGAGGAAGTGGAAGGTCGGGCGGGGGTGCATCAGGAAGTCGTGGTGGGAGATGTTCCAGGCGTAGGCGCCCGCGAGGGCGAAGGCCACGCGGTCGCCCGCGCGCAGGCCCGGGGCCGGGACGTGACGGGAGAGGAGGTCCTTGGGGGTGCAGAGCTGGCCGGTGAGGGTGACGCGGGAGTGCTGGGCGGTCGGGCGCGGCCAGGGGTGGGGCCAGGCGTCGACCGGGAGGACGGTGCAGGGCTGGTCGTGGTTCTTGGTCGCGGGGGTGCGCAGGTGGTGGGTGCCGCCCCGGACGACGGCGAACTCCTCGCCGTGGCTGAGCTTCACGTCCAGCACCTGGGTGACGTACCAGCCGCAGTACGCGGTCAGGGCGCGGCCCGGCTCGATGCGCAGGGTGAGGTCGGGGTGGGCGACGGCGAGACGGGCGAGCCCGGTGCCGTAGGCGGCCCAGTCGAAGAGCTGGTCGGGGGCGGCGTAGTCGACGGTCATGCCGCCGCCGACGTTCACCTCGGCGAGGCGGACGCGGTGGCGGGCGGCCAGGTCGGCTGCCCAGGTGACGATGGATGCGGCGATCGCCAGTTGGGCGGGGGCGTGCAGGCCGCTCGCCAAGTGGGCGTGGACGCCGAGCAGCCGAAGGTGGGGGTGGGTGCCGTCGGTGAGGAGGCGGACGGCCGTGTCCGCGTCGGCGGGGTCGAGGCCGAACGGGGTGGGACGGCCGCCCATCGCCAGGGAGCTGTCCGCCAGCGAGTCGCCGGGGACGGGGAGGTTGAAGCGGAGCAGGACACCCACGTCGCGAACGTCCGCGCGCCGCGCCAGGGCTGCCAGTACGTGCAGCTCGTGGATGCTTTCCACGTGGAAGCGCGCCACGCCCAGTTCGAGTGCCGAGGCGATCTCCGCCGGGGTCTTGCCGGGGCCGCCGAAGGCCAGGGGGCGGTCGGGGGCCGCCTTGCGGACGTGGGCCAGCTCGCCGCCCGAGGAGACCTCGTAGCCGTCGACGTACGGGCCGAGCGCGGCGAGGATCTCCGGCTCGGGGTTGGCCTTGGCGGCGTAGTACAGCTCGATGGACGGTGGGAGGGCCGCGCGGACGGTGGCTGCGTGGGTGCGCAGGGCACTCACGTCGTAGACGTAGGCGGGCAGTTCGTGGGAAGGGAGGGAGAGGGTGCGGTCGCGCACCGCAGGGGTGGGGGCAGGGGTGGTCATCGGGTGCTCCAGGTGTCGTGGGCCGTCTCGGACAGCACGGTGTCGGACAGCAAGGTCTCGGACAGCAGCGTCTCGGACAGCAGGGCCTCGGCCAGCGGGGAGGGGAGGCGGACGTAACCCGCCTCGCGGTCGGCCTTGCGTTCCCAGCGGGTCAGCAGGTTGGCCTTCGCGGGTAGCGGCACCCCGGCGAGCAGCGCCGCGAGCCGTGGCGGGCAGCCGTACCGGTCGGCGTACGTCTGGAGGGTGGACCGGACCCGGGCCCACAGGGCGCGCTCGGTCTGCGGGTGCAGGTCGGCGAGGGCGGCGAGCAGTTCGGCGACGTGGTTGACCAGCAGGCAGTAGACGACCCGGTCCCAGCCGCGCTCGGCGTCGTACGTCATGGGGCCCGCGACCTCGGCGGGCAGTGCGGCCAGGGTGTCGGCGTGGTGCTCGGGGAGGAGCTTGGTGCCCTCCAGGTCGCGGAGGAGGAGCTGTGCGGGCATGCCCTCCTCGTCGACGCAGACGACGACGTTCTGGAGGTGCGGTTCCAGCACCAGGCCGTGGTCGAAGTAGGCGGCCAGGACGGGCGGGACGAGCAGAGTGAGGTACGCCGACCACCAGGCGAGGACGGTCTCGGGGGCCGCCCCGGCGAGCAGCCGGGAGACGTGTCCCGGGCCGGTCGGGTACTCGTCGGCGACGGCCGCCGCGAGCAGCGGGGTGGTGCCGGGCAGCAGCTTCTGGGCCAGGCCCTCGCGGACGATCACGCCGAAGCCTTCGAGCAGGGCGTGGTCCGGGGTGCCGTCGGGGCCCGGCAGGTGGAGGGTGCGGTAGGCGGGTTCGCGGAGCATCGCGGTGCCGGGGAAGCGGTCGGCCAGGTCGGTGAGGGCCGGTTGCAGGAGGCGGGTCAGGGCGACGGCCCCGGAGAGTTCGTAACTGGCGTTTTTGCGCAGGCAGTTGGTGATGCGCACGTTCAGGCTGAACTTCAGGAACGTGTCGCCGTCATACAGGGTGCGTACGGACGCGGTGGCGGCGAACGGCCTTCCGGCCAGGCCCAGGTCGAGGATGTCGCCCCGCTCGACGGCCTCGCGCAGCCGGGGGTTCTCGCTCAGCATCTCGTACTGCCACGGGTGGGCGGGCAGCAGCCGGTAGCCGTCCGGGACGTCGGGGCGCAGCCCGTCGAACACGTCGGCGGCGCCGGGCTCGGCGGTCTCCTGGCCGATCAGGTACTCGCGCACCGCGAGGTGGCGGAGGGGGAAGGAGGACCCGGTCTCGGGGGCGTAGGAGAGCCAGGAGGCGATGGAGCCGGTGCGGGCCTTCGGGGTGGGGTGGAAGCGGTGGCCGAAGAGGAGGGACTGTTCGGAGGAGAGGTAGGCGGCGAGACCGCCGTCCGTGGGGGCGAACGCGGGGTTCGTGGTGGCGTACGCGGGGTCCCGGACCGCTGATCCGCCGTCCGTGGCGGCGGTGTCGTCCTTGTCGGGGCGGGTGGCGCGTACGTCGAGGGCTGCCGTGATCGCCTGGTGGCTGGAGGCGATCTGGTCCAGGAACTCCTCGTTGTGCACGCCCGTACGCGACGACAGCTCGTCCTGCGTGTACACGGCGAGCCGACGCCAGTCGATCTCCGCCCAGTCGCCGCCCTGCTGCTCCCGCACCGGCCCGGTGAAGCGGTGGGCGCCCAGCAGCGACGTGCGGCGCAGCGCGACGCGCAGCAGGACGCCCCGGCGGGGCAGGCGCAGCAGCAGGTGGCCGTCGGTGACCGCGGTCTGGTGCTCGGGGCCCGACACCTCTCTCAGGAGGCAGTTGAGGAGGGTGTGGGCCACGGCGTCGTCAGCGGTGGGCAGCCCCCCGGGAGTGGCGGTGACGGAGGGGGTGACGAGTGAATCGGTCAGGGACATCAACGACTCCAGCGGATGCGCAGAGAGCGGAGCTTCAGGGAGCGGAGCTTCAGAGGGCGGAGCTTCAGGGACGAGAGGGCGACCGCGCACACGGTGAGCACGGCCACGGCGGTGCCGGTCAGCACGGGTGCGGCGGGGCCGAAGAGGCTGTTGCCCACGGCGGCGGCCACACCGGCGGCGACCGCACCGGCCTTGGAGAAGAACTCGATCGAGCCGAACAGCCCGCCGGGGGCCCGCCCCTCGGCGCACTCGGCCGCCAGCACCGACAGGCAGACCAGCCCGAGCGTCAGGCCCGCGCCCAGCAGCAGCCGTACCGCCGTCAGGGACAGCAGCGAGTCGGCCGGGCCGTGCCCGGCCAGACCGAGCGCGATGCAGGTGAATCCCAGGGCGATGCCGAGCCGGGGGCGGCGGTGGAAGGCCGAGTGCACCGCCATGGCGGCCAGCAGGTAGCACAGGTGGGGCAGCGCGAAGAGGACTCCGGCCAGGGCGGGCGAGGTGCCGGGAACGCGCTGCTCGATGAGCGTCATCAGGTACGGGAAGGAGATGACGGTGGAGAAGACGAACGCGAACTCCAGGGCGTACAGCGCGTACAGGGAGGTCCGAGGGGCAGCGGTCGGGGCTGCCGTGTCCTCGGCGGCCACCGGGTCCGCAGGCTGCCCGGTGCCCCGCTCCCTCGACCCCCGCGACTCCGGCAGCGCCGCGATCAGCAGGGCCGCCGTGAGCGGCAGCACGGCGAGCAGGGCGTACTGCCGGTGCGGTGACACCCAGGGCGACAGCGAGCCGACCACGATCGGGGCGAGGACCAGTGCGGCCCGCGCGGCCCCCTGCATCAAGGTGAGCGCCCTGGACAGGGCCGGTCCCTCCAGCGCCGCACCGAGGTAGCCGTTCGACGCGGCGAACGTGCCGCCGAGGATGCCCTGGAGCACCAGCGCGGCCGTGAAGGTGGCGATCGAGTCGGCCCACCCCGCGATCAGGAAGGACAGGGTGAGGCCCAACTGGGCGCGCAGCAGCAGCCGTTTGCGGCCGAAGCGGTCGGCGAGCCGCCCCCAGAACGGGGCGCCAACCGCCGCGAAGACGGTGGGGACGACGTAGAGCACTCCGGCCCACTGGGCGGTGCTGTCGCCGAGGCTCGGCAGGATCTCGGTGAAGTAGGGCGGCAGGCCGAGGGCGGCGAAGGACGCCACGAAGTAGCACCCGGCCACGGCGTGCACCTGGCGTCGCCCGAGGGGCTGCGGTGCGGCGGCGCTCTCTTCCGGGGGCCGGACCTCGGGGAGTACGGGGGCACTCATCGCGCGACCGCCGTCCGCAGCAGGTAGTTCGGGCCGGTGGTGTAGTGCTTGTTGATGTCGGCGGCGCCCGAACGCTCCTTGGTGAGCAGCGATCCGGCGCTGACCATCGCCTTGACCGGCAGCTGCGGGGCGTCCAGCACCCGGGCGCGCAGCACCGCGCCGGGCTCCCCCGCCCCGGTGCCGAGCCGCTCGACGGCTTCCGTGAGCCTGTCGCGTACGAGAGCGAGCAGCGTGTCCAGCGGGGCGCGGCCGCTGCGGGCCAGTCCGAAGGCGTACGCGCCCGCGCACAGGTGGACGGTGATGGTGGTGAACAGGTCGGTGACCGCCTGGTCGTCCGGGCCGAAGATCCGGGCGTCGTCGAAGTCGGACGGGTCCGGCGCGTCGGTCCCCAGGGTCGCGCGCATGCGGTCGGTGTGGATGCGCGGGCCGTCGTTGTCCTTGAGCAGCAGCCGCAGCCGGGTGCGGCCTTCCGCGTCGCGGTCCAGGACGACGGAGACGTTCTGCTGGTGGGACTCCAGCGCGATGCCGTAGCCGAAGAGCGTGGTCTGCCAGTCGAAGAGCAGGGTGAGGCAGGCGTCGAGCAGGGCGAGCGGATCGCCGCCGTAGAAGCGGTCGGCGAGGCGGTCGAGCACCGTCGCGCCGCCGGGAGCCTCGCTCAGCAGGGCGGCCATGGGGGTGATCACGGCGTCGTCGAGTCCGGCGGGGTAGCGGCGGGCGAGTACGGCGAGGAGTTCGTGCCCCGCGTGGGCGTACACCGTCTCGTCGGCGTGCAGGACCGTGTCGACGAAGCGCGCTTCGCGGGCGGTCACGGCTTCCAGCAGGCGCTGTCCCGCAGCCCCGTCGACGAGGGTGCCGGGCTTGATGGTCCGGCGGTTGCGCAGCCCCAACGTCGCGGTGGAGAGCGGCAGTTTGAGGTGGAGGTCGGGGTCGGAGGTCAGTGCGACGGTACGCATCGACAGGGTCGGTACGGCGTCCCGGTGCGGGTGTTCGGCAAGCACGGCCCGGCCGTCGAGTCCGGTGGCGCGCAGGGCCTCGGCCAGGGGCTCGCCGACCGTCAACGGGTGTACGGGGAGCGCGACATGGTGATGGAAGCGCTCCGGCAGGCCGAGCAGTGCGGGCGTGGGCCACTGGTCGGGCAGCCGGGCGTGGCCACCGGGCACGGTGACCGCGTCGCGCGGTACGGCCAGCCAGTGCAGTGCGAAGCGGGGGTGGAACTCCGGTGCGTACGCGCGCAGTTGGGGCTCGGTGAGGCCGGAGCGCCCTCGGGCGGCCGGGTAGACCGGGTGGTCGTGGCGGGCGGCGAGGGTGTCGTGGGCGAGCGCGCCGGTGAGGCCGGTCCAGTCGGCGGGGTCGGCGCCGTAGCGGTCGGCGAGGCGTCCGGTGACCTCGTCGCGGGTGCGGTCGTGCAGCCGCATGGTGGCGAGGGTCTGGCGGCACTCCTCGGCGAAGGCGTCGAAGCCGGGCCGGTCGGCGGGGTGGGCGAGCGCGGCCAGGGCGGTGAGCACGTCGTCGTGGGTGGTCAGCTCGCGGTCGTCCGACTCCCTTACGAGCAGGGGCAGTCGGGCGGTGTACGTGCTCTGGAAGCCGTCCTCGACGACGGGGAGCAGCAGGGCGCCGCCACCGCCTTCGGGGGCCAGCCGCAGCCAGCGGCCGTCCTCCCGCTCCACCTGCGTGGAGCGGGTGCGCAGGCCCACGACGTCCTCACGGAGCAGTGCGCCGAGCACGCGCAGCAGCAGGTCCGCCTCGGCGTCCACCGCCGTGGTGAGCGCCGTCACGGGCGGCTTCGCGGGCACCGGAACGCGCGGCGACACGGCCGCCGTCACGGGGTGATCACCCAGCGCTGTGCGGCGAGGAAGTCGTTCGCGACGCGGTCCACCGTCTCCTGGTCGGTACCGGTGGCCCGGAGCACGCCGACGTAGTCGCGGTTGGTGTGGTGGAGGTCGTGCCGCTCACCGACCTGGCGCAGCGGCCGGTACGTCAACCGCACCCCGTCCACGCTGAGTTCGGTGGCCTCGGGGGCGGACGTCAGCGTTCCCGCCCGGTCGACGCACGGGTACTCCAGCCGGGCGGCTCCGTCGGTGCGCAGCCCCAGGTCGGCGGGGAGCGGCTCGCCGAGGTGGGTGCGCAGGACGTGCTCGAAGAGCGGGATGTCCAGCAGCTCGGCCAGCAGCAGGTCGCACTGGTCGCCGATGGCGCGGTAGTTGACCTCGATGATGCGGGCCCGGCCCTCGTGCACCACGAACTCGGTGTGGCAGGCGCCGAACCCGACGCCGAGCGCGTCGAGTTGGGCGAGGATCTGCGCCACGACCGGCTCGGGGTGGGCGGGGACGAAGGCGAGGCGCTCCTCGATGAAGTACGGCGGGGCCGACACCTCGGTGTGGAAGCCGCCCAGGACGTGGCGGACGCGGCCGTCGCCCAGCGTTTCGAGGGTGTACAGCTCGCCCGCCAGGTACTCCTCGACGACCAGCGGGGCCTGCGGACGGCGGCCCTGGATCTCCTTGCAGCGCAGCACCAGGTCCTCGGGGGTGCCGACGAGCACCACGTCCTCGCTGGCCACGCCCTCGCGGGGCTTGACGACGCACGGGTACGGCACGTCGAGGCCCAGGAGTACGGCCGGATCCTGACCGGCGGCCAGCTCCGTCGACCACACCGTGTCGGCGCCCGTCGCGGTGAGGTGGCGGCGCAGGTGCGCCTTGTCCTTGGCGCGCAGCGCGGCCTGCCAGGGCTTGGCGGGCAGGCCGAAGTAGTCGGCGGCCAGGGCCGTCTGGGTCTGGAGGTGGTCGCTGTTGCTGAATACCGCGTCGGGCGCGTGATGGGTCGCGATCCGCGTGATGACCGCGCGGAAGTCGCGTACGTCGCACTCCAGGACTTCGACGTCCGGGTACGTGGCGCGGTGGGCCCCGGGCTGGTCGGTGAGGACGGTGACGTCGAGGCCGAGCCGGGCGGCGGCGGGGAGGAAGCCCTCGGTGACCGAGTCGGTGGGGTTCAGGGTGAGCAGGTACAACCGCATCGGCGGTGGCCCTTCCGGGTCGGGGGTGGGGCGGGAGCGGGTCGGGGGTGGGGCGTGAGCGGGTCGCGGGTGGGGCGGGAGCGGGTCGGGGGGTGAGGCAGGAGCAGGTCGTGGGTGAGCCGCGCGTGGGAACGAGCGGCGCATGGGGCACGACGGTGGCGGCGGGACGCCGGTTCACCTGTGGCCACATCGACGGCGGAAGCTTAGGTTAGGCAACCCTAAGTAATCAACTTCCGTTCGACGTGCGGGGAGTCCGCTGGACCGACGGCACCCCATCGTGATTAAGGTAAGCCTTACCTTTCCAGATCAAGGAGCGCGGATGACCCTGGCCATGGAGCCCACGACGGCCTCCCCCGCCACGTCCACGGAGCTCCCGCTCTCCGACGCCTACCTGCGCCTCACGGCGGCGTGCGCAGCGCTGGACGTACGTGTCCTGCACACGGAGCCCGCCCCGCACCCGGAGCCTGACGGGCGAGGACGCCTCGACGGGGCCGAACTCGCGTGCAGCGAGGAGGCGATGGCCGCCTTCGTCGACGCCGAGGCCGCCCGCATCGCGGCCCGCCACGGCCACGCCCCCCGCAGGGACGTCGCCGCCTCCCGCGCACTGCACGACTACCTCTGGTCCGTCAGCCTGCTGATGAGCGGCCCCTGGTACCTGGAACGGCGCGTTCCGCGCATCGCGCCGCAGGACGTCCGCCTCGTCCTGGCCACGGCCGCGTTCGAGCTCGTCCCGGGGGCGGACTTCGCCTGCCTCCCCGGCGACCCGGCGGCCGGGTCGCCCGGCGCACGGGTGGTGGCCGACGAGGAGGCGCTGCGGGCCGAGTTGCGCGCGGCGGTCGCCGACCACGTACGCCCGTTGCTGACGGCCGTACGACCGCACGCACGCCGGGGCCCGAGGGTCCTGTGGGGCATGGCGGGCGACGACCTGGTCTCCGGGATCTGGTACCTCGGCCGGATGCTCGGCCAGGAGGAGCGGGCCCTCCAGGCCGCCACCGAGCTGCTGCCGACCGCCGTCGCGCCCTTCCCCGGCGGTGCCGACTTCCGCAGGCTGACCACCCCCGACGGCCGACGGCACCCGACCCGTACCCGTATCGGCTGCTGCATGTACTACGCCGTCGAGCCCGACCAGGCGTGCGCGACGTGCCCCAGGACCTGTGACGCGGAGCGCCTGCGGAGGCTGACGGACTAGGACTCCCAGGGGGCCCGGAAGAGCCCCCTGGAAAGCCGTCGGGCCGCCAGCGGGGCGTACGGCTTCTCCGTACGCGTCCGGTGGCGGCCCGTCAGCGGTGGGGCGACGCCTACTTCGCCGCGTCGACCTGGAAGGTCTTCGCCATCTGGTCGAGGACGAGTTCCGCGCCCTGAAGCGAGACGGAGGTCATCCAGACCGCGTCGTCGACCTCGTGGACCTGGCCCTTCTGCACCGCGCCGAGCCGCTTCCACAGCGGGTTGGCGAGGAACTTCTTCTTGCGGTCCTCACCGCCGGAGAAGGTCGTCATGAAGATGTGGTCGGCGTCCGCCTGCCCGATCTGCTCCTCGCTGATCTCGATGTTGAACTCCTTCGGGTCCTGCTGGTTGGCAGGGCGCGCGAGTCCCATGTCCTTCAGGATGATGCCGCTGAAGGTGGCGGGCAGGTAGATGCGCGTGGGGCCGTCGACGAAGCGGACCAGCGAGAAGGTCGCGGGGGACTTGCCGTCCTTGCCCTTGACCTTGGCGTTGATCGCGTCACCGATCTTCTTGGCGCGCGTCTCGTACGCCGCCAGCTGGGTCTTCGCCTTCTCCTCCGCGCCCAGGACCTGGCCGAGGAAGCTGACGTTCTCCTTCCAGATCGGGCCCGTGGTCTTCACGAAGACGGTCGGCGCGATCTGGCTCAGCTGGGGGTAGAGGTCCTCGTGGCGGACGGTCGCCGAGACGATGAGGTCCGGCTTGAGTGCGGCGATCGCCTCCAGGTTCGGGGTGGCGATCGGACCGACGTCCTTGGTGTTCTTCACCGCGTCACCGAGGTACGGGGGGAAGCCCTTCTGGTCGCGGTACGAGCCGATGCCGCCGACCAGCGGGGCGTCCAGCGCGACGACGGCCTCGACCAGGCTGTTGTCCAGCGCCACCACGCGCTGGGGCTTGGCCTTGATCTCGGTCTTGCCCTTGTCGTGCGTGATCGTGCGCGGGAAGGAGCCGGCGGCCGCGGCGGGCTTGTCGGCCGCCGCCTTGTCGGCCTTGTCGGCCGTGTCGCTGCCGCAGGCGGCCAGCGAGAGGGCCATGGCCGCCGTGAGGGCGGCGGCGGCGATCCGGCCCGGCCGGCGACGCTGAGGGAAGAGGTGCATGGGTTCTCCAGGAACGGCGGCAGCACGAGAGACGGCGGCAGCGCTTAGGTAAGGCTTACCTGTGTAAGGGCGCTGTGAGAATAGCTCCTCTTCGTGGCTGAATCCACACGGGGGGTGGCCGACAGGTGAGATTAGGCATGCCTTACCTTGAGCTCCGTGTCTGTGAAGCCCGTCACCGGCGGGGCCGTCTCCCCGGCCCGCCCCGCCCCACCGCCCCCGCCGTCACGGCAGGTTGCCGCGCGCCTCACGGTCGTCGCCGCACTGCTCGCCGTGGTCGTCGCCCTGGTCTGCGCCTCGCTGGCGATCGGTACCAAGTCCGTGCCGCTCTCCGACGTACTGGCCGCGATCGGCGGCAGCACGGACGGTGACGCGGTGGTCGTCCGGGAACTGCGCATGCCGCGCACCCTCCTGGGCCTGCTGGTCGGGCTGGCGCTGGGCGCGGCCGGGGCCGTCGCCCAGGACATCACCCGCAATCCGCTCGGCGACCCCGGGCTCATCGGGGTCAGCGCGGGCGGCGCGTTCGCGGTCGCGGCGGGCATCGGCATGCTGGGGCTGACCAGTTCGTACCAGTACATCTGGTTCGCCTTCCTCGGCGGGGCGCTGGCCGGGCTCCTCGCGTACGCGGTCGGCGGCACCGGGTACGGGGGTGCCACTCCGGCCAAACTCGCGCTGGCCGGGGCCGCGGTGAGCGTGCTGCTCGACGCGGGCACCAACACGCTGGTGCTGCTCGACGTCCGCACCCTGGACCAGTACCGCTTCTGGGCGGTGGGCTCGCTGGCGGGCCGCGACGCCGGACTCGCCGTGGAGATCCTTCCGTTCGTCGCCGTCGGCCTGCTGCTCGCCTTCGGGCTCAGCGGGCGGCTCAACGCGCTGGCCCTCGGTGACGACCTCGCCACCACCCTGGGCACCAAGGTCAGGACCACCCGCGCGCTGGGTGCGGTCGCGGTCATCGTCCTGACCGGCGCGGCGGTCGCCGCCGCCGGACCCGTCACCTTCGTCGGCCTGGTCGTCCCCCATGTCGTACGGGCCCTCACCGGGCCCGACGCGCGCTGGCTGGTGCCCTGTTCGGCGCTGGGCGGGGCGGCGCTGATGCTCGCCGCCGACGTCACGGGCCGGATGGTGGCCCGCCCCGGCGAACTGGAGGCCGGTGTGATCACCGCCCTGCTGGGCGCCCCCTTCCTCGCCCTGCTGGTCAAGCGCGGCAAGCTCAAGGAGCACACCCGATGAGCGGCCTGCGCGTGGAATGCGGCCCCTTCGGCGCGTCCGTGAGGCCCCGCGTCGCCCTCGTCGTGCTCGCGCTCGCCGTCCTCGGCTTCGGCGGACTGATCGCCTCCGTCTCGATCGGTACGTACGCGATCCCGGTCGCGGACGTACTCGGCGCGGTACTGGGCACCGGGGACGGCGCAGCCGACCTGATCGTCCACCAGCTGCGCCTGCCCCGAGCGCTGACGGCGCTGCTGGTGGGAGCCGCGTTCGGCCTGGCGGGCGCCGTGTTCCAGGCCGTCACCCGCAACCCGCTGGCCAGCCCCGACCTGATCGGGATCGCGGCGGGCTCCGGAGCCGGTGCGGTCGGCGCCATCCTCATCGGCGGGGTGACCGCGGCCGGTGCCGGTACCTTCGGGGCGGTACCGCTGGGCGCGCTCCTGGGCGCGCTGCTGACGTCGGGCGTCATCTACCTGCTGGCGTACCGGGACGGCACCATCACCGGCTACCGCTTCGTGCTCGTCGGCATCGCCGCGAACGGCGCGCTCATCGCCCTCACCCGCTGGATGCTCGCCCGCGCCGACATCGACCAGGCGTCCCGCGCCATGGTCTGGCTCACCGGCAGCCTCAACGGGCGCGGCTACGACCACGTCCTGTGGTCCGGACTCGCGCTCGCCGTCCTGGCCCCTCTGGTCCTCGCCCTGGCCCGCCCCTACCAGTTGCTCCAGTACGACGACGACACCGCGCGCAGCCTCGGCATCCCGCTGCGGCACTCCCGGATCGCCCTGCTGCTCCTCGCCACCGCCCTCACCGCGCTGGCCACCTCGGCGGCCGGGCCGATCGCCTTCGTCGCGCTCGGCGCCCCGCAGATCGCCCGCCGCCTGACCGGCACCGCAGGACTGCCGCTGATCACCAGTGCGTTCACCGGCGCGGTGCTGCTGATCCTCGCCGATCTGGCCGCACGCACCGTGCTGGCCCCGATCGAACTGCCCGTGGGCGTGCTCACCGGCGCCGTGGGCGCCCCGTACCTGCTGCTGCTCCTCGCCCGTACCAACCGGGCCGGAAAGGGAGGCTGACATGACCGCCCCACTGGACGCGCCCGTACCCACGGCGCGGACCGGCACCGACCCGCGCGGCACCGCCCTGCGCGGCACCGGACTGCGCCTGGCGTACGGCGAGAGGACCGTCGCCGAGGACCTCGACCTGGACATCCCGGCGGGCAAGGTCACCGCCCTGGTCGGCCCCAACGCCTGCGGGAAGTCCACCGCCCTGCGCGCCCTGGCCCGCCTCCTCAAACCGGCGGGCGGCACCGTCCACCTGGACGGCGAGGACATCGCGTCCCTGTCCGCACGCGACTTCGCCCTGCGGCTCGCCCTGCTGCCGCAGACGCCCAGCGCGCCGGACGGCATCACCGTGCGGGACCTGGTGGCCCGCGGCCGGACCCCGCACCAGCGCTGGTGGCGGCAGTGGACGTCGTCCGACGAGGCCGCGGTGGACTCCGCCCTGGCGGCGACCGGCTGCGGCGACCTCGCCCACCGCACCCTCGACGAGCTGTCGGGCGGCCAGCGCCAGCGGGTGTGGATCGCGATGGCCCTGGCCCAGGACACCCCGGTCCTGCTCCTGGACGAGCCGACGACCTACCTGGACCTCGCCCACCAGGTCGACGTCCTGGAACTCGTCGCGCGGCTGAACCGCTCCGAGGGCCGCACCGTGGTGATGGTCCTGCACGAACTCAACCTGGCCTGCCGCTACGCCGACCATCTGATCGCCATGCGCGACGGCGCCGTCGTGGCGGCCGGGCCGCCCTCGGACATCGTCACCCCGGACCTGGTGCACGAGGTGTTCGCCCTGCGTGCGGCGGTCATCGACTGCCCGGTCGCGGGCACGCCCCTGGTCATCCCCGAGGGCGGCCTCAGGACGTGACCCGGCGGGGCCCGGGGACGCGCGACGCCCGCTGACCCGCCGGTTCGTGGGAACAGTCCGTGGGAACAGTCCGTGGGAACAGTCCGTGGGAACAGTCCGTGGGAACAGTCCGTGGGAACAGGAGGGCGGGTCGGCGCGGTTGCAGGGACGAGACCCGTCTCTTCAGGAGGACACCCGCATGACTGACCGGCCCTTGACCCTCATGGCAGTGCACGCCCACCCCGACGACGAGGCCACCAGCACCGGTGGGGTCCTCGCGCAGTACGCGGCGGAGGGGATCCGCACGGTTCTGGTGACGTGTACCGACGGGGGCTGTGGTGATGGACCGGACGGCGCCAAACCAGGCGATCCCGGGCACGACCCGGCGGCCGTCGCCGCGTTGCGCCGCAAGGAGCTTGAGGCGAGCTGCGAGGTCCTGAAGATCAGCGATCTGGAGATGCTGGACTACGCCGACTCCGGGATGGTGGGCTGGCCGAGCAACGACGCCCCGGGGTCCTTCTGGCAGACCCCCGTGGAGGAGGGCGCCGCCCGGCTCGCGGAGCTCATGCGGCACTACCGGCCCGACGTGGTCGTGACGTACGACGAGAACGGCTTCTACGGCCACCCCGACCACATCCAGGCCCACCGCATCACGATGGCGGCCGTGGAGATGACCGAGCTGACGCCGAAGGTCTACTGGACGACGATGCCCAAGTCGGCGATGCGGCGGTTCGGGGAGGCCATGGGCGAGCTGAACGAGGACGCTCCCCAGCCGGATCCCGCCGAGGCCGCCGCGCTGGCCGAGATCGGGCTGCCCGACGACGAGATCACGACGTGGGTGGACACCACGGCGTTCAGCGGCCAGAAGTTCGACGCGCTGGCCGCGCACGCCAGCCAGGGCGAGAACATCTTCTTCCTCAAGATGGGCAAGGAGAAGTTCGGCGAGCTGATGGGCATGGAGACCTTCGTCCGGGTCAAGGACTCCACCGGTGCGGCCGTACCCGAGGAGGACCTCTTCGCCGGACTGCGCTGACCCGCCCGAGGACACGAGGGACGACGTGAAGGAAGAGGAGGGGCGCAAGTGAACGGCATGCCGGGGGCGTTGGTCGGAACCGAGTGGCTGGCGGAGCGGTTGGGGGTGGAGGGAGCCGGGGGAACCGCGGGCGCCGGGAGGGTCGTGGTGCTGGATGCGTCCGTGGGGGCGCATCGAGGGAAGGGGCCGTGGATTCCCGGGGCGCTCGTCTTCGACATCGACGGGGAGATGTCGGACGGGGAGAGCCCCGTCCCGCACACGATGCCGGGGCCGGAGCAATTCGGTGCGCGCGTACGGGCGTTGGGCGTACGCAGCACCGATCGGGTGGTGGTGTACGACGCCGTGGGGATCTACTCCAGTGCGCGGGCCTGGTGGATGCTGCGCGCGGCGGGGTTCGAGCGGGTGGCCGTGCTGGACGGCGGGCTGCCGGGTTGGGTGGCGGGGGGAGGGGCCGTGGTGGATGCTCCGGGCTCGCCTTTCGTACGCACGGGAGACTTTCGGGCGCGCAGGGCGCCTGACGCGTTCGTCGGGCGGGAGGAGGTGCGGGCCGCGCTCGGCGATCCGGGCGTGCGGGTGCTGGACGCCCGTTCGCGCGGGCGGTTCGCCGGTACGGAGCCGGAGCCTCGGGCGGGGCTCCGTGCGGGGCACATGCCGGGAGCGGTGAACGTACCGTTCGGCGAGCTTCAGGACGGGGCGGGGCGGATGCTGCCGGAGGGGGAGCTGCGGGCCCGGTTCGACGCGGTCGTGGCGGGGGCGGACCGGGTGGTGGTGAGCTGCGGTTCGGGGGTCACGGCGTGCGTGCTGGCGCTCGGGGCCGAGATCGCCGGGTACGGGGAGAGGGTTTCGGTGTACGACGGGTCGTGGAGCGAGTGGGGGCTGGAGGGGGCGGCGGGGGCCGGGACGCCCGTCGTGACGGGAAGCGAGTAGGGCGACCGGACGTGCGGGAGGGGCCGGGGCGGCGGGTCCGCGTCAAGCGCACATCAAGGTATGGCCAGGACTTGGCCGCATGCGTCAGTGAACCGTCAACTCCCGACGGCCTGCCCCGTTTTCACGCCTAACCTCCCCGCATGGGACCCGAGGAAGGACCGCCCCACGAGACGGCGTACGACACCGAGTGGGGCGACGGCGTACGGCACGCCGCGCGGTGCGCCGGGGCGTTTCTGGTGATGCTGCTGTCGGTCGACGCCGCGGCCGATGCGTCCAGTTGGGCGCGTTCCGCGCTGTGGGCGGGGCTGGCTCTGGTGTTGCTGGTGATCCTCGTGCCCGCCCGGGTCGCCGCCGGGGACGGGTGGGTGTCCGTACGGGGACTGCTCGGCGAGCGCGTCGTACGGACGGACCGGCTCGTCGCCGTGCGGTGGGCGGACGGGGTCGCGGGGCGGGTGGTCCTGCGGGACGCGGAGGGCGGTCGGGTGGAACTCGACCCCCACATCCTGGAGGCCAATCCGGAACTGTGGCGGCTGCTGGACGCGGGCGCCCGGTCCTCGTGCGCCGCACCGGACGGGACGCTGCGGTGCGGCACGGCGGAGCTGAGGAGGCTCGGGGCGCGGGTCGACGGGGAAACGGCGAGGACGGTGTTCCGGTTGTCGGGGCTGGAGTGACCGCCCCGGCGCACACGGGCAGCACGGGCAGCACCCCCCTTACGCACCTCAGCAGTCGATGTCTCCGGCAGGCCGGACCCCCTTCGTCAGGAAGTCCGTCACGCGCTGGTCGCCGCAGGCGTTGCCCGTGCCGAGGTACGCGCCGTGTCCGGCCTCGTCCACGCTGACCAGGCGGGCGCGGTCGCCCAGCGCCTCGCGCATCTTCAGGGCGCCGAAGTACGGGGTCGAGGGGTCGCGGCGGTTCTGGACCACGAGGATGTTGGAGGGGCCGGAGGAGGTGATCCGGGTCGGCTTCTCGGCCGGGGCCCACTTCCAGAAGGAGCAGGGGGTGATGTTGGCGGGGAAGCCCGCGGTGAGGGGGTGGCGGGCCCGGTCGGCGCGCACGGCGCGGCGGTAGGAGTTCGTCGAGGTCTCGCCTGCGGGCCAGCTGATGTCGTTGCAGATCACGCCGATGGTGGTGGCGGCGTCGGCGTCCGGGAGCGGGCCCGCCAGGTCCGGGGGGAGGACGGGCTTCGTCTGCGGGTCCGTGCTGAGGGAGGCGGCGATCAGCTTGGCCAGGGCCGGGTAGTTGGCCTCGCCGTAGAGGGAGTTCTGGAGGGCCTGGCGGAGGTGGTTGCCGGTGACGGGGACGCCGGGTTCGCCGGTGGGGGTGACCGAGTCCTGGGGCGTACGGTCCAGCCTGGCGGCGAGGGCGAGCACCAACGGCCTTATCCACGAGGGGTGTTGGGCCAGGCGCGGACCCTTGTGGTCGGCATCGCGGGCCGGGTCGGAGGCCCAGGCGGCGAAGTCGGGGAAGGCGTCCTCGACGGCCTGGCCGGTGTTCGCCATCCAGGTCCTGGCGAGGCGGGCGGGGTCCGGGTCGGCGACGCTGTCGAGGATCCAGCGGTCGGTGTGGTTCGGGAACTTCTGGGCGTACACGGCTGCGACGTACGCGCCGTACGACGTGCCCCACGCGGAGATCTTCTCCTCCCCCAGGGCGCGGCGGAGGCGGTCCATGTCGCGGACCTGGTTGGCGGAGGTGAGGCTGCGGAGGACCGCGCCGCCGTTCTTGGCGCAGAGGTCGGCGGTGCGGCGGGAGCGGTCGATGTTGGCGTCGATCCGGCCGCCGGGGGCGGGCCAGGAGCGCAAGGTCACCAAGTGCCGGTCCACTTCCGGGAGTTCGCAGCTCGTACGGCTGCTCCTGCCGGTGCCACGGGGGTCGAAGGCGACGAGGTCGTAGGTGTTGGCGAGCTGGGCCCGGAGCTTGGCGCCCTTCTGGGTGAGGCGCTGCACGCCCGAGCCGCCGGGGCCGCCCGCCAGGACGAGGAGGGCACCTCTGCGGAGGCCGGGGTCTTCGCTGCGGACGCGGGAGACGGCGAGGCTGAGGGTGGGGCCGGTGGGGTCGGAGTAGTCCACCGGGACGGGGAGGGTGGCGCACTCCTGGGTCGGGGGGCCGCCCAGGTCGGGACGGGCGCAAGGAGTCCAGGTCAGGACGGGGATCTCGGCCCGGTCGGCCTGCGGACGGGCGGAGGCGGGGGTCCCGGCGGCGGTGGTGAGGGTGGTGACGGCGGCGGTGGCGGCGAGGGCGACGGCGAGGCTCTTCGAACGGTAAGAGGGCATGCCAGGACGGTAGTTGGGCGGGCCGGGCGGGCCCATCGGGGCGGCCGGTGAGTCGGGGGTGGGGGTAACCCCCCGGGGGCCGCCGCCGGGGGCGGGAGGGACCGGCCGGGCGGTTGCCGGAGGGGAGGCGGCGTGTTGGCGGGGGGTGGGGGAAATGCGCTGGTAATTGTGTGTTTATGACCTTTTTGGTCCTTGGCCATTTCGTTCTCGCGCTGTGCGCCGCCCCTCTCGTACGCCGAAGGGGGCCGCGCGCCTTCGTCGTGCTCGCCGTTCCGCCGGTCGTCGCGCTCGGGTGGGCCCTCGCGCAGTGGGACAGAGTCGTGGCGGGACGTCCCACCGACGAAGCGTGGACGTGGATCGAGGACTACGGGGTCGAGGTCGCGTTCCGGCTCGACGCGCTGGCGATGCTCATGGTGTTGCTGGCGGCCGGGATCGGCGCGTTGGTGTTGTTGTACTGCGTCAGCTACTTCGACGTGGGAGAGCCGCGACTCGGGCCGTTCGCCGGGCAGTTGCTGGGGTTCGCCGGGGCGATGCTGGGGCTGGTGCTCGCCGACGACCTCCTGGTGCTGTACCTGTTCTGGGAGCTGACGACCGTGCTGTCGTTCCTGCTGATCGGGTACGACTGCGAGAAGCGGGCGGGGCGGCGGTCCGCGCTCCAGGCGCTGCTGGTGACCTCGACCGGTGGGCTCGCGATGTTCGTGGGGTTCCTGATGATCGGGGAGGCCGCCGGGACGTACCGGATCTCGCGGATCATCGAGGAGCCGCCCCCGGCCAGTACGGCCCTCTCCACTGCTGTCGTGCTCGTGCTGTGCGGGGCGATCGCGAAGTCCGCGATCTGGCCGCTGAGCGTGTGGCTGCCCAACGCGATGGCGGCGCCCACGCCCGTGAGCGCGTATCTGCACGCCGCGGCGATGGTGAAGGCCGGGGTGTATCTGGTGGCGCGGCTCGCGCCCGCGTTCGCCGACGTTCCGCCGTGGCGGCCGGTTCTGCTCACGCTCGGGACCGTGACCATGCTGCTCGGCGGGTGGCGGGCGCTGCGGCAGCACGACCTCAAGCTCGTGCTGGCGTACGGAACCGTCAGTCAGCTGGGGTTCCTGGTGGTGCTCGCGGGGGTCGGGACGTACGACGCGGCGCTCGCGGCCTCGGCCATGATTCTCGGGCATGCGCTGTTCAAGGCGCCGTTGTTCCTCGTGACCGGAATCGTCGATCATGCGGCGGGGACCCGGGATCTGCGGGAGCTGTCGGGGGTCGGGCGGGCGCTCCCCCGGGTCTGTGCGACCGCCGTCGTCGCCGGGGCGTCCATGGCCGCGCTGCCTCCGCTGCTCGGGTTCGTCGCGAAGGAGGCGGCCTTCGAGGCGCTGCTGAACGGGACGCCCGGGGAGCGGTGGGTGCTGGCGTTCATCGTGGTCGGGTCCGCGCTGACCGTCGCGTACACCGTCCGGTTCCTGTGGGGGGCCTTCGCCCGCAAGCCGGGGCGGGCCGACACCCACGTCCATCGTGTGGGAGCCGCCTTCCTCGCGCCCCCCGCCCTCCTCGCCGTCGCCTGTCTCGTCCTCGGGCCGGCCGTCGCCTGGCCCGCCGGGCTCTTCGAGCGGTACGCCGCCCAGTACCCCGTGCCCGAGCACCCGTACCACCTCGCCCTCTGGCACGGGTTCGGGCCCGCCCTCGGCCTGTCGGCGCTCGCCTGGGTGCTGGGGGCGGCACTGTTCGTCCTGCGCGGGCCGGTGGCGGCGCTCGGGGCGCGGCTGGCGTGGCCGTCGGCGGAGCGGGCGTTCGACGGGACCGTGCTCGGGGTGGAGCGGGGCGCCCTCCAGCTCACCGGATACGTACAGAAGGGGTCGCTTCCCGCGTACGTGGCGACCGTGCTGTCGGTCGTGGTGTGCGGGCTGCTCGCCGTGTTCGTCGTGGACCGGCCGTGGCAGGAAGGACCGCCCGCGCCCCGGCCGTGGGACTCGCCGTGGCAGGCCGTCGTCGCCGCGCTGACCTGCGCTTGTGCGCTGCTGTGTCTCACCGTGCAGCGGCGCATGCAGGCGGCCGTGCTGGCCGGGCTCACCGGGTACGGAACCGCGCTGCTGTACGTCGTGCACGGCGCGCCCGACCTCGCGCTCACGCAGTTCGGGGTGGAGACCGTCTCGACGGTGGTGCTCGTGCTGGTGCTGCGGCGGCTGCCGCTCTTCTTCGGGGACGGGGATGCGCGCAAGCGGTACCGGCGGGTGTGGGGGCTCGTGCTCGCGCTGTTCAGCAGCGTGGTGGCGGCGGTCGCGGTGTGGCTCGCGGCCGGGGCCCGGCAGGGCACCCCGATCGGGGCCGCCATGGTCGGGGCGACCGCAGAGCACGGGCTCAAGGACGTGGTGGCCACGATCCTGGTGGACTTCCGGGCCTGGGACACCCTGGGCGAATCGGCCGTGCTGGTGGCGGCCGTCGCGGGGGTGACCAGCCTGCTGTTCACGGACAGCGGGCAGGAGGACCCCGAGGCGCCCGGCGCATGGCGGGCGTCCTCACGGGTGTCGCGGGAGGAGCGGGCAGCGCAGGTGCGCGAGCACGCCGAGCACGACCCCTCCCCGTACGACCTCGCCGCCCCCGAACGGGACTGGCTCGCGGCCGGAGGGGCGACCGACCCCCGGCACCGGTCGGTGGTCTTCGAGGTGATCGCCCGGCTCATCTTCCATCCGATCCTGATGCTGTCGGCGTATCTGCTCTTCTGCGCGGAGAACCTGCCCGGCGGCGGGTTCGTGGGCGGGCTGGTGGCCGGGATCGCGCTGACGATCCGTTACCTCGCGGGTGGGCGCTACGAGTTGGAGGCGGCGACCGGCTTCCACGCGGGCTTCTTCGTCGGGCTAGGGCTGGCCGTGTCGACCACGGTGGCGCTCGCCGGGCTCCTCGGCGGCACCGTGCTGCGCTCCTGGTCCTGGCACGGGCACCTGCCGCTCGTCGGCGACTGGCACGTCGGCACCTCCGTCTTCTTCGACATCGGCGTGTACCTGCTGGTGACCGGGGTCGTCCTCGATACGGTCCGGGCGCTCGGGGCGTGGATGGACCAGGGGGCCGAGGACGCGGCACTCGCCGCCGAGACCGCTGAGACCGCCGAGACCGCCGAAGCCCCCGCCCCGGACAGCGCGGGAACCCGCACCCTCACCCCGGAGGCGAACCAGTGACCGTCAGCGCCACCCTGCTCGTCTGCGCCGTCGTCCTGACCTTCGTCGGCAGCGTCCTCGTCCTGACCCGCAGCCTCACCCGCGTCCTGATGGGCATCATCATCTGCGGCAACGGCGTCAACCTCTTCGTGCTCGCCGGGAGCGGGCCCGCCGGGGTGCCGCCGCTGCTGTACCCGGGGGTGCCGCCCGAGACGATGAGTGACCCGTTCCCGCAGGCCATCGTGCTGACGGCGGTGGTCATCACGCTGGGCACCACCGCGTTCGTGCTGGCGATGGCGTACCGCAGTACGCAGCTCACCGGGTCGGACTTCGTACCCGACGACCTCTCCGACCGGAGGGTCGCCCTGCGAGCCGAACTCGCCACCGAGCGGAGCCAGTTGAGGGCGAAGGCGCGCGCCGGGGAGACCGACCGGCGCTCCGTGCGCCGCTCCGTGCGCGAGCTCTGGCGCGAGCAGCGCCGCCGCCTGCGCGACGACCGCGCCTACCAGGCCCGCGCCGGGGACTACGCGGACGACCGCTGGGACGACGTCCTGGGCGCGGACCCCGAAAGCCCACCCACCCCCCAGGACCCCCCAGCCCCCCACCAGGAGTCCCGGTGAACGCCCTCGTACCTCTCCCCGTCATCCTCCCCCTCGCCTTCTGCGGGTGGTCCGTCGCCGTCGGGCCGCGGCTCATCGCCCTTCAGCGCATCGCCTCCGTCACCATGCTCGCCGCCGTCCTCGTCGTCGACGTCGTCCTCCTCGTGCAGGCCGACCGGAACGGGCCCCTCGTCGTGCACCTCGGCGACTTCGGGCCCCCGCTCGGCGTGACGCTCGTCGCCGACCGGCTGTCCGCGCTGATGCTGACGGTATCCGGCGCGGTCACTCTCCTCGTCCTCCTCTACGCCATGGGGCAGGAGGGGTCGTCGCGCGGGCCCCGGGCGATCTCCTTCTTCCACCCGGCCTATCAAGTCCTCATCGCCGGAGTGTCGTTGACGTTCCTCGCCGGTGACCTGGTCAACCTCTACGTCGGCTTCGAGATCATGCTGATGGCGAGCTTCGTACTGATCACCGTGGCCAGCAACGAGGCCCGGCTGCGCGCCGGGTCCACGTACGTGATCGTCTCGCTGGTCTCGTCGCTGGTGTTCCTGGCCGGGATCGCCCTCACCTACGCCGCCGCCGGGACCGTCAACTTCGCCCAGCTCTCGGAGCAGCTCGCCGAACTCCCCCTGGGAGTGAGGACCCTGTCCGAAGCGCTGCTCCTCACCGTCTTCGGCGTGAAGGCCGCCGCCTTCCCCGTCGCCGCCTGGCTGCCGGACTCCTATCCGACCGCCCCGGCCCCCGTCACGGCCGTCTTCGCGGGCCTGCTCACCAAGGTCGGCGTGTACTGCATGATCCGCACCGAGACCCTGCTCTTCCCCGGCAACCGGCTGTCCCACGTCCTCATGGCGGTGGCCATCGCGTCGATGCTGGTCGGCATCCTCGGGGCGGTCGCGCAGACCGACCTGAAGCGGCTGCTGTCGTTCACCCTCGTCAGCCACATCGGCTTCATGCTGTACGGGCTGGCGCTGGGCAGCGCGGCCGGGATCGGCGGGGCGATCGTCTACACGGCACACCACATCACCGTGCAGACGACGCTCTTCCTCGCCTGCGGGATGCTCGAACAGCGTTACGGGACGACCGAGTTGACGCGGCTCGGCGGTGCGATCCGGTCCGCCCCGCTGCTCGCCGCGCTGTGGTTCGTGCCCGCGATGAGCCTCGCCGGGATTCCGCCGCTCTCCGGGTTCCTCGGGAAACTGGGGCTGATCCGGGCGGGCGTCGCGGACGGCGGGGCGTGGGCGTACGCGGGGATCGGCGCGGCCATGGTGACCAGCCTGCTGACGCTGTACGTCGTCACGAAGGTGTGGAACCTGGCGTTCTGGCGCACGGCCCCGCTCCCGGACGCCGCCCCCGCCCCTGCCAGGACCGAACCGGCGTCGCCCCCGCCGCTGGGGCGCGGCGCGACCCTCGTCCTCACCGAGCCCCGTCAAGCCGCCGCGCCCGAACGGGCTCTGCCCCGGCTGACCACCGCCGCGACCGTCGCCGCCGTGCTGCTCGGCCTCGCGTACACCTTCCTGGCCACGCCCCTGACCGGGGTCGCCGACCGCTCCGCGGCCGAACTCCTCGCCCGTACCCCCTACATCGAGGCGGTGCTCGCACCATGAGCGCACCCCCACCCGAGTCCGTCCCCTGCGGGCGGCGCGGGCGCATCGACCTTCCGCTGATCGCCTGGCTGACCGTGATCTGGATGCTGCTGTGGTCCGGCGCGACCTGGGGGAACCTCATCAGCGGCATCGTGGTGGCGCTCGTCCTCTGCGTGCTCTTTCCGCTGCCGCCCGTCGAACTCGGGCTGCGGCTGCGCCCGTTGGGCATCCTGCTGCTCGCCAAGTACCTGCTGCGCGACATCGTCGCCGCCAGCCACGCCGTCGCCCTGCTGGCCTGGTCGGGGCGGGTCGGGCCGGCGGCGGTGGTGCGGGTGCCGCTGCGCTGCCGTACGGACCTGATGCTCGCGGCGACCGCCGTCGCGGTGTCCAGCGTGCCCGGCGGTGCGCTCGTCGAGGTCAACGCGGCGACCGCCACCCTCTACCTGCACGTGTCCGACGCGGACGACCCGGCGGTCGTGGCCCGCACCCGCCGTGACGTGTGGCGGCTGGAGCGGCTCGTGGTCCGGGCCTTCGGGCCGCGCGACGAGCTGGACCGGGTCCGGCTGGAACCGCCCCCGGTCAGCGAGCGGCCACCGACCACCGGGCCGTCCCCGGACACCGGACCGTCCCCGGACACCGGACCGTCCCCGGACACCGATCCGCCCCCGACCACCGATCTGCCCCCGGACACCGATCCGCCCCCGACCGGAGAGGCGCCCCGCCCGTGACCCAGGCCGCCGACATCCTCCTCAACGCCGCCCTCGCGGTGCTCGCCCTCGCCGGGGCCCTGCTGCTCATCCGTATCGCGCGCGGCCCCTCCATGCTGGACCGGGCCGTGTGCATGGACGTCGCGGCGGCCCTGATCGTCGCCGGGATCGGCGTCCAGGCCGCGCTGACCGAGACCCGCTACTACCTGTCGATCATGCTGGTGCTGGCGTTCCTCGGCTTCACCAGTTCGGTCTCCATCGCCCGGTTCATCGCCCGCCGGGACCGCCCCACGGCGAAGGAGCGCGCGTCATGAGCAACTGGTCCAGGGCCGCCGACCTGATCAGCTCGATCCTGCTCCTGATCGGGGCGGTGAACTGCCTCTCCGGAGTCATCGGGCTGCTGCGGCTGCCGGACGTCTTCACCCGCAGCTACGCGGCGACCAACCCGCAGACCTTCGGCATGCTGATGCTGCTCGCGGGCGTCGCCCTGCGACTGCGCTCCGCCTTCGACCTGGGGACGCTCGCCCTGGTCGCCTTCTTCCAGCTCCTCACGAGCGCGGTCGCCGCACACCTGGTGGCGCGGGCCGCCTACCGTACGGGGCTGACCGGTGAGACCCCGCTGCTGTACGACGAGCTGGGCGAGCACCCGCGACAGTGACCGGGACCCGCGCCGCCCCGCCCCGCCCCCGTAGCCGCGCACCCGAAGGCGGGGAGGCGTCCCGTCACACGACGCCTCCCCGCCCGAGCACCTCAGCACCTCACTCGTGCACCCCGTACGTACGGGACACCAGTGCGGGACACCAGTACGGGGACAACCAGTACGGGCTACCGCTTCCCGCGCCCGCCGAGCCCACCGTCCGGGCCGTCCGCGTACTTCGCGCGCACCCCGTCGTTGTACTCGACCTCCTCCTTGCGCACCTCGCCCGACATCTCCTTCTGCTCGGTGACCTTGTAGACCTCCAGGCGCACCCGCTCCACCGGCACGGTCTCCTTGCGCATCACCGCGCGCTCCTCGTGCAGGACCACCTCGACCTGACCCTCGCCGATCTGCGCGCTCGTACGGCCCGTCCGCCGCTCCTCGTCGGTGATCGGCACACGGGTGACCCGCACCTCCTCGTGGCTCACCTCGACCGACTTCGTGACGTTCTCCGTCACCACGCGCTTGCGCAGCTGGGCGCGCCCGGCCTCGCGCTCCTCGGTCGCGAAGCTCAGCCGCTCCTCGGAGAGCAGCATCTCCTCGGTCTGGCCCTTGCTGCCGGTCGTGCCGGGGGCCGTACGGCCGGAGATGTCGGTGTCCACGCTGCGGCTCGCCGCGCCCGCTCCTGCCAGCGTGCGGGCGCCACCGCCCGACGCCGATCCGGCCAGCGGGCGGACCGTGGCCTTCGTGCGGTCGGCGAAGCCGCTCGACGCGGCGGCTGCCGTACCGGCGACGCCTGCGGCACCGGCGGCGTGACGGCCGGTCGAGGTCGCCGACGTCGTGGCGGAGGTCGTGGCGGAGGTCGTCGCGGACCTCGTGTCGGCGAAGCCGTTGCCGTCGGCGCGGCCCGTGTCGCCGGGACCGGACAGCCCGTAGTGGCGGTACAGCTCCGCCTCCTCCGTGCGGTCCAGGTGCCCGTCCACGTCGATCCTCGGGGCGTCCTTGATCACGTCCTTGCCGTGCGGGACGCGCACGCCGCCGTCCGTGCGGGTCGAGCCCGCCAGCGGCACGAACGTCTCCTTGGTGCCGAACAGCCCGGTCCTCACCGTGACCCACTCCGGTTCTCCGGTGGTGTCGTCTCGGTAGACCTTCTGGACGGCCCCGACCTTGTTGCCCTCGGCGTCGACGACGTTCGCGCCGGACAGGTTCTCGGGGGTGTAGCCGTTGGGAGCGGTCATGGGCTTCTCGTCTCCGTTCCGCGCAGCACCGATGCAGCACCGTTCAGTGCGTTGCCCTGCGCATACGTCCAGTGCGCCCCTCTCCGGTCCGCGCCGCGACCGCAGTGATCGCCCCGGCACCCTCCGCGAGCGCCCCCCGAAACCGCCGGGGAGCCGCCCCACCGGCCGTATCAGGCCCTTCTCACCCCTCGGGTCACCTTCCGTCCCATGTACTCCGTTCGAGTGAACCCGCTCCAGGAGGCGGTCTTGCCCCGGGCCGTCACGACCTGTCACCGTGCGGTCCGTACGCTGACACGTGATGTCCTAACGGGCCACACTGGTAAGCACATTGAGAACCGCGTGTGGGGGCGACATGGCACTCGGCTACACCCGACGCACCGGCACGCTGCCCTTGGAAGTGACCGGATTCGTCGGGCGGGTCTCGGAGCTGGACCACGTACGGGAGCTGCTCAGGCGCTCCCGTCTCACGACACTGATCGGGCCGGGCGGTGTCGGCAAGAGCCGACTCGCGCTGCGCACGGCGCTGTCGCTGAAGGGGGACTACGACGACGGCGTCGTGCTCGTCGAGCTGTCCGCGCTGCACGACCCGGAGCTTCTGACGGGCGCGGTGGCGAACGCGCTGGGCCTGCCCGAGCAGTCGGGGCGGGTCGTCGTGGACGTCGTCGTCGAGCATCTGGCGGAGCGGCGCATCCTGCTCGTACTGGACACCTGCGAGCACCTCCTCGACGCGTGCGCGCTGCTCGCGGACCTGCTGCTGCGGGAGGCGCCGGGCGTGACGGTGCTGGCGACGAGCCGCCAGCCGCTGGACGTGCCGGGTGAACACACTCTGCCCGTACCGCCGTTGGGCGACGACGACGCGGTCGAGCTGTTCGCGCAGCGGGCCTCGGCGGTGGTCCCCGGCTTCGAGGTGACCGACAACAACCGCCCCGACGTGCTCGCCCTCTGCCACCGTCTGGACGGCATCCCGCTCGCCATCGAACTGGCGACGGTACGGCTGCGAGCACTGCCGCTGACCCAGCTCACGGCCCGTCTGGAGCACCGCTTCCAGGTCCTGACGGGCGGGCGGCGCAGTGCGGTGCTGCCCCGCCACCAGACGCTGCGTACGGCCATCGACTGGAGCTACGAGTTGTGCTCCCCGCAGGAGAAGCTGCTGTGGGCGCGGCTGTCGGTGTTCGCCGGGTCCTTCGACCTGACGGCCGTCGAGGAGGTCTGCTCGGAGGACGAGGCCGACGAACCCGACGAGGCCGACAAGCCCGATAAGCCCGACAAGCCCGGCGACGCGGAGCCCGGCGAGAGCCCCGAGGGGGACGCCACCGGGCTGCTGCCCCGCGAGGTGATCCTGGAGCACCTCATAGGGCTGGTCGACAAGTCCGTCGTGCTGCGCGACGGCGACGAGGGCGCCCGCTACCGGCTCCTCGACACGATCCGCGAGTACGGCGCGGACAAGTGCAGCGACACCGAGCGCGAGCGGTGCAGACGACGGCACCGCGACCACTACCTGGGCCGGGCCTCGTACTTCTTCGAGATGCTGCTGAGTGCCGAACAGGTGCCGCTGTACTGGCAGTTGCACCGCGACCTCGCCGATCTGCGCAGCGCCCTGGAGTACTCGCTCTCGCGCCCCGACGGGGTGCGGCCCGCGCTCGTCATGGCGGCCCGGCTGTGGCCGTTCTGGTCGACGGCCGGACTCTTCACGGAGGGGCGGTACTGGCTCGACAAGGGCCTCGCCCAGGAGCGGGAGCCGTCCCGGGAACGGTCCCAGGCGCTCCTGTGGGGCAGTCTGCTGGCCGTGATGCAGGGAGACGTCGGCGTGGCCCACGCGGGCTTCCTGGAGACCATGGAGGTCGCGCACGCGGCGGGTTCGGAGCTCGACCGGATGCTGGCGCTGGGCTACCTCGGCGGCATCTCCTGGCTGTTCGGCGACGCGGACGGCGGCCGGGAGTCCCTGACCGAGGCCCTCTCGGGACTGGTGCGGATCGGCGACCCGCTGGGCCGGGTCGTCCACCACTACCAGAGCAGTTACGTCCAGGCGCTGATACGGCGCTCCGACGATTCGGACGCGCACGCGGATGAGGCCCTGCGGCTGATCACCGAGGCCCCCGGCGGCGGGGTCGGCGAATGCATGATCACCAGCCAGGTCCTCGGCATCAAGGGAATGGCCGCCTGGACGCGCGGCGACGCGCCCGAGAGCGTCCGTTTCGCGCGCGAGTCCCTGCGGCTGAGCCGGGAGCTGAGGGACCACTTCGCCGCGACGAACTCCCTGGAACTCCTCGCCTGGGGTTCGGCGGACACCGGCCGCCACAAGCTGGCGGCGTGGCTGCTCGGCACCTGTTCCGAGCAGTGGCGGAAGATCGGCTCCCCGATGATCGGGGTCGCCATCTACCAGGACGACCACTCCCGGGTGGAGACGACGGTGCGCGACCGGCTCGGCGAGGCGGAGTACCGGCTGCTCTTCGAGCAGGGCTCCACCCTCCCCCTGGAACAGGCCGTCGAGCTGGCCCTCGCGGGGGCGTCCCGCCCGGTGACGAGCGCCGCGCCGTCCGAGGGCACCTCGTCCCTGGACCATCTGACGCGGCGCGAGAGGGAGGTGGCGGCGCTGATCTCGGCGGGCCTGACGAACCGCGAGATCTCCGAGCGCCTGGTCATCTCGAAGCGGACGGCGGACGCGCACGTGGAGCACATCCTGGCCAAGCTGGGCTTCTCGTCGCGCACGCAGATCGCGGCGCTGGCGGGCGAGGCGGCGAACGCGACGGGGACGCCGTGGCTGCGGTCGTTCGACGGTCGGCGGCAGTAGGACGTGTCCGGCGGATTCCGTCCCGGTCGGGCCGCCCCTATTCGGCGGCGGACTGCCGCCGTCCGCAGCGTACGTAGCGTGCGGCGGCGCTGAGGATCGCGTACGCGAAGAACAGCGCGAGGACGATCTGCGCGGCGACGGGCAGATCCGGGAGGAGACCGGAGCCGGAACCGGAGACCGGGCCGGAACCCGTACCGGGACCCGCGGCGAGGACGATGCTGCTGACGGTGTTCATGGAGCCCGTGTGCCCCCGTACCGGGCACGGGAACACCAGGAGTCCCCACTCCCCCCTTACGGACGACGGCGGACCGTCCCCGTTCGACCGTCCGCCTGGCGCGTTCGACGCCTCTCGCCACGGTTTCAGGTCGGCCGGGATTCGCACGACTGAAAACGCGATGATGGGGAAAGCGCGTGAGCAGAGCACCGGACATCACGGGGGACGTCAGGTGTGCGACAGGACGGATGGTGCTTACGGTGCGGGAAGCGACGATGACGGTGACCATCCCCTTCAGTGCCAGCGCGACCTACGACGGAGCGCCCGGCACGATCGGGGAGGCCCGGGACTTCGCCGGGGACTTCCTCGTGCGGGCCGAGGCGCTGCACGGCGTTCCGGTCACGACGGGGACGGCCGGGACGGTGAAGCTGGTGGTCAGCGAGCTGGTCACGAACGCGGCGAAGTACGCGCCGGGTCCGTGTCTGCTGGACCTGGCGATCGGCCGGGACCGCACGGGCCTGCCCGATCTCCAGATCACGGTGTGGGACACGGACGACAGCCTGCCGCGGCCCGGCGCACCGGACCCGGAGCGGATCGGGGGCCACGGCCTGGAGCTCGTCCTCGCGCTCTGCACCCGGTACGACATCCAGCGGCTGGCCGGGGGCAAGCGGGTGCGGGTGCACGTGGCGCTGCGGTAACGCGCCGCAGGGGCTCCCAGGGCCCCGCCTTTCACCCCGTATAGCCCCTTAAAACTGCACAACTCCGGCGGGAGTAGGGTAATGGAAACGTAAAGTTGATCAGTTTCCGCTCCCCTGGAGGGCCCCATGGGAACCCGCCGCTCCACCCTGCCCGGCATCGGCACCCAGTACGACTTCATCACCGAAGGCGGCCGCCACCTCTCCGTCGTCGTGCACCACGACGGCCGCCGCTTCCTCGGCTTCTACGACCAGGACGACCCGGACGCCTGCCAGCAGGCCGTCCCCCTCTCCCAGGACGAGGCCACCGCCCTCGCCCACCTCCTGGACGCCGCCCCGATCGACGCGGTGCGCACCAGCGGCATCGACCTGGTCACCGAGCACATCCCCGTCACCTCCAAGTCCCCGTACGGCGGCAAGCTCCTCGGCGACACGAAGGCGAGGTCCCGTACCGGAGCCTCGATCGTGGCCGTACTGCGCCGGGCCAGCGCGCACCCCTCCCCCGAGCCGGGCTTCCGCCTCGCCATCGGCGACACCCTGGTCGCGGTCGGCACGCGCGAGGGCGTGGACGCGCTCGCGGAGATCATCGCGGGCACCGCCCCGCTCACTGACGCCGACGAAGACTGAGGCGGACGGACCACACCATGCACGACACCACCGCCCTCCTCATCGAACTCGGCGCGGTCATCCTCACCCTGGGGATCATCGGCCGCCTCGCCGGGCGCATCGGCCTCTCCCCGATCCCGCTCTACCTGCTGGCCGGGCTCGCCTTCGGCCACGGCGGGCTGATACCCCTCGACGCGAGCGAGGACTTCACCGCCGTCGGCGCCGAGATCGGCGTCATCCTGCTCCTCCTGCTCCTCGGCCTCGAATACAGCGCGAGTGAGCTGGTCAGCAGCCTCAAGACGCAGTACCCGTCCGGGATCGTGGACTTCCTGCTGAACGCGGTCCCCGGCGCGGTCGCCGCCCTGATCCTCGGCTGGGGCCCGGTCGGCGCGGTCGCCCTCGCGGGCGTCACCTGGATCTCCTCATCGGGCGTCATCGCGAAGGTCATGACCGACCTCGGCCGCCTCGGCAACCGCGAGACCCCCGTCGTCCTGGGCGTCCTGGTCATGGAAGACCTGGCCATGGCGGTCTACCTCCCCCTGCTGACCGCGATGCTCGCGGGCGTGGGCCTGGCGGGCGGCTCCGTCACCCTCCTCATCTCGCTGGGCACGGTCGGCCTCGTCCTGTACGCGGCCCTGCGCCACGGCCGTCTGATCAGCCGCGCGGTGTCCTCCGACAACCCCGAGATGCTCCTGCTCGTCGTCCTGGGCCTCACCGTCCTGGTCGCGGGCGTCGCCCAGCAGCTCCAGGTGTCGGCGGCGGTCGGGGCGTTCCTCGTCGGCATCGCCCTCTCCGGGGAGGTCGCGGAGGGCGCGCACAAGCTGCTCGCCCCGCTCCGGGACCTGTTCGCCGCGGTCTTCTTCGTCTTCTTCGGCCTCTCCACGGACCCGGCGGACATCCCGCCGGTCCTGGTCCCGGCCCTGATCCTGGCGATCGTCACGACGCTCACGAAGATCGGCACGGGCTGGTACGCAGCCCGGCGCGCGGGAATCGGACCGCGCGGCCGCCTCCGGGCGGGCGGCACGCTCGTCGCCCGGGGCGAGTTCTCGATCGTGATCGCGGGCCTGGCGGTGGCCACGGAACCCCGAATCGGCCCGATCGCGACCGCGTACGTCCTCATCCTCGTCATCATCGGCCCGCTCGCGGCCCGCTGGACGGAACCCCTGGTCATGCGCGCGCAGGGCCGCCGACGCCGGAACAAGCCGGTGGCGGGGCCGCCGACGATGGAGGACATGATCGCGGCGGAGTCGGCTCACCCGACTCCCCAGGGCGAGCCCACACGCTCCTGACCGCACCCTGAGGCCCAGAGAGCTCTGAGAGCACTGGGAGCACTGGGAGCACTGAGAGCCCTTAGAACGCCTTTATCCGACCCCCTGTTAGTTTCTACACTCCTGTAGAAACAACACCGACGGAGACGACGCCATGGCCCTGTGGGACCGCCTCAAGGAAACCGCCTCTTCGATGCAGACCCAGCTGGAGTCCAAGAAGAACGAGCTGAAGAGCGGTGCGTTCCGCGACGCGAGCATGGCGATGTGCGCGCTGGTCGCGGCGGCGGACGGCACGATCGACGCCGCCGAGCGGCAGCGCGTGGCGGCCCTGATCGGCACGAACGACGTCCTTCAGAACTTCCCCGCCGACGACCTCCAGCGCCGCTTCAACGCGTACGTCGGCAAGCTGGAGGCGGACTTCGCCTTCGGCAAGGTGAGCGTCCTCCAGGAGATCGCCAAGGCGAAGAAGAAGCCCGCGGAGGCGCGGGCGGTCATCCAGATCGGCATCGTGATCGGCGGTGCGGACGGGGACTTCGACGCGTCGGAGCAGGCGGTGGTGCGGGAGGCGTGCTTCGCGCTGGAGCTGCCGCCGCACGAGTTCGACCTCTGAGCGACGCCGTGAGGCCGGGCCCCGTATCCGACATGTCGATACGGGGCCCGGCCTCACGGCATGCCAGCCGGTCTCACGGCGTCAGCAGGTCTCGCGGCGTCAGCAGGTCTTCACGGCGTGCCAGCCGGTCTTCACGGCGCGTCAGCCGGTCTTCACGGCCTCCAGCTCGTCCACGGTCCCGGCCATGATGGTCCGCACGTGCTCGGTGATGAGCTCGACCGGCCAGTCCCACCAGGCGACGGCGAGCAGCCGCTCGATGTCCTCGTCGCTGAACCTCTTCCGGATGAGCTTGGCCGGGTTCCCGCCGTGGATCGCGTAGTCCGGGACGTCCGAGGTCACGACGGAACCGGTCGCGATGATCGCCCCGTGGCCGATGCGGACGCCGGGCATGACGGTGACGCCGTACCCGATCCAGACGTCATTGCCGATCACGGTGTCGTCGCCCGGGGGACGGCCCATGAACAGGTCGACGTTGGGCGCCCAGGCGCCTTGAAGCGTCGTGAACGGGAAGGTGGACGGGCCGTCCATGAGGTGGGTGGCCCCGTGCATGATGAACCGGACTCCGGTCGCGAGGGCGCAGAACTTTCCGATGCGGAGGCGGTCGGGGCCGTAGTGGTAGAGGACGTTCTTCGTCTCGAAGGCGAGCGCGTCGTCCGGGTCGTCGTAGTACGTGTAGTCGCCGACCTCGATCAGGTCGGACGTGACCAAGGGCTTGAGCAGGACGACGCGGGGCTGCTCGGGCCAGGGGTGCACGGTATTCGGATCGGTGATCGCCAACTCGGGCGTGGTACGCACGTTCTCACTCATGGTCATCCCTCACTCACTCGCGACTTCACATCTTTCGTACGACGCCCCGCCCACGCGGCGGAGCCGCACATCGGCACAGCCCCGCGCCCCTAGAAGGGCCCGCCGAAGCACTCCACCTTCACCATCTCCCCGGCCCCCCAGTCCTGCTCCCCCGACCCCAGCCTCTCCCACCCCACCCGTTCGTAGAACGCCACCGCTCCCACATCCTCCGCCACCACATCCAGCACGGCCCGCCGCCCCTCCCCCGACTCCGACCCCAACTCCCGTGCCCGCAGCCCCGCTTCCGCCAAGAGCACGCGGCCGACGCCCCACCCCCTCGCCCCCGGCCACACGAAGAGCCGGGCCACCACCGCCGCCTCCCCCTTCCACAGCCCCGGAGCGACGTCCCCCTCCCCGGCCGGCCCCAGCGCCACATGCCCGACGACCCCGACGCCCTCCACCTCGGCCACCCACGCCCCGAAGCCGTCGCCGCCCTTCAGCCAACCCGCCGCATCCTCGGGCCAGTTCCTCGGATACCCGCTCACCTCATGGACGCGGCGCAACACGTCCACACACGTCCCGAGATCGGCCTCCGCCCGCTCCCGGACCACCACCGCACCAGCCCCACCCGCATCAGTACTCATCCCCCCACCCAACAACACCCCACCCACCCCCCGCCCCTTAAATAGCCACCCCGTGCTCCCGCAGCCACGGCATCGGGTCGACCCCCGACCCCAACTGCGGCGTCACCCGCACCTCGAAGTGCAGGTGCGGCCCGGACACGTTCCCCGTCCGCCCGCTCAGCCCGATCGTCTGCCCGGTCACGACCCTCTCCCCCACCCGCACCCCGAACACCGACAGGTGCGCGTACTGCGTGAAGTAACCGTTCCCGTGCCGCAGGATCACCTGGTTCCCGAACCCGTCCCCGCACCCCACGAACTCCACGGTCCCCTCCCCCACGGCCCGCACCGCCGACCCGTCGAAGACCGCGAAGTCCTGCCCGGTGTGCCGGTGCTTCCACCGCCCCCCGGCCTCCGCGTACCCCGACGACAGCGGAGCCGGATCCACCGGCTTCACCCACTGCGGCGCGACGGACCGGTCCGAGGAAGCAGCGGGGGGCGGCGGCCCCAGCGGCACCACCTCCGCCGCGCCCCCGCACGCGGGCCCGGGAGCACCCCCGGACACCACCCACCCCCGCCCCTCCTTCGCGGCCTTCGCCGCGGCCTCGGCCGCCAGCGCCGCCCGCCGCGCCTCCTCCGCCGCCCGCAGCCGCTCCTGCGCCTCCTTGAGCTTCTTCTCGATCTCCTCCCGCGCCGCCGACTGCCGGGCCAGCTCCCCCTTCAGCCTCCCCAGCGCCGCCGCCGACGCCGCCCGGTCCCGGGCGAGCCGCGCCTGTGACTCCCGTACCCGCGTCATCAGCGTGTCCGTGGCGTGCCCGCCGCGCCGTGCCAGCGAGATCCGCTCCATCAGCAGTTCGGGCGACGGCGCGGTCAAGAACCGCACCGCGACCCCGACCCCACCCCCACCCCCCCGGTACTGGCTCCGTGCCAACTCCCCCATGGCAGCCCGCAGTTGATCGAGCCGCACCCGCTCGGCCTCCTCCGCGACGCGCAGCCTCTCGACCTCCCCCCGCCCCGCCTCCACGGCCTTCCGCGCCACCTCGTGCGCCTTCACCGCCACCGACGCCTCCCGGTACAGCCGATCCACCTCGGCCGCCTCCGGTACGGGCTCCAGCCCCCGCGCACCTCCACCCGCCCCCACCACGAGACAGCCCGCAACCGCCACCGTCACCGCACACCTTCGTGTGAATTCGATTCGTCGCATTGACCGACTGTGACAACCCGACACCCGATCAGCCCCGCACCAACCCCGAGGACGCGCGACAGCCTCACTCCGGTGCAGCAATCCGGGCATTCCATCCCATTCCACCCACCGCGCCGCACTGACCCCGGACCCGGTCCCGACGGTCGCCGTCTCCCGCAGCGGCACGGACGTCACCGACACGGGCCGCAGCTCAGGCAAGATGTGATCCCATGATCACCGTTCATCTGAAGTACGAGATCGATCCCGACCGCATCGAGGACTTCGAGGAGTACGGCCGCCGCTGGGTCGCCCTCGTCGACCGGTTCGGGGGCACGCACCACGGCTATTTCCTGCCCAGCGAGAGCGACAGCGACATCGCGTACGCGCTCTTCTCCTTCCCCAGCTTCGCCCTGTACGAGCAGTACCGGGCCGACAGCGCGGTCGACCCCGAGTGCCAGGAGGCATTCGAGCTGGCCCGCCGCACCCAGTGCATCCGCCGGTACGAGCGCCGCTTCCTCCGGCCGCTCGACCCCACGCCCACCTCGTAGAGAACCCTCAGTCCGACGGTGCCCGGCTCATCGCGTTCCCGGCTCGCGGCTCCTGGACCGGTTCGCCGCGATGTTCCGGATCTTCCTCTCGCTGCCCGACTCGGCGAGCAGGGCGAGCACGGGCAGCGACCTCGACCCCTCGGCGAGCAGCCGCTGCATCCAGTACGTGACGTCCGCCAGCTCGCTTGCCGTCGGCACCTGACCGTCCTCGACGGACAGGTAGAACAGCCAGTCGTGGACCCGCCCACGAATGAATTCGCGGTACGACTCCCCCGTGAGCCGGTCGGTCTCCGGCAGCAGTTCCGCCGACCACCGCCGGAACTCGGCGGCACCGGTCGCCTTCCTCGCGATCCTGTCCACGAGGTCGACCACCGCCGTCTTGGAGGCCATCTCGTCCGGATCGCGCAGGATCGCGGCCACGATCGCGCGGTCCCCGTCGCGGCTCCGCGCCGCAGCGGTCACCTGCACGACACGTCGGTACGCGCACGAGCGCACGTGCCCGTCAGCGACGGCCTCGTCGACGTCCACGTCGATGATGGCGGCCCCCGCCAGCAGTGCGGCCACATCCGCATGCAAGGTCATCGCTCCTTCCCCTTCCCCCTCCCCCCCCCCTCCCCCGTCACGCGGCCCGCAGGACGAAGAACAGGAAGCACACGAAGGCCCCCGAGGGCTTGTCCACGAAGGCTTCGGGGAACTTCTCGCGGGCACCGGGCGCGGGGAACGGTTCGCTGATGACGTCGATCCGGAAGCCCGCCGAGGTGAAGGCGTCGGTCATCGCGTGTAGCGGCCGGTGCCAGAAGGACATCACGGCGGTGTGCCCGCCCATCGTCCATTCCTCCGAGCGCCGGTACGTCGCGAAGTAGTCGGCGGCGTCCGGCTGTACGAGGCCGATGACGGGGTGGTCGACGGACACGAGCAGTCGGCCGCCCGGAACCAGCACGCGCCGCAGTTCGGCCAGCGCCGCCGTCCAGTCCTCCAGGTAGTGCAGGACCAGCGACGCCACGACGTCGTCGAACGCGGCATCGGGAAACGGCAGCGGGCCGCCCAGCTCCGCGAGGTGCAGCTCCGTGTCGTCCCCGAGCCGCTTCCTGGCCAGCTCCAGCATCTGGGCGCTGGAGTCGAAACCGGTCACGATCGCACCCCGCTCGCGCAGCGCCGCCGCCAGCGGCCCGGCCCCGCAACCGGCGTCGAGCACGCGTCGCCCGGTCACGTCCCCGGCCAGGTCCAGCATCGCGGGCCGCTCGTAGTAGGCGTTGTGAAGACTGGTCTCGTTCTTGGCCGCGTACGCCACGGCGAAGCTGTCGTAGTCGTTGGGTTCAGCCTGAACGGAAGTCATACGGTCGATCTTGACACGCATGTCCCGTCCGGTGCCGGGGAGTTCAGCTCCGGCCGAGGTCGATCTCCACCGGGAAGGGGGCCGCGACCGTGACGAGACCGCTGAACACTCCGCCGTCCCGGTAGGTCCCGGTCGCCGGGTCGAGGACGTACGCGTACAGCATCGGCGCACCGGTCACGGCCTGCTCGACCCGCCAGTAGAAGGCGATACCGGCCTTGGCGTACTGGTCCGTCTTCACGATCCGGTCGGTGGTCTCGGGCCCCGGCGAGACCACCTCCACGACCAGCAGTACGTGCTCCGGCCGCGTGGGCGTCACGTCGATGGTGTCCGCGCGGTACACCACGACGTCCGGACGCCGGTTCGTGAGCGGGACATCTTGCAGGCGTACGTCGAAGTCGGTGTCGGCGTTCCAGTCGGACCCGGCAGCGGCGTCCAGGGCGTTCGCCAGCAGCCGGGCGAGCCGGTCGTGACGCTTGGACGCGCTGGGGCTCACGACGGCCATCCCGTCCACGATCTCGATACCCGCACACTGCTCCTCGGACCAGGACTCGTACTGCTCCGCCGTGATCTGTTCGTGCATCCACGCAGGGGCTGCCGTCTCAGCAGTCATGACGCACCTCCCGGCCACCGTGCGAGCGGGTCCGATCCCGCCCGATTCTCCGTACTGCCCCGGCTTCGGCCTCGTCGTTCCCCACGACGGGCCGGGATCCGCCACCCTCGTCGTCCCGGGCCGGACCGTCGCCGGGGCGCGACGAGCGCCCGGCGCTCAGAAGACCGGGTCCGGGGACGGAACCGGGCCGACGGCCGCCCAGTCCTGGCCGGAGCACTCCTCCCGGAGGGCGTCTTCGAGCTGGGGGTACGCCCGACGACAGGGTGCGCACAGGGTCTCGTCGGCGACGGGGCGGAAGGCGTGGTCGCCGGGGCCGTCGCAGGTACGCATCGCCTTGGGCGGCCCCGGTACGGCGATCGGCGGCGGGGTGGCTGCTCGCATCGCCTCGGAGGCGGCCAGGGCGGCTCCGTCGGGGACGTTCCGTCGCAGCCGGACGGTGACGAACCCGGCGGCGTTGTCGATCGGCTTGTCGGGCAGGCCGTGGGTGAGCGCGTGGTGGATCTCCCAAACCGGAACCCCGCTGCGGATCTTCTCGGCGACGATCCCGGCGAGGTAGCGGACGTTGCGGAAGGTCAGGCGCAGGTCTGCCCTGTCCATCCACAGCTCCCTCAACAGGCGCTCCGCGATGGCGAATTCGGGTGCGGAAGCGAGCTGCGGCTCGTTCGCATCCTCCGCGACCGCGACCGCTGCTTGCGCTGCGGGCCGCCTGGGTGGGCGGGTGGGGTATGTCTTGCTCTTCGTCTGAGAAGTACCGGTAGAGCCGCCGCCCCTCCGAGACCCCGGCTGTCCGACGGTCGGCTGCCGCCCGTCGGAGAGCGGGACCACATCGGTCTCACCCGCCCGCAGCGCCCGGAACTGGTCCTCCGTGAGGGGCACGTTGCTCACCCACTGCTCGGTGTACCAGAGGCCACGGGCCCCCTGCGCCCGGTAGTCGTGCACGTACCCGTACCGCACGAGTTGCTTCTTGATGCGCTTGTACGCGGCCGGGGTGATGCCCAGCTCCTCCGCGTAGTCGCCCAGGGGGAGGTACTTGTCGTCCGAGGGCCTCAGATCGCCCACGTATGCGAGGAGAAGGCGCGCGTCGGTGTCGAGTTCGGTCCGAGTCAGCAGACTCTTGGCGACCTTCGCGAACGCGCGAGTGGGAGAGATAGCATGCAGGAACATTCTGCGGGCTCCTTTGGAGAGCTTCGTTGGGTGAGGCCCTCGCCCGGTGCGTCTAACACCGACGGGGGCCGCTCTACGCGCCACAGTGGGCGCGGAGAGTGATGACGCGGTCACCGTAGCGCATCAACTCCACTCTCTGTAACCAGAGTTGAGAAGCGATCGTTTACGGACGCAGACGCACCCGAACGGTCTTCCCCCGATCACTTCCCGCCCGCAGGAACCAGCTCAGGTCACCCAGCCGCCGGACCAGCTGGAGCCCTCTCCCGCCCTCGTCGTCATCGACGGCGCGCACGAACCCCGCGACCGGGTCCGATACGTCCACCAGCAGCGCGCCGTCCTCCAGTACGGCCAGCCGCAGCCAGCCCACCCGGCCTGATTCGCAGCCGTGCCGGACGGCGTTCGTGACCAGCTCGGAGACGACGAGTACGGCGTCGTCGATGTCACCGGTCCACCCGAGGACGGTCAGGTACGTGCGGGTACGCGTCCGGGCGAGAGCAACCGCGCGCGGGTTCAGGGCACACTCCGTGGACCACTCGCGGGCGACTACGGCGAGGCGCTCCCCGCCCGTTTCGGATGCATGTCCGAACACCGGTTCCCGCTGCACGTCCATGGATTTTCGGTCTGCGGCCAACTCAGCCTGGGTATCGGTGAGTTCCATGCCAGCAGGTTCGCTCATCATGAGTGGAAGCGTGTCAGCGGACGGCTACTGTCGGTAGTTCAACTGGGGCGTCAAAGTGAACTTGCGGTTCGGGTGAGAATCCGCTGCGGCCCAAGTGGGGATTTTTGCAACACCATTGAGGGCTCGGTGCGGTTCGCTGCGGGAGGCGAGACACATGGGAGAACAGAGCAAGGGCAGGAGCGGGAAGCCGCTCATCTGGAAGGTCTTCGGGCTTCAGCAGAAGGCACTGCGGACTCATCGCGGGCTGACCCAGGAACAGTTGGCCGCGCTCACCGCACGCAGGTACTCCCTGTCAACGGTCCAGAAGATGGAGGCCGGATCGCTGCGGCCCCAGCCTGACTACGTGACGGACGTGGACGAAGCGCTGGGAGCGGAGGGCATGCTCGTCGCGATGCTTGAAGAGTTGGGCAAGCCGGGATATCCGGACTTCTTCCAGGGCTATGCCGACACCGAGGGCCTGGTGCAGCGGCTCTACAAGTACGACACGCACGCTATCAATGGCCTGTTGCAGACCGAAGCACACGCCCGTGCAGTCCTCAGCGCTCGCATTCCTCTACTAGAGGAGGACGAGATCGAATTCCGCGTCCAGGGACGCCTCGAACGGCAGACCCTGCTCACGCGGAAACCATCCGCGACCCTGTGCTTCGTCATCGAGGAACACGTGCTCCGGCGTCCGATCGGCGGCCAGCGCGTCCACAAGGAGCAGTTGGACCACTTGGTGGCCTGCGCCAAGATGCGCAACATCTCCATCCACGTCGTACCGACCGAGGTCGAAACCCACGCAGGTCTCGACGGGCCCATGACGCTCCTGACGACCGAGGAGGGGCGGTCCGTCGCGTACGTGGAGTACCAGGGTGGCGGGTCCGTCTTCTACGCGAGCCCCAAAGAGGTGGACGCGCTGGAACAGCGGTATGCGATGATCCGATCCAATGCCCTTCGGGCACCGGAGAGCATGAAGTTCATCGAGGAACTGGCAGGAGCACTATGAACAACGTGCCCCCGAACTCAGCTTGGTTCAAGTCGAGTTACAGCGGCAACGAAGGCGGCGACTGCATCGAGGTCGCCTACGACGGCTGGCACAAGTCCAGCTACAGCGGTAACCAGGGCGGCGAGTGCGTCGAAATCGCCACCTGCGCCTGCGCCGACGTCCACGTCCGCGACAGCAAGCTCGGCGATGCCTCCCCCACCTTCGACGTGAAGCCCGCCACCTGGACGGCGTTCGCCACCTTCGCGGCGGCGCACACCGTCTGACCCCGGCTGGGAAGCCGTAAGCGGGGGCGGCGGCGCGGCCCCCGCCACGGCGAGGGTCAGCCCGGCTTGACTGCCCGGGTCGCGAAGTAGTTCGACAGGTAGGCGGCGGACGCGTTGGACTGATGCGGCGCTTCCGCGAAGCCGGTGACGACGAAACCTGCGGCGAGCTGCCCGCCGATCTGGTCGGTGAGGGTGTGGCTGTATTCGAGAGCGGCCTCCGCGCCGAACTTCGTGGCGCGTTCCTCGGCGGAGTACTGCGTGACATCGCTGTAAGGCAGCTTGTGCACGACGATCAGCTCGCCGCGCTCGTCGAGAGCCTCGTGGTCGAACAGGTACGCATCAGGGTTGAGGAAGCCCGCGAGCAGCGTTCCGCCCGGTCGCAGGACGCGGAAGCACTCGCGCCACACCGGGGCCAGGTCCGGTACGAAGAGGTTCGAGACCGGATGGAACACGACGTCGAAGGTCGCGTCGGCGAAGGCGCTCAGGTCGCGCATGTCGCCCTGGACGGTGCGGAGTTCGAGCCCGTCGCGTGCCGCCACCTTCTCGTCCTGGCCGAGCTGGCCGGGTGAGTTGTCGAAGACGGTGACCCGCGCTCCCGCTGCGGCGAGGATCGGGCCCTGCTGGCCACCGCCGGAGGCCAGGCACAGCACGTCCTTGCCGGTCAGGTCCTTCGGCAGCCAGGAGCGGTCGACGGGCGCATGCCCGATGAGGACGATCGACCAGTCGCCCTTGCGGGCACGCTCGACGGCCTCGGCGCTCACCGGCCTCGACCACTCGTTGCCCTCTTGGACGTACTTGTCCCAGGCTGCCCGATTGTGGGCAACGGGGTCGACACCCTTGTCCTGCACGATTGACTCCCTGCTGCGGCCGAGCGGATATGTGTGGTGCTGACAGTTCGGCGTCGCCAGCCAACACGATCGCGGGGCGCGGGCTCAACGGAATTGGCGGGCGTCGAGGCGTTCACGGCGGCCGACAGGTCTCGCAGCCGTACGAGCACCGCAGCGGTTCACCCTCGCCGCCGCGTCCCCGACGTCCACCGCCGTCCAGGCACCGCATTTCCCTGCCGCTGCCTCCCCGCACGCAGCATGGGCAAGAGCTACCCGTACAGCGATCAGCTCGGACCGGCCCGGCTGCACCGCCACCGGGGACATGGCCGGGCCCCGTCTGCTCCCGGAGCTGTTGGGCGGGGGGTGTCGGGGGTTGGTCCGGGTCGGGTGGTTGGTGGGGCCGCTCCCTTGCCCGCCCGTCCCGCCCCCGGGGGGGGCGGCTACAGCGTGTGCGCCCAGCTCGTCTCCCCGGCAGCCCGGGGGCCACGCCTTCTGGAAGTCGCTCGCGTCCTGACCGTACGGGAGCGGATCAGGCGACGGCGCCCAGAATCGGTGACCATACGGAGCCGGTCAGGACGGCCGCGGCCTGCTGCGGGGAGAGCGGGGGCGCGGGGCGGGTCGGCTTCGGGATGCCGGTGTTGAAGTCGCCGCCCGTGTTCCACTGCACCAACTGCACTTGTGCACCGGTGGACTTCACGGTGAGCGTCGTCGTCCAGCGGTGGGCCGGCTCGCGGCCGTCGGCGTGCTTGTCCGCGATCTTCTCCTGCATCAGCAGGGCCCCGCCGGGGAGAGTGGCACTGCTCGGCAGCTCCTTCAGCTCGCAAGTGTCGCCCTCGGCGCGCGGAGGTGTCTGCTCGGCCTCGCAGCTCAGGCCCTCGCCGTCCTGGAGCGGCAGCTTGAGGCGCATGGCGGAGACGCCGACGTTGGCGAGGCCGCGGCCGTCGTCGAAGGTGAAGCCGCCGTTGGCGACGTAGCCGCCGGACGGGTCGGAGGGGTTGTTGCTCTGCCCCTCCTTCTTCGCGTACGTGCCGCCGGGGAACGACTTCTCCACGGCCTGGATCATCTGCGCCCCGGTGATCGCGGAACGGGGCGCCGCGAAGGCCACGGCCTCCATCCCCTCCCCCTCCCCGCCGTGCCGGGCCCGGTCCAGTACGCCGGGCATGACCAGACCCGCCACCGCGATCACGGCGCAAGCCCCCACGCCCGCACCGAGGTTGCGCCGATTGCGGCGGCTGCGGCCGCGCTTGACGGCTCCGCCGACGAGGTGGTCGAGGTCGGGGTCGAGGTTGTCGGTCGAACGGTCCAGAGCGTCTGCGAGGTCTGCTTCGAAGGGCATGCGGATGTCACCTATTCGCTGGGTGGCGGGAAGGGGGGCTCCTCGTACGGGAGCGCTCAGTGCGTCGGTACGAGGTCGGAGAGGGTGTCGCCGAGCAGGGCACGCGCCCTGGCGAGGGCCCGGGTGCCCTGGGAACGGACCGCGCTGCTGCTCAGCTTGAGCATGTGGGCGGTCTCCTCGATGCTGTGCCCCTCCCAGTAACGGAGCAGCAGAACTGCCCTGTCCTTGGGCGGGAGTTGACCGAGCGCGTCCAGCAGGGTCAGCCGCAGTGCGGTGTCCGGACCTTTCGCCGCGCTGTCGGGCATGGTGCCCGTCGGGCGCTCGCCGGAACTGCTGCGGCGCTTGAGCGTGAGGAAGGTCCGTACGAGCACGGTCTGCGCGTACGCCGCCGGGCTCTCCGCCCGGGCCACCTTCTTCCAGTGCACGTACACCCGGCTCAGGGTCTCCTGCACCAGGTCCTCGGCGAGGTGCGAGTCACCGGCCGCGAGCACGTACGCCGACCGGTACAGCGGCCTCGCCCGCGCGCTCACGAACTCCAGGTACTGGTCCTCCTGTGCTGGCTTCACTCGGCCCCCGCCTGCTCTCTTGTGCTGTGATCCCCGTGCATACCCCTTTGACTACGCGGGTCGCCAAGATGTCGCGCGCCGACGCCACAATTCTTCGCGGGCGTCTCGGCACCCCCTCAGCAGACCTCCCCGGGCACCTCGCCCAGATACCCGTCCACATCCACCGCGCTGCTCCGCACCATGCCACGACCGTACGCAGGGGATGCGGGCCCGGCAGGGGAACGGGGCCTTAGGGTCTGACGCCGTCCGCCCAAGGGAGGCATCACCAGGGATATACTTGGTTACACGTTTGATATCTCCGGAGGTGCAGCTATGAGCAGGACCGTAATAGATGTCGACGACACCCTCCTCGCTGCCGTGGCCCAAGCCCTCGGCACCAGCACCAAGAAGGACACCGTGAACTCCGCTCTGCGCGAGGTTCTGGAGACGCGGCGACGGGCGCTGGCCCTGACCCGGCTGCGGGCCTCCGCTGCGGAAGGCGCCTTCGACCTGGAGTCCCTGGAGGACAAGAGGAACTACCGACGGTGAGCGCGGCCCAGTTCCTCATCGACACGAGCGCCCTGGCCCGCCTCCTGCGCGGTGATTCCGAGCAGCACGGCTGGGATCAGGCCGCCGCCGCGGGGCTCATCGCCACCTGCCCGCTGACGGACCTCGAATTCTTCTTCAGCGCCCGGAGCGCGGCAGACCGCGCGCGGGGCGTCGAGGACATACGGGTGCTGTTCGGCTGGGTGCCGGTCGATGACCGTGCGTACGACCGCGCCTGGCAGGTGCAGCAGCTTCTCACCGAACGCGGTCAGCACCGCAGCGCGGGCCCCGTCGACCTCGTGGTCGCCGCCACCGCGGAACTACAGGGCCTCACCCTCCTGCACCGCGACCGCGACTTCGAGTGCGTAGCCGCCGTCACGGGGCAGGCGCTCCAGTGGTACGGGCCACAGGGGGCCAAGTAGGACGGGCCCGCACTGGCCCCGGTCACCGTTCCGCGGCTACGAGCTGGAGTTGCGCCGCCTGCGGGTGATCACGATCAGGGCCCCTCCGACCGCGAGGAGGAGTGCTCCCGCGCCCGCCGCCGCAGCCGTGCGCCAGCCGTCCGTGCCCGTGTCGGGGAGGGGGTGAGGGTCGTGGGGCAGCGGGCCCGGCTTCGGATGGACGGGCTTGACGGGCTTGATCGGCTTGATGGGGAGTTGGGTGATCTTGGTGGAGGTGGAGCAGGACGCGTCGCGGGTGGACCTGGGGCAGTTCGAGCCGAGGGTGGCTGTGGAGTCGAGCGTGTTCGTCAGGCGGCCGTCGCCCGTGCGGGCGCCCACGACCGTCACGGGGTAGCTGACCGTGGCTGCCGCACCCGCCGGGATGTCGCCCTTCCAGGAGAGGACCGGGGCGGAGTACGTCACCTTGCCCAGCGAGGACGTGACGGCAGACGGCGTGAAGCGGACGTCGTCCAGGATTTCGCGGAGGTCGTCCGCGAAGGCCGCGCCCTCGTACACGCCCGTGCCCGTGTTCTTCATCGAGACGGTGTAGGTGAGGCGGTCGCCCGGCTTCGGGGTCGCCGGTCCTGTCACCTTCTTCGCGTACGTGACGAAGGGGATGAGGACCTCGTCCGCGCACTCGGTCTCGACACCCTGCCGCCGGGAGCAGTTGGAGGCGTGGCCGATGATGTGCGCGTTCAGGTGGCGGTTGCCGCCCGGCGGAGTGTCGATCACGGCGGACCAGGTGATGGTGGCCGTCTCGCCGACCGGGAGGTCGCCCGTCCAGGACACCACGTCCCGGGGGGACGGGATCGCGCGGTCGCGCAGCTCCGCGGGGAGCTGGGCGCGGGGGATGCGGGCCGCCGTGCCCTTGTCCGTACGGACGTCGTCCGCGACCGTCGCGGAGTCCATGACCTCGGCGAGGTCGACGTACGCCTTCGCGGCGGGGTAGGGGGCCGTGCCCGTGTTCTTCACGCGGGCCGTGTACTGGACGCGTTCGCCCGGCTTGGCGACCACGTGGTCGTCGACCAGGTTCACGTACAGCTTCGGGATTCCGCCGTCCTCGCCGTGGCCCGTGCCGCACTCCTCCGTCTGCTCGCCCTCGACGCAGTTCGAGCCGGGGTCGGTGGAGGTGAGGGAGTTGGTGAGCTTGGCGTTGCCCTGCGGCGGGGCGCCGACGGTGACCGAGTAGGTGATGACGACGGCGGTGGCGTCGCCGCCGTGGCGGACCGGGCCCGTCCAGGTCAGCTTGCCGGTGGCCGGGTCGAAGACCGGGGCCGGGTTGCCGGGGGTGACGGTGAGGTCGTCGTTCCACCGCGCGTCGTCCAGGACGTCCGTGAGGTCGTCGGTGAAGTCGGCGTTCGGGAAGTCCGCCCTGCCCGTGTTGAAGACCTTGACCGTGTAGGTGACCTTGTCGCCGGGGAGCGGGTTCCGCTTGTCGACGGTCTTCGTCAGGGCCGGGTTGGCGATCGGGACCTCGACGCCGCACTCCGCGCCGGGGGTGGTCGGCTTGCAGTTGGAGCCCGCGTCGGCGGAGAGAGCCGTGTTCTTGAGGAGGGCCGTCGCGGTCGGCTTGGTCCTCGTCGGGACCTTGACCGAGTAGGTGACCTTGACCTTGCCCCGGGCCGGGACGTCGCCGGTCCAGGTAAGGACCGGGGCCGTGTAGGTCAGCTTCCCGCCCTTGTCGGACGCCGCGTCGTCGTTGTAGTCGGCGTCGGTCAGGACGGCGCTCAGGTCGTCCGTCACGGTCACGTTCTCGTAGGCCGCACCGCCGTCGTTGGTGATGAGGATCGTGTACGTCACCTCCGAGCCCGGCACCGCGTGCACGTGGTCCGCGCTCTTCTTCACGTCGAGCTGCGGGAAGCCGCCCTCCTCGTCCGGACTCAGGCCGCCGAAGGTGTTGCCGCACTCCGCGTTCGCCGCGCCCGCCTTGCAGTTGGAGCCGGGGTTCGACGAGACGATGCCGTTGAGGAGGCGGCCGGTCGCGCCCGGCTTCGGACGCTCGTGGACGGTGACCGAGTAGGTGACGGTGACGGGGGTGCCCGCCGGGACGTCGCCCTTCCAGGTCAGCTTCTTCGCGGCGGCGTCGTACGTCGCGGAGCCCGCCGAGGCCGTCGCGTCGGCGTTGTAGTCGGCGTCGCCGAGGACCTTGGTCAGGTCGTCCTCGAACGCCGCGGCCGGGTACGTGCCCTCGCCGTCGTTGACCACCGTCACCGTGTACGTGACCTTCGTGCCGGGCAGCGGCTTCGCCGGGGCCATCTCCTTCCGGAAGTGGAGGTTGGGGTAGGTCACGGTGGTGGTGCAACCCGCTTGTGCCGTACGGCAGTTGGAGCCCGCCTCGGTGGAGCTGACCGCGTTGACCAGCTTGCGGTCGGCACTCGCCCCGGCCCGCGCCGGGTCCGGGATCCGCACCGAGTAGGTGAGGGTCGCGGTGCCCTTGCCCGGCACGTCGCCGGTCCAGGTCAGCTGCGTGCCCGACACGGTGGCCGTGCCCGTCGTGGCCTGCACGTCACCCTCGTAGGAGGCGTCGTCCAGGACCTTCGTCAGGTCGTCGGTCAGGGAGTAGCCCCGGTACGTTCCCGCGCCCGCGTTGGTGAGGGTCAGCGTGTACGTCACCGTCTCGCCCGGGAGAGCCGTCGCCTTGTCCGCGGACTTGGCGAGGGTGACGTACGGGACGCCCGAACCGTCGGTGTCGATTCCGCACTCGGGGTCGGTGGAGCCGAACGGGCAGTTGGAGCCCGGGAGTTCGGAGACGACCTTGTTCCTCAGCTCCTGGTCGCCGCCCGGCTTGGGCTGCGTCGGGATCTTCACCTGGTAGGTGATCCGCTTCGACTCGTGGGGGGCGAAGTCGCCCGTCCACTTCAGGTCGGGGGCCGTGAAGACCGCCTTGCCGCCCGCCTCCTCCGTCACGCCGACCCAGTCCGCGTCGTCCAGGACACCGGCGAGGCTGTCGCTGAACTCGGCGTCCGGGTAGGGGGCGTCGGCGTCGTTCTTGACCGTGATCGTGTAGGTGGCGGTGGCGCCCGGGAGGAGCGGGGTCGGGGCCACCTTCTTGCTGATCACCAGCTTCGGGTCCACGGGCGGCTGGGTGCCGCTCGCGCACGCCTTCGTGGCGTCGTCCGGGCACTGGTTGTCGGTGGGGACGGTGGCTTCCGCACCCGTGGACGTCCACGCCTTGTTGACGAGCTTCTCGGACTTGTTGGCGGCGGAGGTGGCCTTGACCGTCAGGACCAGTTCGGCGTCCGCGCCGGCGGCCAGCGTGCCGACCGTCCAGACCAGCGGACGGGCCGTCTCGGAGGCGACCGTTCCGGCGGTCGGAGCGGCCTTGACGACCTCCACGCCCTCCGGAAGCGCGTCCGTGATCGTGATGCGTTCGGCCTTGTCCGCGCCCGCCGCGTTGGCGATCTTCACGGTGTAGGTGAAGGGGACGCCGACCTGCGGGGCGGTCAGGCTCTGCTTCTTGGTGAGGGTGAGCCGGGGCTCGCCCACGTCCGTGCCGTCGCCGTCCGTGTCACAGACCTTCCCGGGCGTCGGGTCGTCCTTGCACGTGTTCTCGTCGGGGACCTTCGGGTCGGGGCCCTCGGTCACCTCGGCGGAGTTCTTCAGCTTCGTACCCTTCGCGCCCGCAGTGACCAGCGCGGTGAACTTCAGCTCCTTCGTCTCGCCGCCCGCGAGCGCCGGGATCTTCCAGACGATCGGGTCGGTCTTCTCCGCACGCGTACCGGCGGACGGCCGCACGTCGAGCAGGGTCAGGCCGTTCGGTACGTCGTCCTTGATCTCCAGGTCCTTGGCCTCGGTGGCACCGGTGTTGACCGCCTTCAGCGTGTACGTGACCTTCTCGCCGACCTGCGGGTCCTTCGGGTCCGCCGTCTTGGACAGGGTCCACTGCGGCTTGCCCGGCTCCTTGGCGTTCTCGCCGGAGCACGCCTTGGTGGGCTCGCCCGCGCACTGGTTGTCCGTGGGCACCTCGGCCTCGGAACCGGCCGTCGTCCACGTCTTGTTGACGATCTTCTTGGTGGTGTCGGCGTCCTGCCTGACCTTGACCGTGACGGTCATCGTCGCGTCCGCACCGGCGGCCAGGTCGCCGACGGTCCACGTCAGGGTGGGCTTGCCCGAGGCGTCGACCGTACCGGCGGACGACTCGGCCTTGACCAGGTCGACTCCCGCCGGGAGGAGGTCGGTCACCTCGGACCGCTTGGCGGTGTCCGCTCCGGCCGCGTTCGCGATCTTCACCGTGTACGTGAGCGTGGTGCCGATCTGCGGGTCGGACGGGAGCTGCGTCTTGGTGAGGGTGAGCCTGGGCTCCTTCACGTCCGTACCGTCGCCGTCGGTGTCACAGACCTTGGCGGGGTCCGGGTCGTCCTTGCACGTGTTCTCGTCGGGGACCTTCGGGTCGGGCCCCTCGGTCACCTCGGCCATGTTGCGCAGCTTCCGGCCCTTGGCGGCCTCGGTCACCTTCGCGACGATCTTCAGTTCCTCGGTGGTTCCGGCGGCGAGCGTCGGGATCCTCCACACCACCGGGTCCGCCTTGGCGGCGGTCGTCCCCGTCGACGGCCGCACGTCGAGCAGGGTGAGCCCGGCCGGAACGTCGTCCCTGATCTCCAGGTCCCTGCCGGGGACGGCCCCCGTGTTCACGGCCTTGAGGGTGTACGTCACCGTCTCGCCGACCTGCGGATCCGCCGGGTCGGCGGTCTTCGAGACGGTCCAGGTCGGCTTCGCGGGCGGGTCGGTCCTGTCGCCGGAGCACGCCTTGGCGGGCTCACCCGCGCACTGGTTGGCGGCGGGGACCGAACCCTCGGCGCCCGCGCTGGTCCACGTCTGGTTGACCAGCTTGTCGGCGGTGGACGCGTCCTGCCTGACCTTCACCGTGACGGTCATCGTCGCGTCCGCACCGGCGGCCAGGTCGCCGATCGTCCACGTCAGGGTGGGCTTGCCCGAGGCGTCGACGGTACCGGCGGACGACTCGGCCTTGACCAGGTCGACTCCCGCCGGGAGCAGGTCCGTCACCTCCGCGCGCTTCGCCCCGTCCGCGCCGGCCGCGTTCGCCAGCTTCACCGTGTAGGTGAGGGTCGAGCCGACCTGGGACTGCGCCGGGAGCTGCGTCTTGGTCAGGGTGAGCCGGGGCTCCTTCGGCTCGGTGCCGTCGCCGTCGGTGTCACAGACCTTGGTGGGGTCGTCCTTGCACTGGTTGTCCGGCGGGATGACCGGGTTCGGGCCCTCCGTCACGTCGGCCTGGTTCTTCAGCTTCTTGCCGCGCGCGCCCTGGGTGACCTTCGCGGTGATGGTCAGCGTCTCCGTGGCGTTGGCGGCCAGCGTCGGGATCTTCCAGACGACCGGGTCGGTCCGCTCCGCGCTCGTACCGTCGGAGGCCCGGACGTCCAGCAGGGCCAGACCCTCGGGCAGCTTGTCCTCGATCTCCAGGTCCCTGCCCTCGACGGTGCCGTTGTTGACCGCCTTCAGGGTGTACGTGACGACCTCGCCGATCTGCGGTTGCGCCGGGTCCGCCGTCTTGGACAGGGTCCAGTCCGGGCGGCCCGGGAGCTCCGCGTCCTCACCGGCACACGCCTGTTCGGCGTTGTCGTCGCAGCGGTTGGGCTCGGGGATCTCCGGCTGGGGGCCGGTCGAGGTCCAGGCCCGGTTGACCACCTTGGCGGAGGCGTCCTGGCGGACCTTGACCGTGACCGTGAGCGTGCGCTCGTCCCCGGCCGCCACGTCCCCGATGTTCCATACGAGCCGGGGCTTGGCGGCGGTGTCCACCGGGTCGCCCGTGTCCGAGGAGACGGCGGACACCAGGTCCACTCCGGTCGGCAGCAGATCGGTGATCTGCACGCGCTTGGCCTGCGCGGCACCGGCCGCGTTCACGATCTTCACCGCGTAGGTGAGCGTGTTGCCGACCTGCGGCTGGGCCGGGACCTGCGTCTTGGTCAGGGTGAGCTTCGGCTCCGTGACGTCGGTGCCGTCGCCGTCCGTGTCACAGATCTTCGCGGGGTCCGGGTCGTCCTTGCACCTGTTGCCGTCGGGGACCGTCGGGTCGGGGCCCTCCGTCACCTCGGCCGCGTTCCTCAGCTTCGTGCCGAGAGCCGCCGCCGTCACCTTGGCGGTGATCTTCAGGGTGGCGGTGGTGTTCGCGTTCAGGACCGGGATCCTCCACACCACCGGGTCGGCGGCCGTGGCGGAGCCCTCGGAGGCGTCCGGCGTGCCGACCAGGGTCAGCCCCCGGGGGAGCTCGTCCTGGATCTCCAGGTCCTTGGCGACGACCGTGCCGGTGTTCTTCGCGGTCAGCGTGTAGACGACGGTCTCGCCCACCTGCGGGTCCGTCGGGGACGCCGTCTTGGTGACGGTCCACTCCGGCTTGGCGGGCGGGTCGGCCTTGTCGCCGGAGCACGCCTTGGTGGCCTCGCCCGGGCACTGGTTGGCGGTCGGGACCTCCGGCCGGGCGCCGGTCGTCGTCCACGCCTTGTTGATGAGCTTTTCGGTGGTGGAGGCGGTCTGCTTCACCTTGACGGTGATGGTCAGGGTGGCGTCCGTACCGGCCGCCAATTCCCCGACGTTCCAGTCCAGGGCCGGTTTACCGGTCTCGTCCACGGCACCGGCCGAGGCGGCCGTCCGTACGAGATCCACGTCGTCCGGCAGCAGATCGGTGATCCGCACCCGCTTGGCCGGGTCCGCGCCCGCCGCGTTGGCGATCCGCACCGTGTAGGTGAGCGTGTTGCCGACCTGCGGCTGGGCCGGGGTCTGGGTCTTGGTCAGGGTGAGCCTGGGCTCGCCCACGTCCGTACCGTCGCCGTCCGTGTCACAGACCTTGCCCGGCGTCGGGTCGTCCTTGCACGTGTTCTCGTCCGGGACGAGCGGGTCGGGGCCCTCCGTCACCTCGGCGCTGTTGCGCAGCTTGCGGCCCTTGGCGCCGTCGGTGACCTCCGCGAACAGCTTCAGTTCCTTGGTCTCACCGGCGGCCAGCGTCGGGATCCGCCAGACCACCGGGTCGGCCTTCGGCGCGGTCGTACCGGCCGGGGCGTCGACCGTCAGCAGCGTCAGACCGGTCGGGACGTCGTCCCTGACCTCCAGGTCCTTCGCGTCGACGGTGCCCGTGTTCGCGGCCTTCAGGGTGTACGTGACCACCTCGCCGACCTGCGGGTCGGTCGGGGAGGCCGTCTTCGACAGGGTCCACTGCGGCTTGGCGGGCGGCTGGGAGCTCTCGCCCGAACACGCCTTGTCGGCCTCGCCGTCGCACTGGTTGTCCGCCGGGACGGCCGCCTTCGCGCCGTCCGTCGTCCACGCCTTGTTGATCAGCTTGTCCGTGGTGGACGCGTCCTGCTTCACCTTCACCGTGATCTTCGCGGTGGCGTCCGCACCGGCGGCCAGCGTGCCGACGGCCCAGGTCAGCTTGGGGGCCGAAGCCCGGTCGACGGTGCCGACCGAGGGGTCGACGTCGACGACCTCGACGCCCGCCGGGAGCAGGTCGGTGACCTCGACGCGCCGGGCGGCGTCCGCGCCCGCCGCGTTCGCGATCCTCACGGTGTAGACGAGGGTGTTGCCGACCTGCGGCTGGGCGGGGGACTGCGTCTTGGTCAGCGTCAGCTCCGGGTCCTTCGGCTCCGTACCGTCGCCGTCGTCGCAGATCTGGCCCGGGATCGGCTGACCGTTCGCGTCCTTGCAGATGCTCTCCGGGTCGACGGTCGGGTTCGGTCCCTCGGTGACCTTGGCGATGTTCTTGAGCTTCCTGCCCTTCGCGGCGTCCGTGACGGTGCCGGTCAGGGTGAGGGTGGCGGTCGTACGGGCGTCGAGCGCCGGGATGTCCCAGACGACGGGCCCGGTGCCGGTGACGCTGCCCTCGGTGGCGTCCGCCTTGTCGAGCCGTACGCCCGCCGGGAGGACGTCGTCGATCTTCAGGTCGGCGGCCGGGGAGTCCCCGGTGTTCTCCACCGTGATGACGTACACGACCTCTTCCCCGACCTGCGGGTCCTTCGGCGTGACCGTCTTCTTCGCCCTCAGCGAGGGACTGGCCGGGACCTTGTTGCCCGCACAGGCGTGCATCGCGTTGTCGGAGCACGCGTTGCCCGCGAGCGGGGTGGCGGCAGGACCCGCGGTGGAGTACGCGCGGTTCGTCAACTCGTCGTCCAGGGACACGTCCTGACGGACCTTCACCGTGACGGTGAGCTGCTTGGAGCCCTTCGCGGAAACCGTGTCCGGCTTCCACCTGATGAGCGGTGCACCGCTCACGTCCACCGCGTCCGTCGACACCGACGGCACGGCGGAGACCAGGTCCACGCCGACCGGCAGCCGGTCCAGGATCTCGGAGCGCCTGGCGTCGTCGTCGCCCTCGTTCCTCAGCTCCAGGACGTAGGTGAGCGTGCTGCCCACCTGGGGGGTGCCGGGGCGCTGGAGCTTGGACAGGATCAGCTTCGGGTCCTTGGGCTCCCCGCCGGCGCCGTCGTCGCAGACCTTGCCCGAGATCGGCTGTCCGGCGGCGTCCGCGCACTGGTTCTCGTCCGGGACGGTCGGCGTCGGGCCCTCGGTGAGGTCCGCGACGTTGCGCAGCTTCTTGCCCTTCGCGCCGTCGCCCACGCGTGCCCGGTACGTGAGCGTGGCCCCGGCGCCGCCCGCGAGGGCGGGCACCTTCCAGACGATCGGGTCGGCGGCGGTCGCCGTGCCGTTCGACGCGGTCGGCGCGCCGACGAGGGTCAGTCCCTCCGGCAGGTCGTCCCGTACTTCCAGGTCCTTGGCGGCCACGGCGGAGGTGTTCTTCATCGTCACCGTGTACGTGACCGTCTCGCCGATCTGCGGGTCCTTCGGGTCCACGGACTTGGTCATGGTGATCGACGGCTTGACCGGGGGCTGCGCGCCCTCGCCCGAGCACGCCTTCGTGGGCTCGCCGCCGCACTGGTTGGCGGTCGGGACGCTGCCGTCGGGACCGGCGCTGGTCCACGCCTTGTTGACGAGCGTGGCCGTGGTCGAGGCGTCCTGCCTGACCTTGACCACCACCGTCAGGACCCGCTCGGTGCCCGGGTCGACCGCGCCGACCTTCCACACCAGTTTGCCCGAGGCGTCCGGGGTGACGGTCGTACCGGCCGGGGCCTCGGTCCGTACGATCTCGACGCCCGCCGGGAGCTGGTCGGTCAGCTCCACGCGCTGGGCCGGGTCGCCGTCGGCCGCGTTCTTGACCTTGACCCGGTAGGTGAGGGTCGAGCCGATCTGCGGCTGCTCCGGCGACTGGGACTTCTCGACGGTCAGCTTCGGGGCGGCCGGGTTGCTGTCGGTCGAGTCGTCGCAGACCTCGTCGGGTACGACGGCCCTGGAGGCGTCCTCGCACTGGGAGACCGGCGGGACGGTCGGGTTGGGGCCCTCGATGACCTTGACCCGGTTCTTGACCGGCGCGGCGGCGTCGGTGACCTTGCCCCTGATGACCAGGGTGGCGGTCTCGTCCTTCTTCAGGGACGGGACCTTCCACACGGACGGGCGGGCGTCGGTCGCGGTGCCGAGGGCGTCCGCGGTGACGGACAGGATCCGCACCCCGGCCGGGACGGCGTCCGCGTACTCCAGGTCCTTGGCCTCGACGTCACCCGTGTTGCGCAGGGTGACCGTGTACGTGACCTCCTCGCCGAGCTGCGGATCGGTGGGGACGGCCCGCTTCTCCATCGTCAGCTCCGGGGCGGCGGGCGGCCGGGCGTTCTCGCCGGAGCAGGCGCGGGTGGCATCGGTGGTGCACTTGTTGGCGTCGGGGATCGCCGGGCGCGGCCCGGTCGTCTCCCAGGTCTGGTTGATCAGCTTGGCCGTGCCGGAGGCGTTCTGGTTCACCTTGGCGACGACGGTCAGCGTGGCCTTTCCGCCGGAGGCCGGGACCGTACCGACGTTCCAGTGCAGGACCGGGGCGGCGGAACGGTCGACGGTGCCGAGCGAGGCGGTCGCGGAGACCAGGGTGAGCCCGGCCGGGAGCATGTCGTCGAGCGCGACCCGCTTGGCCTCGTCCGCACCGGAGTTGACGACCTGGACCGCGTACGTCACGGTCGAGCCGATCTGCGGCTGCTCGGGCGACTGGGTCTTGGTCAGGGTGAGCTTGGGCTCGCCCGGAGGCGTACCGTCGCCGTCGTCGCAGATCTTGCCCGGGACCGGCTTGCCCTGGGCGTCCAAGCACTCGCTGACCGGGTCGACGACCGGGTCGGGACCGGCCGTGACGGTGGCGGTGTTCTTCAGCGCCTTGCCCGCCGCGGCCTGGGTGACCCGGCCGATGATCACCAGCTTCTTGGTGTCGCCCTCGCCGATGGCGGCGACCTGCCACCTCACCGGGCGCACGGCGGTGTCGGAGACGGACGTGCCCGCGTCGGGGGTGGCCTCCTCCACGTCCACGCCTTCGGGCAGGACGTCGGTGATCTCCAGGTCGGCGCCCGGGACGGTCCCGGTGTTCACCATGGTGATCGTGTACGTGACGCGCTCGCCGACCTGGGGGTCCTTCGGCGTCGCGGTCTTCTTCATCGTGAGCTGCGGCTGGTCGAGGGTGTACTCGACCGTGCACGCGTCGGCCAAAGTGCCGCCGCCCGCCGGGCAGTTGGTGCCCGTGTCCGGGGAGGTGACGGCGTTCTTCAGGGTCAGGTCACCGGTCGGGGTGCCGTCCGCGCCGCGCTTGCGGTTGGCGGGGATCCTCACCTCGTACGTGATCTCGGCCCGGCCGCCCGCCGGGACGTTCCCGGTCCAGTCGATCGCGTCGCCCGCCGCGTTCAGCAGGGGTGCGGCGGTGCCGTCGACCTTGACGGAACCGGCCACCAGGTCGGCGTCCTTGAGGATGTCCTTCAGGTCGTCGTGGAGGCGGGCGCCGATGTGGTCGGCGAGGCCGGTGTTCGACGCCGTGAGGGTGTACGTCGCCGTGGTGCCCGGTGCCGGGTCGGCCGGGGTGACCTTCTTGGCCAGGGTGACGCGCGGGACGTTCACCGGGCGGCCGGTGCCGCAGTCCGGGTCGGTGGAGGTGGCGGTGCAGTTGGTGTCGGCGGAGGAGACGACCACGTTGTCGAGACGGTTGTCCCCGGTGGCGGCCTCGTTGACGGTCACCTCGTAGGTGATCGAGAAGGTCGCGCCGCCCGGCACGTCGCCCTTCCACCCGACGGTCTTCGTCGCGGGGTCGTAGGCGGCGGGCGGGGTGATGCCGGTCGTCTTCAGGGAGGCGGCGGCGAACGCGGCGTCGTCCAGGACCTCGCCGAGGGCGTCCTTGATCTCGGCGCCCGGGTAGGCGACCCGGCCCTGGTTGGTGACCTCGATCGTGTATCTGACCTTCTCGCCCGGTCGGGCGACGGTCTTGTCGGCCGACTTCCGGATCTTCAGCTTGGGCGTGTTGGTGTCGACGAAGCAGCCCGCATCACCCGACCCGGCACCGCAGTTGGTTCCCTCCGTGCGGGCGACGACCAGGTTGCGCAGGTCGCCGTCGCCGCCGGACGCCTTGACCGTCACCGAGTAGGTGAGCGTGACGGTCTTGCCGGGTGCGACGTCCCCGGCCCAGTCGAGGCGCTCCGCGCCCGCCGTGCCGGAGTAGGTGAGGGTGCCGGTGTCGGCGCCGCCCTCGTCGACCGCCTTGTGGTCGTTGTTGTACGTCGCGTCGTCCAGCGCGTCCTTCAGCTCGTCGGACAGGAGCGCGCCGGTGTAGGCGGCGGTGCCCGGGTTCCGTACGACGACCGTGTAGGTGATCTTCGTGCCCGCCGTGGCGGTGCCGGTCAGGTCGGTGGTCTTGTCGATCTCCAGGACCTGCACGTCGACGTGCGCCGTGCAGCCCGCGCCCGGGGACGCGACGGGGCAGTTGGAGCCCGCGTGGGCCGTGGTGACCCGGTTGTCGAGCCCGTCGGTGCCGGTCAGCGGCTGGTTCAGGGTCACCGAGTACCGGTAGGAGACCTTGTCGCCGGCCGCGACCGTGCCCTTCCAGGTGATCTTCTTTCCGGCCCGGTCGTAGACGCCGGGGCTCGGCACGGTGCCGACGGTGGCGTCGTCGACCACCTTCGAGACGTCGTCCACGAGTTCGGCGTCGGGCCAGTCGGCGGTGCCGGTGTTCTCGACCTCGATGGTGTAGGTGACGACGTCACCCGGCTTGCCGGACGCCTTGTCCGCCTTCTTCACGATCTTCAGGCGGGGCACCTCGGTGGTCGTCACGCAGGGCGCCGCGTCGGTGCAGTTCGCACCGGGCGAGTCCGAGGTGACCTTGTTGACGAGCCTGGTGTCCGCCCCGGCGGTGGTGATCCTGTCGAGCACCACCTTGTACGTGATGACGTGCGAGGCCCCCGCCGGGACGTCACCCGCCCAACTCACCTTGTTCGTACCGGCGGTCGCCCCGCCGGTCACCGACCCCGGCTGGAAGGTGCCGTCGTCGGCGACCCCCGCCAGGTCGTCGGTCATCTTCGCGCCCCGGTACGTCACCGCACCGCTGTTCTTCAGCGTCACCGTGTACGTCACGGTGTCGCCCGGCAGCGGCTTCGCCGGGGAGACCTTCTTCTCGATCTCCAGGGCGGCCGTGCCGAGGTCGACGGTGCAGTCCGCATCCGTGGACCCGGTGCGGCAGTTGGAGCCCGCCGAGTCCTCGACCACGGTGTTCTTCACCTTGGCCCCTGCGGGCAGCGGGTCCTTCAGCTTCACCTTGTACGTGATGACCAGGGCCGAGGCCCCCGCCGGAACCTCCCCGTCCCACTTCAGGGTGGTCGAGCCCGCGTCGTACACGGGCGCCGGGGCGTCCGTGCCGTCCGCGAAGACGGCCTTCAGGTCACTCGGCGCACCGGACAGCACACCGGCCATCCCGGCGAGGGAGTCCCGGATCTGGGCCCCGGCGAAGGGAGCGGAGCCGCTGTTGCCGACCGTGACGGTGTACGTCAGCGTGTCGCCCGGCTTCGGGGAGTCGTCGTCGGCCTGCTTCCTCAGGTCGATGCGGGCGACCTTCGTGGTCACCGTGCAGGGGCGGGCCGTGGGGCAGTTCGACCCCGGAGCGGCCACGCCCACCTGGTTGGTCAGGATCTCGTCGGACCCGGCGGGCTTGGCCAACGGCACCTTCACGTCGTACGAGACGACGACCTTGCCGGGTGCGGCGAGGGTCCCCGCCGGGACCGTGCCCCGCCAACTCAGCTTCTTCCCACCGGCGTCGAAGACCGCTTCGGCGGGCTCGACCCGGTTCGCCCAGACCGCCGCGTCGAGCACGGCCGTGAGGTCGTCCGTCAGGACGGCGGGAGCGGCACCGCCGCCCGTGTTCTCCAGCGTCACCGTGTACGTGACGGTGTCGCCCGGCTTGGCGACCGCCTTGTTCACGGTCTTGGTGACCTTCACGGCCCCGTACGCGTGCCGCGTGCGGCAGTCGGCGTCCGGCTGTCCCGCAGTGCAGTTGGACCCGGCGTTGGGGACGACGACGGTGTTCTCCAGCACCCCGTCCGCCGTGGCCTTCGGGGTGGTCGGCACGGTCGCCGTGTACCGGATCTCGACCGTACCCGCCGTGGGCACGGTGCCCTTCCAGCTCAGCTTCCCGCCGACGATCTTCGCTTCGGCCGGGGCGAGGACGGTGAGGTCGTCGGCGTCCTTCGCCAGGTCGGCGAGGTCGTCGCTCAGCTCGACGTCCGGGTAGTCGGCCGTACCGGCGTTCGTCAGCGTGACGACGTACGTGTACGGGGTGCCCGGCACGGGTTCGCCCACGCCCCTCTTGCGGACCTGGAGCTCGGCGATGCCGCCCGAGTCGGTCCAGCAGCCGGACTCGGTGCCCAGCGGGCACTCGCTGCCGGGCGTGCTGGAGGTGAGGGAGTTCTTGAGCCGCTTGTTCCCGGTGGCCGGCAGCGGGGAGGGGAGCGTGACCCGGTACGTCACGACGGTCTCGCCGACCGGCAGGTTCCCGGTCCAGCTCAGCTTCTTCGTGGCGGAGTCGTAGGCGGGGGCGGTCAGCCCGCCCGTGATGGCGACGTCCTTCGGCCCGCCGGGTGCGTCGTCGACGACGTCCGTCAGGTCGTCGGTGAAGGTCGCGTTCGGGTAGGGCTGAGAACCGCTGTTCTTCATGGTCACCGTGTAGGTGACGGTCTGGCCCGCCGTCGGCTTGGCGGTGTCGACCGCCTTGGCGATGTCGAAGGTCGGCAGGCCGCCGGTCGCGTCGTCGCCGCCGGTCGAGCAGTCGGGGTCGGTGGACCCGGAGTCACAGTTGGAGGCGGGGGCCAGCAGCTTGTTGTTGAGCCTCTTGTTGCCGCCGGGGCGGGTGTTGACGGTGACGGAGTACGTGAACTCCATGTCCTCGCCCGCGCCCAGGTCACCCGTCCACTTGATGAAGTCGGCACCGGCGGTCAGCGTCCCGCGCGGGCCCTTGGTGACGGCCTGGTCGCCGTTGAGGCGGGCGTCGTCCACCACGTCCGCGAGGTTGTCGGTGACGGACGCGCCCGGGAAGGGAGCCGTCCCCTCGTTCTTCGCGGTGACCTTGTACGTGATCCGGCCGCCCGGCACCAGGGCGCCGGAGACCTTGACCTTCTTCAGTTTGAGGCTGGGCAGCGGGGTCTGCACCTCGCACGCCGCATCGCCGCTGCCGGTCTGGCAGTTGGAGCCGTCGGTCTCGGAGAGGAGCCTGTTGACGAGCTTGTGGTCACCGGAACTGGTGACCTTCACCTTGACCGCGAACCTGGCCTCGGCACCGGCCGCGAGATCGCCGGTCCACTTCACCTTGTCGCCGTCGCGGACGACCGTACCGCCGCCGGAGACGACGTTGGCACTCACGTACGTGGCGTCGTCCAGGACGCCCGCGAGGAGGTCCTCGACGACGACGCCGTTCTTGGCGGTGCGGGCGTTGTTCTTGACGCTCACCGTGTAGGTGACGGTGTCGCCCGGCTTGGGGGCGGTGTTGTCGACGGTCTTGGAGAGCTGGAGCAGCGGGGGGTTGATGGTGAGGGGGTGGTCCTCGACCTCACCGCTCCCGGCGTACTTGCCGACCGGCTTCGGGTCGGCGACCTCCGCGCCGTACAGCCGGAACCGGGCGAAGGACGCACCGGCGGTGGGCCGCGCGGCCCGCTTGCCCGCCCTCGCGGCCTTCGCCATCTCGACGAGCCTCTTCATGGCCCGGGTGTTCTGGACGCCGGTCCACTTCAACTGGGCGGTGGTGTCGCCGGGTTCGAGGTTCTGGACGGCCTGCTCCCCCGCCTCGAAGGTGCCGTTGACGTTCCAGTCGACCCAGCCCGCCAGGGTGACCTTCTTGCCGGTGTTGTTCTTGACGACGACCGGGACGGTGTAGTCCTTCGCCGTCACGTCCACGTCGGGCAGGGTGACGCCGTCCTCGAAGGTGTCGCCGGTGCCGTCGTGCGGGGTGCGGGCGTCGGCCTCCAGGGACTCGGCCGCACCGATGGTCAGACCCGATGCCTTCCGGTGCGCCGGGCCGCCCGCCCCGTCGGTGGTCTTGTACGAGTCGGGGGCGTCACCGAAGTCGAGGGCCTGGAGGCAGCCCATGCCGTCGACGACGTTGAGCCCGGCGGGCAGGGTGCCCATCTTCTGCGGGGTCCTGGACCACGGAGTGACCGGATTCGCCTTGGTGGAGTCGGTGAGGTCCACCGACCAGATGGTCTGCGGCGACTTCGAGTCGATCGTGTAGAAGGTGCCCTCACTGTCGAAGAACGTGGCGACGTACTGCGAACTGGCGAAGCCCGCACCGTAGTTGAAGGCACCCGTGTCCGGGTCGACCGTGAAGGAGTTGCCGTTGTCCGTGACGGACATCAGCCGTCCGTCCTTCGGGTGGAAGGCCCAGTCCCGGATGCCGCTGACGTTGGTCTGGAGGGTGACCGGCGTCAGCACCTTGCCGACCGGGCCCGCCGCCGGGTTCAGGTTGATCTTCTGGAACGGGATGCTGCCGCCCACCGAGGGGAAGACGATCAGCGTCTCACCGTCCGGCGTGACCGCGCCCGCCGTGTACGGCGTCCTCGGCAGCGGTGAGGACAGCGGGATCTCCCGCACGACCCCGGTGGCCGGGTCGATCCGCAGCAGGGTGGTGCCGTTGGCCGGGGCCGTGGCGGGCAGCGCGTAGATCATGCCGTCCAGCGAGCTGAGCGCCGCCGCGTCGAAGCCGCCCGGATAACCGTTCGGGTAGTCGACTCCCGCCGCGCTCTTCAGCGGCACCTCGGTCTTGTCCCCGGTCACCGGGTTGAAGCGGAGCAGCTTGGTGGGGTTGGCTCCGGACGCCAGGTAGGCCGTGGAGCGGCAGATGTCCTGGTCGGTACGGATCACCGTCGCCCAGTCCTCGACCTCGCCCGCCCCGGCGAACGCGCCCGCGGGCTGCGGGTCGGCGACCGCGCCGGAGTACAGCCGGAACCTGGCGAACGTCGCCGCTCCCGCCCGGAGCCCGGACAGGCCGGTCCACTTGAGCGTCACCGACGTCGCCCCGTTCGCCACGGTGGCGAGCGCCCGCTCACCGGTGTCGAAGGTGCCGTTGGCGTTGAAGTCCACCCAGCCCGCCAGGGTCGCGGCGGCCCCGGTGCTGTTGTTGACCTTGACCGGGACCTCGTAGGAGGTGGCGTCGGACTTCAGCTCGGGAAGCGTCACCCCGTCGTCGAAGGTGTCGCCGAAGCCGTCGAGCACGGTCGTGCCGACCGGCGGCCTGGCGTCCGACTCGACGGACTCCTTGTCGCCGATGGCCAGCTTCGGGTCGCTGGTGTGGGTGGGGCCGCCCTTGGCCGCACTCGTGTCGTACGTGTCGGGGGCGTCGCCGTAGTCGGCGACCTTGAGGCAGCCGCCCGCGTCGGTGATCTGCTGCTGGACCGGCACCGTGGACATCGGCTGCTTGTCGTGGGTGACGGTGTTCACGTCGATCAGCGCGCCCGGCTTCGACGCGGTCAGGTCGACCTGGAAGACCTTGCCGGGGGTGCTGTTGTCGACGCCGTACAGGTTCCCGTAGCTGTCGAAGAACACGCCCCGGTACTGGGCGCCGGGAAGCATCGCACTGCTCTGCCGGGCCGAGGTCGCGGTGTCCGGGTCGACCCGGACCAGCCGCCCGTCGGTGGCGATGCTGTAGAGCTTGCCGTCGATCGGGTGGAAGGCCCAGTCGTACAGCCCGTTGCCGGTGCTGACGTTGAACTGCCCGACCCGCTTGCCGACCGGACCTGCCGACGGGTCGATGTTGATGATGAAGGTGGGGTACGAGGAGTTGTAGTGCACGTACAGCTTGGTGCCGTCGGGGGAGACCGCGCCGATGTCGTAGGCCGGGGTCCCGATGCTCTGGAGCGCGGGGTCGAGATCGTGGTGGGTGACGCCGCCCGCCGGGTCGATCTCGACCAGTTTGGTGAACCTGTCCGCGCCGATCGCGGTGCCGTAGACGTGCCCGTTGAGGCTGGAGACGCCGATGCCGTCGTAGCCCTGGGCCCGCGTGGTGTTGTCGAGCTTCGTGGCCCGTCCGGACAGCGGGTCGAACCGGTAGAGGTCGGTCGGTCCGTTGCCCACCGAGGTGTAGACGGAGCTGGTGCAGTTCTCGTCGGCCGGGATCCGGATCACCAGCGGGTGGTCCTCGACCTCGCCGCCCCGGGTGTACGCACCCGAAGGCTGTGGGTCGGCGACCGCGCCGGAGTACAGCCGGAAGCGGGCGTACGTCGTCGCGCCCTTCTTGAGCCCGGACAGACCGGTCCACCGGAGCGTCACGCCGGTCGTCGTGTCGGCGACGTTCGCGGTCTGCCGCTCGCCGTCGTCGAAGGTGCCGTTGGTGTTGAAGTCGACCCAACCGGCCACCGTTCCCGCCCTGTTGGTGGTGTTGTCGATCGGTAGCCGGACCTCGTAGGAGGTGTCCGTCGACGTCAGGTCGGGCATCCGCGTGACGGCGTCCTCGTCGTCCCGCTCGGTCGCGTCGTCGCCGAACCCGTTGAGCGGGGCGGGCGCGGCGGGCGCGTCCGGTTCGTCGTCGCTGTCCTTGCCGAGCTCGAAGCCGCGCCGCATGGCGTGGCTGGGGCCGCCGGACGCCTTCTTCGTCCTGTACGAGTCGGGGGCGTCGCCGTAGTCGATGACCTGGAGGCAGCCCGCGCCGTCGCCACCGCCGAGGCCGCCGACGCTGCCGAGCCGGACGTCGCCGGAGTACTTGGCCAGGCCGTTCTCCATGACGGAGAGGTCGACCTTGATGAGGTAGGCGGAGCCGGTGGCGTAGAGGTTGCCGCCGCCGTCGAAGGCGACGCCGTTGAAGTACGAGGAGCGGTTGTCGGCGCTGATCTGACCGGCCTCGGCCATCGCGCCGGTCGTGGTGTTGATCCGGTAGATCTTGCCGTCGTTGTTGCCGACGCCGTACAGCTGCCCGTCGCCGGGGTGGACGTCGAAGTCGTAGAAGGCGGAGCTGCCGGTGGTGATGTCGGGGAGCCTGCGCGGTTTGTCCGGGTCGGAGAGGTCGACGACCAGCAGCGTGGTGGCGTTGTTGACCCGGGCGTAGTAGCGGGAGCCGTCCAGGCTGATCGCGCCCTGGGCGCTGTTGCCGACCGAGGGCAGACCGCCGGTCACCGGGAGTTCGGTGACGTTCCCGTTGGCCGGGTCGATCCGGACCATGGTGTTGGCCTTGGACTGGGCGGTGGCGTACAGCTTGCCGTCGGCCCGGTCGTACCCGAGGGCGTCGTACTGCGGGGTCTTGGCGGTGCCGATCGCGGTGCGCACACCGTCGGCGCGGTTGACGCTGTAGAGCTGGGTGCTGGTGCCCGAGTTGCCCGAGTAGTACTTGACGTCGTCGCACTTGTCGGCCGCGCCGAGGACGTACAGCGGGTGGTCCTCGACCTCGCCGCCGCCCCGCACGGCCCCCACGGGCTTCGGGTCGGCGACGGTCCCCTCGTACAGCCGCATCCGCAGGTACGTGTACCGGCCCGCCGGGAGTCCGGACAGACCGGTCCACTTGAGGCTCGCCGAGGTCGCGCCGTTCGCGACGGTGGCGGTCCTGCGCTCGCCGTCCTCGAAGGCGCCGTTGCCGTTGAAGTCGGCCCAGGCGGCGAGGGTGACGTCCGCGCCGGTGTCGTTCTTCGTCGTGGCGGTGACCTGGTACTCGGTGTCCGTGGAGTGCAGCACGGGCAGGACGACGCCGTCGTCCAGGGTGTCGCCCGTGCCGTCGTAGGCGCCGCCCGCGCTCGGGCGGGCGTCCAGTTCGGCGCTCACGCCCGCGCCCAGGGTCAGCTTCTCGGTGTAGGCGTGCTCGGGGCCGCCGGAGGCGTGGGTGGTCTTGTACGCGTCGGGGGCGTCGCCGAAGTCGGTGGCCAGGATGCAGCCCGCGAGGTCGTTCTCGGACAGCGCCTTGGTGGTGGACAGGACCACGGTGTCGCCCTTGGCGTAGTTCGCCCCGGACTTCTTCGTCAGGTCGGTCTGGGTGAAGCGGCCCTCGGTGCCGACCATGTAGAGGTTGCCGATGGAGTCGAAGGCGGCACCGGGCTGGCTCTGGGTGACCCCGGTGGCACCGAGGTTCGCGGCGGTGATGCCGGGGCTCGCGGCCCGCCAGAGGGCACTGCCGTCCGAGCCGTAGAAGGCGTTGTCGCCGGGGTGCAGGGCGAAGTCGTAGAGCCCCGATCCGGTGGCGAGCTGGGGCTTGAGGACCGGCGCGCTGGGGTTGCTGAAGTCCACCACCTGGATGCGGGCCGCGGTGCCGCGCGCGGAGGCGTAGTACGTCGTGCCGTCCGCCGCGAACGCGCCCTGGACGTAGCCCTCGCCCGGCGGTGCGGGCAGGGTCACGGAGGTGTCCTTGACCGCCCCGTCGCCGGGGTTGACGGTCAGCACCCGGTACGGGGGCGTCCGCTGCACCGCGACCAGCAGCCCGCTCTTCGACCCGTAGCCGAGGCCGTTGAAGAACTGGGTGCTGGGCGCGCCCTGGTAGGTGAGGTCGATGGGGGTGGTCGCCCCGGTCGTCGGGTTGACGGTGAACAGCTTGGTCGGGCCGCCGTTGGTCTCCGAGCCGGAGAGGTAGACGGTGTTGTTGCAGCCCTCGTCGGCAGCGCCCAGGAAGAGCGGGTGGTCCTCGACCTCACCGGCCCCGGCGTACGTGCCCTTGGGCTGCGGGTCGTCGACCGTGCCCTCGTACAGCCGGAAGCGGGCGAACGTCCGTCCCTTCTTGGCGTCCGCCGGGAGGTTCCAGGTCAGCCTGGCGGAGGTGGCTCCCGAGGCGACGGCGGCCGTCTGCCGCTCGCCCGGCTCGAAGGTGCCGTTGCCGTTGACGTCGATCCAGCCCGCCAGGGTGCCGGCCTTGTTCGCGCCCAGACTCAGCGTCGCCTCGTACGGCGTGCCGATCCTGCCGACGGGCATCGACCCGTCCGCGCCGAACGCGTCGTCGAAGGTGTCGGAGCTGCCGTCGAGCGCATCGGCCGTGCCGCTGGCGTCCGTGGTCAGCCGCACGTCGGGCTCCACGGACAGCTTCGCGCCGAGCCGCATGCCGGGGTCCCACGTGTGGGCGGGCCCGTCCGTGCCGGTGGAGGTGGTGTACGAGTCGGGGGCGTCGCCGAAGTCCTCGGCGCGCAGGCAGCCGCCCGCGTCGTCCACCCGGATCCCGGCCGGGATGGTGCCGAAGGGGACGGTGACGGCGGGCACGGAGTTGATGTCGACGGGGGCGGCCTTGGTGGAACCGGTGAGGTCCAGGGTCCAGATCTTCTGCGGGGTCTGGTCGTTGACCGCGTAGAGGTTGCCGACCGCGTCGAAGAACTGACCGAGGTAGACGACGCCGTCGGGGGAGATCTTCCTGGCGGCGTAGCTGAAGACCTTCCTCTCCAGGTCGTACTTCATCAGGTAACCGCTCTTGCCGACGCCGTAGAGGATGCCGTCCCTGGGGTGGAAGGCGAAGTCGTAGGGCAGGTCGGTGTCGTCGTTCGGCGGGTTCCACTCGGAGTCGACCTGGCCGACGGGTCCCTGGGCCGGGTCGAGGTTGATCGTGTAGAGCGGCCGGGTGTAGCTGGTGTACGTGATGAGCTTGTCGCCCGCCGGGGTGATCGCGCCGACGTCGTAGTTGGGTCCTGTGCCCTCCAGCGGCTTGGAGAGGGTGTACGTCTTCGGCGGCACGGTGCCCGAGGGGTCGATCTCCACGAGGGTGTTGGCGTTGCCCCGCTGCATTCCGTAGACCTTGCCGGTCAGCGAGCTGTAGCCGACGCCGTCGTAGCCGCCCGCGTACGACGTGTTGGGGATGGCGTCGGACACCTTGCCGGTGCCGGGGAAGAAGCGCCGCAGGTCGGTGGGGCCGCGCCCGTTGGAGACGTACACGGAGGGCGTGCAGAGGTCGTCGGCGGCCGCCCGCAGCGCACGGGTGGCCGCGTTGGGTGCGGCGGCCGGCCGCCTGGGCCCCGCCGGGAAGACCAGGTCGGCGGCCCGCCGGCCGCCGATGACGTGCTGCTTGGCGAAGGGCTTGCCGTCGGCGGGCAGCTTCGCGGAGTCGAAGGAGACGGTGGCGGTGTAGGCGAGGACGCACCCGCCCGCGCCCACAGTCCGCGAACTCCCGCTCAACCACGCCGGGTTGAGCCCACACGTGTTCCCCGGCGCGGGGACCACCTTCGTGACCCGCCCGGGTACCGCCCCGGACGCGACCGTCTTGCGCAGATCGTCCTGGACGTCGCCCCCACCGACCTCGGTGACGACCTTCACCCGGTACGCGTACGAGGGCGCACGCGCACCGCCGAACGGCCCGCGCACGGTGGTCCCGGCCTTGGCGGCACGGACCGTGGCGGAGGGAGAGGCGTCGGGAGCGGCGGTACGGCTCGGCTCGCGCGACTCCTTGGGGCGGACGGCACCCTTCCCGGCACCGCTCTCGGCACCCTTCCCGGCACCCTCCTCGGCACCCTTCTCGGCATCCGCGCCGGGTGCGGCCGGAGTCGCGGACGGCGAACTCTCCGCCGCGCGGTCCTTCGCCTTCAGGGTGCGCTCAACGGCCTTGCAGTCACCGGCCGTTGTCTGCTCGAAGACGTTGGTGAGACTGCCGTCCCCCTCCGCCTTCACGTCCACCTTCGCCCGGTACGTGACGACGGCCATCTCGCCGGGCTTGAGGTCGCCGCTCCAGTACACGCGCGGCCGTACGTACGTCGGCGTGCCGGTGGTCGCCGTGGGCTCACCGACCAGCGTGGCGTCGTCCAGCACCTTCGCCAGGTTGTCCGCGAAGGCGGCGCCCTCCGCCTTGGCCTCCCCCTCGTTGACGGCGGCCACGGTGTACGTCACCGTGTCGCCCGGCACGGGAGCCTCCGGCGTCGAGCTGCGCGTGAACCGGATCCTCGGCCCGCCCTCGACGCCCTCGCACGCGGCGGTGGCGACCGAGCCCGGCCGCATCGCCTCGGCGGAGGCGACGGTGCCGGAGAGCATGCCGAAGCTCATCCCGTTGACGAGCAACAGGACGAGCGGAACGCGGACGTTCTCGGGGCAGACGGCGGCGCGAGCGAGCGCCGCCAGGCGCTGGGGCACGGATCTCATGGCGTGGGCGACCGTTCTCACAGCTCGGACTCGCAGATCGTGAAATCACAGAACCCACAACCCGACAAGTCGGACAAATGACCCGCGCAGTGTAGGCAGCACGTCATTGCCGCTTGTCGTATTGACTGGCTCTCAGATGGCCGCGCCGACTTGCCCTTTCGGCCGCGCCCCCACGTTCCGGCCCCGGAGGTCACGCGCTTCCACCCGTACGGCCCGCAACCGGCCGGGTGCCCCCGGCGTGCCCCCCGTACAGAACAACCCGTGCAGAACAAAGGGAGGGCGGACCGGGCACCTGCCCGGTCCGCCCTCCCTCTACCTCCCCACCCTCCTCCTACGGCTGCTGCACCGCGATCAGCGAAGGCAGCGCCACCGCGAGCGCGAGGGCTCCGGCGACCGCCAGCACGAGCACGGCCCGCCACGCCTTCTCCCGCGCCCCGAGAGCCGTCCCGCTCTTCCGCGCTCCCTCACCCATGCCGCACTCCTTCGCCACGCCCGGACATCGGCCGACCGGGCGGCCGACTCCCCGCCCACGCTGGCAGCACACCGCCCCACCCGCACGATCTGATGGGCCGTCCGATCCCCACCCCTCGCCCCTCGCCCCCGCCCCCGCCCCCGCCCTCGCCCTCGCCCTCGCAAGCCCGAACGCCTACGCCTCCTCGGAGTCCTCCGCGAACATGTCCTCCGCCGCCGCAGCCAGGACCAGAGGTCGGGTGGTCAGGGCGTTCCACCCCAGCGCCTGCGCCTGGGGACAGGCCGAGCGGCACGGGTCGTAGAGGGCCGACACGCCCGGATCGCCAAGCACGGGGCATCGCGCCGGTGGGACACCTCCAGCGCACAACGTCCCACCCTGTGGCACCGCACACCGGAGCCCGAAGGGGCCCGCGAAAGGGTGGCGCGACCATGAGCGCAGGCAGGAGACCGACGCCGGGGCGAGAAGTCCGCGGAAGAGGTGGGCCCCGGTGTGGTGTGTGTGCTGTTCGTACCGCTGCTGGAGGGCCGTGGAGCGATGCGGTTCCTCGGACCCGGCGGGAGTATCCCGTTCGCCCGTACGGGGGCGCAGCGCGTGCGGGGAACGTGGGGCGCCCGCAGGCTGGCCGCATGGTGCGAGGCGAAGAGGGAACCAGCACGGCGGCACGCGCGCGCGGGCCGTACGGGCGGGGGCCGCGCAGGCGGGCGACCCGACGTCACTACCCCTTCGGCCGTGCTGCGGCCCTCCTGGCTCTCGCCCTCTTCCTCGCCGCCTGCGGAGGCGGAGGCGGAGACGGCAACGGGCCCGACGGCGGCCGGACGGCCTCCGCCACGCCCGCCCCGCCCACTCCGGCCGCCGACTGGAAGGACTGCCCCCTCACCGGGCAGCCCACCCGCGAGTGCACCGCTCTGAAGGTGCCCGTGGACGCGGCGAAACCCGGGTCCGGGACGCTCGAACTGGCCGTTTCCCGGCTGCCCGCCACGGACAAGAGGAGAAGGATCGGCGCGCTCGTGATGGATCCGGGCGGGCCGGGGCTGCCCGGCCTCTACACCACCGCCTCCCTCCTCCCGCCCCAGATCCGTGCCCTCTTCGACGTCGTCGGGTACGACCGGCGCGGGTCGGGCAAGAGCCGTCCCGTGGACTGCGGGGAGCCCGGCGGGGCGCTGGCGAAGCTGGGCGAGGGGGATTTCGCGGACCTGGAGAAGGCGCAGGCGGACCCTGCGGCGATCGAGAGGTCGGCGAAGGAGTACGCGGCCACATGCCGGACGAAATATGGAGAGTTGACGGCGCACCTGGGCACGAAGGACACCACCGCCGACATCGAGTCGATCCGCCTCGCTCTCGGCGAGGACAAGCTCAGCCTCCTCATGGTCAGTTACGGCACCCTGGTCGCCCAGGACTACCTGCGCACCCACCCCGAGCACGTACGGGCGGCCGTCCTCGACGGCACGGTCGACCCCGCCCAGTCCGGCCCGCAAGCCGCACTCGAAAGCTCGGCCACTCTCGAAGAGGCATCCGGCACTGCGGGGAAGACCGAGCAGGAGAAGGCGGCGGCCCAACTCCGTTCCCAGAGCGCCGGGTTCCGATCGTGGTGTACGGCGTCGGGCCCCGCCGAGTGCGCCGTCGCACCCCAGCCGGAGGAGGCGCTGACGGCCGTCGCCGCGAAGACCGGCGACCTGGCGAAGGCGGTCACGGCCGTGATGGTGGTCCCCTCCGACTGGCCCGGCTTCAGCCGCGCCGTCGAGAAGGCGCAGGACGCGGCGCCGGGCGACCCGGCCGCGTACGCCGACCTGAAGGCGTACGCGGACAAGGGCTTCCCGAAGGACGTCGCCGCCGCGCTCAAGAACCCGGGCACCTCCACCGCCTTCGACATCGGCGTGAAGTGCGCCGACTACGTCTGGCCGAAGACCACGGCGGGCGTGCTGAAGGAACTGGCCGAGACCGCCGAGAAGACGGGCGAGGAGGACTCGGCCCCCTTCTACGCCTCCCTCTACGCCACCTGCCCCTCCTGGCCGCACAGCAGCGCCCCCCTCGCACCGCTGTCGGCGAAGAACGCCCCGCGCCCGCTCGTCGTCAACGCCGAACACGACGTACGGACGACCCTCGCCGAGGCGGAGACGGTCGCGAAGAACCTCCCGGCCGCACTGCTCAAGGTCGGCGGCCAGACCCATGGTGTCGTCCAGTCCGGCAACACGTGTGTGGACGCTGCGGTGTTGAAGGTGCTGGTCGACGGGGAGAGGCCGAAGGACGGGACCTGCCCGGAGTTCTAGCCCTTCTTCGCCGGGCTGTTGTGCTTCATGGTCTTCTCGATCCAGTTCAGGTGGGCGGGCGCGCTGGTGTACAGCCCCGGTCCTTCCGAGCAGGGCACGTTCGCGGCGCCGGGGCCCGAGGTGACGCCGATCAGCTCCCAGCGCCCGCCCCGGCCCTTGCGCAGCTGCGGGCCGCCGGAGTCACCGAAGCACGCCATGGCCTTCGGCTTCGTACTGATGGTGCAGAGCCGGGTGCGGTCCGCGAAACCGGGCCCGCACTCGGACACGGCGCCCCTGCGCGTGTCCAGCTCCTGCAACCGGTCCGGGAAGGCGAACTCCGTGTCGACGGTGGTGCCGAAGCCGATGATCCGGGTCGGGGTGCCGGGCCTTCCCGCCTCCCGCGCGATCCGTACCGGCTGCTGGGTGACGGGGCGGTCGAGACGGATCAGCGCGATGTCGTTGACGTTGGCGGCCGGGCCGCCGCCGTTCACGTACCGGGGGTGGAGGAAGGTCCGGTCGATCTTCCGGACGGTTCCGCCGGACTTCCGCCGGTCGCTGCCGATCCGGACGGTGCCGTCCAGCTTCAGCCCGTCGCCCTTCAGGCAGTGGGCGGCCGTCAGCACCCACTGCCGGTCGATGAGCGAGCCGCCGCAGTTCCCGTCGAGGAGACCGTGCTCCGGGGCCGACTCCGGGATCGTCACCATGAACGGGTAACTCTCGGTGGAGTCACCGCCGTTGACGATCGCCTGGGCACTCCCGGTCAGGAGCGTGGCGCAGGACGCGGCGGCGAGGACGGTGACGACGGCGGCGGTGCGGGCCGTGCGGCGGCGTACCGGCTTGATGCTGAACACAGGCGGTTCCTTCGTGCTGATTGCGGGAAGATCCGTACGTGTTCAGCCTGTTCGTCCCGGATCCGCCGGGCTACGGGGTCAACAGGTGGAAACACCCTCCCGCCAGCGGGCCTTCCCCCGGTAGGGGTATCCCCCCGCGCCCGGGTTCGCGAACTCTCCCGGCACCTTCACCGAAGGAGCTTGAACGAGCTCGTCGATTCCGGGCATGCTGGAGGAATAGCGAAGGCGAAGAATCCGCCGTCCGGGAGAGTTCGACCCCACGACTCGGCTCGTCGCACACCCGTACGGCGTTCGGGGGTGATGACGCATGGACGCACTCAGAGACGCAGAACTCACCGCTCTCCTCGGCACGTTGGACGTCGGAGGAGGCGGGCCCGACCCGAGCTGGGCCACGCGCTGCGCCCGGCTCCTGGAGCTGGACGGGCTGTCCGTGTCCACCCAGGCCGGTTCGGCCGAACTGCTCTGGTACAGCGGTGATGTGAGCGCACGGCTGGACGATCTGCAGTTCACGCTGGGAGAGGGGCCGAGCGTCGAGGCCGCCACGGCCGGATCGCTCCTCCTGGTCACCGACGTACGGCGGACGCCGGGGCCGCGCTGGCCCGCGTTCGTCCCCGGGGCCGCCGAGCTGGGCGTCCGGGCCGTGTTCGCCTTTCCGCTGCGGCTCGGCGCGATCAGCATCGGGGCGATGACCGGATACCGGCGGGAGCCCCACCCGCTCAGCGAGAAGTGCCTCGACGCCGCGCTGACCCTCTGCGACGCCCTCACCGTCTATCTGCTCTCCGGCTATCTGCCCCCCGCACGCGAGGGTGATCCCCCGGGTCCGGCAGCGACGGCGGGGGCCGCGCGCACGGGACCGTACGAGAACGGGCAGACCGAGCAGCCCGCCGAACTGCACCGGGCCGTCGTGCACCAGGCGAGCGGCATGCTCAGCATCGACCTGAAGGTGGATCTCGCCACCGCTCTTGACCGATTGCGGGCTTATGCATTCGCACACAACCGACCTATCGTCGCCGTCTCCCGCGACATCGTCGCCCGGCGCCTGCGATTGACCGTCGACCGGCCCGAGGGGCGGAGTGACGCGTGAGGAGAAGGTGACGACCGTGGAAGAACCCTGGAAATCGAGGAAGACAAGCATGAGCCGGGAACGTGAACTGACGCTGGCGGACGCGTTCGTCGAGCTGGCCGACACTCTCGTCGATGAGTTCGACGTGATGGATTTCCTACAGCAACTCTCCGCACGGTGCTGCCAATTGCTCGACGTCGCAGCGGCGGCCGTACTGCTCGCCCCGCCCGGCGAGGAACTGCGCCCCGTCGCCCCCCTCGACCCGGGGGAGAAGCTCGGCGAGCTGCTCGACGTCGCCGCCGAGACGGGGCCCGCCTTCGACTGCCACGCGGGCCGCACGCCCGACGAAGCGGCCGAGGCGCTGCGCGTCGACCTCAGCCGGGACCCGCAGGAACGTTGGGCCGACTTCGTGCTGCTCGCCCGCCGCGCCGGATACACCTGGGCGAGCGCGCTGCCGCTGCGGCTGCGCGGGGAGCGGCTGGGCACCCTGCTGCTCCTGCGGACCGAGGAAGGGCCGCTGTCCCCGACGGACGTACGGATCGGCCAGGCGCTCGCCGACGCCGCCGCGATCGGCCTCGTGCACGAGCAGACCCTGCGCAGCTACCGCGTCACCGGCATCCAGCTGCGCACCGCCCTGCACAGCCGCATCGTCATCGAACAGGCCAAGGGCGTCCTGGCGGCGCGGCTGGACGTGCGGGTCGACGAGGCGTTCGCGTTGCTGCGCAACCACGCGCGCAGCAACGGCAGGCGGCTGACGGAGGTCGCCAAGGAAGTCATCGACAACGGGCTGCTGCCCGTCGGCTAGTTGAAGCGCCGTACTAGGTCGCGTATCGGGTCGTGATCAATCTGTGGGATGTGCCTTCGTGGCACGGCTCGGTCCGATAGACCGGCTGACGTGACGCGAATACAACTGACCGACGTGGAGTGGGAGTTCATTGAGCCGTACCTGCCGATCGGCGAGTACGGCCCGTACCCCGAGCGGCTGCGGCAGCAGTTCGAGGGAGTGATCTGGCGGTTCAAGACGGGCGGGCAGTGGCGGGAGATGCCGACGGAGTTCGGCGCCTGGTCGACTGTCCACAATCGCTTCCGGCAGTGGCGCGACGCCGGGGTCTTCGAGGCCCTGCTGGAGGGCCTGATCGCGGAGGCCGCGAAGCGCGGTGAGGGGACCTGTCCCTGGTGAGCATCGACTCCACCACCGTCCGGGCCCACCATGACGCGGCCGGGATGCACCTCGACGAGGATGTCGTCACCGCACTGGAGAAGGCCGCCGCAGAGGAGGAGAAGGCCAGGTCAAAGGGGGTGGCCTCGAAGGACAAAGCGGGCAGGAGGCCGAAAGGGATCCCGCGCGGGAAGAACGAAGACGCATCCGGCGTCGGCGCAGACTCCGGCTGAAGGCCGCCCTCCTCGGACGCTCCAGAGGCGGGCAGACCAGCAAGATCCACCTCGCTGCCGATCGCAAGTGCCGCCCACTGGCGTTCATCCTGACCGCGGGCCAGGCGGCGGACAGCCCGCAGTTCATCCCCGTCCTGAACAAGGTGCGGGTGCGCGGGCCCGTCGGCCGTCCCCGCACCCGGCCGGACGCGGTCGCCGGGGACAAGGCGTATTCGTCCCGCGGCAACCGTGCCCACCTGCGCAAACGCCGCATCAAGGCGGTCATTCCGGAGAAGAAGGACCAGGCCGCCAACCGGAAGAAGAAGGGCTCCGGAGGCGGCCGACCCGTCGGCCACGACGCCGACCTCTACAAGGAGCGGAACACCGTCGAGCGCGCGATCAACAGACTGAAGGCGTGGCGAGGCATCGCCACCCGCTACGACAAGACTCCCGAGAGCTACCTCGCCGGCCTCCACCTTCGCGCCTCGATGATCTGGATCAAGGACCTCACACGAACCACCCCTTGATCACAACCAAATACGCTCCCTAGTTGAAGCGCCGTAGGTGCTCCTCGGTGGGCCGGAAGCGTTTCGAACAGTTGCCGCACCACCAGCGCCAGTGGTGCTCGTCGGGCTCCCTGACCTCGGCCCGGGTGTCCTTCCAGAGCAGGCCCTGACGGCAGTTGGGGCAGGTGGGAGGGATGGGAGGCGGGGAGGGGACGCGGCCCAGGGGAGCGGGGGCGGCGTCGGTACGGGCGTCGGTGCGTGCTGTCGTACGTGTGGACATCCCGGCAGAGTGCACCTCTGCGGCGTGTCGTGGGGCGGTTTCGTGAAGCGATCACCCCATCGGGGATGTCCGCTCGCACGGGCCGGAGGGGCCGGAAGAGCCGCGGGAATAGATCGCCGGGTCCACCCGTTCTTGGATTTGTTCAACATTCAACAGAAGCCGTTGAGCAGACCCTCTTGAACCCCAGAAGGTGGACTCGATGAACGCGATGCAGTTCGGCATCTTCACCGTCGGCGACGTCACGCCCGACCCGACGACCGGCCGCACCCCGACCGAGCACGAGCGCATCAAGGCGATGGTCGCCATCGCGCAGAAGGCCGAAGAAGTCGGCCTCGACGTCTTCGCGACCGGCGAGCACCACAACCCGCCGTTCGTCCCGTCGTCGCCCACCACGATGCTCGGCTACATCGCCGCCCGCACCGAGAAGCTGATCCTGTCCACGTCCACGACGCTGATCACCACCAACGACCCGGTGAAGATCGCCGAGGACTACGCGATGCTCCAGCACCTGGCCGACGGCCGGGTCGACCTGATGATGGGCCGCGGCAACACGGGTCCGGTCTATCCGTGGTTCGGCAAGGACATCCGCCAGGGCATCGAGCTCGCCGTCGAGAACTACGCCCTGCTCCACGAGCTGTGGCGCAAGGAGGTCGTGAACTGGGAGGGCAGGTTCCGCACGCCCCTCCAGTCCTTCACCTCGACCCCCCGCCCGCTCGACGGCGTCCCGCCGTTCGTCTGGCACGGCTCCATCCGCTCCCCCGAGATCGCCGAGCAGGCCGCGTACTACGGCGACGGCTTCTTCGCGAACAACATCTTCTGGCCGAAGGACCACTTCCGGAAGCTGATCAACCTCTACCGCGAGCGTTACGCGCACTACGGCCACGGCACCCCCGACCAGGCCATGGTCGGCCTCGGCGGCCAGCTCTTCCTGCACAAGAACTCGCAGGAGGCAGTGCGGCGGTTCCGCCCGTACTTCGACAACGCCCCCGTCTACGGCCACGGCCCGTCCCTGGAGGACTTCACCTCGCAGACCCCCCTCACGGTCGGCTCCCCGCAGGAGGCCATCGAGAAGACCCTCACCTTCCGCGAGAGCTTCGGCGACTACCAGCGCCAGCTCTTCCTGCTGGACCACGCGGGACTGCCCCTGAAGACGGTCCTGGAGCAGCTCGACATCCTCGGCGAGGAGGTCGTGCCGGTCCTGCGCGAGGAGTTCGCCAAGAACCGCCCGGCCGGTGTCCCGGACGCCCCGACCCACGCGGCGCGCGTCGCCCAGGCGCTCGCCGACGGCTCCGACTCCGCCACGACCTCGAAGGAGGCCAACGCGTCATGACCCAGAACCTCGTCGTCGTGTCGGCGGGCCTGAGCGTGCCCTCCTCCACCCGCCTGCTCGCGGACCGCCTCGCCGAGGCGGCCCGCGCCGAACTCCCCTCCGTATCCGTCGAGTTCGTCGAGCTCCGCGAACTGGCCACCGCCATCGCGAACCACCTGGTCACGGGCTTCCCGAACGAGCCCCTGCGCAAGGCGATCGAGGCGGTCTCGGCCGCCGACGGCCTGATCGCGGTGACGCCCGTCTTCGCGGCCTCCTACAGCGGTCTCTTCAAGTCCTTCTTCGACCTGATCGACCCGGACGCGCTGACCGGCACCCCCACCCTCATCGCCGCCACCGGCGGCACGGCCCGCCACTCCCTCGCCCTGGACCACGCGGTCCGCCCCCTCTTCGCGTACCTGCGCGCCCTGGTCGTCCCGACGGCCGTGTTCGCGGCGTCCGAGGACTGGGGCGGCGAGGGTGACGCCTTCACCGCGCACCTCCCGGGCCGCATCACCCGGGCGGCGGCGGAGCTGGCGGCCCAGCTGCGGACGGCTCCTCCCCGTAAGGAATCGGACGAGGTCGTGCCCTTCGCCCAGCAGCTCTCGGACCTGCGCCTCGACTGACCGAATTAGGCATTTCGCGTAGATTGACCGAAAAGGTTTGCCCGGAAAGGGTTGACCGAAAAGAACCTTTCGGAGGGTAGTCACCATGGCAGAAGGAACGATCGTCGTCGGCGTCGACGGTTCGGAACAGTCCGTGCGCGCCCTCCGCTGGGCCGCCCGCCAGGCGGGCCTGACCGGCGCGAAGCTGGAAGCGGTGACCGCCTGGGAGTTCCCTGTCTGGGGCGGCCTGACCGCCGAGACCGCCACCTTCGACCCGGAACGGGAGTCGGCCAAGGTCCTCCTGGAAACGGTCCAGCGCGCCCTGGGCACCGAAGCGGCGGCCCAGGTCGCCCTCCACACCCGCAAGGGCAACGCGGCCGAAGCCCTCCTCAAGCAGGCCGAGGGCGCGGACCTCCTGGTGGTGGGCGCCCGAGGCTACAGCGGGCTGAAGGCCCAGGTCCTCGGCTCGGTCTCGCTGCACGTGGTGCAGCACGCGCCGGTGCCGGTGACGGTCGTACGGGGCGAGTAGGACCGCGAGTTCGCAGACGGCGTACGTGGGCGAGTGCGCGGGCGCGGGCGAGTACTTGGGGGCGAGCGCGGCCGTGGGCGTGGGCACGGGCGGCCCAGTGGAGTGATCCGGCCGGGCTGCCGGTGCCGTTCCGGGACCGGAGCCGGTCCAGGGTGGCCGCATGCGCACTCTCCCGGCCGTCGTGGCCCTCACCCTGCTGTCCCTCGGCGCCGTCGCGGCTCCCTCCGCGACGGCCGCACCCCGTGGCGGAGAGGAACCCCCGCACGGCTGCACCTCCTCCCACGGCCGCCTGGTGTGCCCGGGCAAGCCCGGCCCGCCCGGCCCGCCCGGCCCACAGGGCCCGCGAGGTCCACAAGGTCCGCAGGGCGTGGCGGGCCCGCAAGGCCCTCAGGGGCCGAAGAGCGAAGGGGGCCTGTCCGGCCTGCACCGGATCAGCACGAAGCACTGGGACGCCTTCAGCAGCACCGAGCTGGACTACGTTCCCCTCTACCCGCGGGGCGGCGCGGGCGGCGATCTCCGCTGCCCCGGCGGCGAGAAGCTGATCAACTTCGGCTGGCAGATCACGGGCATGCAGAACCAGCCGCCCCGCGACTTCGTCATCCTCCACTCGTACCCCTCCGAGGACGGCGCGGGCTGGTCCTTCTCGGTGGTCAGCACCGGCGGCGACACCCAGAAGCTCAGGACGTACGCCATGTGCGCCAAGACCACCTGACCGGCCGGGGCCGCACGCCGACCGGCCGGGGCCGCGCGTGAGGAGGGTCCGGCTAGTCGGCGCGTGAGGAGAAGTAGTAGTACGCGGAGACGCCGATGCCCGCGCCGACCGCCAGGCCCAGTGCCGCCGAGCTGAGGACGCTGCCGTCGCCCCGGCTGGCGAGGAAGCCCATCGCGATGCCCGTCAGTACGGCGAAGCCCAGCGCGCGGGCGCCCGGGGCGGCCCCGCGCAGGGCCTGCCAGACGGCGGCGAAGAGCGCGGTGAACAGGACGCCGCAGAGGACGCCCAGCCAGACGTTGCCCGCCAGGAGGTCGCCGCCACGGCGGTCGACCAGGCCGACGTAGAGGCCGTAGATCAGACCGAGGGTGGCGGACAGGACGCCGATGGCGCGGGGGGTGGCGGTGCTCCTGGTGGGGCCGTAGGCCGGGTTCCCTGCTCCGTTTCCCGTTCCGCCCCTCCCCGTTCCGCTGCGGCGCGCGGTCCGTACCGGTACTGCTGCGTGTGCTCCCATGACGGCTCCGTCCGTTCGGCGTTCCGGCCCCCGGGTTCGCCACACCAGGTCACACCCGGTTGGCGGGGGCGGCAAGTGGATCAAGGTGCCGCCACGTGTCACGGGGGTCACCGCCTCGGGTCACCACCACGGGGGTCACCGCCACGGCGGCGCTCCGCTCGCGGGGGCGGGCGGGCCCGGCTTGGGTGGGGGCATGCTGCTGCGCCGTTTCCTGCCCGCCGTCCTGCTCGCCCTCGTGGCGCTGCTCGTGCCCGTCGGCGCGGTCGCGGTGTGGGCGGACGCCGAGGTGGAGGACACCGGGCGGTACGTCGCGACCATGGCACCGCTGGCCGACGACGTGGACGTCCAGCAGGCCGTCGCGGCACGGGTGACCGAAGAGATCATGAAGCAGGTCGATCTGGGTCCCCTGCAGAACGGGGCGGAACGGCTCGTCGGCGAGGCGGCCCGGTCCTTCGCCGGTACCGAGCCGTACCGGAGGGCGTGGAACACCGTCACCCGGGTCACCCACGACGCCTTCCGCGACGCGCTGACCGCCGAGCGGGGCAGCGGGGACCGGGTACGGCTCGACCTCGCGCCCGTGACGGCCGAGCTGAAGAAGCAGTTGCGGGACGACGGGGTGCCGCTCGCGGGGCGGATCCCGGTGGTTCACACCGATCTGACGCTGGTCGAGACGGATCAGCTGGATGCCTGGAGGTCGGTGTACGGGTTCCTGGAGGGGGCGGCGCGGTGGGTGCCGGTGGCGGTCGGAGTGCTGGTGGTGGGAGCGGTGGCCGTGGCCGTGCGGGGGAGGCGGCTGCTGACGGTGGCGCTGGCCGGGGGCGCGTGCGTGGTGGGTGCGCTCCTGCTGGCCCTCCTCCTGGCCGTGGCGCACAACCTGACGCTGTCGCACCTGCCCGAGGACGTCAGCCGGGCGGCGGGCGAGGCCGTGTACGCGACGGTTACGGGGGGCCTGCGGGCGGCGGCGTGGTGGGTGGGGGCGGTGGGGCTCGGGGTCGCCGTGGTGGCGGGAGGTGCGTGGTGGTTCGCCGGGCGACGGGTGAATCCGCGCACCCCTTCGGACCACTCGGCTCGCGAGGAGGGGCGGGCGCACGCAGGGTGATCCGCATGAAGATCACCCGCGCCGCAGGCGCCGCAGTCCTGGCCTCCGTCCTCGCCCTGAGCGTCTCCGCGTGCGGTGACGACACGAAGTCGGCGGGAGACGTCGTGTCGAACGCCACCCAGAAGGCGGGGGAGGTGGCGGCCTCCGCGACGCAGAAGGCGGGCGACGTCGCCGCTTCCGCCACCGCGAAGGCCGGAGAGGTCGGCGAGAAGGCCAAGGAGGCGTACGCGTCGGCCTCCGCCTCGGCGGCTGCCAAGTTCAACGAGGTCAAGGACGGGGTCGACGCCAAGGACGAGGTGAAGGCGGGCGCCGTCAAGGCGGACGGCGACCGGAGCGCGGCGGAGGTGACGGCCACCAACAAGGAGGCCAAGACGCAGAGTTACGTGGTCCAGGTGAACTTCCGGGACGCCGGGGGGAACCTCCTCGACACGGTCGTCGTGAACGTCAAGGACGTGGCGGCGGGGAAGGACGGCACGGCGGTCGCCAAGAGCAACCGGACGCTGTCAGGAGAGGTCAAGGCGGAGATCGGCAAGGTGCTGCGGCACGGGTAGGCCCTGGGGGGCGCGGGGCTGTATCGATGTGCGGCTCCGCCGCGCGGGCGCGACCAGCCACGACGTGCCCGCGCGGAGCCGAGACAGCCGTGCGGCGAGCACTTCAGGTGAAGGGGCGGGGGGCTTGCCCCGCGCAGCGGCCTGCACTCCAGACACCCGCCGGGCCCCGTGGCGAGCCCCCCGTACCCTCCAGGGAAACCCCGCCCCGCCCCGGGAGACGCACCCCTTGGACACCCACGCCCAACCCGACGCCCAGCCCGACGCCCAGCCCGCGACGACCCCCCGCAAGCCCCGCCGCCTCGCCACCTGGACCTCCGTCCTCCTCCTCATCACCACCGCCCCCGTCCTCACCTCCCGCGCCCTCGGCATCGACGCCATCACCCCCGTCCCCCAACTCCTCGCGTTCCTCCCGTGGTTGCTCGCCCCGGCCCTCCTCGCCGCCGTCCTCGGCGCGCTCGCCCGGCGGCCCGTACTCATCGCCCTGGGCCTGGCCCTCGCCGCCGTCACCGCCTGGTTCCTCCGCCCGTACGGCGACCTGGCCGCCCCCACGGGCCCCGTCCTCGCCAAGCTCCGCGTGCTCACCTCCAACGTCGAGTTCGGCGGGGCGACCACCGCCCTCCTCGACGCCGTACGCCGCGAGAAGCCCGACCTGCTCTTCGTCCAGGAGTGCAACCAGGTCTGTTCCGACGCCCTCGCCCGCGAACTGCCGCCCGCCTCCTACCCGTACCGCGAGGTCGTCGAGGCGAGCGGCGCGGAGGGCTCCGCGATCCTCAGTACACATCCGCTGAAGCCCGCCCCCGGCCTCCCCTCCACCCTCGCCATGCCGGGCGCGGTCGCCGTCGTCAACGGCCGTGCCGTACGCCTCCGGCTCGCGCACCCGCTGCCGCCCGTGCCCGGCCTGGTCGACCGCTGGAAGCACGAGCTGGGGACGATCGAGAGGTACGTGGCAGAGGGCGGCGGCCCCACCCTCGTCGCCGGGGACTTCAACGCGTCCCAGGACCACGCCGCCTTCCGCCGCGTACTCGACGCGGGGAACGGGCTGCGGGACGCGGCAGCGCTGGCCGGGGCGTCCCGCACTCCGACCTGGCCCGCGAAGACGGCGAAGACGGCCGTGGCGCTGGGCGCGCAGATCGACCACGTACTGGTCAGCAAGGAGTTCGGCACGCGGAGCGCCCGTTTCGTCGACCTCCCCGGGACCGACCACCGCGCGCTCCTGGTGGAGCTGGAGCTCCATGGCGGGTGAGGCTCCCGGTCGCGCCCGCGTCGTACCTCCTCCAGGCTGTGAGGAGGCACGCAGCAGGTACGCACCCGACGAAGGAGCCGCCGCCATGAGCACCCCGGAGAACCCCGCCGACCCGGAGATCCTCGGCAGCATCGACCGCCTCGTCGCCGAGGAGCACGACCTCCGGCAGCGCGCCGCCTCGCAAGGGGGACACGTCGGCGGCCTCTCCGAGGCGGACCGCACCCGGCTCGCCGCCGTCGAGGTCCAGCTCGACCAGTGCTGGGACCTGCTGCGCCGCCGCCGTGCCCGCTCGGAGTTCGGCGAGAACCCGGGCGCGGAGAAGGTCCGCCCGGCGGGCGAGGTCGAGGGCTACCTCAACTGACGTCGAGGGCCAAGGGCCGACTCGACCGAAGTCAAGGGCCGCCTCAACCGACCGCAAGCCTCTGACCTGCACTTTCTCCTTTTGCCTAGCTCACGAAGTTGTCACGGTCCACGCACCTGGTTCTCACCCGATCACCCGTTCGTGGCACCATTTGCTGCGATCCGGGCGCAAGTGGCCCCGCCCGTACGGCAGCGAAGGGACCGGGTGCGCAGTGCGATCAGGAATACAGGCGGGCTCCGGCCCCCGAAGTACGGACAGCGGCACAGGCTCGGGAAACCGCGCCCGGCGCCGCCGCCTCGCCCGCACCACCGGCCTCGCCCTCACCCTCGCCGCCGCCCTCACCCTCACCTCCTGCGGCAGCCCCGACACCCCCACGGACTCCGGTTCCCCGACCGTCGCGCGGCCCCCCGTTCCCGCCCCCGAGGCACAGTGGGACGACTGTCCCGTCTCCGGCCAGGCCAAGCGCGAGTGCACCACGCTGCAAGTGCCGATCGACGCGGCGAAGCCCGGCGCGGGCAAGATCGACCTCGCCGTCTCCCGGCTGCCCGCCACCGACCGCAAGCGCCGCATCGGCGTCCTCGTGATGGACCCGGGCGCACTCGGGCACCAGGGCCTCTACACCGCGGCCGCCGCCCTCCCGCCGCAGCTCCGCGCCCTGTTCGACATCGTCGGCTTCGACCGGCGCGGTACGGGGAAGAGCGCGCCCGTGGACTGCGGGCGGGCCCCCGGGGCGGTCTCCTCCCTGGAGGCGGCCAAGAAACTGCCCGACGGCCCCGACGGCCCCGACGGCGTGGCCGCGAAGGCCGTCGCCGAGGCGTCCGAGCAGTACGTCGCCGACTGCCGTGCGAAGTACGGGGAGTTGGTGTCCCACCTCGGCACCGCCGACGTCACCGCCGACCTGGAGTCGATCCGCCTCGCCCTGCGCGAGGACAAGCTGAACCTCCTCTTCCGCTCGTACGGAACGCTGCTCGGCCAGGACTACCTGCGCGCCCACCCGGCCCGCGTCCGCTCCGCCGTGTTCGACGCGACCTACGACCCGGGCCGCACCGGCACCCAGCACGCCCTCGACGCCGTACGGAGTCCCGAGGAGACGGGCAACGTCCAGGACCTGTCGAAGGCCCTGCCGTACGGGCCCCGGCTCCGTACGTACACCGCCGGGTTCCGCAGCTGGTGCGCCGCGGCCGGTCCCGCGGAGTGCGCCATCTCGCCCGACCCGCAGAAGACCCTCGACGCGGTCGCCCTCAAGTCCCCCTACCTCCAGCACGCCGCGTACGCCGTGATGGCGAACCCGGACGACTGGCCGGGCTTCAGCCGTGCCGTCGACTCGGCGCTCGACGGTGAGAAGGGCGACCGGGACGACCCCGCCTACGAGGACCTGAAGGCGTACGCCGAGAAGGGCCTGCCCAAGGACGTCGTGGCCGCCGCGAAGAACACCCCGGCCCCGCTCGCCCTCACCCTCGCCAACCACTGCACCGACTTCTCCTGGCCGCGCGACACGTCCGGCCTGCTCACCGGGCTCACCGACGCGGCGCAGGACGCGAGGGCCGAGGGGAAGAAGTCCGCGGCGCCGGGTCTCGCCGCCACGTACGCCCCGTGCGCCCCGTGGCCGCAGAGCCCCGGCGGCACGCTGGGGCTGCTCACGACCAAGGACGTACCGGCCGCGAAGCTCGCCCCGAAGCCCCTGCTCGTCAGCACCGAGAAGGACCCGCGCACCCCTCTGGCGGGCGCCCAGTCCGTCGCCTCCCGCCTCCCCGCCGCCCTGCTCAAGGTCCGCGGCCGGGCCCACGGCAGCACCCTCCAGGGCAACGCCTGCGTCAACGGCCACGTCCTGGACACCCTGGTCACGGGCCTGCCCCCGAAGGGCGGCAGCTGCCCGGCGGTATGAGGACGGTCCGCTGTGAGGACGGTCCGGTGTGACGACGGCCCCGCCCGGGAGTCCCGGGCGGGGCCGTTCCGCACCTTCAGGTGCCTCAGATGCCTCAGAAGCCTTCAGATGCCTTGCTGTGTCTTACACGCCGATGTCGCGGCCGTCCTTGCGCCAGACCGAGACGACCGCCGGGCGGACGTACCTGCCGGGACCGTCCGGCCAGGCGGAGGAGGGCTTCTCGACGGAGGCGCCGTCGGTCTCGCCCGGGTGCTGGACGGCGACCAGTACGCGCTCGGACTGGATCAGCGGGCCGCAGGTCTCCGCGCCGACGGGGACGGTGAGGAACTGCTTGAGCTCGCCCCGGCGGGAGCCGGAGACCGCGACGCCGAACAGGCCGTCGTGGGAGCCCAGCTTGTTGCCGTCGGTGGAGATCCACAGGTTGCCGTGCGGGTCGAAGGCGACGTTGTCGGGGCAGGAGATCGGGGAGACCCGGTCCTTGGGGAACCCGGCGAAGTAGGTGGCGGGGTCGTTCGGGTCGCCCGCGACGAGGAAGAGGCCCCAGGCGAAGCGGGTGGCCGACGGGTCGTTGCGGTGCTCGGCGAGTTCGAGGATCTGGCCGTGCTTGTTGGCGTTACGGGGGTTGGCCTCGTCGGCGCCTGCCTTGCCCGCCTTGCCCCGGTCGGTGTTGTTGGTGAGGGCGACGTACACGCGACCGGTGCGCGGCGAGGGCTCGACGTCCTCGGGGCGGTCCATCTTCGTCGCGCCGACCTTGTCACCGGCGAGGCGGGTGAAGACGTACACCTCCTCGGCGGTCATGCCGGGGACGTGCGACGTGGTGCCGGTGGCCAGCGGGATCCAGGTGCCGCTGCCGTCGAACTCGCCGTCGTTCGGGAGCTTGCCCGAGCCGTCGATCTCCGTCGTCGGGGAGTCGCCGGTGAGCTTGGCGACGTACAGCGTGCCCTCGTCGAGGAGGGTGAGGTTGTGCTCGCGGGCCGCGCGCGAGTTGCCGCGCTTCATCCGCTTCGACGAGACGAACTTGTAGAAGTAGTCGAAGCGCTCGTCGTCACCCATGTAGACGACCGGGCGGCCGTCGTCGGTCAGGCGCGGCTGGGCTGCCTCGTGCTTGAAGCGGCCGAGTGCGGTGCGCTTGCGGGGGGTCGAGTCCGGGTCGTACGGGTCCAGCTCGACGACCCAGCCGTGGCGGTGGGACTCGTTGGGCTCCTGCTTGGCGTCGAAGCGCTTGTCGAAACGCTCCCACAGGCGCTCGGTGGCGCCGGAGCCGATGCCGTAGCGCTTGTCGGTGGGGCTGGAGCCGTTGGCGAAGTACTGGTTGAAGTTCTCCTCGCCGTGCAACGTGGTGCCCCACGGGGTGGTGCCGCCCGCGCAGTTGTTGAAGGTGCCGAGGACCTTGGTGCCGGTCGGGTCGACGGAGGTGCGCAGGAGCTTGCTTCCGGCGGCGGGACCGGTGAGGCGGAAGCGGGTGGTGCCGTGCAGGCGGCGGTTGAGGTGGTGGCGGGAGACGGCGGTCAGGCCGTTGCCGCGGCGCGTCTCCTCGACGACCACGACGCTCAGACCGTGCGCGGCGAGGGCGATGTCGAACTGCTCGCGGGTCGGGTTCTTGGCGTCGTACCCGCGGAACATCAGGATCTCGTCGGTGTACTCGTGGTTGGCGACCAGGACCTGACGGCCGCGCTCACCACGGAGCGGGAGCAGCGAGAGGAAGTCGTTGTTGTAGCCGAACTGTCCTGCCTGGGCCTTCGCGGTCTGGTTCTCCGGGTCGAAGGCGGGGGCGCCGCGCAGGATGGGGTCGCCCCAGCGGATCACGACGTTCTGGGTGTAGCCGTCGGGGACGGTCACCTTGTCGTCGGTGTTGGGGGCGACGGGGGTGAAGCGGAGGCCGCGGGCGGCCTTGCCCTTGCCGCCGTGGCCGCCGTGGCCCTTGCCGTTGGCGCCGACCGGGACGGGTGCGGCGACGGCCTCCGGGGCTCCGGCCGCCATCAGTGACGTACCGGCGGCGGTCGCGACCGTGACGACGGCCGCCGCACGCATCATCGAGCGCCGCGACAGGGCCCCCGCGATGACGTCTCCCACGTACTCGTTGTCGCTGGTGTTCGGTACTTCCTGGAAGCAGGCGTCACCGCAGCGGTAACGGCACGTCAGCGCGGAGCGTCCGCCCGCGTGCGGCGACGAGTTGAGCAGCGGCAGCAGGTTGCGCACGGGTCGGGTCTCCTCCGGAGTGCGGTCAGGGCGAACGCCTGACCGGATTGCTTTCGGCCGTGACACTAGGGGGCGCACGGGGCGCGGGAGGGGCCTGCGGGATGAACGAGGGGTGAAGTCCAGCCGACCGGCCGTCTCCGGGGCTCCGGGGGCCGTCGGGAGCTGGGGATGTCCTGGCGCGTGACGGCCCCCGGCCCCCGGACCGTCATGCCGTCCGGGGGCCGGGGCGGGCTCGCCTTCGGCCTCGTACGAGAGCACGTGAGGCCGGGCGCCGAGCGTGAGGGGCTATGCGTTGCGGGCCTCAGTGCGCCGCGCCCACCAGGTCCTGCTCGGCGGGGTCGTTATCGGCCACCGGGGCCTCGGCCGACTTCTTCGGGTCCCGCATCATCAGGAAGGCGACCACCGCTGCGGCGACCACGCCCACCGCGCTCAGCAGGAACGTCGTACCCACACCCGAGGTGAAGGCGTCCCGGGCCGTCTCGGCGAGGACCGAGTCGCCCGTCGTCGCCGCCAGCGTCAGGGCCTCGCTGATCGAGTGCTGGGCCGAGGCCGGGGCCGACTCCGGCATGGCCGCCGCGTAGCCGCTCGTCAGGATCGAGCCGAGGGCGGCGACGCCCAGCGCCGCACCGGCCTGCTGGATCGTGTCGTTCAGGGCCGAGCCGACACCGGCGTGCTCGGTGGGGATGGCGCCCATCAGGGCCGTGATCGCGGCGGGCATCGCCAGACCGGCGCCGGAACCCACCGCGACCATGGCGGCGGCGAGGAGGACGAAGCCGTCGCCCCGGTCGAGCGAGCCGAGGAGGACGAAGCCGCCCGCCAGGACCAGCATGCCGATCGCGGCCATCGCCCGGTTGCCGATCCTCTGGCCGAGCGTCGCGCCGAGGCCGTTGAAGACGAGGGCGGCGAGTGCCATCGGGATGAAGGAGGACCCGGCCTCGGTCGGCGAGTAGCCGAGGACGAACTGCACGTACTGGGTGACCACCAGGAGGAGACCGCCGTTGGCGACCTGGACCAGGGTGAGGGAGAGGCTGCCACCGGCGAAGTCGCGGTCCCGGAAGAGGCGCAGCGGGACCATCGGCTCGTCGATCTTCAGCTCCCAGGCGACGAAGGCGGCCAGGCCGAGGACGGCGACGACCAGGGAGATCACGGTCGGGGTGTGCGAGAGGCCGCCCTTGGGGAGCTCGTTGATCGTCCAGACCAGGGCGACCATGCCGATGACGGAGAGTACGGCGCCGATGGGGTCGGCCTTCTTCCAGGCGCCCTTCGACTCCGGCATCAGGAAGAGCGCGGCGAGGACGGCGACGGCGGCGACCGGCACGTTGATCAGGAAGACCGCGCCCCACGAGAAGTGGGTGACGAGCAGGCCGCCCAGCACCGGGCCGCCGATCAGACCGAGCATTGAGACAGAGCCCCACACCGCCATCGCCTTGCGCAGTTCGTCGGCCTGGAAGACGGTCATGAGGATGGAGAGGGTGCTCGGCATGATGAGCGCTCCGCCGATTCCCATCAGCGTGCGGGCGACGATGAGTTGGGCGGGGTCGCTCGCGAACGCCCCTCCCAGGGAGGCGAGTCCGAAGAGCGCCAGACCGATGATCATCACTTTCCGGCGGCCGAAGCGGTCGGAGAGGCTGCCCGAGGTGAGCAGCAGTCCGGCGAAGACCAGGATGTAACTCTCCAGCACCCACTGGATGTTCTGCGGTGTCGCGCCCAAGTCCTCGGTGAGCGCCGGGACTGCGACGGTCAGGGCCATGTTGTCGATGACCAGGACGAGCGTGGCCAGGCACAGCACCATCAGGATGATCCAGCGGCGCGGGTTCCGTGCGGCCGAACCCGCCTCTGCCGCTGCCGACTTGAGCGTTTCCATGACCAACCTCCGTTGTCCGACGCCCGGTTGAAGGGCTAGGCGTACGCCGTGCTCTCGATGCGCACACTGTACGCACAGCGCACGGTGTGCGCAATGGGGAAACGGCGTGCGCTACGGTGGACGTCAGAGGGAACCGCAGTGCGGCGAGGCGGTACGGCGAGGAAGAACGAAGGAAGGGATCCCGGCATGGCGACGACCGGCAAGCCTGACAAGGCAGGCAAGGCAGGCGAGGCAGGCAAGGCCGATAGGCCCGGCAAGTCCGCTCAGGCGCAGCCCGTCGCCTCCGTGTGGACGCGCCCGCGCCCCAAGCAGCGCGAGCAGCTCAGCCGGGAGCAGATCGTCGCGGAGGCGGTACTCCTGCTGGACGCCGACGGCATCGAGTCCTTGAGCATGCGAAAGCTCGGCACCCGTCTGGGCGCCGGCGCGACATCCCTCTACCGGCATGTCGCCAACAAGGACGAGCTCATCGAGCTGGTCGTGGACGAGATCTACGGAGAACTCGAAGTCCCGGCGGTGACCGGGGAGTTGGGCTGGCGCGAGGCCACGGTCCGCAGTGCGTACAGCGTGCGGGCGATGGCGATCCGCCACCCGTGGATGGCTTCGGTACTGGGTCAGGTGGGACTCGTCCACCTGGGGCCGAACGTGATGCGCATGACGGAGCGGCTGGCCGGTGTCATCGGGTCGGCGGGATTCGCCGCCGAAGAGACCGATCTGGCTCTGAGCGCGGTGTTCTCGTACGTCATCGGGTACGCGACCAGCGAGGCCGCGCAGTTGTCGTTGATCGCTCGCAGTGGCATGAGCGAGGCGGAGTGGATCGAGAGCCTCACCGACGCCTCGGTGCAGGCCACGGAGGTTCATCCGCGACTGCGGGAGGGGCTGGACAACTACCGGGGGAAGACGCCCGAGCAGGTCCGGGGGGAGAAGTTCGACTACGGACTCCAGCGCGTCCTGGACGGACTGGAGTTCAGACTCGGAACTGCCTCTGCCGGTGGTGCTTCCGCTTAGGGGTTTTCACCCGGGATACGGCTCCGGGGGTACTGCGGCACGGCGTGGTGGGTGCTGCGTGCTGCGTGGTGCGTGGTGGGTGCTGCGTGCTGCGTGCTGCGTGCTGCGTGCTGCGTGCTGCGTGCTGCGTGCTGCGTGCTGCGTGCTGCGTGCTGGGCAGGCTCTCCGGTACGCGGTCCGGCCGACGGGCCGGGGAACGTACCGGAAGTCACGCTGCGACGTGGGTCTTGGCGCCCTCGCCCCGCGTCGCCGCCTGCGCCGCCGCCTCGTCCGCGAGGCTCTTCGCCGTCAGGCCGCCCAGACCGTCCAGCGCGTCCAGTGCCGGTACCTTGCGGGCCGACGGGGAGCCGCCGTGCGCCTCCGCGCCGATCCGCTGCTTCATGGTGGGCGGCACGGAACGCGTCAGCGTGTCCGCCCTCCACCATGTCGCCGCCGGTGCTTCGGCGAGCCTCCCCGCTGGAACGGCGGTCCGCTCGACGGCAGCGGGGGCGACCGGCTGCGGGGCGTCGGAGGAACGGTCGGTGGGCGCGGCGGCAGCGGCGGCGGACGCCGGGGCGGCGAAGCCCAGCATCGCGAGGAGCGCGACAATCGCGCTGATCAGTGCGGTCCACATCGTCTTCATGGCACGGCTCCTTGAAGGTGCGTCAGTGCGGGTCCGGGCACGTCGAGTTGCGAGCCCGGGATGTCCGGTTTTCGTACTTTCCTTATGATGCGGATGACGCACAGGAACGGCTGGACCGCCACCCCGATTCGCAGTTCTTCGGACAAACGCCACTCGTGTGGAGCAATCAGGGACTAAGAAGCCTTGTGCGGGGGCCGTGGAATCGACTGCTCCGGCCGTTGCTCCAGTCGTGCAAAAGCGGCCGCTAACCTTACGTGTCACCCCTGGTCAGGGATCAATCCCTCCAGTACGGACATGACAAACAACGCACTCAACTCACTCGAAAGGCTCGCCCATGGGCATTCGGAGCTTGCTGCGCAAGGTGTTCGGCGGTCGGACGGAACAGGTCGACGAGCCTTCGGCGGCGACGTCGACGCCGTCGGTCCCGTCACAGGCCGAACGCACGCAGGGGGCCGTCGAAGCGCCCGACGCCAGGTCGAGTGCCAACTCGCCCTCCGGCGAGGGAAATTCGGGCTCCGCGACCCAGGAGCCCGCGTCCGCGCCGACCCCCGCTGAGCCCGCGCCGCGCTCGCCGTCCCTGGCGGCGGACCTGGTGGCGGAGGCTTTCGACAACCCGAAGCGGGTGACTCCGCCGAAGCAGGACCCGGCTCCCGCCGAGACTGCGACGGAGGCCGTGGCGGAGCCCGCGCTGCCGGAACCCGTACAGCCGGAGCCCGTACAGCCGGAATCCGTACGTCCCGAGGTCGCGCCCGAGGCCGAGCCCGTCCCGGAGGAGAAGCCCGCTGCGGAAGCCGTGACGGAGCCCGCGTCCCCCGTGTCCGAGGAGACCGCGCCCGAGGAGACCGCCCCGGCGGTCCCGGCCCAGTCCGCCCCGAAGGACGAGCCGAGCCCCGCGCCGACCTCGGCCGAGGGCCGCCTCCCCGCTCAGACGGACCGCGACACGGCCCCGGAAGCGCTCCTTGAGGAAGCGGACCTCTCCACCCCGAACGCCGTCCCGGAGCAGACCGCCCCGGAACCGGAACCGACCCCGGAGCCGGAGCCCTCCGCCGCCGCCGAACCCGAGCCGACCCCGGAGCCGAAGCCCGAGCCCGCCACCGAACCCGAGCCCGCCACCGAACCCGAGCCCACCCCCGCGCCCGCCGCTACCGCCGAGCCCGAGCCCCAGCCCGACGCCCCGGCCCCCCTCCCCACCCCCGCCCACATCAAGAAGCTCGCCCCCAAGCTCGCCGCGCCCCACCGCGCCGCAGGTGCCGCGCTCAGGAAGGCCGAGGTCCCCGGGACCGCCCGCGCCCGGGTGTACCTGGTCCTCGACCGCTCCGGCTCCATGCGTCCGTACTACAAGGACGGCAGCGCCCAGAAGCTCGGTCAGCAGACCCTCGCCCTCGCCGCGCACCTCCACGAGGACCCCACCGTCCCCGTCGTCTTCTTCTCGACCGACATCGACGGCACCGGCGAGCTGACCCTCGCCGACGTCGACGGCAAGGTCGACGCCCTGCACGCCGGGCTCGGTCACATGGGCCGCACCAGCTACCACCGCGCCGTCGAGGAGATCGTCGACCACTACGAGAAGCACGCCGCCGACTACGAAGGCCCCGCCCTCGTGATCTTCCAGACCGACGGCGCCCCCGAGGCCAAGGGGGCGGCCACCGCGGCCCTCGCCGAAGCGGCCCGCCTCCCCCTCTTCTGGCAGTTCGTCGCGTTCGGCGACACCGACGCCAAGGGCTTCGACTACCTCCGCAAGCTGGACGTCGACAACGCCGCGTTCTTCCACGCGGGCCCCGCCCCCGCCGACCTCACCGACGCCGCCCTGTTCAAGGGCCTGCTGGCCGGTTCGGCGGAGTGGCTCAAGGGCTGACCGCAGCGGACGGCACGGCCCCCGGGCGCCCTCACCTCTATGCAGGTGAGGGCGCCCCTCCGTACCACTTAAGATTTCTGCATGGCGGCCACTGGAATCGAGAAGCAGGAGTCGGCGGCGTACTACGTCACGACCCCCATTTACTACGTCAACGACGCTCCTCACCTGGGCCACGCCTACACGACCGTCGCAGGCGACGTGCTCACGCGCTGGCACCGTCAGCGCGGCGAGAAGGTGTGGTACCTCACCGGCACGGACGAGCACGGTCAGAAGATCATGCGCACGGCCGAGGCGAACGGCGTCTCCCCCCAGGAGTGGTGCGACAAGCTCGTCACCGAAGCCTGGAAGCCCCTCTGGGAGCACCTGAACATCGCGAACGACGACTTCATCCGCACCACGGAGAAGCGTCACACGGACCGTGTGCAGGAGTTCGTGCAGGACCTCTTCGACAAGGGCGAGATCTACAAGGGCGGCTACGAGGGCCCGTACTGCGTGGGCTGCGAGGAGTACAAGCTCCCGGGCGATCTCATCGAGGCCGAGGACGGGACGAAGCTCTGTCCCATCCACAAGAAGCCGGTGGAGATCCTCAAGGAGGAGAACTACTTCTTCAAGCTGAGCGAGTACGGCCCGAAGCTGCTGGAGTTCTACGAGGCCAACCCGGGCTTCATCCAGCCGGAGTCCGCGCGCAACGAGGTCGTGAACTTCGTCAAGCAGGGCCTCCAGGACCTCTCCATCTCCCGCTCGACCTTCGACTGGGGCGTCCCGGTCCCGTGGGACGACAAGCACGTCATCTACGTGTGGGTCGACGCGCTGCTGAACTACGCGACGGCGGCCGGTTACGGCTCCAACCAGGAGAAGTTCGACGAGACGTTCCCCGCGAACATCCACCTCGTCGGCAAGGACATCCTGCGCTTCCACGCGGTGATCTGGCCCGCGATGCTGATGGCGCAGGGCCTCCCGCTCCCCGGCAAGGTCGTCGCGAACGGCTGGCTGATGGTCGGCGGCGAGAAGATGTCGAAGTCGAACCTGACCGGCATCAAGCCGCAGGACCTGACCTCGCACTTCGGCGTGGACGCGTACCGCTGGTACTTCCTGCGCGCCATCTCCTTCGGCAGCGACGGCTCCTTCTCGTGGGAGGACTTCACCGCCCGTTACACCTCCGAGCTGGCCAACGACTACGGCAACCTCGCCTCACGCGTGGCCGCCATGGTCGGCAAGTACTTCGGCGGAGCCCTGCCCTCCGGTGACGCTTCCGGCGACGCCGAGAAGGCCGTGCACGAGGGCCTCGCGAAGGCCGTCGCCGAGGCGGACCGGCTGATCGGCGAGGAGCAGGACTTCCAGGGCGGCATCCTGGCGATCTTCGACTTCGTGAAGCAGGTCAACGGCTACATCACGGAGCAGGAGCCGTGGAAGGTCGCCAAGGACGAGTCGGAGGAGGGCCGGGCGCGGCTCGCTACCATCCTCTACACCTCCGCCGAGTCGCTGCGCGCGATGGCCGTCCTGCTCAACCCGGTCATGCCGGAGACCTCCCAGAAGCTGTGGGACTCGCTGGGCGCGGAGGCCGCCGGGCTGGGTGCGCTCGCCGCGCAGAAGGTGCAGGACGCCGGTGTCTGGGGGCAGCTCCCGGTCGGCGCGACGGTGACGAAGGGCGCGGTGCTGTTCCCGCGCCTGGAGGAGAAGCCCGCCGCGTAGCTCCTTGATGCGGTACGTGGTGGAGGGCCCGGGGTCGTGACGATCCCGGGCCCTTCGTCGTACGTACGGACATGTCGGACGGCACCAAGTCCCCCTGCCCCTCAAGGACTTGCCCACAGCGCGGTCTGGCAGACTCGCTCGCGGCGCACAGCAGCAACTCTGGTCACACCGTAGGGGGAAGTACGCATGTGGGGTCGGGGGACCGTGCTCGGCGGGCGGTACGCGCTGGGCGAGCGGATCGGCGGCGGCGCGATGGGCGAGGTCTGGCGGGCCGGGGACGCCGTGCTGGAACGTTCCGTCGCGGTGAAGATCCTGCTGCCGAAGCTGCTGGAGGACCCGCAGTTCGCAGCCCGCTTCCGGCGCGAGGCGAAGCTGCTGGCCTCACTGGGGCACCCGGGGATCGTCGACATCCACGACTACGGCGAGCAGGACGGGGCCGGTCCTGACGACGACCGGCTCGCGTACATCGTCATGGAACTGGTCGACGGCCGACCGCTGGACGAGGTCCGCGAGGACGAAGGCCCGATGCCAGCCGCCCGCGCGCTCGACCTCGTCGCCCAGGCCCTGGACGCCCTGCACACCGCGCACCGGGGCGGAATCGTGCACCGCGACCTCAAGCCGTCGAACCTCATGCTGCGCGCCGACGGCCGCATCACCGTCACCGACTTCGGCATCGCCCACAGCAAGGCCGCCTCCCGGCTCACCGCGTCGCACTCGGTGCTGGGCACGGCCCTGTACATCGCGCCCGAGCAGGCCGAGGGCCTCGCGATCGTCCCGGCCTCCGACCTCTACTCGCTGGGCGTCGTCACGTACGAACTCCTCACCGGGGAGCCGCCGTTCAACGGGGACACCGTCCTGGAGATCGTCCTCAAGCACCTCCGCGAACCCGCCCCCGCCCTCCCGGACTCCTTCCCCGCTCCGGTACGGGACTTCGTGGCGCGGGCACTCGCGAAGGCTCCGGAGGAGAGGCACGCGGACGCGGCGACGATGGCGGCGGCTGCGCGGGCCGCGGTGGGTTCGGCGGGGGAGGGGGCTCCTGGCCCGGCTCCGGTGGCTGCCCGGCCCCCGATGCCCCCGGCTCCGGTTGCGATTCCGGTTCCGGTTCCGGTCGTGCCGGAGGTGACGTCCGCGCCGCCCGTCCTCGTGTCCGGGCCGACCACGTCCGTGCCCGTACCGCAGCCGTGGTGGAAGCGGCTGCCCAAGCCGGTGGTCGTGGCCGTGCCCGTCGTCCTGTCGACCGCCACGGTGCTCACCTTCGTACTGATGCCGAACGTCCGGGAGGCCGACCTCGCCAAGCCAGGCCCGAAATCCTCCGTACCAGCAGGTCAGAAGCCTGGAGCCGCACTCCCGCCCGCACCCCACGGCACCCCCGGGGCCACCGCCACGGGCAGGCCCGCGAAGGACGGGGGTGCCAAGGACAAAGGCAAGGGCAAGGGCGACAGCGCCACGACCGGCGGCAACGACAGCAAGGACAAGCCCGGCACGGGGACGAGCTCCGGGCCCGGCGGCAAGGACACGGACTCCGGCAAGGGCGACGGCGGTACGGGAAGCGGTTCCGGTTCTGGTTCCGGGAGCGGCGGGGGTGCCAAGCCGCCGCCCGGTCCCGGCAAGCCCGGCAACTGCGGCGGCGACTCCTGGGGCGCGATCACCAACGTCGGCAGCGGCCGGAAGATGGGCCTGGCCGGGACCGACCCCGCGAGCACCGGCGGCAAGGTGGTCTCGGGCGGAAACACCCAGTTCGGGTGGGTGTCCGGCGGCAACCAGTTCCCCGAGTTCCACGCCTGCACCCTGGCGGGCAGCGCCCTCGGCCTCAAGCAGGCCCCCGCCTACGACGAGAAGACCGGCGTCGTGCTCGCCCCTTCGACCGGCTACTCCGGTTACGTCACCGGCTGGAAGACCACCCCCGCGGCCGGTGGTGCGGTCCAGATCAACTACTACGTCGGCGACGGCTGCGTCACCGACGTCGGCGCGGGCCGCCAACTGGCCGTAGACCCCTGCACCCCGGGCAACAAGCACCAGCTGTGGCGACTGCCCGGGTAGTGCCCCCGGCTCGACCCGCCCCCGGCCCCCGCCGGGTTCCGCCGCAGGCGGCGGGCCGTATGCCGAAGGGCCCGGAATCCGAGGATTCCGGGCCCTTCGTACGAGCGGGTGAGAGGGAGCCGTCGGGCTACTTCTCGACCGGCTTCCGCAGCTGGATGTTCAGCTCGCGCAGGCGGGTCTCCTCCAGGATCGTCGGAGCGCCCATCATGAGGTCCTGGGCGTTGCCGTTGAGCGGGAAGGCGATGGTCTCGCGGATGTTCGGCTCGTCGGCCAGGAGCATCACGATGCGGTCGACGCCGGGGGCGATGCCGCCGTGCGGCGGGGCGCCGAGGCGGAACGCGCGCAGCATGCCCGCGAACTCGCGCTCGACCGTCTCGGCCTCGTAACCCGCGATCTCGAACGCCTTGAGCATCAGGTCGGGCTCGTGGTTGCGGATCGCGCCGGAGGACAGCTCGATGCCGTTGCAGACGATGTCGTACTGGAAGGCCAGGATGTCCAGCGGGTCCTTCTCCTCCAGGTCCTTCAGGCCGCCCTGGGGCATCGAGAAGGGGTTGTGCGAGAAGTCGATCCTGCCGGTCTCCTCGTCCTTCTCGTACATCGGGAAGTCGACGATCCAGCAGAACCGGAAGACGCCCTCCTCGAAGTGGCCCGCACGCTTCGCGGCCTCGACGCGCACGCCCGACATGATCTTGGAGACCTCGTCGAACTCGCCCGCGCCGAAGAACACCGCGTGGCCGGGGACCAGCGAGAGCCGGTCGGTGAGCGCCTTGACGTCGTCCTCGGTGAGGAACTTCGCGATCGGACCCGCCAGCTGGCCGTCCTCGCCGACGCGGACCCAGGCCAGGCCCTTCGCGCCCTGCTCGACCGCGTAGTCGCCCAGGCCGTCGAAGAACTTGCGGGACTGACCGGCCGTGTCCGGGACGGGCAGCGCGCGGACGTGCTTGCCCGCGAACGCCTTGAAGCCGGACTCGGCGAAGACGTCCGTGACGTCCACCAGCTCCAGCTTGGCGCGCAGGTCCGGCTTGTCGTTGCCGTACTTCAGCATCGACTCGCGGAACGGGATGCGCGGGAAGGGAGAGGTGACCTCGCGGCCGCCGCCGAACTCGGTGAAGAGCTCGGTCATCAGCTTCTCGATCGGCTGGAAGACGTCTTCCTGCTCGACGAAGCTCATCTCGACGTCGAGCTGGTAGAACTCGCCCGGCGAACGGTCGGCGCGGGCGTCCTCGTCGCGGAAGCACGGCGCGATCTGGAAGTACCGGTCGAAGCCCGAGATCATCAGCAGCTGCTTGAACTGCTGCGGGGCCTGGGGGAGGGCGTAGAACTTGCCCGGGTTCAGACGGGACGGCACCACGAAGTCACGGGCGCCCTCGGGGGAGGTCGCGGTGAGGATCGGGGTCGCCATCTCGTTGAAGCCCAGCGCCACCATCTTCGAGCGGATCGCGGCGATGACGGACGAGCGCAGCATGATGTTGCGGTGCATGCGCTCGCGGCGCAGGTCGAGGAAGCGGTACTCCAGGCGGCGCTCCTCGTTCACCCCGTCCTCGGCGTTGATCGTGAAGGGCAGCGGGGCGGCGGCGCCGAGCACCTCGACCTCGGTGACCTCGATCTCGACCTCGCCGGTCGGCAGCTCGGGGTTCACGTTGTCCGCGCCACGGGCGGAGACCTTGCCGTCGATGCGGACGACGGTCTCCTTGGTCAGCTTCGCGAGGGCCTCGTTGGCGGGGGTGCCGGGACGGGCGACGAGCTGGACCAGACCGTAGTGGTCACGCAGGTCGATGAAGAGGATGCCGCCCAGGTCGCGACGGTTGTGCAGCCAGCCGCTCAGCCGGACGTCGGCGCCGACGTCGGAGGCGCGGAGCTCGCCGCACGTGTGGGACCTGTACCGATGCTGCATCGTTCATCCAATTCTTCGCGAGATTCTTCGCGAGACAGGCGGGAATCAACTTCCACCCAGGTTACCGGCCCGGCGCATCCCCTTTTCCGGGGCGGGCCCACACCCGCGTTTCCCGTGCCACGCCGTCCCGGGGCACAACCCCCGGGCCCCCGGCCGAGTCCTCCCGAGCATCGGATGTTTCACGTGCTGCACCGTCCCGGGGGACAACCCCCGGACCCCCGGCCGGGTCCTCCCTGGCGTCGGATGTTTCACGTGAAACGTCGCCCTTTTCGCCCCAAGCGGCCGGTCTCCGTACGACCTGGAAGGATGGCCCCATGCGCACCGAGGACGTGCTGGCCGCGATCGACACGGGCCTGTGGCGATGGAACAACGCGTCGGGGACCGTCACCTTCGACGCCGAAGCAGCACGTCTCGTCGGTCTGCCCGCCGACGAGGTGACACTCACCGAGTCCGCCGTCCGTGCCCGCTTCCACCCCGTGGACTGGAACGAGATACAGGGCATCGTGCAGCTCGCCGTCACCGAGGGCACCGTCGCGGAGGCCCGGCTGCGCGTGATGTCCGAGGACGGCCGCCACGTGCTGCGTACGGTGCGGAGCCGTTCCAAGCCCTTCGGCGGCGAGAGCGACTACCAGCTCATCGGCACCATCCAGGAAGTCGCGGAGTCCGCCCCCGGCACCGCCGCCCGCACCCCCGTGACCGGCGACTGGCGGCGCTCCCGTGAGGCGTTCCTGCTGGACGCGGGCCGGGCGCTGGCCGAGGCGCGGTCCACGGCGGAGGTGCTGCGGGTCGCCGCTTCCCTCTCCATGCCGGGGTTCTCGCCGGACGGCCTCGCGGTGTTCGGAGTGGCGGGAGACCGGCTGACGACGATCGGGCACCACGGGCACAAGCCCGGCGACGAGGACCCCTTCCGGGACATGCCGCTGGACACGGACTACCCGGCGGCCGAGGTCGTACGGACCGGGCGGGCCATCTACCTGCCCACCCCGGAGGAGTACCGGACGCGCTTCCCGGCGACCTGGCCGCTCGCCGAGGGCTTCGGGCGGCGCTCCTGGGCGTTCGTGCCGCTGGTCGTGGCGGGGCGGACGATGGGCGCGTGGATGGCGGGCTTCGCGCACCCGGTGGCGTTCACCCCCGACGAGCGGTCGGTGCTGACGACCGTCGCCCGGATGCTGGCGCAGGCCCTCGCCAGGGCCGGGGTGGAGGAGTCGGAGCGGGAGCTGTCCGAAGGACTCCAGCGCTCGATGATGCCGACCCTCGGGCCGGACATACCGGGCATGAAGGTGGCCGCACGCTATGTGCCGACCGGCGGCGGACTCCAGGTCGGCGGCGACTGGTACGACATGATTCCGCTGCCCAGCGGCCGGTTCGCGCTGGTCATCGGCGACGTACAGGGCCATGACGTACGAGCGGCCGGGCTGATGGGCCAGCTGCGGATCGCCCTGCGCGCGTACGCGTCCGAGGGCCACCGCCCCGACGCGGTCCTCTCCCGGGCGTCCCGCTTCCTGCACGGCATCACCGACACGTACGCCCCCGACGACCACTCCTCCCCCCGTTTCGCGACCTGCCTGTATCTGGAGGTCGACCCGGTGGACGGCACGGTCGAGCTGGCCAGGGCCGGGCATCCGGAGCCCGCCGTACGGATGCCGGACGGGACGGTCCTCGTCCGCACGACGGCAGGCGGCCTGCCCCTGGGCATCGACGCCGACACCGACTACCCGACGACCCGCCTCGCCCTGGAGCCCGGCGAGACGCTCATGGTGTGCACGGACGGGCTGATCGAGACGGGCGGCCACGACCTGGACTCGGGCTGGGCACGCATCCGTACGATCCTGGAGAGCCCCGAGGCCGACCCCTCCGCCAAGCTCGACCTGGAACGCCTCGCCGACGACCTCGTCCAAGCCGTCCACGGACCCCCCTCGCACCACACCACGGGCCCTCTCTCCGACCGGCGCGAGGACGACATCGCCGTGCTCCTGCTGAGCCGGGAGGCGGCCCGCGCCGACGGGACCTCCTCCGTACGGTCCACGGCGGTGACCGTCGCCCAGGCCGAACCCGAACGCATCGCGGGCACCCGCCGCCAGCTGCGCGAACTCCTCCACGACTGGGCCGACGAGGACCAGGTCGACTCGGCGGTGCTGATGGTCTCCGAGATGGTCACGAACGTCCTGGTGCACACCGACGGGGACGCCCTGCTGACCGCCCGCGCCACGGGCCCGGTCGGCTCGCGGACACTGCACGTCGAGGTGACGGACGTCAGCGACGAGCTGCCGCACAAGCGGCGACCCGGTGAGATGGCGTCGTCGGGGCGCGGGCTGCTGCTGATGGAGATGCTGGCCCACAAGTGGGGCGTGGACCCGCGCGGCGAGGGCAAGTCGATCTGGTTCGACCTCTACGAGGACGCCCCTCCGGCGTCGTACGAGGACTTCTGAGCCACTGACGGCGAGGACGGCCTGGCCGCGTAGTTCTTCCGGATCTCCGAGAGGACGCCGAACGCGGCGGCCGTCAGCGGCACCGCGAGCAGCATCCCGATGATCCCGGCGACGGACGCCCCCGCCGTAATGGCCAGCATCACCACCGCGGGGTGCATCTGCACGGTCCGGCTCTGGATCATCGGCTGGAGGATGTGCCCCTCCAGCACCTGCACGGCCAGCACCACCCCGAGCGCCCACAGCGCGATGACCACGCCCCGGTCGGCGAGCGCGACGAGGATCGCGACGGTCCCGGAGATGAACGCGCCGAGATACGGGATGTACGCCCCGACAAAAACCAGCGCCCCGAGCCCCACCGCACCCGGGACGCGCAGGATCAGCAGCCCGACGGTGATACACAGCGCGTCAATCAACGCGATGAACGTCGTTCCGCGCATAAAGCCCTCGACCGCCTCGAAGGCCCGCCGCGCCATCGCCTCGGCCGTGTCGGCGGAGTCCCCGGGCGCGAAGCCGCGCAGGGAGGCCATCGCACGGTCGGAGTCCCGCAGGAAGAAGAAGATCAGCAGCATCGCCAGCACAGCGGTCGCGACGATCTCGCCGACGATGCCGACCCCCGCCAGCACCCCGGACGCGGCCGTCCCGCCGAACTTGGCCAGCAGGTCCTGCGCCTTGTCCCCGAGGTCACCGAGGGTGGTGCCCTCGCCCCCGAACTTCTCCAGCAGATCGGTGGCGGCGCGCTGCACGGACGAGACGATCTGCTCTCCGCTGTCGATCAGAGCATTCACCACGACCCAGGACGCACCGCCGACGACGGCGACGACCGCCGCGCAGGTCAGCCCGGCGGCCAGGGACTTGTTGACCTTCATCTTGATGAGCCGTCGGTAGAGCGGTCCGAGGAGCGCCGTCCCGAGGAGCGCGAGCAGCACGGGCGTCACCGCCGTCTTGAAGGTGACGCACAACCAGATCCCCACCGCCACGACCCCGGCGACGAGCAACGCGACGACACACCAGGCGGCGATGCGGCGGGCGGGGTCGGGGAGCAGGGGCTTGTCCATGAAGCCACCCGACCACGCCCCTCACGGCCCCGCCCCCGGACGAGGTCCGCGCGAGTGACACCCCATCAGGGGCGCGGGGAACTGCGCGACCAGCCATCACACACCCGCGCGTACAAACCCACCCACCCGCCGCGCGGCGAGCGCTTTAGGTGAAGGGGCGGGGCAGGGGCCAAAAACCCGCCGAAGGCGGGTCCGGGGGCCCGGGGGCGAAGCCCCCGGCAGTAACCCCAGCCCCCACCCACCCGCACCCCAACCTCCCCACCCTCCCTACATCCCGTGCACCGCCGGAACCTTCCCCAACCGCCCCGCCTGAAAGTCCTCGAACGCCTGCTTCAACTCGGCCTGACTGTTCATGACGAACGGCCCGTAGTGCGCCATCGGCTCCCGAATCGGCCGCCCACCCAACAGCACGACCTCCAGGTCCGGCGTGTTCGAGTCCTGCGACTCGTCCGCCCGCACGGTGAGCGAGCCGCCCTCGCCGAAGACCACCGTCTGTCCCAGATGCACGGGACGACGCTCCGCACCCACGGTGCCGCGTCCGGCCATGACGTACGCGAGACCGTTGAAGTCCTCCCGCCAGGGAATGGTGATCTCGGCACCGGGCCTGAGCGTCGCGTGGATCATGACGATCGGCGTGTGCGTGATGCCGGGACCCTTGTGCCCGTCGAGCTCGCCCGCGATGACGCGCATCAGCGCACCGCCGTCCGGAGAGGTGAGCAGCTGGACCTCGCCACCGCGGATGTCCTGGTAGCGCGGACGCATCATCTTGTCCGCGGCCGGCAGGTTCACCCACAGCTGGAGACCGTGGAAGAGGCCGCCGGACATCACCAGGGACTCCGGCGGTGCCTCGATGTGCAGCAGACCGGCGCCGGCGGTCATCCACTGGGTGTCGCCGTTCTTGATGGTGCCGCCACCACCATTGGTGTCCTGGTGGTCCATGACGCCGTCGATCAGGTACGTGACCGTCTCGAAGCCGCGGTGCGGGTGCCAGGGGGTGCCCTTGGGCTCTCCCGGCGCGTACTCCACCTCGCCCATCTGGTCCATCATGATGAACGGGTCGAGGTAGTCGTACTTGATTCCGGCGAACGCGCGGCGCACCGGGAAACCCTCCCCCTCGAAGCCGCTGATCGCATCGACGACACCGAGCACGGGACGCGCCACGGCGCCCGCCGGGGCGACGACCTTCGGCAGGGTGAGCGGGTTCTCGACAGTTACTGCGGGCATTGCGAGCCACCTCCAAGGGGGATGTTCACCATTCAATTTAGTTGAATCCTGAACATCCCGCAAGGCGGACAGAAACGCGGGAGGGGCGGCGGACCGTCCGCACGGTCCGCCGCCCCTCCCCGAAACCCCGAGAAGCCCCGCCTCAGCCGTACATCCGGCGCATCGCGAAGTCGACCATCTGCTCCACGGCCTTCGCGTCGAACACCATCCGGTGCTCGCCCTCCATGTCGAGCACGAAGCCGTACCCGGTCGGCAGCAGGTCGATGACCTCCGCACCCGTGATCACGAAGTACTTGGACTCCTTGCCCGCGTACCTGCGCAGCTCCTTGAGCGTGGTGAACATCGGGATCACCGGGTGCTGCGTGTTGTGCAGCGCCAGGAACCCGGGCCCGTCGCCGCGCGGGCAGTAGACCTTCGACGAGGCGAAGATCTGCTGGAAGTCCTCGGCGGACAGCGTCCCGGTCGTGAACGCGCGCACCCCGTCGGCCAGCGAGGGCGGCGACGGCTCGGGGTACAGCGGCTGCTCCCCGTACCCGCCCTGCTGCTGTTGCGGCGGCTGCGGCGGGGCGTAACCCTGCTGGGCACCCCCCGGCGGGGCGTAGCCCTGCTGCGCGCCCGGATTCTGCTCGTAGCCATACATGCGGGAAAGAGTAGTAGGCGAACCTCCCCGACCTCAGCGGGCCGGGATTTCTGTCCGTCGCACACCACGCAGCCGATACGGGACGACGCCCTGGCCGTACTCGCGAGTACCGCCATCGCTGTTCCGATGTGCGCCCGCCAGCGGCGGGGACAGCAACATCCACTCAGGCGTGCACGCCGTCGTGAAGGGCCCGGTTCCGGGCACTACCGCGTGCTTCCCGCCCTCGCGCCCCACCGGCCCGCCCTGCGGCGACCTGGCGGGACCCGTGGCGTTCCCGCTGGTCCGGAGACCATCCGGGTACGGCTCGCAGATACTTCACCCGCATCTCCGTGGCGGGTGGCACCGGGACGTAAGCCCCGTCGTTGACGGCCAGGGTGTGGATGTTCACCCCGCCCACCGCGTCCCGGTGAAGCACCAGGGCACAGTTCGGGTTGACGCAGACATAGGTCCGTCCTCGCACCTTCCGCCGGGTGAGGCAGAAGGGGCAGGACTGCGAGGAGTACGCCTCGCTGATGTGCTTGATCCGCAGGCCGGTCTTGTACGCCAGTTGGCGCTCCTGCACCCCCCGCTCCCACTGCGACAGCTGCTGGCGCGTGGAAGGTGAAGCCCTGCGCTTCCTCGCGGTGTCGCGCTCGATCCCGCGTACGTCCCCAACGACTAGTTGCACCACCACACGGGCCCCTTCGGGCGCTGCTTGCCAGTGGGCCTCCACCTGCTCGCGGACAAACCCATTGGCTTTGGCCGTCACCTGGTGGTTGAAGTTCTTCAGCTGCCGCCGGGTTTTCGCCGCCAGCTTCTTCCTGGCCCGCGTGAGCCTTCGATGCCGCCTCGATCCCGTGCGACACCGGGAGAGCTTCGACTGCAGGCGCGCATGCCTTTTGTTCCTTCCCCGCTTGATGGAACGGGCGCTGCGGCCGTTGATCACCGCGATCTCGTATGCGCCGTCCGGGGCCCGGGAAGCCATCGTCATCGAGTTGATGACGCCTTCGTCCACCGCGACCGTCACCACCCGTGTTCCCGCCGCCTGGTCATGCCGGGGCAGAGCCTGGGCCAGCCTGTCGTCCGGGCCCCGGTGAGTGATGTGCAGCGACCACCGGCGATCTGCCGAGTCCCAGCAAAGTTTCATCTCGCCCCAACGATCGGGGTCGACCGACTGCCCTTCCCGATCGGTGAACTCGGGTACCGGGATGATGATCCGCTCCCGGCCCCGCCCCAACGACAGTGCCAGGCGTCCGCCGGGGGTGAGCCGCCAGCCGGACCGAGCACTGAGCATGAGCGGTCGGTAAGCCTTTTCCCGCCAAGGGAAGCGGATGCCCTGCATGCCATGGGCCCTACCGGTCCGTGTGGTGGCAATCGCCTCCGCAAGGTCATACGCGACCGCTGCCGCGGTGTGCGCATGCAGTGGCCTGAACTCCGGGGGCAGCGAAATCACGTACCGCCGAATGTCTTCCGGCCCGGGAGAGCGCCCGGAATGCCACTCGGCCCGCACCCAGCTCACTGCCTTGTTCCACAGCTGCGCCGAGGCATGACAAGCGTCGTGCGCCCGGACGTAGTCGGACCGGTTCAACCACGCGGGCACCACCGCCGTAAGCACACGTGTGGTCACCGGCCCTGCCCCCTGAGACGTCCGCCACGACTCTCAGCGACCCTGAGCACATCGGCAAGGCACTCCGAGAGCCGCACGCCCGTACGCCGCAGTTCCGTCTCCGAAGCGGACGGGTCCGCCAACAGCGGCTGGGCCAGGACCAGCGTTTCGGCTCCCATGCCGAGCTGCACGTCCTCCATACGATCAGCAATCCGCGACACGTATCCCGAACCGTCGTCCTCCGCGCTCAGATAGCACGGCATTCCGTCGGCGCGCGACCACGGCAGGAGCCGGGCCTCCGTGACACACCGCCGCTCGTCTTCCCCGTCCACACTTCGCACCACGAAGCCCTCCGTCAGCCCTTCCCCGCAAGGAATAGGCACCCTACTTATGCACTCATGCACTCATGTGCATGAGTAGACTCAGCATTCCGCTCAGCCGCTCGGTCGTCAACGGGTTCTGAAAATAACGGAGTTGGGAACTTTCGTTCGATCAGTCAATCGACTGCCGGGATGCGGTACTCCAGCACGAACCGGTCCGCGTTCATGACGGTCTCGCACACCTCAACCACTCTCCCGCCCCGGGACACGGCCTGCCTCGTGAGCTCGATCAACGGGGCTCCGGCACTCAGCCCGAGCGAGGCGCACTCACGGCGGCCCGCAGTACGCACACGCACCGTCTCCAGAAACTCCTCCAGCTCGTGCCCGTTCTCCTCCAGCCGGGCATAGATGCCACCGGGCCCCGGATTCTCCTGGAGGAGTTCCGGAACGGCTTCCGCCAGCTCCCAGGGCAGGTAGGACGTCGCCTCCTCGGCCGGTACGCCGTCGTTGAAGTACAGCCTCTTCCGAGCGAGCACCCGGACCCCCGCCGTCACACCGAGCCGCGCCGCGACCTCCTCGGGGGCCGCCAGGGGCCCGATGTACAGCACGCTCACTCTGACGGCCACACCCGACCTTTCCGCCTCGACCACATAGGCGGCTCGCCCGGCCCGTCGGTGCGCACGACGGAACCTGTCGGAGGACTTGCGGCGCATGGGCGGGCGAGCGCGTACGTACGACCCCTTGCCCTGATGGGTTTCCACCAGGCCGTCGGCGCGGATCTCGGCCATGGCCTTGCGAATCGTGCCTACCGAGACTCCGTACCGGGCCATCAGCTCGCTTTCGCTGGGGATCTGCTGTCCGGGCTCCAGAACACCGACCCGGATCTGCCGCGCCACATCGTCGGCGACCTGGAGGTACTTGGGCATCGGCCCCCTGTGATCAGTCTCGTCCCGCATAGCTCCCCGCTTCCTCCTATGCTCCGCCGCATGGGTAACAACGTGGCCGACAGGCAGTCAACACCACTGCACTCAGTCTCCGTTGCGGGAGCCGTGATCCGGGACGACGGCCGCGCTCTCGCCATCCAGCGAGCCGACAACGGCGCATGGGAGCCACCGGGTGGGGTCCTCGAACTCCATGAATCACCGGAGGAGGGGGTCCGGCGGGAAGTCCGCGAGGAGACGGGGCTGGACGTCACTGTCGGGCCACTGTCCGGCGTGTACAAGAACGTCGGCCGAGGCATCGTCTCCCTCGTCTTCCGCTGCTGTGCAGGCCAAGGCAACCCGCACCCGACCGATGAAGCAAGAACCGTCGCCTGGCTCACGAGGGAAGAGGTCGCCGAGCTCATGACCGAGGCGTACGCGGTGCGCATTCTGGACGCCTACGCCCCGGGCGCAACGCCTGTCCGTACCCACGACGGCACACGGATCACCTCTCACCAGGCTTGACCGGCCAAGGTGACCAGAGCCTCACCCGGGATGGCCCCACAGGGGTTGCGGCTTATTACCGACGGGTAGCATCATCGTAGCTACTTGCTGGTATTTGTACGAGGATCCTGCCTCCCCGAATTCTTACGGAGCCGTCGCCATGGGGCACTACAAGTCGAACCTCCGGGACATCGAGTTCAACCTCTTCGAGGTGCTCGGCCGCGACAAGCTGTACGGCACCGGCCCGTTCGCGGAGATGGACGTCGAGACCGCCAAGAGCATCCTGGACGAGCTGCGCCGCCTCGCCGAGAACGAGCTGGCCGCCTCCTTCGAGGACGCCGACCGCAACCCGCCGGTCTTCGACCCGGCGACGAACACCGCGCCCGTCCCGGCGTCCTTCAAGAAGAGCTACCAGGCGTTCATGGACTCCGAGTACTGGCGTCTCGGCCTGCCCGAGGAGATCGGCGGCACGACCTCCCCGCGCTCCCTGATCTGGGCGTACGCGGAGCTGCTGCTCGGCGCGAACCCGGCGGTCTGGATGTACTCCTCGGGCCCGGCCTTCGCCGGAATCCTCTACACCGAGGGCAACGAGGCGCAGAAGAAGGTCGCGCAGATCGCCGTCGAGAAGCAGTGGGGCTCGACCATGGTCCTCACCGAGCCGGACGCCGGTTCGGACGTCGGCGCGGGCCGTACGAAGGCCATCCAGCAGGAGGACGGCTCCTGGCACATCGAGGGCGTGAAGCGCTTCATCACGTCCGGTGAGCACGACATGTCGGAGAACATCCTCCACTACGTCCTCGCCCGCCCGGAGGGGGCGGGACCCGGCACCAAGGGCCTCTCCCTCTTCCTGGTGCCCAAGTACAACTTCGACTGGGAGACCGGCGAGCTGGGCGAGCGCAACGGCGCCTACGCCACGAACGTCGAGCACAAGATGGGCCTCAAGGCGTCCAACACGTGCGAGATGACGTTCGGCGACCAGCACCCCGCCAAGGGCTGGCTGATCGGCGACAAGCACGACGGCATCCGCCAGATGTTCATGATCATCGAGTTCGCCCGGATGATGGTCGGCACGAAGGCCATCGCCACGCTCTCCACGGGCTACCTCAACGCCCTGGAGTACGCCAAGGAGCGCGTGCAGGGCCCGGACCTGGCCCAGTTCATGGACAAGACGGCCCCCAAGGTCACCATCACCCACCACCCCGACGTGCGCCGCTCCCTCATGACGCAGAAGGCGTACGCGGAGGGCATGCGCGCCCTGGTTCTGCACACCGCGTGCGTCCAGGACACCATCGCGGTGAAGGAGGCGGCGGGCGAGGACGCTTCGGCGGACATCGCGCTGAACGACCTGCTCCTCCCGATCGTCAAGGGCTACGGCTCCGAGAAGTCGTACGAGCAGCTCGCCCAGTCCCTCCAGACCTTCGGCGGCTCCGGGTACCTCCAGGAGTACCCGATCGAGCAGTACATCCGCGACGCCAAGATCGACACCCTGTACGAGGGCACGACCGCGATCCAGGGCCAGGACTTCTTCTTCCGGAAGATCGTCCGTAACCAGGGTGCGGCGCTGAACCAGCTCGCCGAGGAGATCAAGAAGTTCCTCGCGGTGGGCACGGGCGGCGAGGACCTCGCCGGGGCGCGCGAGCAGCTCGCGAAGGCGGCCGTGGACCTGGAGGCCATCGTCGGCGCCATGCTGACGGACCTCGCGGGCACCGAGCAGGACGTGAAGTCCATCTACAAGGTGGGCCTGAACACGACCCGCCTCCTGATGGCGTCCGGCGACGTGGTCGTCGGCTACCTCCTGCTGCGCGGCGCGGCCGTGGCCCAGGAGAAGCTGGCGACGGCCTCCGCCAAGGACCGTGCCTTCTACACGGGCAAGATCGCCGCTGCGAAGTTCTTCGCAGCGAACGTGCTGCCGGGTGTGGGCGTGGAGCGGGCGAAGGCCGAGTCGGTCGACAACGAGCTGATGGAGCTGGACGAGGCGGCGTTCTAGTCCCTCATCAGTACCCGGGCGGGCCGGACATGTTTCACGTGAAACATGTCCGGCCCGCTTTCCGTCGTGGTGTCAGTGGTGCGTGCGACGCTTGGTGACATGGCTGGACAGGAACAACAGGGCGGCAAGGGGTACTCGGTCCCGGCAGGGCTCCCGTACGCGCTCAAGGAGCTGCACAGCAGGCTGGGCTCCGCGAGCGACCTGGTGAAGGAGCTGTACGACGGCGCGCACCCCGCCGAGTACGAGCCCGTGGCGGACTCTCTGTACGGGGCGTACCGCACGGCTTCCGAGCTGGCCCCGGCCCGCAACGTCACCGGGTGCAAGGAGCACCCCGACGGCGCAGTGGACCCGATGGTGCCGGACGGGTGGGGCCGCTGCCTGATCTGCAATCACCGACGGCGGCTCACGGAGCGGGGGGCGCCGACTCCTGCGGAGGACACCCCGCGGCTGCCGGAGCGGGATGGGCGGCAGGCCACGCTCGCCATGCTGAACGAGCAGTTCGCGCTGGTCAACGAGCGGTCGTTCAATCTGGGGACGGCCTCCCGGCCGGAGGAGTTCGCGGCGCTGGCGGAAGTGCTGCACCGCGCCTTCGTGCTGGCCCGCGAGCTTTCGCGCCCCCGGAACTCCTCGGGGTGCTCGGTGCACCCGGGGGCGCCGGTGGACCCGGACGCGCCGCCGGGGGAGGAGTGCATGTTCTGCGCAGGCCGCCGCAGGCAGGCCCAGCGCACCCCGGGCACCCCCCAGATGCTCCCGCGAGTCCCTCGGGGCGAGCGGAGAATGCCCTTGCGCCGCCGCTTCGAAAGGCCCCCGGGTCTGTAGGCCAGCTCCGCCCTGGCCCCCTTGGGCGGCGGGGCCGCCCCCCGGGGGCGAGTGGGGGCATCCCCTGCTCGAACGAAGTTGAGAGCTTGGGGAAGGGCGGGCAAGGGGGCGGACCCCTCGCTCCCGCCCCGCCCTCGCCGCCGCACGCCCCAGCCCGGTGCCGCCGTACCTCTCCGCAGGGGCCCCGCCCGCCCCCGACACCACTGGCCCCCTCCGAGGGCCCCGCCCGCCCAGGCACCGCGCCACGCCAAGCCGCCCCACCCCCTGGTTACGCTGAGCGTATGAGCACCGCAGCCCGCACCACCCCCCGCTTCGACCGGGGCCACACCGACGACCTGATGTCCTTCCTCGCGGCGGGCCCGTCCCCGTACCACGCCGTGGCCTCCGCCGCCGAGCGGCTGGAGAAGGTCGGCTTCCGCCAGGTCGCCGAGACCGACGCCTGGGACGGAAGCCAGGGCGGCAAGTACGTCCTGCGCGGCGGCGCGATCATCGCCTGGTACGTGCCGGAGGGCACCCAGCCGCACACCCCCTTCCGCATCGTCGGCGCACACACCGACTCCCCGAACCTCCGGGTGAAGCCGCTGCCCGACACCGGCAACGAGGGCTGGCGGCAGGTCGCCGTCGAGATCTACGGCGGCACCCTGCTCAACACCTGGCTCGACCGGGACCTCGGCCTCGCCGGTCGCCTCACCCTGCGCGACGGCTCGTACCGTCTGGTCAACATCGACCGCCCCCTCCTGCGCGTCCCGCAGCTCGCCATCCACCTCGACCGCCAGGTCAACGAGGGCATGAAGCTGGACAAGCAGCGCCACATGCAGCCCATCTGGGGCCTCGGCGAGGTGCACGAGGGCGACCTCATCGCGTACGTGGCCGAGGAGGCCGGACTCGACCCCGAGGACGTCACCGGCTGGGACCTCATGCCGCACGCCGTGGAGGCCCCCGCCTACCTCGGCCGCGACGAGGAACTGCTCGCCGGGCCGCGCATGGACAACCTGATCTCGGTGCACGCGGGCGTCGCCGCCCTGGCCGCCGTCGCCACCGACGACGCGTCGGGCGAGGCGAAGCTCCCGTACATCCCGGTGCTCGCCGCCTTCGACCACGAGGAGAACGGCTCGCAGTCCGACACCGGCGCGGACGGCCCGCTGCTCGGCAACGTCCTGGAGCGCTCCGTCTTCGCGCGCGGCGGCACGTCGGAGGACAAGGCCCGTGCCCTCGCCGGCTCGATCTGCCTGTCCTCCGACACGGGTCACGCGGTGCACCCGAACTACGCGGAGCGCCACGACCCGACGCACCACCCGCGTGCCAACGGCGGCCCCATCCTCAAGGTCAACGTGAACCAGCGGTACGCCACCGACGGTTCGGGCCGGGCGGTGTTCACGGCCGCGTGCGAGAAGGCCGGGGTGCCGTGGCAGCACTTCGTGTCGAACAACGCGATGCCGTGCGGCACGACGATCGGGCCGATCACCGCCGCCCGGCACGGCATCCAGACCGTCGACATCGGCGTCGCGATCCTCTCCATGCACAGCGCACGCGAGCTGTGCGGGGCCGAGGACCCGTACCACCTCGCGAACGCGCTGGCCGCGTTCCTGGAGGGCTGACCGCCTTCTTGGAGGGCCGACCGAAGCCGAGCCGCAGGCCGAAGCTGAGGGTCGGACTCCGCCTCCGCGCATGGCCGTTCCGGGCCCGGGTACCCGCCCCGTACAACGAGGCCCGAACGAGAGTCGGTTGGTTCAGACCCTCGAACGGACCCGGAACGATCGTGAACAATCGCACTCGGAGGCGAGCTGACATGGGACTGGGCGGCTGCATCGTCCTCGTCGCGGTGGGGGCCATCCTGACCTTCGCCACGGACTGGGAGCTCGAAAGCGTCAACCTCGACCTGGTCGGGATCATCATGATGCTGGTCGGCATCATCGGAATCGTGGTCTTCACCAGCATCCTCAAGCGGCGTCGCAGCATGGGCGTCCCGCCCGCGGGCGGCGGTGTGGTCGAGGAGCGCTACCGCCACTACGAGTAGGACCCGTCTCCGGGCCGGGGCCCGGAACCCTGCTTTTGCGCCTCACCCTGCCCGAAGAACCCCTCTGGCCTGCGGTGCCTCCCCGGTAAGCTGACCCTTTGTCCGCCGCCCGGCACGGGAGCGGACGACAGCGCCAAGGGGGCTCCCAGTGGAATTCCGGTTGCTCGGATCGGTTTCCGTCGCGACCGAGGCCGGTGAACTGCCCCTCGGCCCGGCCAAGCGGCGCAGCGTCCTGGCCACCCTCCTGCTCCGCCCCAACACGGCGGTCCCCGTCGACCAGCTCATCGACTCCCTCTGGGACGAGGCCCCGCCCGCCCACGCGCGCACGGTCGTCCAGGGCCACGTCTCGCGCCTGCGCGCACTCCTGGGCGACGGCGAAGCCGCGGCGTACGGGGTGGAGCTCGCCACCCAGGGACGGGCGTACGTCCTCCAGATGTCGGAATCCCTCCTGGACGCCTACCGCTTCGAGGAGCTCGTCGTCCTCGCCCGCCGCCAACGCCAGGCGGCCGACGCGGTGCTGATGTTCCGGGAGGCGCTCTCCCTGTGGCGCGGCCCCGCCCTCACCGGAACGGTCTCCTCCGAACCGCTGCTCGCCGCAGCGCACGCGCTGGAGGAGACCCGCCTGGTCACGGTCGAGGACCTGGCCGACGCGTACAGCGAACTCGGCGAACACAGCCGGGCCGCCGCCGTGCTGCGCACCGAGGCGGTCGCCCACCCCATGCGTGAGTCCCTTTCGGCGGCCCTGATGCTCGCGCTCTACCGGGCCGGACGCCAGTCCGACGCGCTCGACTGGTTCCACCGCACACGCCGCATGCTCGCCGACGAACTGGGCGTCGACCCCGGCCACGCCCTCCAGTCCGCGTACGGATCCATCCTCCAGGGCGAACCCCTGGACCACCCGGGCCCCTACGACCCCCTCGACGACCCCAAGGGCGCGATGCCGGGCCGCATCACGGACTTCGGAGCCTTCCCGGACGACTCCCAGGACGACCCGCCCCACCCGGGCCGGATCACCAGCGTCGTCCACCGCGTCACCCCCACCCCCACCCCCACCACCTCACAAACACCCGACACCCCCGCCACCCCCCAAACCCCCGACCCCACCGCCAGCCCGCAGACGCCCGACCCCGCCAGCCCGCGGACGCCCAACCCCACCGCCAGCCCGCTGACGCCCAACCCCACCGTCGGCCCGCAGACGCCCGATCCCGCCAGCCCGTGGACGCCCGATCCCGCCAGCCCGTGGGCGCGGGTTCCGCCAGGGGCGGAACGGGCGGGCACGGGCGGACCGGTCTCGCCGCCGGTCGGCCCCGACTCCCCCCGTCCCGCCCCGCTCCCGCCCCACCCCTCCGACGGGGCCCAGCCGACCTCCGTACCGCCCGCCTTCTCCGCAGGAGCCCCGCACACCCCCGACACCCTGCGCAGCCCGGTCGGCCCCGCCAGCTCGACCGGCCCCGTAGGCCCCGTAGGCCCCGTAGGCACGACCACCGCCCCCGACCTCCTCCCCCGCCACCCCCGCGGCTTCCTCGCCCGCACCCCCTCCCTCACCGCTCTCGACCACCTTGCCGCCACCCACCACGACTCCCCGATCGCCCTCATCACCGGCCCGCCCGGCGTCGGCAAGACGGCCCTCGCCCTGCACTGGGCCCACCGCCACCGCGATGACTTCCCCGACGGCAGCCTCTTCGCCGACCTGCACGGCTTCGACCAGCTCGGCGAGCCCGAACCCCACGACCTCATCCGGGAGTTCCTGCTCGCCCTCGGCGTCGGCAGGCGCGCCCTGCCAGAGACCCCGGCCACCGCCGCCGCGCTCTACCGCCGCCTCACCACGGGCCGCAAGCTCCTCGTCGTACTCGACAACGCCCGCAGCTCCGAGCAGGTCCGGCCCCTTCTCCCCGCAGGCGACGACTGCCTCACCCTCGTGACCAGCAGGAACCGCCTCGGCGGGCTGATCGCGGGCGACCTGGCCCGGCCCGTCCCGCTGGACGTCCTCGGCGCGGAGGACTCCGTCGCCCTGCTCGCCACCGTCCTCGGCGAGCACCGCACAGCCGCCGAACCCGAGGCCGCCCGCGCTCTCGCCGCCCGCTGCGACGGCCTCCCCCTCGCCCTGCGCATCACGGCCGCCCGCCTCGCCACCCTCCCCGGCCGCTCCCTCGCCGAGCACGCCGACGAACTCACCGACGAGCGCGGCCGGCTGGGCCTGCTCGCCGTCGAGGACCAAGGCGTCGAGGCGGAACTGAGTCTCAGCGTGCAGCAATTGGACGCCTCCGCCCAGCGCGTCTTCCGGGGGCTCGGCGCCCACACAGGACCCACCGTCGACCGGTACGCCGCCGCCGCTCTCGCCGACATGTCCGTCGCCGAAGCCGCCGCCGCACTCGACCAGCTCTCCGCCGCCCACCTCGTACAGGAGTCGGGCCACGGCCGGTACGCGCTCCACGACCTCGTACGCCTCTTCGCCCGCACCACCGCCGACGACCCGGACGCCCTGCCCCGCCTCCTCGACTACTACGTGTGCGCCGAGCTGTCCGCGAACGCCGTCGCGGAGCCCGGCAGCCGCCCCTGCTGCTCGCTCCCCGACGACGTACGAAAGCCGTCCGCGACCCGTGAGTTCACCGACCGGGCCGAGGTCATCGAGTGGTACGCCGTCGAGCGCGAGGCCCTCGCCGGGGCGCTGGCGGCGGCCAGGACCGCCGGGCTCGACGACCGGGCGTGGCGGCTCGCGATCCTCCAGTGGCCCTACGTCCTGGGTCGGGCCCGCGACGGGTGGACCCCGATGCTCCGCACCGCACTGGAGGCAGCCGTCGCCCTCGACGCCCCCGAAGGAGAGTCCCGGGTGCGGACACTGCTGGGCTGGGTGCTGGTCGAGGAGGAGCGCACCGAAGAGGCCCATCCGCACCTGGAGCTGGCCCCCGTGCTGGCCGCCAAGGCGGGTGACCCGGTGGACGAGGCGATCGGCTGGATCAACCTGTCGCTGGCCCAGCGGCGGCGCGGCGAGCCCGACGCCGCGCACGAGGGGTGTGTACGGGCGGTGGAGTTGGCCCGGCAGGCCGAAGACGTACAGACCGAGCTCCTGGCCCTGCTGTCCCTGGCCGAACTCTGCCTCCAGACGCACGACCCGGCAGCCGCCCTGCGGTACGCCGACGAGGGTCTGTCGCTGGGGCACGGCGGCATCGGGCTGATGCGCCACCTGCTGCTCAGGACCGCGCGGGGCGAGGCGCTGACCCTGCTCGGGCGGACGGACGAGGGGCGGGAAACGCTGCGGGACGTGGCGGACACGGCCGAGCGGGCGGACTATCACGAGGGCTCGTGCCGGGCACTGACCGTACTGCTGAAGATCACCGAGGACGGCGACGCGTACGAGGCGTACCGGGCGCGGTACGCGCGCGCGGCGGCCGCGCTGGCGGCGGAGACGGGCCCCGACCACCCGTAGAACGCAGGTACGGGCCACCGGAATGCGGCCGCCTCGTTCCACGTCACCGCAGGTCAGGGCCAGTTCGTACGGGAGCAGCGGCTGCCGGGGGACGTACGACAGCGGAACGTTAGCGGCGCAATAACGACGGCCGCCAGGCTCATGCCGAGGGGGACGCGGCACGCGGGTGTGCCGCGCGGGACAACCGGGTCGCTCACGGCATCCAGGTCGCTCGCGACAGCCCGGTCGCTCGCGCGGGCCAACCGGGCTCCACTCCCGCTCGTTAGCCCAGGGGGGCCTCTTCGATGCGCCGACGCGACCGTCGTGACCACAGCCGTGACCGACGCGGCCGTGACCGTATGAGCGTGGCCGTGGTCGCGGTGGCCGTCCTGGGGGTCGGCGGGTGCTCGGGAGGGGACGACGGCGCACCCGCCGGGCAGGCGGTCGGCCCGGCTTCCGCGACCGAGGGCCCGGGAACCGTGGAGGGGCTGGACGACTGCGTGACCGACGGGGTGGCGTTCCGGGTGGAGGTGCCGGAGTCGCCGCGCGGCGACAGGGCGGGATTCCGGGTCGCGAAGGTGGTCGCCACCGGCACCGGCACACGCCCGTGCCTCCTGGACCGCGCACCGTACGTCCACGTCAGGATCGCCCCGAGCGGTGCCTCGATCACCGTGAACCGCCCGGAGCCCCGCTCGTCCCGCGTCGTCCTGAAACCCGGCGGCGAGGCCGCCGCGCCCTTGTACTACACCGTCGTCGTGCCGAAGGGCGGCCGGGCCGGGGCCGGGTGCGGGCCCGCCGCCGACGGCACCGCGACGGTCGCGCTCGCGGAGGGGCCGGTGTCGCACTCGGCCCCGATCGGCAGGCCGGGCGGGCGCGGCCCCGCCCGGCTGGTGCTCTGCCCCGACCAGGCGGAGGTCGGCGGCTTCCGCGCGCTGCCGGGGCACTGACCGTACGAACTGTCCAGGCGCTAGGAGTCCAGGCGCTACGAGTCCAGGCCCGCCAGCACCAGCGCCAGCCGCGACTCGCCGCCCTCGGCGACGCGGACCGGGACGCCCCAGTCCTGCTGGTGGACGTGGCAGGCCGGGTACTCGTTCGCCGGGTCGTCGTCGCAGGAGGCGGCCATCGCGGAGACGTGCAGCACGCCCTCCGTGACGTCCGGGTTCAGCAGGATCTCGCGTGCCAGGTCGGTGCCGGTGCCCTCCCCCTCGGCGATCAGCTCGGGCGGGGTCGCCGAGACCAGCAGCCGCGTCGAGGGCCCGTACCGGGTGTCCAGCTTCTGGCCGCTCGGCGCCTGGAAGACCACGTCCAGCCGGAGCGTGCCCGGCGCGACGTCGGTCGCCGCCCGCTGCGTGCGGTGCGCCACTGCTTCCACCCGTACCGCCTCGTCCGGGAGCCGCAGCCGGGTCAGCCGGTGGCGGGCGGACTCCACGACGACGATGTCGTCCCCGACGAGCACGGCGTCACTCGGCTCGCGCAGGTCCGTGGCGAGGGTGGTGACCCGGCCGCTCGCGGGTTCGTAACGGCGCAGGGCGTGGTTGTAGGTGTCGCTGAGCGCGACCGAGCCGTCGGGCAGCGCGGTGACGCCCAACGGATGCTGGAGCAGTGCCTGCCCGGCATCGCCGTCGCGGTGGCCGAAGTCGAAGAGGCCCGTGCCGACGGCGGTGTGGACGACGTCCTCGGTGTCCACCCAGCGCAACGCGGACGTCTCGGAGTCGGCGACCCACAGGCGGTCCTCGGTGGCCGCGAGCCCGGACGGCTGGGCGAACCACGCCTCGGCGACCGGGCCGTCGACCAGACCTTCGTTCGTCGTCCCCGCGGCGACGCGGACGGTGCCCGCCTCCGGGTCGTACGCCCAGAGCTGGTGCACGCCCGCCATGGCGATCCACAGCTCGCCGCGCCACCAGGCGACGTCCCAGGGGGAGGAGAGCGACACGTCGAGGGCGGGGCCGTTCGTCGGCTCGCCCTGCCACCACTGCTTTCCGGTGCCCGCGAGGACGGTGACCTCGCCGGTCCCCGCGTCGTACGCCTTGAGCTGGTGGTTGACGGTGTCGGCGACGATCACGCGGCCGTCGGGGAGGAGCGCGAGGCCCTGCGGCTCGTTGAAGCCGCCGTCTCCGCCGTCGATGCGGCGCAGGACGCTCTCGCCGTCGGGGGCGAGCTCCACGAGCTGGTCGCGGGTGGTGTCCGAGACGAGGAGGTTGCCGCTGTCCGGCAGGAGGAGCACCTTGCCGGGGAAGCGGAGGTCGCTGGCGACGGGCTCCGGCTCGACGTACGGGCCGTCGCCGCGCCGCAACGTGCCCTTCGCCTCGTGCTCGGCCTCCAGCTCGGTGACCAGGCGCTCGATGGCATGTGCGTGGCCCTCGCCCGCGTGCTGGGCGACGACGTATCCCTCGGGGTCGACGACGACGAGGGTCGGCCAGGCGCGGACCGCGTACTGCTTCCAGGTGGCCAGCTCGGGGTCGTCGAGGACGGGGTGGTGCACCTGGTAGCGCTCGGTGGCGTCGACGACGGCCTGGTGCTCGGCCTCGTGCACGAACTTCGGCGAGTGCACGCCGATGATGACGGTGGTGTCGCTGTGCCGCTGCTCCAGCTCGCGCAACTCGTCCAGGACGTGCAGGCAGTTGATGCAGCAGAAGGTCCAGAAGTCGAGGATGACGATGCGTCCACGCAGGTCGGCGAGGGTCAGCTCCTTGCCGCCCGTGTTCAGCCAGCCGCCCTTGCCGACGAGCTCAGGGGCTCGGACGCGGGCGCGTGAACGGGGAGGGACAGGGGTCGCGGCGGGCTCGGCGGCATCAGCGGCAGTCATGGGACAAGGGTGCCACCGCCGGACGAACGCGCGGTCACAGCCGCGTGAAGGCGGGCCCGGACGACTGCGTGAAGGCCCCGCCACGGCGGCACGGGGCAGGGGTGAGCCAGGCCCAGCCTTGCTGTGGCACCAGGGTGAAGCCATCATGGCGTCATGGATCTCACCCCGTACGTCGACACCCTCCGCCGCGAACTCGCGGCGGCCGCCGAGGCCGGGGGCGACGAAGCCCGTGTCCTCGCCGAGCGGCTCACCGCTCCGCTGGAGTCGGCCGCCCGCCTCGCCCTGCTGAACGTCCTGTCGGACGCGATGGGCGAGGTCACCCGCGAACTGGCCCCCGGCTCGGTGGACGTACGGCTGCGGGGGCTCGACCCCTCGTTCGTGGTGACCCCGGCGCCGGGCGGGGCGGAGTTCGGCTGGCAGTCCGACGCCGACAGGCACGGCGGGCCCGGGGCTTCGTCCGCGCCGTCCGCTCCTCCGGTGCCGCCCGCCGCCCCGGCCGACGCCGACGAGGGCGGCACATCGCGCATCAACCTCCGGCTGCCCACCCACCTCAAGACCCGGGCCGAGGAGGCGGCGAGCCGCGAGGGCCTGTCGCTCAACGCCTGGCTGGTCCGGGCGGTCGGCGCGGCCGTCGACCCCTCCGCGGGCAGCCCCGGACCCGGCCGGAGCCCGCGGGAGCAGAGCGCGGGCCGCGGCAGGCAGAGCTTCACGGGGTGGGTCCGGTAGGGCCGGATCACCTGTGCGCGGGAGCGACCGCATGCACGGGATCGACCGCATGCACGGGATCGACCGCGCTCGCGCGAACGACCGCGCTCGCGGGACCGACCACCAGAGCCAAGAGGACGGGACAGCCATGCCGCCGAAAACCAGCGCCACCAACCAGCCGCACGTCCACCACTTCGACACCGCCGCGCCGGTCGCCGCCAACGTGTTCGTCGAAGTCGGCACGGCCAGGATCACCGCCACCGACCGGACCGACAGCGTCGTGACCGTACGCCCCAGCGACGACACCAACGCATCGGACCTGAAGGCCGCCTCCCTGACCCGCGTGGAGTACGCGCACGGCGCCCTGCGGGTGCGCGGCCCGAAGACCCGCAGCCTGTTCGGCAAGTCGCCCTCGATCTCCGTGGAGGTCGAACTCCCCACGGACTCACGCCTCGAAGGCAAGGGCTCCGTCAGCGACTTCGACTGCCTCGGCCCTCTCTCCGAGGTACGGATCAGGACGTCGGTCGGTGAACTCCGCGTCGCCCACGCGGGCTCCGTCGACCTCAACACCTCGCACGGCAGCGTCTCCGCCGAGCACGTCGAGGGCGACGCGGACGTCACCACCGGCTCCGGCGAGATCCGTCTCGGCCGGGTCGGCGGCACCTGCGACGTCAAGAACTCCAACGGCAGCACCCGCATCGGCGACGTGCTCGGCGCCCTGACCCTGCGTATCGCCAACGGCGAGGTGGCGGTCGCCCGCGCCCTCTCCTCGGTCACCGCGCGCAGCGCCAACGGCAGCGTCCGCATCGACGAGGTCGTCCGGGACAAGGTCACGGTCGAGACCTCGGCGGGCAACATCGAAATCGGGATCCGCGAGGGCTCGGCTGCATGGCTGGACGTCACATCGCGGGTGGGCAGGGTCTATACGGACCTGGAGGACTCGGCCGGCCCCGGCGACGCCGCCGAAGCGGTCGAGGTCCGGGCGCACACCAGCGTGGGCAGCATCACGGTCCGCCGCGCCCCCTCGCGCGGGGGCGACGCGTAGGAGCCCCGCCCGGCTCCCGTGCCCTGCGGAAATCCCTTGTCGGCCGTGCCGCCGCTCTGCGAAGGTTCGGTCGGCCGGGGCCCACGGGCGTCGGTCAGCCTCTCGTACCGCATCCCGTGTACCGCGTCCCGCCAGGAGCCACCTTGACCGTCATACCCGACCTGATCACCGACCGTCTCCTCCTCCGCACCTGGACGCCCGAGGAGGTGGCCACGGTGGTCAGTGGGAAGCGCCTCCCGCACTGGGTGGAGGACTTCCCCAACAAGGTCGACAAGATCCGGTCCGCGCTCTTCGAGAAACACCCCAGTTGGTACGGCACGCACGGCCACCGGCAGATCATCGAGCGGAAGAGCGGTCAGGTCGTCGGCGGTACGGGCCTGTTCACGCCGCAGCCGGACGGTACGGCGGAATTCGGGTACGGGATCGCACCCTCCCGCCAGCGCCGGGGCTACGCCACGGAGGCGGCCCGCGCTCTGGTCGCACACGGGCTCACCTCCCCGGACATCGAGATCGTCTTCGCCAAGGTGTCCCTCGACAACCCGGCCTCGATCCGCGTCCTGGAGAAGACGGGCCTCGTCCCTTGGCCCGACCTGGAGCTGGAACCGGGCCTGACCGCGTTCCGCACCCCCTGATCCCCATCCTGAATGTTTCACGTGAAACACGCTCCGCCGAGCCTCGACGTTTCACGTGAAACATGCACCGCCGGGACTCGACGTTCCACGTGAAACATCACGGTCCGCCCCGAACCCGCGCTGAAATCACGTGACTTCGAGCCCACTCCCACACCTACGCTGCCCGCATGCCCGAACTCCAGCTCCTGCGCGCCGATCACGCCCCCGCCCTCCTCGCCTTCGAGTGCGAGAACCGGGACTTCTTCGCCGCCTCCCTACCCGACCGAGGCGACGCGTACTTCGCCGAGTTCGACACCCGCCACCAGGCCCTCCTCGACGAACAGGCCGCCGGAACCATCGCTTTCCACGTCCTCGTGGACGAGACGACCGGCGAGATCCTCGGCCGCTTCAACCTCATCGACATCGCCGACGGCACCGCCGAACTCGGCTACCGCCTCGCCGAGAAGGCCACCGGCCAGGGCCACGCCACTACCGCCGTCCGCGACCTGTGCACCCTCGCCGACACCCGCTACGGCCTGCACACCGTGCATGCGGAGACCACCCTCGACAACGCCGCTTCCCGCGGCGTCCTGGCTCGTACGGGCTTCGTTCCCACCGGCACGAAGGACTTCGGCGGACTCCCCGGCATCACATACGCACGGCACAGCGAGGCGGCCTGAACAGGTCGACCGGACTACGGCGAAAGGTCCAGCGCCCCCGGCCCTTGCGACCGATGCCCACCCGGTCGGCCGCGCCTAGGTTCGCCGTATGCGCATAGGAATCCTCGGAACGGGAAATGTGGCACGGGCCGTAGCAACTGGCCTGTCCCGCGCAGGACATGACGTGGTACTGGGTTCACGCACCCCGGACGAACGGAAGGACCTCGACCACACCGTCGTCGGCCTCGCGGAAGCCGCTTCGCACGGTGACTTACTCGTCAACGCGACCCCCGGGGCGGGGTCCGTCCCCCTCCTCCACCGGATCGGTGCCGACGCCCTCGCGGGCAAGGTGCTGCTGGACATCGCGATCGGATTCCGGGAGGACTGGACGCTCGACCACCCGGTGGCGAGCCTCGGGGAGCTGATCCAGGAGGAGTTCCCGCGGACACACGTCGTGAAGTCGCTCTGCACGATGGACTCGACGGCGATGACCGCCCCCGAGGCCCTCGAAGGAGCGAGCAACGTGTTCCTGTCGGGCGAGGGCCCGGCCGCGAAGGCAGCCGTCGGGCGGCTGCTCGTCGACCTCGGCTGGCCGGAGTCCTCCCACCTCGACCTCGGCGGGATACGGACCGCGCGCGGCCAGGAGCACTACGCGCTGCTGTTCATCGCGATCGCCACCAGCACCGGCGACTTCGGCTTCAACATCAAGGTCGTACGGCCGCGCACGTGACTCCGGTGCGGGGACGGGTATCCGTCATGGCATGAAATACCTCGTACGCGACAAGCTCTTCGCCATCGGTGACGACTACTGGATCGAGGACGAGCACGGGCGGCACGCCTTCCTCGTCGACGGCAAGGCGCTCCGGCTCCGGGACACCCTGGAGATCAAGGACCCGCACGGCCGGGTGCTGATCACCCTCAAGGAGAAGATGCTCAGCTGGCGGGACGCCATGACGCTGGAGCGGGACGGGGAGAGCCTCGCGACCGTCAGGAAGAAGCGCCTGTCGCTGATCCGCAACCACTACCGGGTGACACTGAACGAAGGCACCGAGCTGGACGTCAGCGGGCGCGTGCTGGACCGGGAGTTCGCCGTGGAGTACGACGGCGAACTCCTGGCGCACATCTCCCGCAAGTGGTTCCGGATGCGGGAGACGTACGCGGTCAACGTCGTACGGGAGGACGCGGATGCGGCCCTGCTCATCGCCGTCGCGGTGTGCGTGATCCGAATGGCGGAGAAGGAGCGGGACGACGACTGACCCGCGGCACCTCCCGGACGGCCCGGGAACGTCCTGACCCGCCGACCACCGCCTGCCGCAGAGCCGTCACTCGCCCGAGAGGCAGCTCAACGGCGCGGCGCGGCAAGCCCCAGAAGCCGGTCCTTCAGGGCCGGGAACTGCTCCCTGGTGGCCGCGGGCCGCTCCGGGTCCAGCTCCACGGTCAGCACCTCTTCACCGGGTCCCGCCTCGGCCAGCACCTCGCCCCACGGGTCGACCACGATGCTGTACCCGGCCTGCTCGACGCCGCCGTGCGTGCCCGCGGTGCCGCAGGCCAGGACGTACGCCTGGTTCTCGACGGCACGGGCGCGGGCCAGCAGCGTCCAGTGCCCACGCCGACGGGCGGGCCAGCCCGCGGGGATCACGAAGGTGGTGGCCCCGGCGTCGACGAGCCCCCGGAACAGCTCGGGGAAGCGCAGGTCGTAACAGGTCGCCAGGCCCAGGTGCAGATCGGGAGTGCGTACGGAGACCAGCTCGCCGCCCGGGGCCATCAGAGCGGCCTCGCCCTCGTCGAAGCCGAACCGGTGGATCTTCCGGTACGCGGCGGCGAGTTCACCGTCAGGGGAGAAGACGAGCGAGGTGTTGAAGAGAGGGCCCTCAGGGTCACGCTCCACGAACGAACCGGCGTGCAGCCAGACCCCGGCGTCCCGCGCGGCCTTCGCCATCACCTCGTACGTGGGGCCCTCCAGCGGCTCCGCCTCCTCGGCGAAACTCTCGTACGCCCACGCACCCGTCGGCCAGAGCTCGGGCAGCACCACGAGGTCGCTGTCCTGCTGCGCCCTCACCAGTGAAGCGACCCTCTCCCGACGGGAATTGACCGATTCATCGTTATTTACGTCGATCTGGAGCAGAGAGGCGCGCACACTACCACCGTCCTGGCATTCAAGCCGTCAACACGGGCCTACGATCGTCACACGAAAGCACTGCCGGGGTGCCTCCGGGCAGCGTAACTTAGCGTCCAAGGCCGCCACCCAGAACGCACCAGACCGCACCTGCCCGCACGCACGCACGGCAACCCAGCCGCACCGTCCGCGCCGCCGCCACTGAACCGCCCGAGGGGTCCCGTGACCGTCCACCATCCCGCCCTGCAGACCTACGCCGACGCCTGGACCCACTCCATAGAGGCGATATCCGAGCTGGTGAAGCCGCTCGTCGAGGGCGAGTGGAACCGCCGCACCCCGTGCCCGCGCTGGTCCGTGCGCGACCTCGTCTCCCATGTCATCGGCATGGAGTGCGAGATGCTGGGCGACCCCCGCCCGATCCACACGCTGCCCAGCGACCTGACCCACCTGACGTCCGACCTGGCCCGCTACATAGAGGTCCAGGTCGACGTCCGCCGCCACCACACGGCGCCCGAGATGACCTCGGAGCTGGAGTACACGATCATCCGCCGCAACCGGCAGATGCGGAACGAGACCCGCTCCCCCGACACCGTGATCCGCTCTCCCCTCGGCGGGCGCGAGCAGACCATCGAACTCGCCCTGCGGATGCGTGCGTTCGACCTGTGGGTGCACGAACAGGACCTGCGCACCACCTTCCACCAGCCAGGCAACCTGGACTCCCCGGGCGCCTACGTCACCCGTGACCTGCTGCTGCAGTCGCTGCCGAAGGTCGTCGCCAAGGAAGCCGGAGCGCCCCCGAACTCGGCGGTCGTCTTCGACGTGCACGGCCCGGTCGAGTTCCTGCGCACGGTCCGCATCGACGCTCAGGGCCACGGCACCATCGACGGAACCCCCTCGCTCGGCCCGCTCGTGACGATCGCCCTGGACTGGGAGACCTACTACCGGCTCGCCTGCGGTCGCGTGCGGTACGGCTCGGTGGCCGACCTGATCAAGATCGAGGGCGACGAGGACCTGGCCGAAGCGATCCTGCGGAACTTCGCGGTCACGCCGTAGCGACGCCCGCAGCAACGGGCGTGACGACGTTTCACGTGAAACGTTCGCGCGCCACAGGGCTCGGCGGGGTGCTGGTCAGAGACGTGTACGGCTATGCGGGTACGTGCACGGCCTCCACTCTGCTCGCCACAAGGTGCTCCCGCTCGCGCCGCGCCGTCCGCGTGCGCAGCCGCAGGATCTGGGTCAGCCCCACCGCCTGGAGAACGAACACCGAGGCGAACGCGATCCGGTAGTTGTCGCCGGTCGCGTCCAGCAGCACGCCCACCGCGAGCAGGGTGGTCATGGAGGCGATGAAGCCGCCCATGTTCACGATGCCCGAGGCAGTACCCTGACGCTCCGGCGGATTCGCGGGCCGCGCGAAGTCGAAACCGATCATCGAGGCGGGTCCGCACGCCCCGAGCACCACGCACAGCGTGATCAGCAGCCACATCGGCACGTGCTCCCCGGGGTACGCGATCGTCGCGCCCCACAACAGCGCGGTCGCCGCCACCGTGCCGAGCGCCAGCGGCACCCGCGCCGCGTGATGCCGGCCGATGACCTGCCCGTACACGAGCCCGATCGCCATGTTGGAGAGCACCACCAGCGTCAACAGCTCACCGGCCGCCGCCCGCGACATGCCCTGTGCCTCCACCAGGAACGGCATGCCCCACAGCAGCAGGAAGACCATCGCCGGGAACTGCGTCGTGAAGTGCACCCACATCCCCAGCCGTGTGCCGGGCTCGCGCCACGCGGCTGCGATCTGCTCGCGTACGAAGGAGGGTCCCGCCTTCTGGACGGGCGGCGGCTCGTGCCCCTCGGGGTGGTCCTTCAGGAAGAGCAGCGTCAGCACGAGGACCACCGCACCGGCCGCCGCGCTGCCGACGAACGTCACCGTCCAGCCGTACCCGTGCAGCGCCCGCGCGATCACCAGCGTCGAGACGAGGTTGCCCGCCATCCCGAACAAGGCGGCGACCTGCGCGATCATCGGTCCGCGCCGGGCAGGGAACCAACGGGTACCGAGCCGCAGCACGCTGATGAACGTCATCGCGTCGCCGCAGCCGAGCAGCGCGCGGGAGAGCAGTGCCATGCCGTACGTCGGCGAGAGCGCGAAGCCCACCTGGCCGAGCGTGAACAGCACCGCGCCGATGGCCAGCACCTTCTTGGTGCCGAGCCGGTCGACCAGCAGGCCGACGGGTATCTGCATGCCCGCGTACACGAGGAGCTGGAGTATGGAGAAGGTGGACAGGGCGGAGGCGTTGACGTGGAAGCGGTCGGCAGCGTCCAGACCCGCGACGCCCAGGCTGGTGCGGAAGATGACGGCGACGAAGTAGACGGTGACGCCGATCGACCAGACGGCCATGGCCCTGCGGCCGCCGGGAGGATCGCCGTGCAGGGGCTGCACTGCGGGCTTCATCGGTCGTCCCCCCTGACCAGGATCTTCACGCGGCTGACGTGGCGGCGTACGCACCCGGCTGCGGCCTCCGCGTCCCCCGCCTTGAGGGCGTCGAGCAGTTCGGCGTGCTCGGTGATGTTGAGGGCGATGCGGTCCGGGTGTGCCTCCATCACCGCGACGCCCATCCGCAGCTGCCGGTCGCGCATCTGGTCGTAGAGGCGGGAGAGGATCTGGTTCCCGGCGTTGCGGACGATCTCGGCGTGGAAGCAGCGGTCGGTGACGGCGACCTCCGCCAGGTCGCCCGCGAGCGCCCGGTGCTTCTGCTCGGCGAGCAGACCTTCGAGCCGGGCGATCAGCCGGGGCGACGCCGGTACGGCCTTGCGCACCGCGAACTCCTCGACCAGCAGGCGGGTCTCGACCACGTCAGCGATCTCCTGCGCGGAGACCGCGAGGACCAGGGCGCCCTTCTTCGGGTAGAGCTTGATCAGCCCCTCGACCTCCAGCCGCAGCAGCGCCTCGCGGACCGGGGTCCGGGACACCCCCACGGCTTCGGCGAGATGGCCCTCGGTGAGGAGGGTCCCGCCCTCGTAGCTGCGGTCGAGCACCCCCCTCTTGATGTGGTCGTAGACGCGTTCGGCGGCGGGGGGTGCGGCAGACATGCGCACAGCATAGATACAACAGGCGTACACGAGAAAGGCCCGTCCGCATCGCGGACGGGCCCCCTCCTGGCTGCTTACGCCCAGGTGATCAGGCGCTTCGGGTTCTCCAGGATCGCCGCCGTGTCGGCCAGGACCTTCGACCCCAACTCGCCGTCGACCAGGCGGTGGTCGAAGGAGAGCGCCAGGGTGGTGACCTGGCGGGCCTTGACCTTGCCCTTGTGGACCCAGGGCTGGAGCTTGATCGCGCCGACCGCGAGGATCGCGGACTCGCCCGGGTTGATGATCGGGGTGCCGGTGTCGACACCGAAGACGCCGACGTTGGTGATGGTCACCGTGCCGCCCTGCATGGCCGCAGGAGAGGTCTTGCCCTCACGGGCCACGGAGACCAAGTCACCCAGGGCGGACGCCAGTTCGGGCAGCGTCTTGGCGTGAGCGTCCTTGATGTTCGGGACGATCAGACCGCGCGGGGTGGCCGCGGCGATGCCAAGGTTCACGTACTCCTTCTGCACGATCACCTGGTTCGCCTCGTCCCAGGTGGCGTTGACGCCCGGGTTGCGCTTGATCGCGACGAGGAGTGCCTTGGCGATGATGAGGAGCGGGTTCACCCGCAGCCCCGCCATGTCCTTGTCCGCCTTGAGCTCCTCCACCAGCTTCATCGTGCGCGTCACGTCGAGGGTGATGAACTCGGTGACGTGCGGGGCGGAGAAGGCACTCTTGACCATGGCCGCAGCGATGGCCTTGCGGACACCCTTGATCGGGATGATCTTTTCGCGGGATGCGAGGGGCGCATCCGTATCGATCCCGACGAACGCCGTCGCGGTACCGGGAGCATCCACGTCGTCGATTGCTTCACGTGCTGCGTCTTCCCGGGAGACAGCCCCCGGGACTCCGGCCGTTTCACGTGAAACATCGACGGCACCCGAAGCCGCCGCATGCACGTCCTCACGCGTGATGACGCCGTTGGCACCCGTCGGCGTGACCGTCGCCAGGTCGATCCCGAGGTCCTTCGCCAGCTTGCGCACCGGCGGCTTGGCGAGCGGCCGCGCGAGCTCTTCGACGGCCGACGCCGACGTGCCGTTCAACTCGGCCTGGACAGCGGCGGAGTAGGCCGCCTTCTCCGGGGCCGGGCCGTCCGTCTTGCGGGCGCGACGCTTAGTGGAGGACTCGGAGACGCCGTAGCCGACCAGGACGGGCTGGCGGCCCTCGGGCGCCTTGTCCTCCTCCGGCTCCGTGACAGGCACAGGGGCAGGCGCAGGAGCGGCGACAGGGGCCTCCGGCGCAGCCGTTCCCGGCGCCACGTCGACCGTGATGATCGGCGTGCCGACGTCGACGGTCACGCCCTCCTCGAAGCGCAGCTCGTGCACCACGCCGTCGTACGGGATGGGCAGTTCGACGGCCGCCTTCGCGGTCTCGATCTCGCACACGACCTGGCCGTCGGTGACGGTGTCACCGGGCTGGACGTACCACTTGAGGATCTCGGCCTCGGTGAGGCCCTCGCCCACGTCGGGCAGCTTGAACTCGCGGTAGCGAGCAGAAGTGTCAGTCGTAGTCATCTGGTCGGCCCCTTAGTACGCGAGCGAGCGGTCGACGGCGTCGAGTACCCGGTCAAGACCCGGCAGGTACTCCTCCTCCAGGCGGGCCGGCGGATACGGCGCGTGGTAGCCGCCGACCCTCAGCACCGGGGCCTCCAGATGGTAGAAGCACCGCTCGGTGATGCGGGCGGCGATCTCCGCGCCCGCACCGTAGAAGACCGGAGCCTCGTGCACGACGACCAGGCGTCGGGTCTTCTCGACCGAGGTCTGGAGGGCGTCGAAGTCGATCGGGGACATCGACCGGAGGTCCACGACCTCGACCGACCTGCCCTCCTCGGCAGCGGCGGCGGCCGCCTCCAGGCAGACCTTGACCATCGGCCCGTACGCGGCGAGCGTGAGGTCCGTGCCCTCCCGGGCGACCCGCGCCTTGTGCAGCGGGGCGGGGATCGCGTCGAAGTCGACGTCGCTCTTGTCCCAGTAGCGCCGCTTCGGCTCGAAGTAGATCACCGGGTCGTCGCCCTGGATGGCCTGCTGCATCATCCAGTACGCGTCGGACGCGTTGGAGGGCGAGACGACCTTGAGGCCCGCGACGTGCGCGAACAGGGCCTCGGGCGACTCGCTGTGGTGCTCGACCGCGCCGATGCCGCCGCCGTACGGAATGCGGATGACGACGGGCAGCTTGATCTTGCCGAGCGAGCGGGCGTGCATCTTCGCGAGCTGCGTGACGATCTGGTCGTACGCCGGGAAGACGAAGCCGTCGAACTGGATCTCCACGACGGGCCGGTAGCCGCGCAGCGCGAGACCGATGGCCGTGCCGACGATGCCGGACTCGGCGAGCGGGGTGTCGATGACCCGGCCCTCGCCGAAGTCCTTGAACAGGCCGTCGGTGACCCGGAAGACGCCGCCGAGCTGGCCGACGTCCTCGCCCATGATGAGGACCTTGGGGTCGTTCTCCAGCGCCGTGCGGAGGGACTCGTTGATCGCCTTGGCGATCGGAAGCTTCTTGACTGCCATGGCTTTTACTTGCCCTCCTCGGCGAACGACGCCTGGTAGGCGGCGAACTGGGCGCGCTCTTCGTCGACGAGCGCGTGCCCGTCCGCGTAGACGTTCTCGAAGATCGCCATGGTGTCGGGGTCGGGCATCGAGCGCACGGCCTCCCGCACCCGCTTGCCGAGCGCCTCGCTCTCGGCCTCGATCTCCTCGAAGAAGGCGGCGTCGGCGAGCCCTTCCTTCTCCATGTACGTACGGACGCGCAGGATCGGGTCCTTCGCCTCCCACGCCTCGCGCTCCTCGTCGGCCCGGTACCGCGTCGGGTCGTCGGTGGTGGTGTGCGCGCCCATCCGGTAGGTGAACGCCTCGACCAGGGTGGGTCCTTCGCCCCGGCGGGCCCGCTCCAGGGCCGCCTTGGTGACGGCCAGACAGGCCAGCACGTCGTTGCCGTCGACGCGGACGCCCGGGAAGCCAAAGCCCTGGGCGCGCTGGTAGAGCGGCACCCGCATCTGCTTCTCGGTGGGCTCGGAGATCGCCCATTGGTTGTTCTGGCAGAAGAAGACCACCGGGGCGTTGTAGACCGCGGAGAAGGTGAACGATTCCGCGACGTCGCCCTGCGAGGACGCGCCGTCGCCGAAGTACGCGATCACGGCCGAGTCCGCGCCGTCCTTGGCGACGCCCATGGCGTAACCGGTGGCGTGCAGGGTCTGCGAGCCGATGACGATCGTGTACAGGTGGAAGTTGTTGCTGTTGGGATCCCAGCCGCCGTGGTTCACGCCGCGGAACATGCCCAGCAGGTTCGTCGGGTCGACGCCCCGGCACCAGGCCACGCCGTGCTCGCGGTAGGTCGGGAAGACGTAGTCGTCGTCCCGCAGGGCGCGGCCGGAGCCGATCTGCGCGGCCTCCTGGCCGAGCAGCGAAGCCCACAGGCCCAGTTCGCCCTGACGCTGGAGCGAGGTCGCCTCGGCGTCGAAGCGACGGGTGAGGACCATGTCCCGGTACAGCCCGCGCAGTTCGTCGGCGGACAGGTCGATCTCGTAGTCCGGGTGTGTGACCCGCTCGCCCTCGGGCGTCAGCAGCTGCACCAGCTGCGGCTCGTCGGGGGCCTTGGTCGCGGCCTTCTTGGTACCGGCGCGCTTGGCGGCCGCTCCAGATGCTCCGCTGCTGCGGCGCGGTTTACGCGCGGCAGTGCTGTCCACGGTCACGTGCGTGCTCCTCCGTCGGTCCGGCCCCCGGGGTCTGCCGGAAGGCCAGTGCGGCTCGCCCTGATCCCGTACCCGCGCACGGGGTGGGTGCGGCTCGGCCGGGACAGGGCGTGACAGGTGCCCCGGCGAACGCCCTGTCAAAAGCACGTTACCCAGTGCTTCGCATAACTGCGAAACCCCATTTGACCTGCGATTTTGCTTGGATTTCCAAGTAAATCGAAGAATGCGGGAACAACCACTGGTCAGAGCCTTGCGGGCCGCCGGAACAGGGGAACGTTATCCCGGTCACCTCGGGCACGGGAAGAGTTGGTGTGTGAGGATGGCGGCGTGCGCGAATCAGGCAAAATCACTGTTTTCCTCGTCGATGACCACGAAGTAGTCAGGCGAGGTGTCCATGAATTGCTCTCCGTCGAGGACGACATCGAAGTCGTCGGAGAGGCGGGTACGGCGGCAGACGCCCTGGTCAGGATCCCTGCGACCCGTCCCGATGTCGCCGTGCTCGACGTCCGGCTGCCGGATGGAAGCGGTGTGGAGGTCTGCCGCGAAGTCCGTTCGCAGAATGAGGACATCAAATGCCTGATGCTCACTTCGTTCGCCGATGACGAGGCCCTTTTCGACGCGATCATGGCTGGTGCGTCCGGTTATGTCCTCAAGGCGATCCGCGGCAGCGAACTCCTCTCGGCAGTACGGGACGTGGCCGCCGGAAAATCCCTCCTCGACCCGGTCGCGACGGCCCGCGTCCTGGAGCGACTGCGGGCCGGGAACAACGCCAAGGGCGACCAGCGCCTGGCCAACCTCACCGAGCAGGAGCGCAAGATCCTCGACCTGATCGGCGAGGGCCTGACGAACCGCGTGATCGGCGAGCGGCTGCACCTCGCCGAGAAGACGATCAAGAACTACGTCTCCAGTCTGCTCTCCAAGCTCGGCATGGAACGCCGTTCGCAGGCCGCCGCGTACGTGGCCCGGATGCAGGCCGAAGAACGCCGCTGACCTGGCAAAAAGTACCCCCTAGGTCCCTGATCAGGCACTTTGTGACTTTTCTCGGGACCTAGGTCTCTTTTGGACAGGGCCTGGCATCGCGCACAGTGAAGGCATGCCCACTTCCGAGCGCTTCCGCGCCATGCAGCTGCTGACCTCCGTTCCGTACGGCCGGGTCGCCACCAGCATGCGTGCGCTGCCGTTCCTCGCCGTCGCCCGCCATGTGGTGACCGACGGCGAGATCGTGCTGCGGATGCACGCCGGTTACGGCTACCACCAGGCGTGCAACGGCAGTGTCGTGGCGTACGAGACCGACAACTTCAACTCGGGCGACGTCCACCTGTGGTCCGTGCAGGCCACCGGAGAAGCCCGCGTCATCGAGCCGACCGAGGCCGAGCGGGAACTCTTCGGCCCTGGCCCCACCGAGGTCGAGGGCGAGCCCTTCGACCCCGTGTACATGCGCATCCATCCGCAGTTCTTCCTGGTGCACACGCTGCGCGACGTCCGCGAGCGGGCCCTCCAGCACATCGGCTGAACCAGCCCTTGGGACGGACGGATACACAGGGTGAGGCCACGTAACCTGTCGTGATCTAACATCTGCCGGGTGCCGCGCTCATCTGTTTCCGCAGAACCCGCAGAACCCGCAGAACCCGCAGAAGCCGTCGGACCCGCCGCCGTTTCACGTGAAACATCCGCCCCGGCCCCGCCCCTGGACCGCCTGCTGCGCCGGTACGCCTTCCTGGGCGAGCCGGTGTCCTGCGAGCCCGTCGCCCAGGGCCTGCTGAATCACGGTTTCCACCTGGCGACCACCCGCGGCGACTTCTTCCTCAAGCACCACCTCGACGGCGACCGCACCGCCATCGCCCGCCAGCACGGCGCCACCCAGCGCCTGGCCGAGCTCGGTGTCCCCGTCGCACCGCCCCTGCCCGGCACCGACGGCGACACCCTCGCGGTGATCGGCGGGCGCTGCTACGCACTGCACCCCTGGATCGACGGCAGCCACCGCGACGGCGCCCAGCTCACCGAGGCCGAGTCACTCCGCCTGGGCGCCCTGCTCGGCGTCGTACACACCTGTCTGGACCGGGTCATGGAGTCGGCGGCCGGACGCGACGGCGGGCAGCTCAGCGCCGATCCCCGGGACAGCTTCGAGACCATCGACGAACTGCTGCTTCTGGCCCGCAGGAGGCGCCCCAGGGACGCCTTCGACGTCCTCGCCGAACACCGCCTCCTGGAACGCCGCACGCTCCTGGAGCGGCACGCACACCGTCGTCCGCTTGCCGGGGCAGAGCCCACCGCGGGCTGGGTGCACGGCGACTTCCACCCGCTGAACCTGCTCTACCGGGACGCGGAGCCCGCCGCGATCGTCGACTGGGACCGGCTCGCCGTGCAGCCCCGCGCCGAGGAAGCGGTCCGTGCGGCGGCCATCTTCTTCGTACGGCCCGACGGCCCTCTGGAGCTGACGAAGACCCGTGCGTACGCACGGGCGTACCGGCGCACCACGGGGGCGGGGGAGGCCGAACTGGCCGCCGCCGTGCACCGGGTGTGGTGGGAGCGGCTCAACGACTTCTGGATACTGCGCTGGCGCTACCAGCTGCACGACCGAAGGGCCGACCCGCAGTTTCCTGCGGCGTCGGCCCTGGCGGTCTGGTGGACCAAGGAGTACGAAGCCGTGCTGGACGCCTTCGCGGGGTGATACCCGGCCCGGGGGCCCGGGGCCTCGAAGCTGAGGCCCTGCGTGCCCGTGTTACGTCGTGTTGCCCGGCTCGGTGCCCGGGTCCTTGGGGTCCTTGGGATCCGGGGCGGGGTCGACCGGCGGCTTGGGGTCGGTAGCAGGGTCGACCGGGGGCTTGGGATCCGTGCCGGGATCGACCGGGGGCTTGGGATCCGGGTCCGTGCCGGGATCGACCGGGGGCTTGGGATCCGGGTCCGTGCCGGGATCGGTGCCCGGGTTGGTCGGCGGGGGCTTCGTCGGGTCCACGGGCGGCTTGGTCGTCTTGTCCTTCGTCGGCGGCTTGGTCGTCGTCTTTTTGGGCGGCAGACCGCCCGACCCGCCGTTGGTCGACGAAGAGGAGCTGCCGTTCTCACTGTTCCCGCCGGAGGAGTCCTCGTCGGTGGGGGACTCGTCGCCGGTCGGGGTCTTGTCGGGATTGCTCGGGGCGACGGGCACTTCCTTCTTCGGCTCTTCCTTGCCCGTCGGCTGGTACCAGTTGTTCGCGTACGACACACCGACCCCGATCGCGAGGACCGCCAGCACCGCGAAGATCCACATCTTGGCGCGGCTCGGACGCTCGTCGTACTCGCCGTCGTAACCCCCGTCGTGCGGGTTCTGCGGCGGCAGCATCCCGCCCGGCCGGAACTGCGACGTGTCCCCGTGCTGCGGGTGCCCCATCGCCGTGGTCGCCGTGTTGCTGCCGTGAGCGGGCGTGTAGCTGCTCTCGTGCATCTCGACGGGACCGGTGTTCCAGGTGCCGGTGTGGCTGCCCTGCTGCTGGAGCATCTGGAGCCCGTACTGGACCAGCCCGCGCATCTCCTCCGCGCTCTGGAACCGGTCGTCCGGGTCCTTCGCGAGGGCGCGCATGGCGAGGCCGTCGAGCTCCGGCGGGGCCACGTCCGACATCTCGGACGGCGGCACCGGAATGTCCTGGACGTGCTGGTAGACCACCGACAGCGGCGTCTCGCCCATGAAGGGGGGCCGCAGCGCGAGCAGTTCGTACAGCAGGCAGCCGGTCGCGTACAGGTCGGAGCGGTGGTCGACAGCCTTACCGAGCGCCTGCTCCGGGGAGAGGTACTGCGGCGTGCCCATGACCATGCCGGTCTGCGTCATCGTCGACTGCACGCCGTGCAGGGCGCGCGCGATGCCGAAGTCCATCACCTTGACCGCGCCGCCGTGCGTGATGATCACGTTCGCGGGCTTGATGTCGCGGTGCACGATGCCGTGCTGGTGGCTGTACGCGAGGGCCTCCAGCACGCCGGAGACGATGATCAGCGCCTGCTCCGGGCCCGGGGCCTCGGCGTTGAGCAGCAGGTCACGGATGGTGTGGCCCTCGACGAGCTCCATCACGATGTACGGGACGAGGTTGCCGCCGATGCGGTCCTCGCCCGAGTCGTACACGGCCACGACCGCATGGTGGTTGAGGCCCGCGACCGACTGCGCCTCACGCGTGAAGCGCGCCTTGGCGACGGGGTCCTCGGCGAGGTCGGAACGCAGCAGCTTCACCGCGACCGTACGGCCCAGCCGCACGTCCTCCGCGGCGAAGACCTCCGCCATGCCGCCACGACCGAGACGGTGCGTCAGCCGGTAGCGGCCATCTCCGACAAGTCCGCCCATACCGAACGATTCCGGCAGGTCAGACACTCCACCGCCGGTGTCCTCGGGTTCGGGTGCCATCAGTCCTCGCCGTCATCATCTGTCCGCGCTCGCGGGGGCCGTCCGGTCACAAAACCGTCGGCTCGTATGCCCGCGTCGCGGTGGTTCACAGGGTTCTCCGCCACGTCACGCTACAGCCTCGCGCATGGCCCCTCTGCTATCAGATGGACCTGCCATCAAAACCGTTGCGCCTGTACCCGTGCAAATTACCCACCCTCAGGCGTCCTGCGGATAACGCTTCCGAGTCTGTTCCTTGCCCGTACGGTCACGGAACGGGCACCTCGCTTGACGTGTCGGACCCCTCGGGCAGACTTGGCCCGTAATGAGGGATGATCGCGGATTGTCTCTGTACGGGCCTCCGGCAGCGGGGGCCGGTCCGACGCGGAACACCGCGGCCGAGGGGGAAGCACAGTCATGAGCCAGGACGGCACGCAGGGCCGGTACGCGGGCGGCTCCGTGGCAGGTGGTCGCTACCAGCTCCGCGACCTGCTCGGCGAGGGCGGCATGGCCTCCGTCTACCTGGCCTACGACGCGGCGCTCGACCGCCAGGTCGCGATCAAGACATTGCACACGGAACTGGGACGCGAAGACGCCTTCCGCGAACGGTTCCGGCGCGAGGCCCAGGCCGTCGCCAAGCTCTCGCACACCAACATCGTCTCCGTCTTCGACACCGGCGAGGACGATCTCGGCGGCGCCCGGATGCCGTACATCGTCATGGAGTACGTCGAGGGACAGCCGCTCGGCTCGGTCCTGAACGACGACATCCAGCGGTACGGCGCGATGCCCGCCGACAAGGCCCTGAAGATCACCTCCGACGTGCTCGCGGCGCTGGAGACCAGTCACGAGATGGGCCTCGTCCACCGCGACATCAAGCCCGGCAACGTGATGATGACCAAGCGCGGCGTCGTGAAGGTGATGGACTTCGGCATCGCCCGAGCCATGCAGTCCGGCGTGACCTCCATGACCCAGACCGGAATGGTCGTCGGCACCCCGCAGTACCTCTCGCCGGAGCAGGCGCTGGGGCGCGGCGTGGACGCCAGGTCCGACCTGTACTCGGTCGGCATCATGCTGTTCCAACTGCTCACCGGCCGGATCCCGTTCGAGGCGGACTCGGCGCTGGCCATCGCGTACGCACACGTCCAGGAGGAGCCGGTCGCCCCGTCCTCCATCAACCGGACGATCCCGCCGGCCGTCGACGCGCTGGTCGCCCGCGCGCTGAAGAAGAACCCGAACGAGCGCTTCCCGAGCGCAGCGGCGATGGCCGACGAGTGCCACCGCGTGCTCGCCTCGGTGCAGCCGGGCGCGGCTCCCATGATCGTCCCGGGCAGCGGCCCGGTGCAGGGCGCGGGCTCGGGCGTCGGCTCGGCGGTCTTCCCGCCGGTCGACCAGACGGGGCACAGCGCCCCGTCCAGCGGCGTCCAGACCCCGTACACGCCCCCGGCCCACCACCCGTACGGCCCCGCGACGCCCGCGCCGATGCCGACTCCGGCCCCGCAGCCGGCGTACGGATACCCGCCGCAGCAGAGCGGGTACGCGACGCCCGCGCCGTACGCGCAGAACCCCACGCCCGTACCGACGCCTCTTCCCGCGCCTGCTCCGGCCAAGAAGAAGAACACCCCGATGCTGATCGGCGCCGTGGCAATCGTGCTGGCCGTGATCGGTGGTGTGGTCTTCGCGATCCTCCCGAAGGACAAGACGGAGGACAAGCCGTCCGACCCGGCCAACGGCCAGCAGGCGGGCCACAAGGCTCCTGACCGGTCGAAGGTCGTCGAGACCACGGTGTGCACCGACGCCAAGGAGGACACTCTCGACCCGTCCAAGGTCGTGATGCCCAACTTCGTCTACATCAACGTGCGCTCGGTCAAGGAATGCGCCCAGGCGGAGGGCTGGTCGATCCGCGAGAAGCCCGTCGACGAGAACCAGTGGGGCGAGGAAGCGGTGATCGACCAGTTCCCGCGCGCGGGAACCGCGATCGACCCGAAGAGCACCACCATCGAGCTGACGGTCTCCACGGGCAACCCGGCCAAGTAGTCCCGGCCCGTCACGGTCGCCTCAGCCGCACCCCCAAGAACCCCAGCCCCAAGCCCACCAGCACGATCCCGACCCCCAAGGGCACCGGCCTGACCGCAACCGCCCCCGCCCGTGGAGCAGCCTGCACGAGGGGGTCCGGCCGGTGCACCTCCGGCACTCGGGGAGCCACCGTCGGCGGCCGACGAACAGGCGCCTGCGGCATCCGGACCGCCACCGGTCGCACCACTTCCGGCTCGGGTGCCCGCCCCGGCCGCACCCGTCCCGCCCCTGCCTTCCGCCCGGCGAACCGCTCACCCACCCCGACGCTCTCACCGGCAGCGTGCGCAGCGGAGTCCGAGTCCGCAGCGGAAGCGGAGTCCGGGGTCGAAACCGAGGTCGAAACCGGGGGAGAGGGCTCCTCCGCCGACGCGGGCCCCGCGCCCCCCAGCACCAGAACGGCTCCCGCCGCCCACACCGCACCGTGCGCCCGCAGTCCTGAAGCCATCGGCCGACCGCCTCCCGTCGGGTACCCCGGACCCATCGGACTCAGCGTCACATAACGCAACCAACCGGGCACGCGGACCGAGCCATCCGGTCACACCTCCACCAAGAGCCCGGCTTGCCACCACGGCCATACTCGGTATACATACTCAGTATGTCGATCCGCCACGGGCTTCTCGCCCTCCTCGAACAGGGCCCTCGGTACGGCTCCCAGCTGCGCACCGAATTCGAGTCCCGCACGGGTGCCACCTGGCCCTTGAACGTCGGGCAGGTCTACACGACGCTCAGCCGCCTGGAGCGCGACGGCATGGTCGTCCCGGACGGCGACGACGACGCGGGACACCCGCTGTACGCGATCACCGACGCCGGACGCGACGAACTGCGCCAGTGGTTCGAGCGCCCCGTCGACCGCACCAGCCCGCCCCGCGACGAACTCGCGATCAAGCTGGCGATGGCCGTCGGCGCCCCCGGCGTCGACATCCGGTCCGTCATCCAGTCCCAGCGGCACGCCACCCTGAAGGCGATGCAGGACTACACCCGGCTCAAGGCCCAGGCCCTGATCGCCGTCGAGTCCGGCGGCAGCGACCTCCAAGAGAGCCCCCGGGGCCGCGACGACATGGCCTGGCTGCTCGTTCTGGAACAGCTGATCTTCCAGACCGAGGCCGAGGCCCGCTGGCTCGACCACTCCGAGTCCCGGCTCGTCCGGCTCTCCGCCGCGGCCAAGCGGGGAGCCACTCCGCCACCGGCCGATCCCGCCCCGCGCACCGCCAAGGGCGCGCCTGCCCGAGCCACCCGCCGCTGACCCCGGCACCGCCACACCGGCGTACGACCGCTCCCGTCGGCCGTATGCCCACCACTTCCGTACGACCGCCGACCGGCGCCCCGTGCCGCGCGGCCCTTCCAGGGGGGACCCCAGACCCATGCCCGACCAGTCCCAGCAGCCTGTGCTGCAACTGGAGCAGCTGACCCGTGTACACGGCAGCGGCGCCACCGAGGTGCACGCCCTGCGCGGCGTCAACCTCTCCGTCTTCCCCGGCGAGCTCGTCGCCGTGATGGGCCCCTCCGGGTCCGGCAAGTCGACCCTGCTGACCATCGCGGGCGGTCTCGACGCCCCGACCTCGGGCAAGGTCGTCGTCGAGGGCACCGACATCACCCAGGTCACCCGCAAGGAACTGGCCGCCCTGCGCCGCCGCAGCATCGGTTACGTCTTCCAGGACTACAACCTCATCCCGGCGCTGACCGCCGCCGAGAACGTCTCGCTGCCCCGCGAACTCGACGGGATATCCGCCCGCAAGGCCCGCGTCTCCGCGCTCGCCGCGCTGGAGGAGATGGGCCTGTCCCACCTCGCCGACCGGTTCCCCGACGAGATGTCCGGCGGCCAGCAGCAGCGCGTGGCCATCGCCCGCGCCCTGGTCGGTGACCGCCGCCTGGTCCTCGCGGACGAGCCGACCGGCGCCCTCGACTCCGAGACCGGCGAGTCCGTCCTCGCCCTGCTGCGCGCACGCTGCGACGCGGGCGCCGCCGGTGTCCTCGTCACCCACGAGCCGCGCTTCGCGGCCTGGGCGGACCGGGTGGTCTTCCTGCGCGACGGTTCCGTCGTCGACGAGACCGTACGGACGGACGCCGAGTCCCTCCTCGCCGCCAGCGGCACCGGCACCAGCGGGCAGGCGGGCGACAAGTGAAGGGCTGGTACCACTCCTGGCTCGCGGCGATCCGCATCGCCCGCCGCGACGCCTGGCGCTCCAAGGGCCGCAGCATCCTCGTCCTCGCGATGATCGCGGTGCCGATCCTCGGCGTCAGCGCGATCGACGTGACGCTGCGCAGCGCCGAACTGACCACCGAGCAGAAGCTCACCCGGGAGATGGGCGCCGCCGACGCCCTCCTGACCGAGCCGGGCTGGGGCGGACTCCCGATCCACCAGCCGCCGGACCCCCGCTTCACCGGCACCGAGCCGGTCGGCGGCTTCGAGCAGTTCAACAACAAGCCGATGCCCGAGGGCCGCGCCGACGCCACCAAGGCGATCCCCGCGGGCGCGAAGATCCTCACCGACACCACGGCGATGACCCGGCTGCGCACCACGCACGGCCTGCTCACGTCCGAGGTCCGCGAGATCAACGCCTCGGACCCGATGGCCGCCGGTTCCCTGGAACTGACCGGCGGACGCTTCCCGGAGAAGGCGGGCGAGGTCATCGCCACCGACGCCTTCCTCAAGGACAGCGGACTCTCCGTGGGCTCCACGCTCACCGCACGCTCCCTCGACACGAAGTTCACCGTCGTCGGTTCCTACGAGCTGCCCGACTCGCTGAAGACCACGCAGGTCATCGCGCCCCCCGGCACCCTCATCGCCCCGCTGAACAAGGCGCTGGAGGCCCAGGGCCTGCCGAAGGCCGGAGGCAACACCACGTACCGCGTCTCCGTCGGCGGCGAAGGTTTCACGTGGAACATGGTCAAGGCGGCCAACGCCAAGGGCGTCTCGGTGACGTCGCGTGCGGTGATCCTGTCGCCGCCGCCGGACTCCGACGTCCCGTACTTCAAGGGCCGCAGCAACGAGATCCGGGACCACGGCAGCCCCCGCGAGCTGCTGACCATCGCCGCCACGGTCGTCGGCATGGCCCTGCTCGAAGTCTGCCTGCTGGCCGGTCCCGCGTTCGCGGTCGGCGCCCGGCGCTCGCGCCGTCAGCTCGGACTGGTCGGGGCCAACGGCGGCGACCGCCGCCACATCCGGGCCATCGTCCTGTCCGGCGGTCTCGTGATCGGCGTGGCCGCGGCGATCGTCGGCACGATCCTGGGCCTGCTGCTCACCCTCGCCCTGCAACCGGTCCTCGAAGGGGCCATGGGCAAGAGGTTCGGCACGTTCACCGTGGTGCCGCTGGAGTTGCTGGGGATCGCTGCCGTCGCGGTGCTCACCGGCCTCCTGGCCGCGATCGTGCCCGCGGTCAACGCGTCCCGGCAGACTCCGCTGGCCTCCCTCACCGGACGGCGCGGAGTGCGCCGCGCCAACAGGGTGCTGCCGGTCATCGGCCTGCTCGCCGTCACCATCGGTGTCGCGATCGCCCTGTACGGGGCGACGAGCAGCGACAACATCCTCCTGGTCGCGGGCGGCAGCGGCATCGCCGAGCTGGGCGTCGTCGCCCTCACCCCGGTGCTGGTCGGTCTCTTCGGGCGGCTCGGCGGCTGGCTTCCGCTGTCGCCCCGCCTCGCCCTGCGCGACGCGGTCCGCAACCGGGGACGTACGGCTCCGGCCGTCGCGGCGGTGCTGGCGGCGGTCGCGGGCACGGTCGCCGTGGCCACGTACGCCGAGAGCCAGGACGCCAAGCAGCGTGCCGAGTACCAGGCGATGCTGCCGCACGGCAGCGGCGTGGCGAGCACCGACGAAGGGGGCGGGCGCGACGTGCCCGCCGTCCGCGAGGCGATCCAGGCCAACATCCCGCTCGACGCCCTCGCCGAGTTCCAGCGCATCGTCGTCGGCGGCAAGAACTGCACCGCGTACAGCGAGGACAAAAAGTGCGGCGCGTACGACGTCTTCGTGCCGAAGGCCAACCGCTGTCCCCTGCACGACTCTCCCGATGGGGCCGAAGCCTTCTCCATCGCCGAACGGCGCAAGCTCTCCAAGGACTGGCGCTGTGTGGTCAACGAGGGTGGCGGCGTCCCCCAGGAGGGCGGCGTCCTCATCGGTGACGACAAGGTCCTCAAGGCGCTCGCCATCACCGACCCGACCGTGGTGAACGCCCTCAAGCAGGGCAAGGCCGTCTCCTTCCACAAGGCGAGCTTCGTGAACGGCCAGACCGGCATCAAGGTGGTCACCGACCGCAAGAAGGCCGACGAGGCGAGGTCCGCCAACAAGGAGACTCCGGGCAAGATCCACAACCTGCCCACGGTCCTGGCACCGGAGTCCGTGAAGGGCTACGGCCTCCAGCTCCTGGTCCCGCCGTCGCTCGCCAAGTCCGCGGGGTTCACCACCGTTCCCTACGGTGTGCTCTTCTCGACGTCCGCCCTGCCCAGCACCGAGCAGACGCAGGCCCTCAACGGGGCGATCGACAAGATCGGCATCAACCAGCCGGTGGCCATCGAATCCGGCTACGTGAGCGACAACGGCATCGTGCTGCTGGCGCTGACGGTGTTCGCCGGACTGATCACCATCGGCGCGGCCGGCATCGCCACCGGACTCGCCCAGGCCGACGCCGAGGCCGACCTGAAGACGCTCGCCGCGGTCGGCGCGCCTCCGCGGGTGCGCCGGGCGCTCAGCGGCTTCCAGTGCGGGACGGTCTCCTTCATGGGAGTGGTCCTCGGTTCGGCTGCCGGTGTGCTGCCCGCCATCGCTCTGGTGCTCTCGGACCGCCGCAAGGACGCGGCCAACGTCCAGGACAACCTCGACATGGGCTGGAGCATGGGCGGGATGCCGCACGTGGACATGCCGATCGTCGTCCCGTGGGAGACCCTCGGCGCGCTCATCGTCGTCGTACCGCTCGGCGCGGCCCTGCTCGCCGCGCTGGTCACCCGCTCCCGGGGCGCGCTCGCCCGGCGCGAGGCGGGCTGACCCACGCAGAAGCCCAAGCTGTGCCCCCGTACGAAGGTGGATCACCTTTGTGCGGGGGCACACCCACTCATGACGCACGTGTACGAGAGAATGTCGGCATGGAGATGCCGAGGAGTGAACGGTCGCAAGAGAGCCCCCAAGTCCTGGTCGTCGGGCAGGACGGAATGGCGCTCGGCGGCGGTGACGACGAGTCGCGCGAGGTGCCTGTGACAGACATGGTCGAACAGCCCGCGAAGGTCATGCGGATCGGCAGCATGATCAAGCAACTCCTGGAGGAAGTCCGCGCGGCTCCCCTGGACGAGGCGAGCCGGGTACGGCTCAAGGACATTCACGCCAGTTCCGTGAAGGAGCTGGAGGACGGGCTGGCGCCGGAGCTCGTCGAGGAACTGGAGCGCCTGTCGCTGCCGTTCACCGAGGAGGCCATCCCCTCCGAGGCGGAACTGCGCATCGCGCAGGCCCAGTTGGTGGGCTGGCTCGAAGGGCTCTTCCACGGCATCCAGACCGCGCTGTTCGCCCAGCAGATGGCTGCGCGCGCCCAGTTGGAGCAGATGCGCCGGGCACTGCCGCCGGGTGCCTCGCACGAGGACGACGAGGACGACGGCCACGGCCACGGAGCGCGCACGGGTGGCCCGTACCTCTAGGACGGCACCCGTACCTCTAGGACGGCATGGGAAGGGGGCCCTGTTTCACGTGAAACAGGGCCCCCTTCGCACGTCCGCGCTCAGCTCGTGGTCAGCAGGATCTTGCCGATGTGGCTGCCCTCGTCGAGCGCCCTGTGCGCCTCGGGGGCCCGGTCCATCGGGAAGACCCGGTCGACCACCGGGCGCACCCGTCCCGCAGCGATCATCGGCCACACGTGCTCGCGCACCGCCGCCACGATCGCCGCCTTCTCACCGAGCGGACGACCGCGCAGCGACGTCGCGGTGATCGCGGCCCGCTTGCGCAGCAGCGCGTTGAGGTTGATCTCGCCCTTCACCCCGCCCTGGAGGCCGATGATGGCGAGCCTGCCGCTGGTGGCGAGCGCCTTCACGTTCTGGTCGAGGTACTTGGCGCCGATGATGTCGAGGATGACGTCCGCGCCCTTGCCGTCGGTGGCCTTGCGCAGCTCCTGTACGAAGTCCTGCTCGCGGTAGTCGATGAGGACGTCCGCGCCCAGTTCCGCGCACCGCGCCAGCTTCTCCGGACCGCCTGCCGTGACGGCGACCTTCGCGCCGACCGCCTTGGCAAGCTGGATCGCCATGGTGCCGATTCCGCTGGCACCGCCGTGGACGAGGACCGTCTCGCCGGGGCGCAGATGGGCGATCATGAAGACGTTCGACCAGACCGTCGCGGCGACCTCCGGCAGCGCGGCGGCCGTCACCAGGTCCACGCCCTCGGGCACGGGCAGCAGCTGCCCCGCCGGTACGGCGACCTTCTGCGCGTACCCGCCGCCGGAAAGCAGCGCGCACACCTCCTCGCCGACCGCCCAGCCGTGCACCCCCGCGCCGAGGGCCACGATCCGGCCGGAGCACTCCAGACCGGGGTAGCGGGAGGCACCGGGCGGCGGGTCGTAGAAGCCCTGCCGCTGGAGCAGGTCGGCCCGGTTCACGGCGCTCGCGGCGACCTCGACAAGGACCTCGCCCTCGTTCGGGACGGGGTCCGGGACCTCGGCCCAGACGAGAGCCTCGGGGCCACCGGGTTCAGGGATCGTGATCGCATGCATGGCCACGAAACTACCCCCGGTGCCTGTGATCAGTCCGAAGAGCCCCGACTGGGCCCTCCGGCGGGCGTCCGCCCCGTACGCTGTCGGGCTCCCTGACACGGAGTCCTCAGTCCGCCGAGCTGAACCTCATGTCCGACTCCTCCGCTCCCGGAACGGCCCGCACGATCGCGATGACCCGGTCGGTGAGCTGGAGGGGGCTGGCCTTCGGGTCGTCGTAACCGAGCAGCCGGTGTCCGCGCAGCACGCTCACCACCAGGTCCTCGGTCTCCCGGACGTTCTTGCCCACCTCGCTCTTTATGACCGGTCGCTCGATCAGGTCCAGGCCCGAACCCTGCTGGATCAGGTCCTCCATGACCGTGCCCGCGCTCGGGCTGAGCACCGACAGGCCCAGCAGGCGGCCCGCCGCGCTCGCGCTGGTGATGACGGCGTCCGCACCGGACTGCCGCAGCAGTGGCGCGTTCTCCTCCTCACGGACCGCGGCGACGATCTTCGCGCCCCGGTTGAGCTGGCGGGCGGTGAGGGTGACCAGGACCGCCGTGTCGTCGCGCTGGGTGGCGATGACGATCTGGCGAGCCCTCTGGAGCTCCGCGCGCAGCAGTACGTCGCTGCGCGTGGCGTCGCCGACCACGCCCGTCAGGCCCTCCGCCGTGCAGGTCTCGATGACCTTCGCGCTCGGGTCGACAACGACGATCTGGTCCTTCTTCAGACCCGTGGCGATGAGGGTCTGCATCGCGGACCGGCCCTTCGTCCCGTATCCGATGACGACAGTGTGGTCTCGCAACTGGGACCTCCAGCGATTCAGCCGGAACTCTTCCCGCGTCCGCTCGGTGAGGACTTCGAGAGTGGTACCGACCAGGATGATCAGGAACAGAACCCGCAGCGGCGTCACGAGCAGCACATTGGTGAGCCGCGCCCCGTCGCTGTACGGGACGATGTCGCCGTACCCCGTGGTGGAGAGGGTGACGGTCGAGTAGTAGACGGCATCGAGGAGATCCACGCCACCGTCGGAGTTGTCGTGGTAGCCGTCACGGTCGATCCACACGATGAGGACGGTCACCGCGAGCACCACCATCGCCATCAGCAGACGCTTGGCGACCTGCCGCAGCGGGCGCTCGACGACACGCTTGGGCAGCTTCACCGGCGCGGTGATCAGGTGCTCGTCCGCTTCCCGTGCCATCGCGTCATGGCCTGGCAGTTTCACGTGAAACATCCTTCCGGTCGGCCTGGCTTCCATGAGCCCGGATGTTTCACGTGAAACATCCCTCGGCCCAGGGCAGGTCGAGGATTTCCAGTTCGTCTCCGGCCCGTGCGCCACCGGGCGGCACGACGGCCAGACCGTCGGCCGCCGCGATCCCGCGCAGCATCGCCGGTCCGTTGTAGTGCAGGGGCACGGCGTGCTCCGCTCCGGTGGAGTCCGCGCGGTGGGTGACGGGCACCAGGCGGGTCGAGACCGGATGGCCGGGAACGTCGTCGCGCACCGGAGCACGGTACGGCTCGGGGGCCGGTCGGTGGGCGAGCGCCCGCAGCAGCGGCTCGGCCAGCGTCAGCAGACCGGACACGGCGGCAAGGGGGTTGCCGGGCAGCCCGACCAGGTGGGTGTCGGGAGCGATCCTGGCCAGCAGCATGGGGTGGCCGGGGCGCACGTCTACGCCGTCCACGAGGAGTTCGGCGCCGATGGCGGCGAGGATCGGGTGCACGTGGTCGACGGGTCCGGCGGCGGTGCCCCCGGTGGTGACGACGACATCGGCCTCGGAACCCAGGACTGCCCTGCGCAGCGCCTCCGGGTCGTCGCCCAGGCACCGGGTGTCCAGCACCTCCGCGCCGAGCGCCCGCAGCCACGGTGCGAGCAGAGGGCCGAGGGCGTCGCGGACCATGCCGTCGCGGGGCAGCCCGGACGTCAGCAACTCGTCGCCCAGGACGAGCACTTCCACGGTGGGGCGGGGGACGGTCAGCAGCGTGTCGTACCCGGCGGCGGCTGCCAGTCCGAGGACCGCAGGGGTCACCACGGACCCCGAGGGCAGCAGGCGGTCGCCGGTGCGGCACTCCTGGCCGCGCGGGCGGATGTCCTGACCGGGGATCACCTCGCGCTGCGCGTGGAGCCGTTGCTTGCCCTCGTCGGCGTGGGCGTGCTCGCTGCGGATGACGGCGGTCGCCTCGGCGGGGATGCGGGCCCCGGTGGCGATCCGTACGGCTTCGCCGTCGCCCAGCGGGTCGGGGGCGGCGCGCCCGGCGAGGATGCCTGCGCCGTCCTGGAAGGACCAGGGTCCCGGCCCGGCCACGGCCCAGCCGTCCATGGCGGAGGTGTCGAAGGACGGCAGGTCGGTGAGGGCTTCGAGCGGCTCGGCGAGGATCTGCGCGAGGGCCTGCTCCAGGGGTACGCGGCGGGGGCGGGCCGGTGCCGTGCGCCCGGCGAGCGCGGCGGCGGCGCGGGCCTCGGGCCAGGGGGTGGAGGTGGGGTGCGCGGGGGCCGTGTCGCTGTTGGCGGGTCCTGCGGCGGGGGCCCCGGAGTCCGCCGGGTCGGTCGGGAGGGCCGTCTCGGCGGGGGCTTCGGCGGCGGGAGCGGGCACGGCGGGTGCTGCGGGCTGCGTACGGCTGACGAGGGCGAGGGCCTGGTCGATGCCGTCGATCTCGTGCTCTGTGTCGTTCATGCCGGGCCCGCCTGACCGCTGCCGGATCCGTCGGGTCCGGAACCCGAGCCCGAACCCGAACCCGAGCCCGAGCCCGAGCCCGAGCCCGGAGCGTCGTCGGCCTCGGCTGCCCAGCGGGCCGCGAGAGCGGTGGCCTTGGCGACGGCTTCGGCCAGGGCCTGGGGGCCGTCGGCCCCGGCCCGGCCGGCGGCGTAACCGACCAGGAACGTCGTCAGAGGAGCGGCGGGTCGGGCGACGCCGTGCGCGGCGTCGCGCGCGAGGTCGAGGAGGAGGGGGGTGTCGACGTCGAGATCGAGGCCGAGTTCGTCCTTGACTGCGGTGATCCATTCATCCAGCACGTGCCCATGCTCCCTGATGCGGGCACGGGCCGCTGCGATGTCTTCCCAGGTGTCGCAGTCGAAGGAGGCGAGGGGATCGGCGGCGGTGACACGAGTGAGGGCGAGCTCGGCGGTGAGCAGCCGCAGCGGGAGACCGGAGAGGGACCCGTACTCGGCAGCCAGCAGGGCGAGTTCGCGGCGCAGGGGCTCGGCCCGGTAGACGGCCACGAGGGGCTGGTCGCGCCGCGTGGCGTCGACGAGGAGGGCCGCATTGGTGGCCGGGTCGCCCGCCACGGCCCGTACGAGCGTGTCGACCGTCACGCGGTCCACGAACGGCAGGTCCACGGAGAGCACGAGGACCGTCTCGGCCCGGGTCTCGCGGACCCCGGCGGCGAGCGCGGCCAGCGGCCCGCCGCCGGGCGGGTCCTCGCGCGCCCAGGTCACGGGGCGCGCGGTGGGGTGCCTGCCGCCGACGACCACGGTGGTTCCGGCCCCGTCACAGGCCGTCAGGACCCGGGCGAGCAGGGTCCGGCCGCCGACCCGCACGGTGGCCTTGTCGACTCGGCCGAGCCGCCGCCCGGCGCCCCCGGACAGCACGACGGCGTCATACGCATGGGCAGTCATGCCCCGAAGTATGGCCGGGCCCCCTCGCCCGCCGTCGGCGAGGGGACGTCCGGAGCGGCGCGACGCTCCCCGGGCAGTCGGGGCCTTGAGCCTTGGGGCCTCAGAGGCTGCGCAGCAGCACCGCCGGGTGCTCGACGCAGTCGGCGACGTACCGCAGGAAGCCGCCCGCGGTGCCGCCGTCGCAGACCCGGTGGTCGAAGGTCAGCGACAACTGGACGACCTGGCGCACCGCCAGCTGTCCCTCGTGCACCCACGGCTTCGGCACGATGCGACCGACGCCGAGCATGGCCGCCTCGGGGTGGTTGATGATCGGCGTGGAGCCGTCGACGCCGAACACCCCGTAGTTGTTCAGGGTGAACGTGCCGCCGGTGAGCTGGGCCGGGGTGAGCCTGCCTGCCCTGGCCGCGTCGGTGAGCCGTACGAGCTCCTCGCCCAGGGAGTCCACGCTGCGCGTGTGCGCGTCGCGGACGACCGGAACGACGAGACCGCGCTCGGTCTGGGCGGCGAACCCCAGATGCACCTCGGACAGCCGGACGACCTCGCGGGCCTCGGTGTCCACGGTGGAGTTGAGCTCGGGGAAGCGGGCCAGAGCCGCCGTGCAGATGCGGGCGAGCAGCGCCAGGACCGACACCTTGGCACCGGTGCCGACGCTGTTCATGGCGGCGCGGGCGGCCATCAGCTCGGTCGCGTCGGCGTCCACCCAGCAGGTGGCGTCGGGTATCTCGCGGCGGCTGCGGGACAGCTTGTCGGCGACGGCTCCGCGCACGCCCTTGAGGGGGATGCGCGTAACGGGCGCGGGAGTTCCGGTCGCCGGGACGGCCGGTGCGATGAGAGCGGCTGGGGCGGGCTCTGGCGCGCGGAGTGCCTGCTCCACATCGCCGCGGAGGATGAGCCCGTCCGGCCCCGACCCGCTCAGCTGCCACAGATCGAGACCGTTCTCGCGGGCCAGTCGCCGTACGAGAGGAGAGATCACCGGCACGGAACCGGCGGACGGCACCGGAGCTGCGGGCGCGGCGGGAGTGGGCATCGCAGTGGAGACCACCGCGCCGGAAGCCGGGGCAGCCGCAGCCGGGACAGCCGCGACAGGCGTTGCCGCCACCGGTGCGGCGGTAGCCGTGGCAGGGCTCATCCCCCCGGGCCGCACCCTGCGCCGACGCGCAGCCGGGGCCGTCGTGCCGTACCCGACCAGGACGTTCCCCGAACCGGAATCGGTGTCGGCGCCGTTCGCCGAGGGGGCGTCGGCCGACGCGTCCGCGCCCACCGCCACCGTCAGCAGCGGCGACCCGACGGGCAGCTCCGTCCCCTCCTCGCCGAAGCGCGCGGTGACCACGCCCCCGTACGGGCACGGCACCTCGACCATGGCCTTGGCCGTCTCGACCTCGACCACTGGCTGGTCGACGGCGACGACGTCGCCGACCTTCACCAGCCAGCGCACGATCTCCGCCTCGGTCAGCCCCTCACCGAGGTCCGGCAGCTTGAACTCCAGACTCGCCATTCCAGAAGAGTGCGCCATCTCTAGTCCTCCCACTGGAGCCGGGCGACCGCGTCCAGTACCCGGTCCACGCCGGGCAGGTGGTGGCGCTCCAGCATCGGCGGCGGGTACGGCACGTCCAGCCCGGCCACGCGCAGCACGGGGGCCTCCAGGTGGTGGAAGCAGCGCTCGGTGATCCGGGCGGCTATCTCGCCGCCGGGTCCGCCGAACCCGGCGGACTCGTGCACCACGACCGCGCGCCCGGTGCGCCGCACCGACGCGGCCACCGTCTCGTCGTCGAACGGCACCAGCGTGCGCAGGTCGACGACCTCCAGGTCCCAGCCCTCCGCCGTCGCCGCCTCCGCGGCCTCCAGGCAAACCGGCAGGGACGGCCCGTACGTGATCAGGGTGGCGCTGCGGCCGGGACGGCGGACGACCGCCTTGCCTATCGGGGCGACGGTTGCCGGGGCGTCCGGCTTCCAGTCGGCCTTGGACCAGTACAGCCGCTTGGGCTCCAGGAAGACGACCGGGTCGTCGGAGGCGATGGCCTCGCGCAGCATGCCGTACGCGTCCTCGACGGTCGCCGGAGTGACGACGTGCAGCCCCGGCGTGGCCATGTAGTACGCCTCGGAGGAGTCGCTGTGGTGCTCGACGCCGCCGATGCCCCCGCCGTACGGAATCCGGATCGTGAGCGGCATGGGGAGGGCACCGCGCGTGCGGTTGCGCATCTTGGCGACGTGGCTGGCGAGCTGCTCGAACGCCGGGTAGGCGAACGCGTCGAACTGCATCTCCACGACCGGCCGCAGCCCGTACATCGCCATGCCGACGGCCGCACCGAGTATGCCCGCCTCGGCGAGCGGAGTGTCCGTGCAGCGGTCCTCGCCGAATTCCTTGACCAGCCCGTCGGTGATGCGGAAGACGCCGCCGAGCGCGCCGACGTCCTCGCCCATGACGTGCACGGTCGGGTCCTCGGCCATCGCGTCGCGCAGGGCTCGCTGGAGGGCCTGGGCCATGCTCGCGGGCTTCGCGGCCGTCTTCTTCGTACCGGGGGCCACGGTGGTGCTGCTCATCGCCCGTCCTCCGCTTCTGGAGATGCTTCCGCGTCTGCTTCCGCTTGCAGCTCTGCCCGCAACTGGGCCTCCTGCTCGCGGAGCTGCTCGGTGCGCTCCGCGTAGACGTGGGTGAACAAGTCCATCGGGTCGAGCACCGGCTCCGCGTTCATCCCGGCGCGCAGGTCGGCGGCCATGGTCTCGGCTGCCTCCTTGGCCTCCCGTATGCCGTCGTCGTCGAGCAGTCCGCGCGTCGTCAGCTCCCGCTCCAGCAGGGCGATCGGGTCGTGGGCCCGCCAGGCGTCCACCTCGGAGTCACCGCGGTAGCGGGTGGCGTCGTCGGCGTTGGTGTGGGCTTCCATGCGGTAGGTGACGGCCTCGATCAGCGTGGGACCGCCGCCGCGCCGGGCACGCTCGACGGCCTCGGTGAGCACCTCGTGCATGGCCGCCGCGTCGTTGCCGTCGACCAGCCTGCCCGGCATTCCGTATCCGACGGCCTTGTGGGCGAGGGAGGGGGCGGCGGTCTGCTTGGCGAGCGGCACGGAGATGGCGAAGCCGTTGTTCTGCACGAGGAAGACGACCGGGGCCTGCCAGACGGCGGCGAAGTTCAGCGCCTCGTGGAAGTCGCCCTCGCTGGTGCCGCCGTCGCCGACCATGGCGAGCGCGACCACGTCGTCGCCCTTGAGGCGGGCCGCGTGGGCGAGGCCCACCGCGTGCGGCAGCTGGGTGGCCAGGGGCGTGCACAGGGGGGCTATGCGGGTCTCGCGGGGGTCGTAGCCGGTGTGCCAGTCACCGCGCAGCAGCGTCAGCGCCTGGACGGGGTCCAGGCCGCGCGCCACGACGGCGAGGGTGTCGCGGTACGAGGGAAACAGCCAGTCCTGTTCGCGCAGCACCATGGCGGCGGTGACCTCGCACGCCTCCTGTCCGGTGCTGGAGGGGTACACCGCGAGACGGCCCTGCCGGGTGAGTGCCGTGGCCTGCGCGTTGTACCTGCGGCCCCGCACCAGCTCGGCGTACAGCCTGCGCAGCAGCGCGGGGTCGGCCCCGGCGGCGGCCTCGGTGCCGAGCACGCGGTACGGCTCGGAGTCGGGGAGCAGCGGCGCGGGGTCGGTACGCGGCTGCCAGGCCGGGGCAGGGCTGGGCCGGTAGGCCGTGCTGCCCGGCATCTCTTGAATCGTCACGACGAACACCTCCTCGTGGGAGCGGTGCGGACAACCCGTCCCGGCGGGTAAAGAACCCACAGGAGCGGAATGGTCACGAGTGCGCCGGAAGCCGAAATGTGGCGCGTCTCACCTACCGATTGTTCGGTCGTGGATGCAGTTTGGCTACAGGCGGCATCAGCCTGTGGACAAACGGTTCTGCACAGCCTGGGATGGGGGCAGGACGTCCGTGGCGGGGAAGCAGGGGGACATGGCAGCTGAACAAATGGCCGGATCGGGTGACGGCATTTCCCAGAACGGCGGAGATATCCACAGGGACCGCCCCCGCGACCTGCCTCCGGCCCGCCCGCTGGACGCCATCGACCGCGACATCCTGCACATGCTCCAGACCGACGGCCGGGCCTCGATACGGTCGGTCGCCGAGCACGTGCACGTATCGCGCGCGAATGCCTACGCGCGCATCAACCGGCTCATCGACGACGGCGTGATCCGGGGCTTCAGCGCCCGCGTCGACCACGAGAGGGCGGGCCAGGGAGCCTCCGCGTACATCACTCTCAAGATCGTCCAGAACTCGTGGCGGACGGTCCGCGAGGAGCTCCAGGCGCTGCCGGGCGCGTCGCACATAGCGCTGGTCAGCGGCGACTTCGACGTACTGCTGCTGGTGCACACCCCGGACAACCGCACCCTGCGCGAGCTGGTTCTGACGAAGATCCAGTCCATCCCCGAGGTGCTGAGCACGCGCACCCTGCTGGTGTTCGAGGAGACCGACCTGGACCCGCAGCGCCCGGCGCAGGACTGAACCGGCCTCCTCGAAGAGGCGACCGGTGGAAGAGTCGGACCCTTCAGTCCGTACGCAGCCCGTCGAAGGCCATCCGTACGACGGTGTCCACCAGCTGCTCCTGCTCCGCGGCCCCGTCGGGATGCGGCCGGTACCACTCCACCAGCGAGTTGATCATCCCGAAGAGCAGCCGCGTCGCCAGCCGGATGTCCACGTCGGCCCGCAGGTCCCCGTCGGCGGCCGCCGCCTTCAGCAGGTCCGCGACCTGCTGGTCGAACTCGCGCCGCCGCTCCAGCGCCCACCGCTCCGTCTGGGTGTTTCCGCGCACCCTCAGGAGGAGGGTCACGTACGGCAGTTCCGCCATCAGCACCTCGACGGTGCGCCGCGTGACGTGTTCGACGCGCTCGATGGCCCGCCCGCTCTGTGCCCTCGGCTCCTCCAGAGCGGCGAACAGCCCGTCCAGCGCCCTGCTGACCGCACGCCGCAGCAGCTCCTCCTTGCCGGAGACGTGGTGGTAGATGGACGACTTGGAGATCCCGGCCGCCTTGGAGAGGTGCTCCATGGACGTGCCGTCGTAGCCGCGCTCGTTGAAGACGCTCACCGCCACGGCGAGCAGCGTCTCCGGGGTGTACGTGTCCCGCTTGGCCGCGCCCTGACGGTCCGTGGTGGTCATCCCGTGCCCTCCTCTGCGACCGTGTCCGCCTGGTCGGCGTACCCCTGCCGGTAGTGCGCGAGCGACGGGGCGTAGCGCCCGGTCGGGCAGCGCTGGTGCAGGGCGGTGAGCAGGTCGAAGGACCAGTCGCCGGTGAGTTCGCGGCCCCATTCGAGCGGCCCGCGCGGGTAGTTCACACCCAGGCGCATCGCCGTGTCGATGTCACCAGGGGTGGCGACACCCTTCGCGACGGCGTCCAGCGCCAGGTCGACGAGCATCGCGACAGTGCGCGCGACGATCATTCCGGGTACGTCGCCGATGACGCTGACGTCCTTGCCGAGCGCCTGGAAGAGCCCGATCGCCTCTTTGAGGGTGACCTCGGAGACGTCCGCGGAGGCCGCGAGGGCGATGCGGGTGGCGGACCGGTAGTCGAGGGCGAGGTCGAAGTAGACGACGTCGTCGTACTCCACGGAGGTGTGCCCGTCGACGGGGGCGAGCTGACCGCCACTGGGGAGCCCGATGTACGGGCCGCCCGACACCAGCCGCTTGACCTCGATGCCGTCCGCCTCGTCCAGCATCGCGAGCACCTCGGCGGCGGGCCCGAAGTCACCCGTGACGGTGACGTGCGCGGGCGCCTGCTCCGGCGGTGCGGTGTTCGGTTGCGGCTTCGCGCTGCCGTCCGCGTACGGGAACCAGCCGTGTCCCGTCTTGCGGCCGAGCCGCCCGGACTCCACCAGGCGGCGCTGCGGCAGCGACGGCACGAACTTGGGGCTCTGGTGGAACGCCTCCCACACCGAACGGGAGACGGCCTCGTTGACGTCCTGGCCGATCAGGTCGGTCAGCTCGAAGGGGCCCATCCGGAAGCCCCCGGACTCGCGCAGCACGGCGTCGATGGTGGCCGGGTCGGCGGCCTGCTCCTCGTACACCGCGAAGGCTTCGGCGTAGAAGGGGCGGGCGATCCGGTTGACCAGGAAGCCGGGGGTGTCGGCGCAGCGCACGGGCGTCTTCCCCCAGGCGAGCGCGGTGTCGTACGCGCGCGTGGCGGCGTCGGCGTCCGTCGCGAAGCCGCTGACGACCTCCACGAGGGGGAGCAGGGGCGCGGGATTGAAGAAGTGCATGCCGACGAAGCGCCCCGGATGCTTCAAAGCACCCGCGACGGCGGTGACGGACAGCGAGGACGTGTTCGTGGCGAGCAGACAGTCCGCGGAGACGAGCTCCTCAAGGGAGCGGAACAGCTGCTGCTTGACCGGAAGCTGTTCAACGACCGCCTCGACGACGAGCGCGGCGTCCGAGAGATCCCGCAGGTCGTACGCCGGATACAGCCGCAGGAGCGCCTCATCGGCCTCCGCACGACCCAGCCGCCCCTTCTCCACCAGGCGCTCCACCCGGGAACGTACGGAGGCGTCCGCAGCGGTGGTCTGCTGGGCGTCCACGTCGAAGAGACGGACGGGGTGCCCGGCGAGGAGGGCGACCTGGGCGATGCCCTGCCCCATGGTCCCGGCCCCGACGACGGCGACGGTGCGGGCGCGCTCGATTGCTGTCATGCGGCCAATCCTCCAGGACGGGTTATCCACAGGTTTACGTCGGCCCCCTTGTCCCGACCGATCGTTCGGTTACTCTAACCGTGTCCGACCGTCACAGCCCAGCCCGAGCGCGGTCCACGCCCAGCCCGAGCGCAGTCCGCACCCACCCCGAGCCCAGCTCGACAGCCCATCTCGACGAGGAGTTGGTCCGCGCAATGCAGTCGCCCCAGAAGCTGACGCAGCTGACCGAGACCCACCGGCCCACACTCGACCAGGCCCTCGACGCGATCCGCACGCGCGCCTACTGGTCCCCGCACCCCGAGCACCCCAAGGCGTACGGCGAGAGCGCGGCGGCCGACGGCCTCGCGGCGTTCGAAGCGCTGAAGAACACCCGCTTCGAGCTGGACGGCCAGCCGGGCACCGACGGCTGGGTGGGCGGCTCCGCCTCCGACGGCGGCGAAGTCTCCCCGTACGGTCCCGAGCTGGGCGTCTCGTACCCGCACGCCGACATCGACGTCCTGCTGCCCGCCATGCGCGCCGGCATGGGCGCCTGGCGCGACGCGGGCCCCGAGGCGCGCGCCGTGGTCTGTCTGGAGATCCTGGCCAGGATCAACGCCCGCACGCACGAGTTCGCGCACGCGGTCATGCACACCAGCGGCCAGGCATTCATGATGGCGCTCCAGGCGGGCGGCCCGCACGCCCAGGACCGCGGCCTGGAAGCGGTGGCGTACGCCTACGTCGAGCAGACCCGCGTGCCCGCCGCCGCCGACTGGTCGAAGCCGCAGGGCAAGCGCGACCCGCTCAACCTGTCGAAGGCGTTCACGGCAGTCCCGCGCGGCATCGCGCTGCTCATCGGCTGCAACACCTTCCCCACCTGGAACGGCTATCCGGGCCTGTTCGCCTCGCTGGCCACCGGCAACCCGGTCCTGGTCAAGCCGCACCCGCGCGCGGTGCTGCCGCTCGCCATGACGGTGAAGGTCGCCCGCGAGGTCCTCGCCGAGGCGGGCTTCGACCCCAACCTGGTGGCGCTGGCCGCCGAGCGCCCCGGCGAGGGCATCGCCAAGACGCTCGCCACCCGCCCCGAGATCAAGATCATCGACTACACGGGGTCGACGGCGTTCGGCGACTGGCTGGAGGCCAACGCCCGCCAGGCGCAGGTCTACACGGAGAAGGCCGGCGTCAACACGGTGCTCGTCGACTCCACCGACGACTACAAGGGCATGCTCTCCAACCTGGCGTTCTCGCTGTCCCTCTACAGCGGCCAGATGTGCACCACCCCGCAGAACTTCCTCATCCCCCGCGAGGGCATCACCACCGACGCGGGCGCCAAGTCGTACGACGAGGTGGTCGGCGACCTCGCGAAGTCGGTCGGCGGCCTGCTCGGCGACGACGCCCGTGCGAACGCCTTGCTGGGCGCGCTGGTCAACCCGGACGTGAAGGCCCGTCTGGAGGCCGCGGCCGGACTCGGTGAAGTCGCCCTCCCCTCACGGGAGATCGCCAACCCCGACTTCCCCGACGCGACGGTCCGTACGCCCGTCATCGTCAAACTGGACGGCGCGAAGCCGGACGCTGAGGCGGCCTACCTCTCGGAGTGCTTCGGCCCGGTGTCCTTCGCCGTCGCCATGGACTCCACGGCCGACGCGGTCGAGCTGCTGCGCCGTACGGTCCGCGACAAGGGCGCCATGACGGTCGGCGCGTACACGACGTCCAACGAGGTGGAGAGGGCCGTCGAGGAGGTCTGCCTGGAGGAGTCCGCGCAGCTCTCGCTGAACCTGACGGGCGGGGTGTACGTCAACCAGACCGCCGCGTTCTCCGACTTCCACGGTTCCGGCGGCAACCCGGCCGCGAACGCCGCACTGTGCGACGGCGCGTTCGTGGCCAACCGCTTCCGGACGGTGGAGGTACGCCGCCAGGCGTGACGGCGACGTACCGGACAAACGGATGCCGCGGTGCGCACCCCCAACGCGGACCGCGGCATTCCCCGCCCCTCAAGGGCCTACGACGGCTCCGGCACGTCCGCGTACCGCTGCACCCAGGCGTGCATCGCGATGGCCGCCGCGGCCCCCGCGTTGATCGACCGCGTCGACCCGAACTGCGCGATCGAGCACACCATCGACGCGTGCGCCCGCGCCTCCTCGGTGAGCCCGGGTCCCTCCTGCCCGAACAGCAGCACACACCGCTCGGGCAGCACCGTCCGCTCCAGGGGGACCGCCCCCGGCAGGTTGTCGATACCGATGATCGGCAGGCCCTCGGCCGCCGCCCACGCGGTCAGCGACTCGGTGTCCGGGTGGTGGCGCACGTGCTGGTAGCGGTCGGTGACCATGGCCCCGCGCCGGTTCCAGCGACGCCGCCCCACGATGTGGATCTCCTTCGCGAGGAAGGCGTTCGCGGTACGCACCACGGACCCGATGTTGAAGTCGTGGCCCCAGTTCTCCACGGCCACGTGGAAGTCGTGCCGCCGGGTGTCCAGGTCGGCGACGATCGCCTCCCGCGTCCAGTACCGGTACGGATCGACGACATTGCGCCGGTCGCCGTGCGCGAGCAGCTCGGGGTCGTACCGCTCACTCTCGGGCCAGGGCTCGGGGTGCGGGCCGACACCGATCTCGCTGCCGAATCCGTCGTCGTACTGGACGGGCTCCTGGGCGGGCTCCTGGGCGGGCTCCTGGGCGGCCTCCGGAACGGCCTCCAGGACGGGCTCTTCGACCGGAACCACCGGAATGTTCTCGCTGCTCACCCCACGAGCGTACGGGGCTGCTCCTGACCCTCCGGACGCCGCTCGGGCACCTTGCCCCTGCCCGGCGACGGGCGCAGCACCCGGTCCCGTACCCGCGTGGCCCGCCCGCCCAGCCACACCAGGAACACGGTCGGCAGGAACACCGCGTCCGCGGCGATCATCGCCATCGAGAAGAACGGCAGTCCCAGCAGCACCGCGATGCTCGCGTGCTCCACGATCATCAGCGCCAGCAGGACGTTCTTCACCCGCCGGTTGAACAGCGTGAACGGGAACGCGACCTGCACGATCACCGTGCCGTACGTCACCAGCATCACCATCGTGCCGTGCGAGGACAGCAGCTCGGACAGCCACGGCCACGGCGTGAAGTAGTCCAGGTGCAGCGGGTAGTAGATCGCGGTGCCGTCCTGCCAGCGCGAGCCCTGCACCTTGTACCAGCCGGCCGTCGCGTAGACGAAGCAGACCTCGGCCATGATGATCAGCAGACCGGCGTTGTGGACGAGGTTCGAAAGGACGTCCGCCAGCCGCCTCGGCTCACCGTCCGCGTACCGGCAGACGGCCCACCACAAGAGGTGCGTGAGCAGCAGCGCCCAGAAGACCAGGGCCCAGCCCCAGCTCAGCAGCCCCAGGAAGGTGACCGCCGCGAGGGCGACACCGAGCACCGTCCACAGTGCGGGCCCCACCCGGTCCCGTACGACAGCGGCGACCGCGCCACCGGCGGCCTTCACCCGTCGCGCGTCCAGCGACCACACCTGGCCGCAGCGGGTGAGCACCAGGTACATCGCCATCAGATGGATGACGTTGTCGCCGCCGTCGCCCATGAAGACGCTGCGGTTCATCAGCGACAGCACGCCGATCATGAACAGCACGGACGTCGTACGGGTGCGCCAGCCCACCATCAGCAGTGCGCTGGAGACGATCGCGAGGACGTACACGAGCTCGAACCACAGGGTGCTGTCGGTCCACAACAGCACGGTGAACGCGCCGTTGTCAGCGACGAGCTCCCGGCCCATGTCCCAGCCCCACGGGCCTTCGGGCCCGTACAGCTCGTGCCGGTGCGGCAGCTCGCGCAGCAGGAACAGCAGCCAGGTCCCGGCGAAGCCGATGCGTACGACAGCCGTCTGGTACGGGCCGAGGGCTGCGGCGGTGACGCGCTGGACACCCCGCTGGAGATGATGCTGCGCCGTGCCGAGGAACCTTGTGGCGGTACTCATACGGTCGCCACTCACCTGGTCACCGCTCACCCGGTCGCCACTCACCTGGTCACTCCCGCCTCGTCGGCGACCTTCGTCAGGTCCGCCTGCTTCACCGTCCACCAGGGCAGCGTCCGGTACACGGGCGTGGTGGAGATCTTCTCCGTGCTCCACGGCGGAGGCTTCACCGAGGTCGTGGTCGAACGGGCCTGGATGCGGACGACCTTGCCGCCCATGTCGAGGGCGGACATCCGCTCCAGCAGGATCCGCCGGACGTAGCGCGCGGAGACGTCCCCGCGCATGCCCAGCGACTCGTTCTTGTCGTTGTGCCAGTTGGTGTAGAAGTCCCAGCCTCGGCGCAGCTCGTTCTGGTCGGTGTGGCTGGGGAGCACGCTGCCGCGGATCTCCTCGGCGTCCTTCGCGGAGAAGTCGATCCACTCGGTGATGCGCCACTGGCCGCTCTGGGTGCGGATCTGGGCGCGGGCCTGGACGGCGACGTTCTGCTGGAGCGGGTTGGGCGCGAAGAGCTTCCAGTTCTGCTCGAACTCGGGGTTGATCCAGCTGTTCACCGTCTCGCTGTGCTCTTTGGACAGCGTGTTCGCCGGGGTGACGTGCAGGAACACCATGCCGAGGTGGACGAGCGCGGTGACGCCGACCAGGGCGAGGGCGAGGGCCGCGACGACCTGGGACGGGAAGGACAGCCCGGCGATGCCGGGGGTCTCGGCGGGCGGGGCCGCGTCGGCGTTCTCGGACTGCGGGACATCCGGCATCCGGGGGGATTCCAGGGCCGGGAAGGGGGCCGGGGTGGCGAGGGCCGCCGGGGTCGCGTCGCCGCCCGGGGCCTCGTCCTCGCCGCCCAGGGCCTTGTCGTCGTACGAATCCATCCCGCCCCGATCAGCACGCGTCGGCCAGTTGTCCACAGAGGTTGACACCCTACGGGCCGCCGCCCCACCATTGAAGTCAACGAACCGAACGATCGGTCGGTAGGTGGCACAGGGGGCCAGGATGACGGCAGTGACGGAAGGGCAGACCCACCCCGCGAAGGAGGAATCGATGCCGGACCCGCAAACGGTGTTCGACGCGGCCGTCGCGGCCGACGAGCGCATCGAGCCGCGCGACTGGATGCCGGACGCCTACCGCGCTTCCCTGGTCCGCCAGATCGCCCAGCACGCGCACTCCGAAATCATCGGCATGCAACCGGAAGCCAACTGGATCACCCGCGCACCCTCGCTGCGCCGCAAGGCGATCCTCATGGCCAAGGTCCAGGACGAAGCGGGCCACGGCCTGTACCTCTACAGCGCCGCCGAGACGCTCGGCACCAGCCGCGAAGAGCTCCTCGACAAACTGCACGCCGGCCGCCAGAAGTACTCGTCGATCTTCAACTACCCCACCCTGACCTGGGCCGACGTCGGCGCGATCGGCTGGCTCGTGGACGGCGCAGCGATCACCAACCAGGTACCGATCTGCCGCTGCTCCTACGGCCCGTACGCCCGCGCGATGGTCCGCATCTGCAAGGAGGAGTCCTTCCACCAGAGGCAGGGCTTCGAATCGCTCCTCGCCCTCTCCCAGGGCACCCCGGAACAGCACGCCATGGCGCAGGACGCGGTGAACCGCTGGTGGTGGCCGTCCCTGATGATGTTCGGCCCGCCCGACGACGAGTCCTCGCACTCCGCGCAGTCCATGGAGTGGAAGATCAAACGGCACTCCAACGACGAACTGCGCCAGCGCTTCGTCGACATCGCCGCCCCACAGGCGAAGGCCCTCGGCCTCACCCTCCCCGACCCGGACCTGAAGTGGAACGAGGAGCGCGGCCAGCACGACTTCGGCGCCATCGACTGGGCCGAGTTCTGGGACGTCCTCAAGGGCAACGGCCCCTGCAACGAACAGCGCATCACCCAGCGCCGCCGCGCGCACGAAGAAGGCGCCTGGGTCCGGGACGCGGCAGCGGCGTACGCGACCAAGCAACGCGAGCACGACGAGCACAAGGGGGAAGTCGCATGACCGGCACGGACAACCACCACGACTGGCCGCTGTGGGAGGTCTTCGTGCGCTCCCGCCGCGGACTGTCCCACACCCACGCGGGCAGCCTGCATGCCCCCGACGCCGCAATGGCCCTGCGCAACGCCCGCGACCTCTACACCCGCAGGTCCGAAGGCGTCTCCCTCTGGGTCGTACCGTCCGCCCAGATCACCGCCTCGTCCCCCGACGAGAAGGACTCCTTCTTCGAACCGTCCGGCGACAAGCCCTACCGCCACCCCACCTTCTACGAGATCCCGGACGGAGTGAAGCACCTGTGACCGCCGCCGCTGTCGCGCACACCGCCGCCCTCGCCCTCGGCGACGACGCACTCGTCCTCTCCCACCGCCTGGGGGAGTGGGCGGGCCACGCCCCCGTACTCGAAGAAGAAGTCGCCCTCGCCAACATCGCACTCGACCTCCTCGGTCAGGCCCGCATCCTGCTCTCCCTCGTCGGCGACGAGGACGAACTCGCCTACCTCCGCGAAGAACGCGCCTTCCGCAACCTCCAGCTCACCGAGCAGCCGAACGGCGACTTCGCCCACACCATCGCCCGCCAGCTCTACTTCTCCACCTACCAGCACCTGCTGTACGGCCAACTGGCCGCCGGTGAAGGACCGTTCGCACCCCTCGCCGCGAAAGCAGTCAAAGAGACCGCGTACCACCGCGACCACGCCGAGCAGTGGACGCTGCGCCTGGGCGACGGCACCGAGGAGAGCCACGGCCGGATGCAGCGCGCGGTGGACGCCCTGTGGCGCTTCACCGGAGAGCCGTTCCAGCCCGTCGAGGGCCTCGACGCCGACCAGGAGACCCTGGAAGCACAGTGGCTCACCTCCGTGACGTCCGTACTGGAGCGGGCCACGCTCACCGTGCCCGAAGGGCCCCGCACCGGGGCATGGGCGGCGGGCGCGGGCCGACAGGGCCTGCACACCGAGTCCTTCGGCCGGATGATCGCCGAAATGCAGCACCTGCACCGCAGCCACCCGGGGGCGACATGGTGACGGAACAGGACACCCCCCTGGAGACCGAGCTGCGCCGACTGGCGGGAACGGTCCCCGATCCCGAACTCCCCGTGCTCACCCTCGAAGAACTGGGCGTGCTGCGCGCGGTACACGTGACAGGACCCGGCCGGGTCGAGGTCGACCTGACCCCCACGTACACCGGCTGCCCCGCGATCGAGGCCATGTCCGCGGACATCGAGCGGATACTCCACGAGAGCGGCGGCATGACCGAGGTGACCGTGCGCACCGTGCTCGCCCCGGCCTGGTCCACGGACGACATCAGCGACGAAGGCCGCCGCAAACTGGCCGAGTTCGGCATCGCACCGCCACGCGCCACCCGCGACGTCAGCGGCCCCCTGGGGGCGGCCTCCGGACCGATACCCCTCTCCCTCGCGATCCGCTGCCCGAACTGCGGCTCCGTCGACACGGAACTGCTCAGCCGGTTCTCCTCCACCGCGTGCAAGGCGCTGCGCCGCTGCGTGGCCTGCCGCGAACCCTTCGACCACTTCAAGGAGTTGTAGATGCCGTTCCACCCGCTCCGGGTCCGGGGCATCGAGCGGCTCACCGACGATGCGGTGGCCGTCACCCTCGCGGTGCCGCCCGAGCTGCGCGAAACCTTCCGGCACGTGCCCGGCCAGCACCTGGCCCTGCGCCGGATCGTGGACGGCCAGGAGATCCGGCGCACCTACTCGATCTGCGCCCCCGCAGCCGCAGCCCCCGACGAACCGGTGCTGCGCGTCGGCATCCGACTCGTCGACGGCGGCGCGTACTCCACGTACGCGCTGAAGGAACTGCTGGTCGGAGACACTGTCGAGGCGATGCCGCCGACCGGCAGGTTCGTCCTGGAGCCCCGCGACGGATACTTCGCGGCGGTCGTCGGCGGCAGTGGCATCACCCCGGTGCTGTCGATCGTGACGACGTTGCTCACCCGCCGCCCGGACGCCCGGTTCTGCCTGATCCGCAGCGACCGCACGGCGGCCTCCACGATGTTCCTGGAGGAGATCGCCGACCTCAAGGACCGCTTCCCCGACCGGTTCCAGCTGGTCACGGCGCTCTCGCGGGAGGAGCAGCAGTCGGGCCTGCCGTCGGGACGACTCGACGAGGAACGGCTGACCGGGCTGCTCCCCGCGCTGCTTCCCGTCGCCGACATCGACGGCTGGTACCTGTGCGGACCGCTCGGCCTCGTCCAAGGTGCCGAGCGCGCGCTGCGGGGACTCGGGGTCGGCCGGGACCGCATCCACGAGGAGATCTTCCACGTCGACGACGGAGCCACGTCCGCCGCACCGGCCGCGGCCGTGCCCACCGCGGTGGGCGGAACCCTGACCGCGACCCTCGACGGCCGCTCCGGAACCTGGCCCGTACAGGACGGCGAATCCCTGCTGGAGACGGTGCTACGGGCGCGTGCCGACGCTCCGTACGCCTGCAAGGGCGGGGTCTGCGGAACCTGCCGGGCCTTCCTGGTCCGCGGCGAGGTCCGCATGGACCGCAACTACGCGCTGGAGGAGGAAGAGACGGACGCGGGCTACGTCCTGGCCTGCCAGTCGCATCCGGCCACCGGAGAAGTGGAGCTGGACTTCGACCGCTGAACCGTGAGGTCCGCACCCCGAGCGGCCCGCGCCCCGAGCTTGGGCGGCCCGAGCCCCGAGCCTTGAACGGCCCGCGCCATTCCCTTCCTGTAGAACGTGTTCTATCTTGACGCACCGTCAGACATCCGGACATCAGTGCGCGCACGGGTACGGGAGGGCAAGGCAGTGGACTTCACCTTCACCGAGGAGCAGCAGGCGGCCGCCGAGGCGGCACGGGCCGTCTTCGCCGGAGTGGCACCGGACGCGGTACCGAGCCCGGCGCTCACCACGGGCGCCGTCGCCGCCGACTTCGACCGCCCGCTGTGGGCGAAGCTGGCCGCCGCCGATCTGCTGAGCCTGCTGCTGACGGAGGAACACGGGGGAGCGGGCCTGGACCCGCTCGCCCTCTGCCTCGTCCTGCGCGAATCCGCTAAGGTCCTCGCCCGGGTCCCCCTGCTGGAGACCAGCGCGGTCGCCCTGGCCGTACAGCGGTACGGGGACAAGGACCTGACCGGCGACATCCTCCCCCGTACCGGGCGCGGCGAACTGGTCCTCACCGCCGCCGCACACGGACGCACCGGCCACGACCCGGCCCAACTCGCCGTCACCGCGAGGCAGTCGGACACTTCCTCCTGGACGCTGAACGGCGTACAGACCGCAGTCCCGTGGGCGCAGCACGCCGACCTGATCGCGATACCCGCTCACACCGGGGACGGCCGCGCCGTACTCGCCCTGATCCCCCGCGACCGTACCGGCGTGACCCTCTCCGACCAGATCTCCACCAGCGGCGAACTCCTCGCCGAGGTCCACCTGGACGCCGTACGCGCCGCACCGCACGAGGTGATCACCGACCCGGCGGCGTGGGAATGGCTGCACGCCCTCCTCACCACCGGCACCTGTGCCCAGGCCCTCGGCCTCGGCGAACGCGTCCTCGACATGTCCGCCGCCTACACCTCGCAGCGCGAGCAGTTCGGCCATCCCGTCGCCACGTTCCAGGCCGTCGCCGTCCAGACCGCGGACCGCTACATCGACCTGCGCGCCATGGAAGCCACCCTCTGGCAGGCCGCCTGGCGACTGAGCACCGGCGCGGAAGGGGCACTTCCACTCGCCGCGGACATCGCGGTCGCGAAGATCTGGGCGTCGGACGGCGTCCGCCGCACCGTGCAAACGGCACAGCACCTGCACGGCGGCTTCGGTGCCGACACGGACTACCCGCTCCACCGCTACCACGCCTGGGCCAAGCAACTGGAACTCAGCCTCGGCCCGGCCGCCGCCCACGAGGAAACCCTCGGCGACCTGCTGGCCGCCCACCCCCTGGCCTGACAGCCCTCAGCACCTTCCAGCCCTCAGGCCCTCAGGCCCTCACAGTACGAACGCGGGGGCGTCGCCGTCGGCGACCATCGGCCGACCGGCGCCGTCCCACGCCAGCATTCCGCCTTCGATGTTCACCGCTTCGATGCCCTGCTGCACGAGGTACTGGGTGACCTGAGCGGACCGCCCGCCGACCCGGCACATCACATGCGCGCGGCGGCCGTCCGCCACCGCCTCGGTGACCTCGCCGAACCGGGCGACGAAATCACTCATCGGCACGTGGAGCGCGCCCTCGACGTGCCCCGCGGACCACTCGTCGGCCTCCCGGACGTCCAGTACGAGGCCGTCAGCCGGTACCGACGCGACGTCCACCGAGGGCATCGAGGCGAAATTCATGGTTCAAGCCTTCTCTCGTACGCACACCACTACAGGTCACTCACCACATGCGGTGAGAGGCCGCCCGCGACCCCCACCGCCCCGGAACGCTACTGCACCCACCGGGCGAGCTCGGCCTCCCGCTCGGAGACCTGTGCGAGCAGCTGCTCGGCGATCTCGTCCAGCAGCCGGTCCGGGTCCTCCGGCGCCATCCGCAGCATCGACCCGATGGCACCCTCTTCCAGATCCCGGGCGACGACGGTCAACAGTTCCTTCCGCTGCGACAGCCACTCCAGCCTGGCGTACAGCTCCTCGCTCGCGCTGAGCCGCACCTCGGGCACAGGGCCTGCCGCCCACTCCTCCGCCAGCTCCCGCAGCAGTCCCTCGTCACCCCGCGCGTAAGCGGCGTTCACGCGGGTCAGGAACTCCTCCCGGCGCGTCCGCTCCTGCTCCTCCCGCGCCAGATCGGGATGAGCCTTCCGCACCAGCTCGCGATACAGCTTCCGCGCCTCTTCACTGGGCCGCACCCGCTCCGGCGGCCGCACCGGCTGATCGGTCAGCATCGCCGCAGCCTCCGGCGACAGGCCGTCGGAGTCCATCCAGTCGTGGAACAGCTCCTCTACCCCCGGCATCGGCATGACCAGCGCGCGCAGCTCCTGCGCCTTCGCCAGATCCTCCGGATCCCCGGTCCGCCCCGCCTTCGCCTCCGCGATCTGCGCATCGAGCTCGTCGAGCCGCGAGTACATCGGCCCCAGCTTCTGATGGTGCAGCCGCGAGAAGTTCTCGACCTCGATCCGGAAGGTCTCCACGGCGATCTCGAACTCGATCAGGGCCTGCTCGGCGGCCCCCACCGCCTTCTCCAACCGCGCCTCCGGCCGCTCACCGGCCGCACCCGCACCGGACCGTACGTCGTCTTCATTCGGGGTAACCGGTCCCCCGGCGGCATCCTGAGTCACCCGTCCAGCCTACGGTCCCTGCCACCCTGCGCTCTCTCCAGCTCCAGCAGGGGGGCTCCCCCCTCCCCCCCCCAGCCCCCCCCTCACCCCACCCCCCTCACACCCCCATCTCCCCCTCGATCCGCCCACTCCTCACCGCAGCCACCAGTTCCGCGTGGTCCGCCTCCGTGCGGTCCGCGTAGGTGACGGCGAAGTCGGCGACCGCGTCGTCGAACTCCTCGTTCTTTCCGCAGTAGCCCGCGACGAGCCCCGGGTCGGCGCTGTGCGCGTGCGCCCTGGCGAGCAGGGCTCCGGTCATCCGCCCGTAGTCGTCGACCTGGTCCGCTTCCAGGGCCGCCGGGTCCACACTCCCCTTCCTGTTCCTGAACTGCCGCACCTGGAAGGGCAGTCCTTCGACCGTGCACCAGCCGAGCAGGATGTCGCTGACGACCTGCATCCGCTTCTGCCCGAGCACCACCCGTCGCCCCTCGTGCACCGACTCCGGTATCTCGAATCCGGCCTTCGGCAGGTACGGGGTGAGGGCGGAGGCGCGCGCCTCCTTCACCTGGAGCACCAACGGCTCGCCCCGGTGGTCGAGCAGCAGCACCACGTACGACCGGGTGCCGACGCTTCCGGTGCCCACCACCCGGAACGCCACGTCGTGTATCGCATACCGGGCCAGCAGTGGCAGCCGGTCTTCGGCGACGGTCCCCAGGTACTCGCCGAGCGCGGTGGCTACTGCGGCCGCCTCCTCATCGGCCACCCTGCGCAGCACCGGCGGCGCGTCCACGAACCTCCGGCCGCCGTCCTGCGTCACCTCGGTGGACCGGGCCGCGAACCGGGCGCTGGTGTTCTTGCGGGCCTTCTCCGAGACCCGTTCCAGCGTGCCCAGCAGGTCGCGGGCGTCGGTATGCGAGACGAGTTCCTCGTCGGCTATCGCGTTCCACGCGTCCGCCGCGGGCATCTTCGCCATCAGCCGCATGGTCCGCCGGTACGCGCCGACCGCGTCGAAGGCCCCTCGACGGCAGGTGTCCTCGTCCGCCCCGGCCTCGCGTCCGGCGAGTACCAGCGAGGCCGCGAGCCGCTTGACGTCCCACTCCCACGGTCCGACGACCGTCTCGTCGAAGTCGTTGAGGTCGATGACCAGTCGGTTCCTGGCGTCACCGTAGAGGCCGAAGTTCGCCGCGTGCGCGTCTCCGCATATCTGGGCGGCGACCCCGGTGACAGGAGTGCCCGCCAAGTCGTGCGCCATGAGTCCCGCCGAACCGCGCAAGAAGGAGAAGGGGCTCGCGGCCATACGCCCCACACGTATGGGCGTCAGCGACGTGACCCGCCCCCGGTTGGACTCCTTGACGGCCCGCACCGCGTCCGGCCGCCCCGCGTCGAGGACCAGCGTGCGGTGCTCGGCTCGCGGCACCTTCACCCGCAGAGCTTTTCCCTCCGCCTTGCGCGACTCCGCCGTGCCCGAGCCCGCTTTGCCCGAGCCCGCTTTGTCGGACACCGATCGCGTGCCCCGCCTCGCGAAGCCCTCGACCACCGGAATCCGCCCGGCTTCCCCTGTTTCCGCTGCTTCGTTCGTCATGCACCGTCCCCCCGCTCCGTACCGCTGCACGAGCCGCTTCCTGCGGCTCTGCATCAACTCCCCACGACCGTAGCGCCGTTGTCGATCCCCTGCTCAGACACCCTGTGGATAACCGAGAACTCATATGAAGAACGGCCCCGGAGTAGATCCGGGGCCGTTCTCACACGCTCGGGCTGGGCAGATCTCGGACGCCGAGTGCCGTCGACACCAACGAACGCGAACTGACGGCCTTTGCCCGCCGGGCCCGCGCCACCACCGCCCGGCTCCACCCGGACCTGCCCCTGGTCTCGTACACACTGCTCGCGCACATCCACGACCAGCAGGGCTGCCGCGCCACCGACCTCGCAGACTGGAGCGAGGACGACCTCAGCCGCTTCGCCTCGTGCCTGCTCCGCTACAACAACAGCCGCACCTGAGCGCGCACCACCTCAAAGAAGGTGCTCGGAAAAGACGGAGCTGGACAGCGACGTCGGACCGCACAGCGACGGCGGACCGCTCAGAAGCGCACGCTCCACACCGTCGCCGCACCCGCCGACCCGCCCTCCACCGCCGGCATCCGCAGCGGCGTCGCCGGGCGCCCGTCGATCAGCTTCCGCACCCCGGCCGCCCCCGGCTGCAGCCGCCCCTTCGCGAACCGTACGAAGCTCACCCGCGTCCCCTTCGGGACCTGGGCCGCCCGCTCCCCCGCGTACTTCTCCTCGTACTGGCGGTACGTCATCGCGTCACACCCCGAGTACCAGCCGAACTCCGGCTCGTACCCGGTGACGATCAGGCATCGCTCGCCGTCCTCGGCCGCCAGCGCCCTCGCCACCGGCACCGTCGAGACACCCAGCTTCGTCGGCCCCGGCATCGCCCCGTGCGCCACCACCTGCGTCGTCCCGAGCACCGTCACCGCCGCCAGCGCCCCCACGCACATCAGCACCCGGGGCGCCCACGCCCGCGTGAGCTCCGCCACCGCCTGCACCCCGAGCACGGTGAGCAGTGTCACCGGCAGGTACACGAACCGGGGCTCGCCGTCGGTCGCCACTCCCAGCACCACGAACACCAGCAGCGCCGAAGCCCCCAGGAACACCCGGCGCCGGTCATCGGCACGCACACCAGAAGCGGCCGCACCGCCCTTGCGCACCCGCCGCCACGCCGCGAACGCCGCGCACACACCCGCCGTCATCACGACAGCGCCCAGGTCACCGGCCAGCCGGTACGGGAAAACACTCAGGTAGTAGACGAACCCGTCGCCCACGTACTCCCGGTTGGCCTGCGAGGTCGCCGACAGGATCATCCCCAGCGGCTTCCCGGTGCGCTCGGTGGCGTACACGAAGTGCGGAACGAGCCCCACCACGAGCACGCCGACCGCCGCCCACAACCGCCACCCGAGCGCCCACCAGGCCCTCGGCCCGTACGCGAAAACACCCGCAAGAGCCACGGCCAGGAGGTTTCCCACCACTCCGTACCGCATATAGAAGGCTGCGAGCACCACAAGAGGCGCCAGCCAGAGCGCCCGTGCACCCGCCTTCGTCCCGGCCTGCTCCAGCGACCGGACCAGCAGGAACACCACGATCAGGAGCAGTGCGGTCGACCCGATGTCATTCAGGTACTCCGGCATCCGGCGCAGGAACCCGAGCCCGCTCAGCAGCACCAGGACCGCCACCAGCGCCCGCCGCGGCGTCGTCCACGCGCGTGCCACCAGGTACGTCGTGCACAGCATCAGCAGCGCCAGTACGAGGGTCACCGCGCGCAGCGCCCCCATGCCACCGCCGGACGCGTACCCGTCGTACCCCGTCACCCACAGGGCGATCGCACCGAGCGCGGGCAGGCCCACGGGCCGGTAGACGCCCCAGCCCGCGTCGGGCGTTCCGTCGAACCAGAAGCGCGCCTTGTTCGCGTAGACGGCCTCCTCATGACCGAGGTACGGCTCGAAGTCCTGGAGCCAGGCCCACACGGCCGCGGTGACGACCAGCACCACCACGACGTACGCCCAGACCGGAACCCGGCGCAGCCACTTCTCCGCAGCTGTCCAGAGCCCGGGAACTCCTTCCGCACCCGGCCCGTTCTCACTCCACCAGGGCTTCGCGAGCAGCCACAGCACCGCGGCGAGCAGCAGACAGGGCCACGGCTGCCAGCCGGGCAGCCAGCCCCCCAGGCCCACGGCGAGCATCACCTGCTGCGCGGCAGCCAGCCCCGTCAGCACCCCCGCACCGACACCGAACAGCCTCGACCGCGCCACAACCGCCTCCGACCAGCACACCGTCAGACCGCCCGCCCTGATCAACGGGCCGATCCGCGTCCGGACGTCCCGTGTCCGGACATACAGAAACGGGCCCCACCGTTTTCACGGTGAGACCCGAATCTCAAGAGTGCGCGAGGGGGGATTTGAACCCCCACGTCCCTAAGGACACTGGCACCTGAAGCCAGCGCGTCTGCCGTTCCGCCACTCGCGCATGAGTGATGTCGTTCGATTCCCCGCACTGGTTTGTGCGACTGCTTGGCGACAAGAAGAAGATTAGCACGCTGGTCGGGGTGGGTTCACACGCATAGTTTCCGGGGACCCGCCAGTGGAACGCCGACCTCCGGCACCCACTCCTCAAGGGAGGAGCGCACGTGCGGGACACTGTCAGGAAGCCACCTCTACGATCCCTTGTGAGGGGTGACACTCATCGACTGGGCGGACAAGGGGAACCAGCCGTTTTCCCGGCGCGTGGATACGATCAGTAAGCAGTACCAGGACGACAACGACGGAGGAGGTGCCCCATGGGAGTCCTGAAGCGTTTCGAACAAAAGCTCGAAGGCATGGTGAACGGCACCTTCGCCAAAGTCTTCAAGTCCGAGGTCCAGCCCGTCGAGATCGCCGGCGCCCTTCAGCGCGAGTGCGACAACAACGCGACGATCTGGAACCGCGAGCGGACCGTCGTCCCCAATGACTTCATCGTCGAGCTCAGCGCCCCCGACTACGAGCGCCTGAGTCCGTACTCCGGCCAGTTGGGCGACGAACTCTCCGGCCTGGTCCGCGACTACGCGAAGCAGCAGCGCTACACCTTCATGGGACCGATCAAGGTTCACCTGGAGAAGGCGGACGACCTCGACACCGGTCTCTACCGCGTACGCAGCCGCACGCTCGCCTCCAGCACCTCCCAGGTCGCCGCACCCGAAGCGGGACCGGGCCCCGGCGCCCCCTCCGCTCCGCGCGGCGGCGGCGCGTACGGCTACCCGCAGCCCACCTCGGGCGGCGCACCGCCGATGCCGCCGAGCCCGCCGGGCGGCGGCCGCCCGGCCGCCGCGGACCGCAGACCTCCTGCGGGCCCCGGTCCGATGCCCGGCGCGCAGATCCGGCGCTGGATCGAGATCAACGGCACCCGCCACCAGATTTCCCGTCCCACCCTTGTCATGGGCCGCAGCACCGAGGCCGACGTACGGATCGACGACCCCGGCGTCTCCCGCCGGCACTGCGAAATCCGTACGGGCACACCCGCCACGATCCAGGACCTCGGGTCCACCAACGGCATCGTGGTGGACGGGCAGCACACCACCCGCGCTACGCTCCGCGACGGCTCGCGGATCGTCGTGGGCAGCACCACCATCGTTTACCGGCAAGCCGAAGGGTGAAGCGGGGGCAATGTCAGAGCTGACCCTGACGGTCATGCGGCTAGGTTTCCTAGCCGTCCTGTGGCTATTTGTAATCGTGGCCGTCCAGGTCATCCGCAGCGACCTGTTCGGCACACGTGTCACGCAGCGCGGCTCACGCCGCGGCAATGCGCCCGACACGCGTGCCCAACAGCAGAACACCGGGGCGGGCCGCCAGGCCGCGCCCCCGCAGCAGCAGCGCCAGCGCCGCGGCGCACCGACCAAGCTGGTCGTCTCCGAGGGCAGCCTCACCGGAACCACGGTGGCGCTCCAGGGGCAGACCATCACGCTCGGCCGCGCGCACGATTCGACGATCGTGCTGGACGACGACTACGCGTCCAGCAGGCATGCCAGGATCTACCCGGACCGCGACGGCAACTGGATCGTCGAGGACCTGGGATCCACCAACGGCACCTACCTCGACCGGAACCGGCTCACCACGCCGCAACCGATTCCGCTGGGCGCACCGATCCGCATCGGCAAGACCGTCATCGAGCTGCGGAAGTAGTACGACAATGAGCGAGCGGAGCGAGCGAGCCGCAGCGGCCCCGGCACAGGGCCCCCGGGTCCTGTCCAGGGTCCCGAGCGCGCTCTCGACCGGAGGGTGGGCAGTGTGGCTCGAAACCCGGTGTACCCGGAGCCGACGGGCGAGGTGCGTATGAGTCTGTCCCTGCGCTTCGCCGCCGGATCGCACAAGGGCATGATCCGCGAGGGGAACGAGGACTCCGGCTACGCCGGTCCCCGGCTCCTCGCGATCGCCGACGGCATGGGCGGCCAGGCAGCCGGTGAGGTCGCCTCCTCCGAGGTGATCTCCACGCTGGTCCAGCTCGACGACGACGTACCCGGGTCGGACATCCTGACCTCCCTGGGCACGGCCGTGCAGCGGGCCAACGACCAGCTGCGCATGATGGTCGAGGAGGACTCCCAGCTGGAGGGCATGGGCACCACGCTCACCGCCCTGCTGTGGACAGGCCAGCGCCTGGGCCTCGTACACGTCGGGGACTCCCGCGCGTACCTGCTGCGCGACGGCGTCCTCACCCAGATCACGCAGGACCACACCTGGGTACAGCGGCTCGTCGACGAGGGCCGCATCACCGAGGAAGAGGCCACCACCCACCCACAGCGCTCCCTGCTGATGCGCGCGCTGGGCAGCGGTGACCACGTCGAACCCGACCTCTCCATCCGTGAGGTGCGGGCCGGCGACCGCTATCTGATCTGCTCCGACGGCCTGTCCGGCGTCGTCTCCCACCAGACGATGGAAGAGACGCTCGCCAGCTACCAGGGCCCGCAGGAGACCGTCCAGCACCTCATCGAGCTGGCGCTGCGCGGCGGCGGCCCCGACAACATCACCTGCATCGTGGCCGACGTCCTGGACGTCGACGGCAACGACACCCTCGCGGGCCAGCTCAACGACACCCCGGTCGTGGTCGGCGCGGTCGCCGAGAACCAGCACCAGCTGCACGACACCGGCGCCATGCAGACCCCGGCCGGCCGGGCCGCGGGCCTCGGCCGCCCCGCGCCGCAACAGCCCTCGGGCAGCTTCGGCCCCGCGGGCAGCGGCGGCGGGTACGGCGGCAGCATGCCCGACGACACCTTCGACATGTACAACGGCGAGGACTTCGTGAAGTCCCCCGGCCGCAAGTGGTTCAAGAGATCCCTGTACCTCGTGCTCGCGCTCGGCGTCGTCGGCGGCGGTCTGTACGGCGGCTACCGCTGGACCCAGACCCAGTACTACGTCGGCGCCAACGCCGAGCACGTCGCGCTCTACCGCGGTGTCGACCAAGAGCTTCCGTGGGTCTCCCTCTCGAAGATCGAGAAGGACCACCCCGAGATCGAACTCAAGTACCTCCCGGACTTCCAGTCCAAGGAGGTCAAGGAGTCGCTGCCCGCGAGCGACCTCGCCCAGGCACGCGAAAAGGTCGAGAAGCTCTGGCTCCAGGCGTCCGCCTGCAAGAAGAAGTCCGAGCAGCGCTCCGCGCCGCCGCAGGCACCGGCCAAGCCCGATCCGGCCAAGTCTCCGGACGCCAAGGACGGCACCAAGAAACCGCCGAACTCGCCCACCCCCACTTCGAGCGCCCCCGCTCCCGGTCCCACCCTCTCCGAGGAAGAGCAGGAACTGGCCTCGCAGTGCGGTAAGCCGGCCACACCGTAGGGGGCCCACACCACCATGAGCGTTGTCACCAACACGACCACCATCGGCGCGATCGAAGCACCCAGCAGGCGCAACACCGAGCTGATCCTGCTGGCGTTCGCCGTGATCATTCCCGTCTTCGCGTATGCCAACGTAGGGCTCGCGAAGGACGGCACACTGCCCACAGGCATGCTCGGGTACGGAGTGGGCCTCACCCTCCTCGCCGGCATCACGCACCTGATGATGCGTAAGTTCGCCAAGTACGCGGACCCGCTGATGCTGCCGATCGCCACCCTGCTCAACGGTCTGGGCCTGGTCTTCATCTGGCGGCTCGACCAGGAGCCGTCTCTGGGGAAGGCCATGGCGCCCAACCAGCTGATGTGGTCGACCGTCGGCGTCGCCCTCTTCCTGGCCGTACTCCTGGTCCTCAAGGACCACCGCGTGCTCCAGCGCTACACGTACATCTCCATGGTCGTGGCGCTGGTGCTGCTGATCCTGCCGATGTTCTTCCCCGGGGTGAACGGCGCCAAGATCTGGATCTCCATCCCCGGCGTCGGTTCGCTGCAGCCGGGAGAGTTCGCCAAGATCATCATCGCGATCTTCTTCGCGGGCTATCTGATGGTGAAACGCGACGCCCTCGCGCTGGCCAGCCGCCGCTTCATGGGCATGTACCTCCCGCGCGGCCGTGACCTCGGCCCGATCCTCGCGATCTGGGCGCTCAGCCTGATGATCCTGATCTTCGAGACCGACCTCGGCACCTCGCTGCTCTTCTTCGGCCTCTTCGTGATCATGCTGTACGTCGCCACCGAGCGCACCAGCTGGGTCGTCTTCGGCCTCACCCTGAGCGCGGCCGGCGCGGTCGGCGTGGCCTCCTTCGCGTCCCACGTCCAGACGCGTGTGCACAACTGGCTGAACCCGCTGGAACTCGCGTCCAACGGCGGTGTCACCGAGACCGCACAGGCCATGTTCTCCTTCGGCTCCGGCGGACTCTTCGGCTCCGGCCTCGGACAGGGATACTCCAAGTTCATCCTGGGCATCGCCCCCAAGAGCGACTACATCCTCGCCACCGTCGGCGAAGAGCTGGGCCTGACCGGCCTGATGGCGATCATCCTGCTGTACGGCCTGCTCATCGAGCGCGGCATCCGCACGGCACTCGCCGCCCGGGACCCCTTCGGCAAGCTCCTCGCCATTGGTCTCTCCGGTGCCTTCGCCCTCCAGGTCTTCGTCGTCGCGGGAGGCGTCACGGGCCTCATCCCGCTGACCGGTATGACGATGCCGTTCCTGGCACAGGGCGGCTCGTCCGTCATCGCCAACTGGGCCCTGGTGGCCATCCTGCTGCGCATCAGCGACACCGCGCGACGGCCCGCCCCCGCCCCCGCCCCGTCCCCCGACGCCGAAATGACCCAGGTGGTCCGACCGTGAACAAGCCCCTGCGCCGGGTCGCCATCTTCTGCGGAATCCTGGTCCTCGCCCTTCTCGTCCGCGTCAACTGGGTCCAGTTCGTCCAGGGCGACAAGCTCAAGACCCACACGGACAACCGCCGCGTACTCGTGGAGCGCTACGCCCACCCTCGCGGCGACATCATCGTCGACGGCAAGGCGATCACCGGATCCGTCGAGGCCAAGAGCGGCGACCTCAAGTACAAGCGCACCTACAAGGACGGCCCCATGTGGGCCCCCGTCACCGGCTTCGCCTCCCAGGTCTACGGAGCGACCCAGCTGGAGAACCTGAACGACGGCATCCTCACCGGCACCGACGACAGGCTCTTCTTCGACCGCACGCTCTCCCTCTTCACCAACGAGGAGAAGAAGGGCGGCAACGTCGTCACCACCCTCAACGGCGACGCCCAGCGCGCCGCCTACAGCGGCCTGAAGGGCAAGAAGGGCGCCGTCGCCGCCCTCGACCCCAAGACCGGCAAGATCCTCGCCCTGGCGAGCACCCCCTCGTACGACCCCTCCAAGATCGCGGGAATGGGCGACGGCGAGGAGTGGAAGAAGCTCGACAAGAAGGTCAACCCGGACGACATCTCGCTCAACCGGGCACTGCGCCAGACCTACCCGCCGGGCTCGACCTTCAAGGTCGTCACGGCCGCCGCGGCGCTGGAGCACGGCCTGATCAACGACATCGACACCCCGACCAAGACGCCGCTGCCGTGGATCATGCCCGGCACGACGACCCCGCTGAAGAACGAGGGCACCATCCCCTGCGAGGACGCCACCCCGCGCGTGGCGCTGCGGTGGTCCTGCAACACCGTCTTCGGCAAGCTCGGCTCCGACCTCGGCGCGGACAAGATGAAGGAGACGGCGGAGAAGTTCGGCTTCAACAGCGAGCAGTTCACCCCGGTCCGCTCCAACGCGAGCGTCTGGCCCAAGAAGCTGAACCCCTCGGAGACCGCGCTCTCCTCCATCGGCCAGTTCAACACCGCGGCCACCCCGCTCCAGATGGCCATGGTCACGGCCGCCATCGCCAACGACGGCAAGCTGATGACGCCGTACATGGTCGACAAGCTGACCGACCCCAACCTGGACGTCGTCAAGCAGACCGACCCGGTCGAGATGAGCCAGCCGCTCTCCGGCGACAACGCGCAGAAGCTCCAGCAGATGATGGAGACCGTCGTCAAGGAGGGCACCGGCACCCGGGCCCAGATCGACGGCGTCACCGTCGGCGGCAAGACCGGCACCGCCCAGCACGGCGTGAACAACGAAGGCAACCCGTACGCCTGGTTCATCTCGTACGCCAAGACCGACAAGGGCTCCCCGGTCGCCGTCGCGGTCGTCGTCGAGGACAGCGAGGCTGCCCGTGGCGACATCTCCGGTGGCGGTCTCGCCGCCCCCATCGCCAAGAGCGTCATGAAGGCCGTCCTCGACCGCGCCAAGTAGACCCGCAGCGCAGGCGCAAGGACGGAAGCGGGGGATGTTTCACGTGAAACGGTCTGAATGGTGAGCGATGTTTCACGTGAAACATCCCGAAGGCCACACGGCCCGGCGTGACCCCCATCACCCGGCCTCACCATTCATGCACGTTGACGTACCGGTCAGGTATCAGGTGACGGTCGCGGGCCGACCGGGTGCGGACCGCCCGGTACCGTATGCGCGAACAGCACACCGCCGGACCACGCACAGGTGCGGTCGGGACAGACGGAGAGGGCTGGATTAGCTATGGAAGAGCCGCGTCGCCTCGGCGGCCGGTACGAGCTGGGCTCGGTGCTCGGCCGTGGTGGCATGGCCGAGGTCTACCTCGCCCAGGACACCCGGCTCGGCCGCACCGTCGCTGTGAAGACGCTCCGGGTGGACCTCGCCCGTGACCCGTCCTTCCAGGCCCGGTTCCGCCGTGAGGCCCAGTCGGCCGCCTCGCTCAACCACCCGGCGATCGTCGCCGTCTACGACACCGGCGAGGACTACGTCGACAACGTCTCCATCCCGTACATCGTGATGGAGTACGTCGACGGATCGACCCTGCGCGAACTCCTGCACTCCGGGCGCAAGCTGCTCCCCGAGCGCACCCTGGAGATGACCGTCGGGATCCTCCAGGCGCTGGAGTACTCGCACCGCGCCCAGATCGTCCACCGCGACATCAAGCCGGCCAACGTCATGCTGACGCGCACCGGCCAGGTCAAGGTCATGGACTTCGGCATCGCGCGCGCCATGGGCGACTCCGGCATGACGATGACCCAGACCGCCGCCGTCATCGGCACCGCCCAGTACCTCTCCCCGGAGCAGGCCAAGGGCGAGCAGGTCGACGCGCGCTCCGACCTCTACTCCACCGGCTGCCTGCTGTACGAGCTGCTGACGGTACGGCCCCCCTTCATCGGCGACTCGCCGGTCGCGGTCGCCTACCAGCACGTACGGGAAGAACCGCAGCCCCCGTCGAACTTCGACCCCGAGATCACGCCCGAGATGGACGCCATCGTCCTCAAGGCGCTGACCAAGGACCCCGACTACCGCTACCAGTCGGCGGACGAGATGCGCGCCGACATCGAGGCGTGCCTCGACGGGCGGCCCGTCGCCGCGACCGCCGCCCTCGGCGCGGTCGGCTACGGCGGTTACGACACGTACGGCAGCAACGACCAGCCCACCACCGCCCTGCGGCAGACCGGCCAGGGCGGCCAGACCGCGATGATGCCGCCCGTCGGCAACGGCGGAGACGGCTACGGGAACGGCAACGGCCCCGGCGGCCACGACGAGCAGCAGGGACGCCGCCGCCAGCAGCAGCCCAAGAAGAGCAACACCTCGACGATCCTGCTGGTCGTCGCGGGCATCCTGGTCCTCGTCGGCGCGGTCCTCATCGGCAACTCGGTCTTCAACGGCAAGGACAAGGTCACGGACAAGGCCGTCCCCCAGCTCGTCGGTGACGACTTCGAGGCCGCGAAGAAGTCGGCCGCCAACGTGGACATGACCCTCAAGCCCACCAAGAAGCCCTGCAAGGGCGTGGACCCCGGCAAGATCTGCGCGCAGAACCCGAGTACCGGCAGCTTCCCCAAGGGCACCGTCATCAACGTCGACGTCTCGACCGGCAACCCCAAGGTCGAGGTCCCGGACGTCATGGAGCAGACCCAGAAGCGGGCCACCGAGCGGCTGACCAAGGAACGCTTCGTCCCCAAGGTCAAGGAGCAGGAGTCCACCGCGACCGAGGGCACGGTCATCGACCAGACCCCCAAGGGCGGTCAGTCCGTGGAGGAGGGCTCCGACGTCACCATCGTCATCGCCAAGAAGAAGACGACGACACTCCCGAACCTCAAGGGCCAGACGTACGAGAACGCCGTGACGACGCTGAACAACCTCGGCTTCACCAACGTCAAGAAGGCCGAGCAGGAGTCCGACGCGGCGCCCAACACGGTCGTCTCCCAAACCCCTGAGGCCAACACCAAGGCCCTCCCCGGCACGGGCATCCTGCTGATCGTCGCCAAGGCCAAGGAGACCCAGCCCCCGCCGGACGCGGAAACGGTAGTGATCCCCGGCGACCTCAACAAGAAGACCGTCGGAGAGGCCAGGGGCATCCTCGAAGGTCTGGGGCTCCGCGTGGTGGTGCCCGAAGGCACCCCGGACGACGCCAAGGTCGTGGGCTCCACCCCGGGTGCCAACAACACCGTCCCCAAGGACAGTGAAGTCAGGCTGTTCGCCATGCCGGGCACCGGCGGAGGCAGCATCTTCGACTAGCCCCGCACCGGAATCACCCGGAGCACCAGCGGCACGCAGAAGGGCCCCCGGCACACACCGTGCCGGGGGCCCTTCTCCGTGCAGCCGCTCGCAGGGCCGTACGAAACAGCCCGAGGGGACCGTACGGACTACCTCAGCTCCGCCGGGGGTGTCCGCTTCGCGTTCACGCGCTCCGTGCGCTCCAGCTCGCCCCAGACGATGTAGCGGTACTTCGACGTGTACACGGGCGTGCACGTCGTCAGCGTGATGTAGCGGCCCGGCTTCGTCTTCCCGGACTCCCTGGGGACCGGGTCCAGCACCTTCACGTTGTACTTCGAGGTCTCCGGCAGGGAGGCGTACACCTTGTAGACGTACCAGGTGTCCTTCGTCTCGAAGACGATCGAGTCGCCTTCCTTCAGCTTGTCGATGTTGTGGAACTTCGCCCCGTGCCCGTCCCGGTGCGCCGCCAGCGAGAAGTTGCCCTGCCTGTCCGACGGCATGGCGGCCTTGACCGGGTCCGTGTAGTAACCCGCGATGCCCGCGTTGAGCGCCTTGGTGGAGGTGCCCTTGCGGACCAGCACCTCGCCGTTCTTCATCGCGGGCACGTGCAGGAAGCCGAGCCCGCCCTTTATGTCGATCTCGCCGGGCGCACCGCTCTCCCACTGGTTGCGGACGTCGTCACCCTGCTTGCCCGCCTCGCGGTCGGCCAGGACGTTCGTCCACCACAGCGAGTACGCCACGAAGAGGCCGAGCACCAGCCCGGCGGTGATCAGCAGTTCGCCGAAGACGCTGATCGCACCCGCGATCCGCCCGCGCGTCCCCGAGGTCCGCGGCGGCGCGGACTCCCCCGACCGCTCGTCCTGCTCGGTACTCGCTGCCACCGCACCTGTCCCTCGTGTCTGGATCACCGGCTCCACCGGCCCCGGCGGTCGCGTTCCACCGCGCCGTCAGCCGCCGAGCGCCGTCGGCATGCCCTTGCTCCGGGGGCGCTCCTCGACCATCTTGCCCCAGACGATCAGCCGGTACGTGCTGGTGAATTCCGGGGTGCACGTCGTCAGAGTGATGTAGCGGCCGGGCTTGGTGAAGCCGGAGCCCGGCGGCACCGGCTGGATGACCCCGACGTTGGACGGCGGGGTCTGCGGCAGCAGCGACGTCATCTCGTACGTGTAGAAGGTGTCCTGCGTCTCCACGACGATCTTGTCGCCCTTGACCAGCTTGTTCACGTAGCGGAACGGCTCGCCGTGCGTGTTGCGGTGGCCCGCGACCGCGAAGTTGCCCTGCTTGTCGCCGGGCATCGCCGTCTTCAGCCCGCCGTCCGCGTAGTGGCCGACCATGCCCCGGTCGAGCACCTTGTGCTTGTCGATGCCCTCCGCGACCGGCACCTTCACGTCCAGCTTCGGGATGTGCATGATCGCGAAGCCCTGGCCCGGCTCGAACGCCCCGGCGGGCTTCGCCCCGTCCTTCTTCGCCTTCTCCCACCCGTCCTGGAGGCTGTGCGTGGCGCCGTCGGCCTGCATTCCGGCCCGGACGTTGGTCCACCAGAGCTGGTAGGTCACGAAGAGCAGCATCACTACGCCGAAGGTGATGAACAGTTCCCCGACGAGTCTGCTGACGACGACCCCGGTGCTCTCCTTCGCCGCGGCTCCCGCAGGCGCCCGGCCCTTGGCCCCCTTCGCCCCCTTGCGGCGCTCGGCCCTGCCGCCGGTGCGCACGGGCTCGGGAGCACCGTCACGGTCGCCGTCGTCCCCCGGGCCGACCGGGCCGCCCGAGCCGTCGGGCTCGGTCGCGTACGCGAAGTCCGGCTCCGGTTCGGCTATTCGCCGCTGCGGCGGGGCGTCGTACCCGCGCGGCTCCGGCACGTAGGCGTGCGGCTCGGGCAGGTACGGCTGCTGTTCCGGTACGTACGCCTGCTGCTGCGGCGCGTACGGAGCGGCCTGCTGCTGCGCCGGTGTGTACGGGTCCTGCTGCTGCCCGTACCAGTCGCGCCGGTAGCCCTCCGGGTCGTACCACTCCTGCGGCTCCTGCCGAGGCGGGTACTGCTGGTGCGGGTACTGCTGCTGGTGCGGGTACTGCTGGTGCGACGGGTGCTGCTGCTGCGGCACCTCAGGGGCGCTGTACGCCCCGTAGACGTCCTCGGGCCCCCCGTAGGGCTCCTGGACCCAGCCGGTCGGCTGCTGGCCCGGCAGCGGATCGTTCAGCGGGTCCGCGAGCCGGTCCACCGCCGCCCCGAGGTCTCCCTGCGCCCCGTACACCTGCTGCTGCGGGTCGTACCCGTTCCCGTACCCGGGGCCGTAGCCCTCCAGCGGAACGCCGTACGCGTCGTGCTCGGGACGCAGTGCCGTCACGCGACGGCCTTGGCCGCACCCACCACCGGGGCCAACCCGGCCGACCGTCCCACCGCCTCCGTGTCACCGCACTGCACCAGCCAGTTCGCGAGCATCAGGTGCCCCCACTCGGTCAGCACCGACTCCGGGTGGAACTGCACGCCCTCGACCGGAAGGTCCCGGTGGCGCAGCCCCATCACGATGCCGTCGGCGGTCCGCGCGGTCACCTCAAGGACGTCCGGAACGGACGCGGGTTCAGCGGCGAGCGAGTGGTAGCGGGTCGCGGTGAACGGTGACGGCAACCCGGCGAACACGCCCGCGCCCTCGTGCAGCACCGGCGACGTCTTGCCGTGCAGCAGCTCCGGCGCCCGGCCGACCACACCGCCGTACGCGACCGCCATCGACTGCATGCCCAGGCACACCCCGAACACCGGAATCCCGTTGTCCGCGCAGTGCCTGACCATGTCGACACAGACGCCCGCCTGCTCGGGTGCGCCCGGACCCGGCGACAGCAGTACGCCGTCGAAGCCGTCCTGGGCGTGGCTCAGTTCCACCTCGTCGTTGCGCAGCACCTCGCACTCGGCGCCCAGCTGGTACAGGTACTGGACCAGGTTGAAGACGAAGCTGTCGTAGTTGTCGACGACCAGGATGCGCGCGCTCATGAGGTGTTCGACCCGTTCTTTCCGTCGACCGTCACGTCACCGAACGGCAGCAGCGGCTCGGCCCACGGGAAGACGTACTGGAAGAGCACGTACACCACCGCCAGGATCAGCACGAGCGAGATGAACGCGCGCACCCCTGCGTTGCCCGGCAGATGCCGCCAGATCCAGCCGTACATGCTGTCCCTTCCCGTTCGGTGGTGACCAGACTAAAGGGCAGGGGCAAGCAGGTGGGCTCAGCCGTCCAAAGCGGCGGGCCTGCCCTCGCCCACCGGCTGGGTGGCGTCCAGGTGCGCCCAGGCGATCAGCCGGTGACTGCTGCCCCATTCGGGGTCGCAGGTGGTGAGGGTCAGGTAGCGGCCGGGCCCGTCGAACCCGGCCTTGCGCGGCACCGGATCGACGACTCCCACATCACTGGGCACGGTCAGGTAGGGCTTCTTCTCGATGCGGTACGTGAACCAGGTCGTGCCGTCGTTCACGACCACCGCGTCGCCGCGCCGCAGCTCGGGGAAGTCCTTGAAGGGGTCGCCGTAGGTCCTGCGGTGCCCGGCAACGGAGAAGTTGCCCGTCTCGCCCAGACGCGCGGTGCCCTCGTAGTGGCCCAGGCCCTTCTTGAGCGTCCCGGTGCCGGTGCCCTCCAGCACCGGCCAGTCCCACGTCCTGCCGAAGCGCGGCACGTACATCACGGCGAAGGGCTTGCCGTCGCGGTACGCGGGCCCGGCGGGCGGAGCGCCCTGGCCCGGTGCACCTGCTGTGGTGCTCGCACCGGGCGCCTGTGCCGGTGTGTGCGGGCGCTGCGCCCACTCCTGCTCCAGCAGGTCGATCTGCCCGTCGGACGCGCTGTAGGCGTGAACGCCGGTCCAGAAGAGCAGGTACACCACGAAGAGGACGATGAGCGCGCCCGCGGTGATGCAGAGCTCGCTGAACGTCCTGACGACCAGTCGCACCGACAGTCCCACCGGCCCCACCGACCCCACTGACACCGGGGAAGCCCCCCTCCCGAGCCCCTACGGTTGTCGCACGGGCTTCGCGTAGTGGAGATCCACTGTGCCCGAGTAGCCCGGCAGAGTCACCGCTTCGCGCTCGTCGACTTTCCATCCGAGTCCGTACGCCTTGACGTACAGCTGGTAGTTCTGGAGCGCGGGGGAGGCGGCGAGGGACTGCTTGAGGCGGCTGCGGTCGCCCACCGCGGTCACCGTGTACGGGGGCGAGTAGACGCGACCCTGGAGGATCAGGGTGTTGCCGACGCAGCGGACGGCGCTGGTGGAGATGAGGCGCTGGTCCATGACCTGGATGCCCTGGGCGCCGCCCTCCCACAGGGCGTTGACGACGGCCTGGAGGTCCTGCTGGTGGATGACCAGGTCGTTGGGGTGCGGCTTGGGGTATCCGGGGTTGGCGGTGGCGCCGGGAGGTGCGTCGTTGAGGGTGACGGTGAGGGCGTCGCCCGCGAGCTTCTTCGTCCCGGCGGCCTTCTCCAGGACGCCCAGTCTGGCGTCCTCGGCCCGGGTGCTGCCGTCGTCGCGGCGGGCGAGCGCGTCGACCTCGCCGCGCACCACACCGGTGGACTTCTCCAGCTCCTTGTTCTTGTCGCTGCGCTGGCGGGTCAGGTCCGAGAGCTTCAGCAGCGAGTCGTCCGTGCGGATGTTGGTGCCCTTGGCCGTGTTGAAGCTGGTGACGAAGATGAGCCCGGCGAGGGCGAACACGGCGGCGGTGAGCAGGCGCACGGGACGCAGCGCGGGACGGCGTACGGCAGACCGGTTGGGCTGGTCCGGCTGGTCCGGCCACTGGTCCGAGGGCGGGTCCGCAGGCCGGTCCGCAGGCTGGTCCGCGGGCCGATCCGTCGGCCGGTCCGGGGACGAATCCTGTGGCCGATCCGTGGACCGCTCCGGAGAGTCGGCAGAATTGCTCATACCCTTATCTCCTTCGACGCCGCGGAAGCACTACGCTAACGGACGCCTGGGGGAGGCCGTGTTCCCCCCACAGGCTCCCGCCCTGCCCCTTGGCGTCACGCCACAGTTCTCTGCGCGGTCACGCAGCGCATCGACAGGAGAGTCCCTCGTGCCGAAGTCACGTATCCGCAAGAAGGCCGATTTCACGCCTCCGGCCGCCACGAAGAAGGCGACAGCGATCAAGCTGACGAGCCGCAGCTGGGTCGCACCGGTGATGCTGGCGCTGTTCCTGATCGGGCTCGCCTGGATCGTGCTGTTCTACGTGACCGAGGGCGATCTGCCCCTCAAGAGCCTGGAGAACTGGAACATCGTGGTCGGCTTCGGCTTCATCGCCGCGGGCTTCGGCGTCTCCACCCAGTGGAAGTAGGGGCCTCCACACAGTGGAGGTAGGGGCCTGGGCGCGGGGACGCACCGGCACATAGAGGCCCTGTCCCACAAGCACTCCCCAGAACTGTCCACAGCGTTATCCACACCTGAGGAAAAGTTACGACGATCTGTGGATAACTCCCACGCTGTTGACGCCAGTGTGATCGCATCCTCACCCTGAACCGCTCTGACGCCCCTTGTCCTGGCCGGGAAAACCCAGCTCAGCGACGAGGGGCTCAGTTGTTCCCGCGTTTCCCCACCGCGTGCACAGCCGTGACCACGTGCTGTGGACAACGTACGGAGGTCCGGGTCGAAAGTCCGTTGCCCACAGCTGCTCAGCTGACCAGCGTGGCCGTTCTGACCAGCACGGTCACCAGAACGGCGACGAACACCAGGCCGAAGGTCCCGGCCTGCACGAGGGCCCGCCTGTCGCGCGGCGCGTACACCAGCCCCAGCGCCAGCAGCACGCCCGCCACGAGGCCGCCGATGTGGGCGGTCCAGGAGATGCCGGGGACGCCGAAGGTGATGATCAGGTTGATGACCAGCAGGGCCAGGACGGGCCGCATGTCGTACTTCATGCGCTTCATCAGCACCGCGGTCGCACCGAACAGCCCGAAGATCGCCCCCGACGCACCCAGCGAACCGCTGCCGGGCGCGGTGACCGCGTACGTCAGCGCGCTGCCCGCCAGCCCGGACACCAGGTACAGGGCGGTGAACCGGGCCCGGCCGAGCGCCGCCTCCAGCGGCCCGCCCAGCCACCACAGACTCAGCATGTTGAAGGCGATGTGCCAGATCTCCTGGTGCAGGAACACCGACGTGAACAGCCGGTACCACTCCCCGGCCGCCACCCCGTGGGACACCAGGTAGGGCGGCGGCGGCCACGCGCCGACCAGGAGGAGCTCGTCGACGACCCGCTGGCCGGTGTCGGGGATCCAGGTGAGCGCGAACACCAGCAGGTTGATCCCGAGGAGGATCTTGGTGACGAGCCGGGGGTCACCGCCCCGCACCGCGCTGCCGACGATGTTCCGGGGCTGGTTCGCGGTGGGCGCGTGCCCCGTCCCCGAGCCGCCGCGCACACAGTCGGGGCACTGGAACCCCACGGACGCACTGACCATGCAGTCCGTGCAGATCGGCTTGTCACACCGGGTGCACCGGATGCCGGTCTCCCGGTCGGGGTGCCGGTAGCAGTGCGGCACGGGGTCGTGCGCGTCGTCGGCGGGCTGCTGGTCCGGGCTCTTCGGCGGCTGCTGCATGCCGTCCATTGTCACGAACTCGGTCCGCGCTCAGCGCTTCTCGACCACGATCGTCTCCACGACGACGTCCGTCACGGGCCTCTCGGTGCGCGGGTTGCGCTCCGCGCGGGCGATCGCGTCGACGACCTTCTTGCTCGCCGCGTCGACGACCTCTCCGAAGATGGTGTGCTTCCGGTTGAGCATGACGGTCGGCTCGACGGTGATGAAGAACTGCGACCCGTTGGTGCCGGGACCGGCGTTCGCCATGGCCAGCAGATACGGCTTGTCGAAGCTGAGCTCGGGGTGGAACTCGTCGGCGAACTCGTACCCGGGGCCGCCCATCCCGTTCCCCAGCGGATCACCGCCCTGAATCATGAAACCGCTGATCACCCGGTGGAAGATCGTGCCGTCGTACAGCTTCTCGGTGGTCTTCTCCCCGGTCGCGGGGTTGGTCCACTCGCGTTCGCCGCGAGCGAGCTCGACGAAGTTGCGGACCGTCTTCGGCGCATGGTTCGGCAGCAGCCGGATCTCGATGTCGCCCCGGCTGGTCCTGAGAGTGGCGTAGAGCTGCTCGGCCACGGGTCATCCTCCGCTGAAGTCCTGACGGGCCCGCTGTGTTGCTCCAGCCGGGCGTGCGTCGATCCTCGCACGCGGCCACCCGTGCGGGCTCGGGCCGGGCCCGCACGACCGTCGGCTGACCGGCTTTCTTCGGACGAGTACGTACGGAACCGGCGCACCCGGCCGAGAAGCGTGGCATTGTCGTCCGCAGTTCCCCTTGCACCGTATTTGCCCCATGGTCTCCGTTCATGGCCCTGCATGACCGTTCATGACCCGGATGCCCTTCCACACGTGCCGGGATTGCCTGTGCCGGGCATGATTTCGAACTGGGTGGAAAGGCGCATCGACGAAGCGCCACCGAGGAGGAGGATTTCCGTGACCCGTAAGGACAGCGTGCGCAGCGCGACCAGTACGGCGAAGGACAGCGTGCGACACGCCGCCGAAGTGGTGGCGCCCTACGCGGGCACGGCCAAGGACACGGCCGTGCACTACGCGCACGAAGCCCGGACCAAGATCGCGCCACGTGTTTCGCACGCCACCCACCAGGCGGCCGAGCAGGCCCGCGCCCAGTACGGGACGCATCTCGCCCCCCGTATCGAGCAGGCCCGCACCCATGTGCCCGCCCAGGTGGAGGAGGCGGCCCACAAGGCTGCCGTACGGACCAGGAAGGCGGCCAGGCAGGCCGCCGACTACGCGGCGCCCCGCGTCGAGCAGGCCGTCGCCGCGGCCCAGCCCGTGCGTGAGGAAGCGGCGGCCCGCAGCACGGCCGCGCTGGCCGCACTGCGCGGTCAGGTCTCCGCGAAGGAGGTCCAGAAGCTGGTGCGCAAGCACGAGCGGCGGGCCCGTTCGGGACGGCTCGCCAAGCGCCTGACGGTGCTCGGGCTGCTGGCGGGCGGCGCGTTCGCCGCCTGGAAGTGGTGGGACAAGCAGGCCAACCCGGACTGGCTGGTCGAGCCCCCGGCCGCCACCGAGGTCCACGACCGCACCCCGCTGACGTCGGTCGACAGCAACGGCACGGCGGTCCTCGACCCCGAGGTCGAGGCCAAGCAGGCCGAGGCGGAGGCAGCGGACCCCAAGGACCGCTGACCCCCCACCCGTACGCACGGCACGACGAAGGGCCCCCCGAGCTGCGATCGCGCAGCCTCGGGGGGCCCTTCGTCGTGACCGCTCCGGGAAGACCGTGCTGGAGGCCCTTGGCGAACGGCCTGAAACGTCGTCGCATTCCGTCGGCCGACCGACGTTCCAGCACGGAGAGCGCCGAAGAGAGGGTTTCCCCCGGCCGCCGTCAAGAAGGCGGGGCTTGTCACGGACTGCAACCGCCACGCCGTCGAGAAGACCTCATTGTGGTTCGAAAACTTTCCGACATATGATCGAGTTGGGTTCGACTGCATAACCATATCGGCCTTCGGGGGGGCGCAGTCTTACACAAACCCCACCCGGTCAAGGGGGAATTCGAGATGCACTTATTCGGGCGTTCGAGAGAACTGCAGGCCATCCGCAGGGCCTTCGTCGACAGCCGCGGGGGACACGGTCGACTCGTCATCGTCACCGGTGGGCCAGGGTCCGGCAAGACCCAGCTGGTCCACGAATTCCTCGCCACCTTGAACGGTGCCGACACTCGAATAGTCACCGCCACGGCCAGCGTGACCGAGCGTGACCTCCCGATGAGCCTCGTTCGGCAATTACTGCGTAACGCCCAGGCGGAGTACGCGATATCACATCGCGACGCATCCTCGGTGCATTCCCATGTCAATAACATATGTATTTTGGGCGACGGCGACCTGGACAGTCACACAGCGGCAGGCGACGAACTGGCCGAGAAACTGCTGTGCGCCTCCGACGACGGGCGCTCTCTGGTCATCGCCGTGGACGACGCCCATGCCATGGATCTGGCCTCTTTGGAGACTCTGGTCCATCTGCTGCGCCGCAGTCACTCCCGGCAGGTGCTCGTCGTGTGCGCGACATCCGGCCATTTCGGCGAAGTGAGCTCCCCCGCGCACACACAGCTGCTGCGCCAGCCCCATCGACGGGTGCGACTGGCCCCGCTGACGGTGGAGAACATCGGCGAGCTGCTCGCCTCCCAGGCCGGGCAGACCCTGCCGCTGAACGTCAGTGCCGACTACCACCGGGCGACCGCGGGCAGCCCCCTGCTGGTGCACGCGATGCTGGACGACAGCACGCGCTTCGGTCCCGAGATCGACCGGCCCGTCGCCGGTGCCGCCTACCGTCAGGCCGTACTGTCGCTGCTGCACCGCAGCGAGGCGAGCCACGTCGCGGTGGCGCGGGCGCTGGCCGCGCTGGGCCCGCTGTCGGGCACCGTCTTCGCCGGTGAGCTGACCGGCACCACCCCGTCGCGTGCCCAGGACGCCGTCGACGTCTTCAACTCCTCCGGGCTGCTGGACGGCACCGCCTTCCGGCACCCGACCGCCGCCTCGGCGGTCCTCGAGGACATGGAGCCGTCCGAACGTGCCGCACTGCACGGCCGGATCGCCCACGTCCTGTACCGGTCCGGCGCCCCGGACGGCGAGGTGGCCCGGCACCTGCACGCCGCGGACCTCGTCCCCGACGGCTGGGGCGCGCGCACCCTCCAAGCGGCGGCGGAGCAGTCGCTGGCCGCCGACGACGTGGAGCGCTGCACCGCCTACCTCGACCTGGTCCGGCGGGACTGCACCGACGAGCTCGAACGCCACGCGCTGTCCGCGGCGCTGGCCCGTGCGCAGTGGCGCACCAATCCGGCGGCGGCCAGCCCGCACCTGGAGCCGCTGCGCGGGCCCGCGCTGGCCGGCCGGCTGAACATGCGGGACACCTCCACCGTCCTGCGCTGCCTGCTGTGGCAGGGCGACACGGAACTCGCCGCCCAGACCGTGGCCAGCCTCGTCCACGCGCAGTCGCCCGCCGACGCCCAGATCGTCGCCGAGGTGGAGTTCGTACGGCAGTGGTTCTACGGTGCCGCGCTTCCCACCCAGCCCGCCGACGGTCGCCTGCGCCCGGTGCACGCGGGCACCGGACTGGCCGTCCGGGTGGCGGCGCTCATCGGCGGCGAGGCGACCGACGAGTCGGCGGCGGCCGTCGCGCAGACGCTCCAGGGGCACCAGCTGGACCACCTCAACCTCGAGCTGGTCGCGATGGCGCTCCTGGCGATCGCGCACGCGGACCACTCCGGGATCGCCGCCGACGCCTGCGACGTGCTCCTGGAGTCCGCGAAGGAGCGCCGGGCGACGACCTGGCAGGCTGTGCTCGGTGCCGTACGCGCCGAAATAGCCCTGCTCCAGGGAGACATGGCGACCGCAGCGCAGGGCTCGCTGGCCGCTCTCGGCCTGCTGCGCGCCCAGAGCTGGGGCGTCCTCATCGGGCTTCCGCTGTCGACCGCGATCTACGCGCAGACCGCCATGGGCCACTACGCCGAGGCCGAGGAACTCCTCAAGCACGACGTGCCCGAGCCGACGTTCCGTACGGTCTTCGGCATCCAGTACCTGCGGGCCCGAGGTCATCACTACATCGCCACCGACCGGGCCTTCGCGGCGCTCAACGACTTCGAGACCTGCGGCCGGCTGCTGCGCGAGGGCAACCCCAGTCTGCAGAAGGGCATCCCCTGGCGGTCCGACCTGGCGCTGGCCAACCTCCGGATCGGCAAGGCCCGTACGGCACGCGAATGGGCCGAGAAACAGTTGCAGCTGCCCGGCGGCCACAGCTCCCGGGCCCGTGCGATGGCGCTGCGGCTGATGGCGGCGACCGGCAAGCCGCACCGCCGCGCCGCGCTCCTGCACGAGGCGATCGACCTGCTCAAGTCGTGCGGCGACCGGTACGACCTGGCGCACGCGTACGCCGATCTGTCCGCCGCGCACTACGAGTTGGGCGAGTACGACCGGGCCAGGCTGGTGGCGCAGCAGGCCGGGCGGGAGGCCGCGGCCTGCCGCGTCGAGTCGCCGGTCGACGCGCACCTGCTGGAGGAACCCGTGCCGCCGCAGAGTGCCGAGTCCAAAGCGGGACCGGCGATTCTGAGTGACGCGGAGTGCCGGGTCGCCGGTCTCGCCGCGCTCGGGTACACCAACCGCGAGATCAGCGCCCGCCTCCATGTCACCGTCAGTACGGTCGAGCAGCACCTCACCCGGGTCTATCGCAAGCTGCACGTGGCCAGTCGTACCGAGCTGCCTTCTCAGATGCTGGAGGACCTCATTCCCAAGCTGTCGGCCCGCTGGGCCTCCACTCATTCGTCCGTCGACTGATCGGTCCGGTCGCTGCGGCGGCCCTGCGGGAAGGGCGCCCCTGCCCGGAGCATCCGGCGGGATGCTCCGGGCCCCGGTCCGACCGGCCGGGCGGGTGATCAGCTGTAGGTGCCGAGTTCGTCGTCGAGGATGCCGAAGAGCTCGGCGGCCGTGGCCGTCTCCAGCTTCTCGCCGCCGCCGCTCTGTGCGGTGTCCTCCTCCCGCCACCCGTCGGTGGCGTCCCAGCGTGCGCTGAGGGTGCGCAGTCGGACGGCCACCCGGGCGCGCTGTTCGCCGTCCAGCGCGGTCGAGTCCAGCGCCTCGCCCAGCATCGTCTCCAGGCGCATCACCTCGGCCTCGATGTCGGGGGCGGCGGACGTGGTGTCCCCGCCGAGTTCCGCGAAGAGGTGCCGGGCGAGGGCGTCGGACGTCGGGTAGTCGAAGGTGAGGGTGGTGGAGAGCCGCAGTCCTGTGGCGGCACTCAGCCGGTTGCGCAGTTCCAGGGCGGCCAGCGAGTCGACGCCCAGGTCCCCGAGGGAACGCTGGGGGTCGACGGCGCTGGAGGAGTCGTGCCCGAGGACCTCGGCGACACAGCCGCACACCGTGTCCACCAGCAGCTGGAGGGCGTCGGCGCCGGTCGACCGGGCCAGCCGCTGCGGCAGGTCGTCGGTGGTGACCGCCGTGGCCGTCGCCGCCTTCGCCGTACGGCGCGCGGCCGTCGGGGCGAGACCGCGTATCAGGGCGGGGGCGTCGTCGGTGACCTGGACCCGGATCGGCAGCAGCAGTGAGCTGTCGGCGGTGGTCAGCGCGCGGTCGAACAGGTCGAGCGCCCGGTCGGCGGGGAGCGGCAGGATGCCGTCGCGCGCCAGGCGGCGCAGCTCGGTCTCGCCGAGTCCGGCCGCCATGCCCTCGCCGGTGTCCCACAGTCCCCAGCCGAGCGACAGCGCGGGCAGTCCTTCGGACAGGCGTCGCGCGGCGAGGGCGTCCAGGAAGGCGTTTCCTGCCGCGTAGTTGGCCTGGCCCGCCGCGCCCAGGGAGCCGGCCGCGGAGGAGAACAGGACGAACGCGGTCAGGCCGAGGCCGCGGGTCAGTTCGTGGAGGTTCCAGGCGGCGTCCGTCTTGGGCCGCATGACCGCGTCCAGCCTCGGCAGGGTGAGGTCGGTGAGCAGCCCGTCGTCCAGGACGCCCGCCGCGTGCACCACGGCGGTCAGCGGGTGCCCGGCAGGTACGGACGCGAGCAGTTTTTCGAGCGCGGCCCTGTCGGTGGCGTCGCAGGCGGCGATGGTCACCGTCGCGCCCAGGGCCCTCAGGTCGTCGAGGGTGTCGTCCTCGGGGAGCCGCCCGGTCCGCCCGGCCAGCAGCACATGGCGTGCGCCGTGCCGGACGACCAGGTGCCGTGCCAGGAGCCGGCCGAGGCTGCCGGTGCCGCCGGTGACGAGCACCGTGCCCTGCGGGTCGAGCCCGGGGTGCCGCTCGGTGTCGTCGGTCCTTGCCAGTTCCGGTACGTACACGGTGCCTGCCCGCAGGGCGAGTTCGGGTGCGCCGGTCGCCACGGCGGCTGCCAGGGCGGCGTCCGACGCGGGGTCGCCGTCGGTGTCGGCGAGCACGAACCGGCCGGGGTGTTCGACGGCGGCCGAGCGCACCAGGCCCCAGATCACGGCCTGTGCGGGGTCGGGGGAGCCGTCGGCGTGCACGGCGACGGCGGAGCGGGTCAGGACCACGAGCGGCGTGCCGTCGGGTGTGTCCGGCGTGTCTGGTGTGTCTGAGAGGTGCTGCCGCAGCGCGGTGAGGGCCTGGGCGGCCGTGTCGCGGGCCAGGGCGGGCAGTTCGGCTCCCGGGTCGCTCGCGGTCACGGTCACGGTGCGGGGTGCGGGCGCGGAGCCGTCGGCGGTGACCGGCAGGGGGGTCCAGCGCACGCGGAACAGGTCGCCGGGCGCGGGCCGGGCCGCGCCCAACTGCTCGGCGGTCACCCGGCGGGTCCGCAGGGCCGTCACCTCGGCCACGGGTGCCCCGGTGCCGTCGTAGAGGCGCAGGGTCATGTGGTCGGTGCCGTGCGGGGTGAGCCGCAGTCGTACCGCCGTGGCGCCGGTCGCGTACAGGGTGACGCCCTCCCAGGAGAAGGGCAGGGTCATCACGCTGGGGTCCTGGCCGTCGAGCAGGTCGATGGCGTGGAGGGTGGAGTCGAGCAGCGCCGGGTGGATGCCGAAGCCGTCGGCCGCTTCGGTGTCGGGCAGAGCGAGTTCGGCCCAGACCTCCTCGCTGAGCCGCCACGCGGCGCTCAGGCAGCGGAACGACGGGCCGTAGTGGTAGCCCTGTTCGGCGAGGTGGTCGTAGGTGCCGCTGACGTCGAGCGGTTCGGCTCCGGTGGGCGGCCAGGCGTCCAGCGCGGCCGGTTCCAAGGTGGTGGCGGGGGCGAGGACGCCGGTGGCGTGCCGGGTCCAGTCGCCGTCGGCGCCCTCCGGGCGGGCGTGCACGGTCAGCTGTCGGCGGCCGTCGGCGTCGGGGGCGGCGGCGGACACCTGGAGGTGCACGGCGCCGTGCCCGGGCAGCACCAGGGGGCGTTCCAGGGTGAGTTCCTCGATCTGTCCGCAGTCGACGCGGTCGCCGGCCTGGACCGCCAGTTCGACGAAGGCGCTGCCGGGGACGAGAACGACGTCCGCGACGGCGTGGTCCGCGAGCCACGGGTGGGTGGTCAGGGAGAGGCGGCCGGTGAGGGTCACCCGGTCGTCGTCGGCGAGGTCGAGGGCCGCGCCGAGCATCGGGTGCCCGGTCGGTGCCTGGCCGAGGCCGCCCGCGTCGGTGGCCGCGCCCGTCCCGTCGTCCAGCCACAGGCGTTGCCGCTGGAAGGCGTAGGTCGGCAGGTCGGTGCGTCGCGCGCCGGTCGGGGCGAACACCCGCTCCCAGTCGACGTTCAGTCCTCGGACGTGGGCGGTGCCGAGCAGGGTCGCGAACGTCTGCTCCTCGTCCCGGTCCCGGCGCAGCGCCGGGGCGAACGCCGCACCCTCGGGGTCGGTGACGGCGTGGGCGCCCATGGCCGACAGGACGGCGTCGGGGCCGAGTTCGAGGAAGGTGCGGACGCCGTCGGCCTCCAGGGTGCGGACGCCGTCGCCGAAGCGGACGGTCTCGCGGACGTGCCGGACCCAGTATTCGGGCGCGCACAGTTCGTCCTCGGTGGCGCGCTCTCCGGTCACGTTGGAGACGACGGGGATCGTGGGCGGCGCGTACCGCAGCTCACGGGCCACCTTCTCGAACTCCGCGAGCATCGGGTCCATCAGCGGGGAGTGGAAGGCGTGGCTGACCCGCAGCCGCTTGGTGCGGCGTCCCGCGAAGACCTCGGCCACGGCACTCACCGCGGCCTCGGTGCCGGAGACCACGACGGCGCGGGGGCCGTTGACCGCGGCGATCGACACGTCGGGGCCGAGGTGGGGGCGTACCTCTTCCTCGGTGGCGTCGACGGCGAGCATCGCGCCGCCTGCGGGCAGCGCCTGCATGAGCCTGCCGCGCGCGGTGACCAGCCGGGCGGCGTCGTCCAGGTCCCATACCCCGGCGACGTACGCGGCGGTGAGTTCACCGATCGAGTGGCCGGCCAGCCAGTCCGGGCGGACCCCCTGGGACTCCAGCAGCCGGAACAGGGCCGTCTCCACGGCGAACAGCGCGCTCTGCGTGTACAGGGTGTGGTCGAGGAGGTCGGCGTCCTCGGTGCCGGGCCCGGCCCACATCACCTCCTTGAGGGGGCGGTCGAGATGGGCGTCCAGCGCCCGGCAGACCGTGTCGAGCGCGTCGCGGAACACGGGGTGGGCGGCGTGGAGGCCGCAGCCCATGTCGGTGCGCTGGGCGCCCTGCCCGGTGAAGAGGAAGGCGGCCTTGCCTCCGGCGGGACGGCCGCGGACCACGGTGTCGGCGGCGGTGCCGTCGGTCAGCGCGGTGAGTCCTGCGACGAGTTCGTCCCGGTCCCGGGCCACGACCGCGCCTCGGTGGGTGAGGGCGGCGCGGCCCGTGGCGAGGGAACGCGCGAGGTCCCCCAGCGGCCGGTCGGCGACCGCGAGCAGCCGTGCGGCCTGGCCCGCCAGCGCCTCGGCGGTGGCGCCGGAGATCACCAGGGGCAGCAGCGGGGCGGCCGCCGGTTCCCGGTCCGGGGCGGCTTCCGCGAGCGGTGCCTCTTCGATGATGGTGTGCACGTTGGTGCCGCTGATGCCGAAGGAGGAGACACCGGCCCGGCGCGGACGGTCGCCCGCCGCCCAGGGCTGCTCCTCGGTCAGCAGGCGTACGTTGCCCGCGTCCCAGTCGACCTTCGTCGACGGCTCGTCGACGTGCAGCGTCCTCGGCAGGACCCCGTGCCGCAGCGCCATCACCATCTTGATGACGCCCGCGACACCCGCGGCCGCCTGGGTGTGGCCCAGGTTCGACTTCACCGACCCCAGCCACAGGGGCAGTTCACGGTCCTGGCCGTACGTGGCCAGCAGCGCCTGCGCCTCGATCGGGTCGCCCAGCGTCGTGCCCGTGCCGTGCGCCTCGACCACGTCCACGTCCGTGGCCGACAGCCGCGCCGCCGACAGGGCCTGCCGGATGACCCGCTGCTGGGACGGGCCGTTCGGCGCGGTCAGACCGTTGGACGCGCCGTCCTGGTTCACCGCCGAACCCCGCACCACCGCGAGCACCGGGTGCCCGTTGCGCCGCGCGTCCGACAGCCGCTCCAGGACGAGCATGCCGACGCCCTCGGACAGGGCCGTGCCGTCCGCCGCGTCGGCGAAGGACTTGGCCCGGCCGTCGGCGGAGAGATTGCGCTGCCTGCTGAAGTCGACGAACGTGTCGACGGTCGACATCACCGACACACCACCGGCGAGCGCCATGCCGCATTCGCCCTGCCGCAGCGCCTGCGCTGCCAGGTGCAGGGCCACCAGGGACGACGAGCAGGCCGTGTCGACGGTGAGGGTCGGGCCCTCCAGACCGAGGGCGTAGGCGACCCGGCCGGAGGCGACGCTGCCGAGGCTGCCGTTGCCGAGGTAGTCGCGCACGGACTCCGGGACGTGGTTCAGGCGGCTGCCGTAGTCGTGGTACATGACGCCCGCGAAGACGCCGGTACGGCTGCCGCGTACGGAGAGCGGGTCGATGCCGCCGCGCTCCAGCGCCTCCCAGGCCGTCTCCAGGAGCAGCCGCTGCTGCGGGTCCATGGCCAGGGCCTCGCGGGGGCCGATGCCGAAGAAGTCGGGGTCGAAGTCGGCGGCGTCGTAGAGGAATCCGCCCCCTCGGGTGCTGCAGTGGCCGGCCTTGCCGGGCTCCGGGTCGTAGAGGCCCTCCAGGGGCCAGCCCCGGTCGGCGGGGAAGGTGCCGATGCCGTCGCCGCCGTCGGCCAGCAGCCGCCAGAGGTCCTCGGGCGTGCTGACGCCTCCGGGGTAACGGCAGGCCATGGCGACGATGGCGATCGGCTCGTCCGCTTCCTTCGGTCCGCCTTGCGGGGCGGTTTCGCCGACGGGCTCGGCTTCCGCGCCGAAGAGTTCCGTCCTCAGGTAGCCCACCAGCGCGCCCGCGTCGGGGTAGTCGAAGACGAGCGTGGCGGGCAGCCGCAGGTCGACCGCGTTGCCGAGCCGGTTGCGCAGTTCGACCGCGGTGAGCGAGTCGAAGCCCAGCTCGCGGAAGGAACGCCGCTGGTCGAGCGCCATGTCGTTGCCATGGCCCAGGACCGCGGCGGCGTGGGTGCGGACCAGCTCCACGAGCGCCGCCTCGCGTTCGGCGGGGCCGAGGGCGGCCAGCCGGTCGGCGAAGGACCCGGAGCCCGCGCGGGAGGCCGCGGTGCGGCGGGCGCGCGCCGGGACGAGTCCGCGCAGTACGGCCGGGACGTCACCGGCGCGGCGCAGCGCGGCCAGGTCCAGGCCGACGGGGATCAGCAGCGGCTCGGCGGAGGCGAGGGCCGCGTCGAGCAGGCCCAGGCCCTCGTCGGTGGACAGGGGGCGGACGCCCGCGCGGGCCATGCGGTCCACGTCGGCGTCGGTGAGGTGGGCGGTGAGCCCGGTGCGCTGCTCCCAGAAGCCCCAGGCCAGGGAGTGCGCGGGCAGCCCGTGGTGCCTGCGGTGGGCGGCGAGCGCGTCGAGGTAGGCGTTGGCTGCGGCGTAGCCGGACTGTCCCGCGCCGTCGACCGTGCCGGCGGCGGAGGAGAACAGGACGAACGCGGCGAGGTCGAGGTCGCGCGTCAGCTCGTGCAGATGCCGGGCCGCGTCGGCCTTGGGACGCAGTACGGCGTCCAGCCGCTCGGGCGTCTGGTCGGTGACGAGTCCGTCGTCGAGTACGCCGGCGAGGTGGACGACGGCGGTCAGCGGACGGTCGGCCGGTATCCCGGCGACGAGGGCGGCCAGTTGCTCGCGGTCGCCCGCGTCGCAGCGGGCCACGACGATCTCGGCGTCGACTCCGGTGAAGTCGTCGGTGGCGGTGCCGCTGCGCCCGGCGAGGACCAGGCGGCGCACCCCGTGCTCGGTGACCAGGTGGCGGGCGACCAGGGCGCCGAGCACTCCGGTGCCGCCGGTGATCAGCACGGTGCCGTCCGGGTCGAACGACGGCGCCTGCCCCTGCGGGGTGGTGCGGGCGAGCCGGGGCGTGTGCACGGATCCGTCGCGCAGGGCGAGTTGGGGTTCGTCGCTCGCCTCGGCGGCGGTCACCGCGGCGGCCGGGTCGCCGTCGGCGGAGTCCACCAGTACGAACCGGCCGGGCTCCTCGCCCTGCGCGGCCCTCACGAGGCCCCACACGGCGGCGCCCGCCAGGTCGGTGACGTCCTCGTCGCCCACGGCGACCGCGCCCCGCGTCAGGACCAACAGCCGTGACCGGGAGGTTCGTTCGTCGGACAGCCAGTTCTGTACGGCGGTCAGGGCCTGCTCGGTCGCACGCCTCGGGTCGGTGTCCTGGTCGTCGTGTCCGACGGGCAGTACGACCCACGCGGGCAGGGTGTCGAGGGCGGCGAGGCCCTGGTCGTCCAGGACCGCGTACGCGGGTGCGGTGGCCCCGGGCACGGGCAGTGCCGGCCAGTCCAGGCGGTAGAGGTCGTCGGTGCGGGCGCTCGACGTGAGGGCGGCCGGGTCGACGGGCCGGGAGACCAGGGCCTCGACCTCGGCGACCGGGGCGCCCGTCGGGTCGGCCAGCTGGAGGGAGAGCGTGTCGCCGCCGTGCAGGCGGACGCGCAGGGCGGTGGCCCCGGCCGCGTACAGCGACACGCCGGTCCACGCGAAGGGCAGCCGGGCGCCTTCCTGGCCGTCGGCGCCCAGCCCGTCGGCGTGCAGCCCGTCGGCGTGCAGGGCTGCGTCGAACAGGGCCGGGTGCAGGGCGAACGACTGGGCCTCCACGGGCAGTTCGACCTCGGCGAAGGTCTCGTCGCCGCGCCGCCAGGCCGCGTGCAGGCCCTGGAACGCGGGCCCGTAGTCGTAGCCGAGGGCGGCCAGTTGCTCGTAGGCGTCGTCGACGGGCAGCGGTTCGGCGCCCGGGGGCGGCCAGGCCGTCAGGTCGAAGTCGGGTGCGGCGGTCTGCGGGGCGAGGAGGCCGGTGGCGTGCCGGGTCCAGGAAGAGGTGCCGGTGGCCTCGGAGCTCTCGGAGCTCTCGGGCCGTGAGTGCACGGTCAGCGCGCGGTGGCCGGTGTCGTCGGCTGCGGCCACGTGCAGCTGGACCTGGACGGCTCCCCGGCCGGGCAGCACCAGCGGTGCCTGGAGGGTGAGATCGGCGAGGTGGGCGCAGTCGAGTTCGTGTCCCGCGCCGAGTGCCAGCTCGACGAGGGCGGTGCCGGGCAGCAGGGTGGTGCCGGACACGGCGTGGTCGGCGAGCCAGGGGGCCGTCGCGGTGGAGAGGCGCCCGGTGAAGACGGTGCCGCCCTCGGCGACCGGGACGGCGGCGCCCAGGAGGGGGTGCCCGGTGGTCTGGAGGCCCGCTGCGGTGACGTCGCCCGCGGACGCGGACCGGCCGAGCCAGTACCGCTCGCGCTGGAAGGCGTAGGTGGGCAGGTCGGCGGGGCGGACCCGCAGCTCGCCGAAGACGGCCGACCAGTCGACCGGCACACCGGACACGAACGCCTCGCCGAGGGCGGCCAGGACGCGCTCGGGGCCGCCGTTGTCGCGGTGCAGGGAGCCGAGTCCGGTGATGGGGGTTCCCGCCGCGTGGGCGGTCTCCTCGATGCTGTGGAGCAGCACCGGGTGGGGGCTGCACTCCACGAACACCCCGTATCCGGCGTCGAGCAGGGTGCGGGTGGTCGGCTCGAAGAGGACGCTCTGGCGCAGGTTGGTGAACCAGTACGCGGCGTCCATCGCGGTGGTGTCGAGCCGGGCGCCCGTCACCGTCGAGTAGAACGGCACCTCGGCCGGACGGCCCCTGACGCCGGAGAGGTCGGCGAGGAGCTGTTCGCGGATGGACTCGACGTGCGCGGAGTGGGAGGCGTAGTCCACCGGAAGCCGCTTGGCGCGGTCGCCGCCGGCCACGATGGTCTCGCGGAGTTCGTCGAGGGCGTCGGCGTCGCCGGACAGCACGACCGAGGAGGCGCCGTTGACCGCGGCCACCGAGACCCGTCCGTCGTAGGAGGCGAGGAGTTCCCGTGCGCGGGCCTCGGGCAGGGCGACGGACATCATGCCGCCCCGGCCGGAGAGCTCCCGGGAGATCGCCTGGCTGCGCAGGGCGACGACCCGGGCGCCGTCGGCCAGGGAGAGCGCGCCGGCCACGCAGGCGGCGGCTATCTCGCCCTGGGAGTGGCCGATGACGGCGGCGGGCCGCACACCGTGCGCGCGCCACACCTCGGCGAGGGACACCATGACCGCCCACAGGACCGGCTGGACGACGTCCACCCGCTCGATCGCCTCTCGCGCCCGTACGGTCGCGATCAGGTCCCAGTCGGTGACGGGGGCGAGGGCTGCGGCGCAGTCGGCCATGGTGGCGGCGAACACCGGTGAGGTGTCGAGCAGATCGGCGGCCATGCCGGCCCACTGGGAGCCCTGGCCGGGGAAGACGAAGGCGATCCGGGACTCCGTCGCCGGACGGCCGCGCACCAGGTTCGGCGCGTTGTCGCCTGCGGCGAGGGCGCTCAGCCCTGTGGTGAGGGCGGGCAGATCGGCACCGGTGACGACGGCCCGCTCGTTGAGTGCGGCGCGTCCGACGGCGAGCGTGTGGGCGACGTCGGGGACGGGCACGGGGCCGTCGGGGCCGTCGGCGAGGTGGGTGAGGTGGTCGAGGAGGACGCGGGCCTGGGCGGCGAGGCCGGGTTCGTTCTGCCCGGACAGCACCAGCGGGAGCGGGCCGGTCCAGGCGGGTTCCTCGTCCCGGGGCTCCGGTTCGGGTGCGGCCTCGACGATGACGTGGGCGTTGGTGCCGCTGATGCCGAAGGAGGACACGGCGGCGCGGCGGGGCTCGCCGGTCGCGGGCCAGTCACGGGCCTCGCTGAGCAGCTCGACGGCACCGGCCTCCCAGTCGACCTGGGAGGTGGCCCGATCCGCGTGCAGGGTCTTGGGCAGGCGGCCGTGCCGCGCGGCCATGACCATCTTGATGACGCCGGCGACTCCTGCGGCGGCCTGGGTGTGCCCGATGTTGGACTTCACGGAGCCGAGCCAGAGCGGCTCGTCGCGGTCCTGGCCGTAGGTGGCGAGCAGGGCCTGGGCCTCGATGGGGTCGCCGAGCGGGGTGCCGGTGCCGTGCGCCTCGACGGCGTGCACCTGGCGGGGTTCCAGGCGGGCGTCGGCGAGGGCGGCACGGATGACGCGCTGCTGGGACGGCCCGTTGGGGGCGGTCAGCCCGTTGGAGGCACCGTCCTGGTTGACGGCCGTACCCCGGACGACGCCGAGAACGCGGCGGCCGTTGCGGCGGGCGTCGCTGAGCCGTTCGAGGAGCAGCAGGCCGACGCCCTCGCCCCAGCCGGTGCCGTCCGCGCCCTCGGCGAAGGACTTGCAGCGGCCGTCGAGCGCGAGGCCCCGCTGGCGGGAGAAGTCGATGAAGGTGTCCGGGGTGGACATCACCGTCACGCCGCCCGCGAGGGCGAGGGTGCATTCGCCGGTGCGCAGCGCCTGCACGGCGAGGTGGAGGGCGACCAGCGACGACGAACAGGCGGTGTCGACGGTGACCGCGGGCCCTTCCAGGCCGAGGGTGTAGGAGACGCGTCCGGAGGCGACGCTGCCCAGGTTGCCGTTGCCGAGGTAGCCCTCGACGCCCTCCGGCACTTCGCTGAGCCAGCTGCCGTAGTCGTGGTACATCACGCCCGCGTAGATGCCGGTGCGGCTGCCGCGCAGGGTGTGCGGGTCGATGCCCGCGCGTTCGAACGCCTCCCAGGAGGTCTCCAGGAGCAGCCGCTGCTGCGGGTCCATGGCGATGGCCTCGCGCGGGCTGATCCCGAAGAACCCGGGGTCGAACTGCGGCGCGTCGTGGAGGAATCCGCCCTCGCGGACGTGGGTCCTGCCGGGGGCGTCGGGGTCGGGGTCGTAGATGTTCTCGACGTCCCAGCCCCGGTCGGCGGGGAAGTCGCCCACGGCGTCGGTGCCGGAGTCGACGAGCTTCCACAGCTGCTCGGGCGTGTTGACGCCGCCGGGGTAGCGGCAGCTCATCGCGACGATCGCGACGGGTTCCTGGGCCGCCTCGGTGATCTGGGCGTTCTGCTGGCGCAGCCGCTCGTTCTCGAGCAATGACTCGCGCAGCGCCTCGACGATCTGCTCGACGGATGTGTCCACGGTCGGTGTCGCTCCCTGCTGGCTCGGCGGCGCTGGTGACGCGATGGGGGATGTGCCTGAACGGGTCGCCCGGTGCCCGGCGTGGCGTGTCGCCGGGGAGGGGGGCTGGGTCACTGGGTGCTGCTGCGGTCGAGTGCGGCGCGCACGAGGTCGGCCACGGACATGGACTTGACGTCCACGGCCGGGGCGGCTGCCTCGGCTGCCGGTGCCTGCGTCGGATCGGACAGCTTCAGCAGGCTGTCCAGCAGGCCGGCGCCACGGATGCGGTCGACGGGGATACGGGAGATCAGGGCGCGCACCTCGTCGTCGCCGTGGTCGGCGGCGGCCGGGGTGTCCGGCGCGCCCTCGGGGCTGGGGAGGAGCCTTTCGAGGAGGTACGCGGCGAGCACCACCGGGGTGGCGTAGTCGAAGATCAGGGTGGACGGCAGGCGCAGTCCGCTGACCGTGTTGAGCCGGTTGCGCAGTTCCACCGCGGCGAGCGAGTCGAAGCCCAGCTCGGTGAAGGCGCGGCGGGGTTCGACGGCGGCGGGCCCGGCGTGGCCGAGGACGGCGGCGATCTCGGTGCGGACCGCTTCGAGCACGGTGTGTTCGTGGTCGGCGGCGGGGAGTTCGGCGAGCCGCCCGCCGAGGGTCCTGGTCCGGTCGTCGGCGGTGGCCCGGGCGGCGGTGACGCCCGCCAGGGTGCGCAGTACGGCCGGGAGGTCGTCGCCGCGCCGGCGCAGGGCCGCGGTGTCCAGTCGTACGGGCACCAGGGCGGGGCCGGCGGACGTCACGGAGGCGTCGAAGAGGCCGAGGCCCTCGTCGGGGTCGAGCGCTCCGATGCCGGAGCGTTCGATGCGCTGGACCTCGGCGGGGTCGAGGGCGGCGCCCATGCCGCCGCCGGACCACAGGCCCCAGGCGAGGGACGTGGCGGGCAGGCCGAGTGCGGCGCGGTGGGCGGCCAGGGCGTCGAGGAAGACGTTGGCCGCGGCGTAGTTGCCCTGTCCGGAGGCGTCGATGGTGCCGGCGGCCGAGGAGAACAGCACGAAGTGCGCGAGGCCCCGGTCGAGGGTGAGTTCGTGCAGGTGCCAGGCCGCGTCCGCCTTGGGCCGCAGGACGGTGTCGAGCCGGGCCGGCGTCAGGGAGGTGACGAGGCCGTCGTCGAGGACACCGGCGGTGTGCACGACGCTGTCGACGGGGTGTGCGGTGAGCAGGGCGGCGAGCGCGTCGCGGTCGGCCACGTCGCAGGCGACGATCTCGGCCTCGGCGCCCAGCTCCAGGAGGTCGGCGCGCAGTCGGCCCGCGCCGGGCGCGTCGGGTCCTCGGCGGCTCGTCAGGACCAGGCGGGTGACGCCGTGCCGGGTGGCCAGGTGGCGGGCCACGAGAGCGCCGAGGCCGCCGGTGCCGCCGGTGACGAGGACGGTGCCCCAGTCCTGCGGGGCGGAGCCGGGCTCCTCGGCGCGGACCAGACGGGGTGCGTGCGCGCGGCCGTCGCGCCAGCGGATCTCCGGTTCCCCCGAGTCGAGCAGTGCGGCCATCGCGGACCGGTCGGGGACGGGTGCGTCGGGTGCGTCCCGGCCGACGAGGACGATGCGGCCGGGGTCCTCGGCCTGCGCGGCCCGCACCAGCCCGTGCACGGCGGCGTCGGCGAGGGTGCCCCCGGTGAGGACCAGGAGCGTCGATCCGGCGTAGCGGTCACCGGCGGACCATGCCTGGAGGGTCTCCAGCGTGCGGTCCAGGACGGCGCGTACGACGCCGGGCAGCCGGTCGCCCTCGGTGTGCGGTGCGGTGACGGGCAGGATCACCACGTCGGGCACGGTGGCGCCGAGTGCGTCCAGGCCGGCGTGCAGCGGGGCGCCGAGGCCGAGGCCGTCGTCGCCGAGGACCGCCCAGGTGCGGCGGTCGGAGCGTCCTGCGGCTTCGGGCAGTGCCTCGTCGGTGACGGTGTAGAGGTGGCGCTGCTGTCGGGTGAGCCGGTCGGCGGAGACGGGGCGGGTGACGTAGGACTCGACGGTGGCGAGGGGGTTTCCCCCGGTGTCCGCGAGTTCGATGCGGGTGCCGTCGGGGCCGGGGGTGACGCGGACCCGGGCCGCGATGCCGCCCTGGGCGTGCAGGGAGACCCCGGTCCAGGCGAAGGGCAGCGCGATCCCCCGGGACGGGTCGTCGGTCCCCGGGTCGCCGTCCAGCAGGGACGTGGTGTGCAGGGCGGAGTCGAGCAGCGCCGGGTGCAGGGAGTGCCCGGCGGCGTCCTGCCGTGCCTCGGCGGGCAGTTCGAGCTCGGCGAGCAGCGTGTCGCCGTCCCGCCAGGCGGCTCGTACGCCTCGGAAGACGGGGCCGTAGTCGTAGCCCTCGGCGTGCATGCGCGGGTAGAGGCCGGTGACGTCGAGCGCGGTGGCACCGGGCGGGGGCCAGGTGCCGGGGGCGGCCGGGGGGACGGGTGCGGCGTCGGTGAGGGTGCCGGTGGCGTGCCGGGTCCAGCCCTCGTCGGCCGGGGCGTTCTCGGCGCGTGAGTGGATCTCGACGGTGCCGTCGGGGCGGGCGGCGACCTGGAGGCGTACCGCTGTGTCGGCGGGCAGCACCAGCGGGGCCTGGAGGGTCAGTTCCTCGACGGTGGGGCGGCCGGTGAGGCGGCCCGCGTACAGGGCCAGGTCGATCAGGGCGGCGCCGGGCACCAGGACCGTGCCCAGTACGGCGTGCTCCGCGAGGACCGGGTGGGTGGCGGTGGAGATCCGGCCGGTGAGCAGCAGTCCGGCGTCCTCGGGCAGTTCCAGGTGGGCGCTCACCAGCGGGTGGCCGGTGGCGGCGAGCCCGTGGCCCTCGGCGTCGCCGACGGCGACCGGGGCGGTGGGCAGCCAGTACCGGTGGTGGTCGAAGGAATAGGTCGGCAGGTCGACGGGGCGGCCCGCGTACGTCGCGTACAGGACGGCCCAGTCGACGTCGAAACCCCGGGTGTGGACGGTGGCCAGGGCGGCGAGCAGGCCGGGCAGCTGGGCGGTGTCCTTGCGGGCGGTGGAGACGAAGGCGGTGTCGTCGGCGCCGGAGACGCCGGAGACGTCGTAGGCACCGGAGGCGTCTGAGGCACCGGAGGCGTCTGAGGTGTCGAAGGCGTCGGGCAGGCAGTCGGGGCCCATGGCGGTGAGGACGGGTGCGGCGCCGAGTTCGAGGAAGGTGCCGGCCCCCTTGGCGGCCAGGGTGGCGACGGCGTCGGCGAAGCGCACGGTCTGCCGCACGTGCCGTACCCAGTAGTCGGTGGAACCGAGTTCGGCCGGGGTGGCCGGGGCCCCGGTGAGGGTGGAGACGATCGGCACGGCCGGTTCCCCGGCCACGACGGAGTCCATGACCGCCGCGAACGCGGCGAGCATGGGCTCCATGCGCGGCGAGTGGAAGGCGTGCGAGACCCGCAGCCTGCGCGTGGTCCTGAAGTGGGCGGCGACCTCGGTGACGGCGTCCTCGTCGCCGGAGACGACCACCGCGCGGGGGCCGTTGACCGCGGCGACGGCGCACCGTTCGTCGAGGTGCGGCGTCACCTCGTCCTCGGACGCCTGTACGGCGATCATGGCGCCGCCCTCGGGCAGCGCCTGCATGAGCCGGCCCCGGGCGGCGACCACGGTGACGGCGTCCTCCAGCGACCAGACGCCCGCGACGTGCGCGGCGGCGAACTCGCCGACGGAGTGCCCGGCGAGCCAGTCCGGGCGCAGTCCGAAGGACTCCAGGAGCCGGTACAGGGCGACCTGGGTGGTGAACAGGGCGGCCTGGGTGTAGGCGGTCTGCTCCAGGGTCTTCGCGTCCTCGTCGAGGACGACCTCGGCCAGGGGCCGTTCGAGGTGCTTGTCGAAGAGTGCGGCGGTCCGGTCGAAGTGCTCGGCGTAGACGGGGAAGGCGTCGTACCAGTCGCGGCCCATGCCGGGCCGCTGGGCGCCCTGCCCGGAGAACAGGTAGGCCAGGCTGCCGTCGGTGCCGGTGCCGGTGACGAGCAGCCCCGGTGCCTCGGCGCCCCGGGACAGGGCGTCCAGCGCGGTGGCCGTCTGGTCGTCGCCGGTCGTCAGGAGGACGGCCCGGTGGGGGTGGTTGCCCCGGGTGGTGGAGAGGGCGAGACCGAGGTCGGCGGGTGCGGCGCCGGTGAGGCCGAGGAGACGGCGGGCCTGGCCGCGCAGCGCCTCGGGCGAGCGGGCGGAGACGGGCAGGGCGAGCACCGGCGGGGCGGTGGCGGGGTCCGTCTGCGGGAGCTCGGGCGCGGTGAACTCCTCCAGGATCACGTGGGCGTTGGTGCCGCTGATCCCGAAGGACGAGACGGCGGCGCGGCGCGGCCTCTCCGGCGTCCGCCAGGGGCGCTGCTCGGTGAGGAGCCGTACGGCACCGGCGCTCCAGTCGACCTGGTCGGAGGGTGCGTCGACGTGCAGGGTCTTCGGCAGGGTGCCGTGCCGCATCGCCATCACCATCTTGATGACGCCGGCGACTCCTGCGGCGGCCTGGGTGTGCCCCATGTTGGACTTGACGGAGCCCAGCCACAGCGGTTCGTCGCGGTCCTGGCCGTAGGCGGCGAGCAGCGCCTGGGCCTCGATCGGGTCGCCGAGAGTGGTGCCGGTGCCGTGCGCCTCGACGGCGTCGACGTCGGCCGGGGTGAGTCCGGCTGCGGTCAGTGCGGCGCGGATGACGCGCTGCTGGGAGGGGCCGTTGGGGGCGGTGAGCCCGTTGGAGGCGCCGTCGGAGTTGACGGCGGAGCCGCGCAGTACGGCCAGGACGTGGTGGCCGTTGCGGCGTGCGTCGGAGAGCCGCTCCACGAGGATCATTCCGGCGCCCTCGCCCCAGCCGGTGCCGTCGGCCGAGGCGGCGAAGGACTTGCAGCGGCCGTCGGCGGCCAGTCCGCGCTGACGGGCGAAGTCGACGAAGGTGTCCGGCGTCGACATCACGGTGACGCCGCCGACGAGCGCGAGATCGCACTCGCCCTGCCGCAGGGCCTGGGCGGCCAGGTGCAGGGTGACCAGGGAGGAGGAGCAGGCGGTGTCGACGGTGACCGCGGGCCCTTCCAGGCCGAGGGCGTAGGCGACCCGTCCGGAGACGACGCTGCCGAGGCTGCCGTTGCCGAGGTAGGCGGCGAGGTCTTCGGGGACCTCGGACAGCCAGCTGCCGTAGTCGTGGTACATGACGCCCGCGAAGACGCCGGTACGGGAGCCGCGCAGCCGGTGCGGGTCGATGGCGGCGCGTTCCAGGGCTTCCCAGGACACCTCCAGGAGGAGCCGCTGCTGCGGGTCCATGGCGGTGGCCTCGCGGGGGCTGATGCCGAAGAACCCGGCGTCGAACTCGGCCGCGTCGTACAGGAAGGCGCCCTCCTTGGCGTAGGTGCGGCCGGGGGTGCCGGGCTCCGGGTCGTACAGCGCCTCGGTGTCCCAGCCCCGGTCGGCCGGGAAGTCGCCGACCGCGTCGACGCCGTCGGCGACGAGCCGCCACAGGTCCTCCGGGGAGCGGACCCCGCCGGGGTAGCGGCAGCCCATGCCGACGATGACGATCGGGTCGTCGTCGGTCGCGGTGCGGGTGGCGGGGACGGCGCTCTCGGCCGGGGCGGCGCCGAAGAGGGTGGCGCGGATGTGGTCGGCGAGGGCGCGGGAGGAGGGGTGGTCGAAGACGAGGGTGGCGGGCAGCCGCAGCCCGGTGACGGTGTTGAGCCGGTTGCGCAGTTCGACGGCGGCGAGCGAGTCGAAGCCCAGCTCGGTGAAGGCGCGGCCGGGGTCGATCGCGGAGGGTCCGTCGTGCCTCAGGACGGCCGCGACCTCGGTCCTGACGAGTTCGAGGAGGGCCCGGTCGCGGTCGGCGGCGGGCAGTGCGGTCAGGTGGCCGCCCGGGGCGGCCGGGGTGGCGGTGGCCGCCGAGGCGCGGCGGGTGACGGGGCGGACGAGGCCGGTCAGCAACGGCGGTATGCCGTCGGGGCGGCGGCGTACGGCGGCGGCGTCCAGCTCCACCGGCACCAGGCGGGGCGCGCGGGAGCGCAGGGCGGCGTCGAACAGTTCCAGGGAGCGTTCGGCGGACAGACCGGGGATGCCGTAGGCGGCGATGCGTTCGCGGGCCGGTCCGTCCAGTGCGGCCCCCATGCCGCTGTCGGTGTCCCACAGGCCCCACCCGAGGGCGGTGGCGGGCAGGCCGAGGGCACAGCGGTGTTCGGCCAGGGCGTCGAGGTAGGCGTTGGCGGCGGCGTAGTTGCCCTGCCCGGGGCCGTCGAGGACGGCGGAGAGGGAGGAGAACAGCACGAAGTGCGCGAGTGGCCGGTCGAGGGTCAGCTCGTGCAGGTGCCAGGCGCCCCGCGCCTTGGCCCGGAAGACCTCGTCGACCATCTCGTCGGTGAGGGTGTCCACGATGCCGTCGCGGACGGTGCCCGCGGCGTGCACGACGGAGTCGACGGGGTGTTCCGCGAGCAGTCGGCGCAGTGCCTCGCGGTCGCCGACGTCGCAGGCGGCCACGGTCACCTCGGCGCCGAGCGCGGTGAGTTCGGCGACGAGTTCGGGGGCCGTGCCGCGTCGGCCGACGAGGAGCAGGTCGCGTACCCCGTGGGCGTGGACCAGGTGGCGGGCGACCAGCGCGCCGAGGCCGCCGGTGCCACCCGTGACGAGGACGGTGCCCCAGTCGGCGGCGGGGACGGGTTCGCCCGAGGGCTGTACGGCCAGGCGCGGCACGCCGAATCCGCCGTCGGTGAGGGTGACTTCGGGTTCGTCGGTGGCGAGGACCGCGTGCAGGTCGGCGTCGGCGGGCAGCGCTTCGTGCTCGACGAGGACGTACCGGCCGGGGTTCTCCGCCTGGGCGGAGCGGACCAGGCCGCGGACGGCCGCGTGGGCCGGGCTGTGCGGCGGGGTGACGACGACGAGCCGGGTGTCGGTGAGGCGCTCGTCGGTCTGCCAGGCGCGCAGCAGCCGCAGCACCCGGTGGACGTGGTCGAGGGCCGTTTCGGCGTCCGCGTCGGCCGGGCCGGGGATGCGGTGCACCACGGCGTCCGGTGCTTGGCCGTCAATCAGACCGTCAATCAGGCCGTCGATCGGGCCGTCGATCGGGCCGTCGGTCAGACCGTCGATCGGGCCGTCGGCCCCGTCCGCCAGGACGGCGATCCGCAGCCGCGCGGTGGTCTCCGGTCGGGGGCGGGCCTTCCACCGCACGGAGTACAGGACCTCTCCGTCCGGCACCGGGCGGGAGGTCAGGCCCTCGATGTCGGCCACCGGGGCGCCGGTGGCGTCGGCGAGGCGCAGGGCGATGGTGTCGCCACCACTGCGGGTGATCTTGACGCGGAGGGCCGGAGCACCCGCGGCGTGCAGGGTGACGCCGGTCCAGGCGAACGGCACCAGCACCTCGTCGCGCGGCGGGGTGTCCAGGTCGGCGGCGTGCAGGGCGGCGTCGAGCAGCGCCGGGTGCAGGCCGAACTCGCCCGCGTGCGCCGAGGCGTCCTGGGGGAGGGCGACCTCGGCGTAGACGTCGTCGCCGTGCCGCCAGGCGGCCCGCAGCCCCTGGAAGGCGGGGCCGTAGCCGTAGCCCTGGTCGGCGAGGTCCGGGTAGACGCCCGTGGTGTCGAGGGGCGTGGCTCCCGCCGGGGGCCACGCGGTCAGTCCGGCGCCCTCGGCGGGGGCCGTGGCGGTGAGGACGCCGGCGGCGTGCTGGGTCCAGGGGGCCGCGCCGTCGCCGCGCGAGTGCACCGTGACCGTGCGGCGGCCGGTGTCGTCGGGTTCGCCGACGGCGACCTGGACGGCGACGTCCTCGTCGGCGCGCAGGACCAGCGGGGCGCCGTGGGTCAGCTCCTCCAGCGTGGCCGCGCCGACGTGCGAGCCCGCGCGCAGGGCGAGTTCGACGAAGGCGGTGCCGGGGAACAGCACCCGGCCGCCGATGACGTGGTCGGCGAGCCAGGGCTGGGTCCGGACGGAGAGCCGTCCGGTGAGGACGACACCTTCGGCGCCGACCGCGACCACGGCCGCGAGCAGCGGGTGTCCCTCGGGCAGCTGGCCGAGGCCGGTGGCGTCGGTGGCGGTGCCCTGCTCCAGCCAGAACCGGCGCCGCTGGAACGGGTAGCCGGGCAGGTCGCTGCGCTGCCCGCCGAGCGCGGCGAAGTGCCGCTGCCAGTCGACGGGTACGCCCCGGGCGTGGGCGGCGGCGAGCGCGCCCACGGCTTCGCGGGCCTCGGGCCGGTCGCGCCGCAGCACCGGCAGGAAGACGGCGGCGGGCTCGTCGGTGGAGTCGGGCCCCATGGCGGACAGCACCGCGTCGGGGCCGATCTCCAGGAACGTACGGACGCCGCCGTCGACGAGGGTCCGCAGGGCGTCGTGGAAGCGGACCCGGGCGCGCACGTGCTCGACCCAGTACTCGGGATCGCACAGTTCCGAGGTGACGGGCTCGCCGGTGACGGTCGACACCACGGGGAGCTTCGGCGGCGCGTAGTCCAGGACGTGCACGACGCGGCGGAACTCGGCCAGCATCGGTTCCATGAGCGGCGAGTGGAAGGCGTGGCTGACCCGCAGCCGCTTGGTGTCGTGGCCCCGGGCCGCGAGTTCGGCGGCGATGGCCTCCACGGCGGTCGCCCCGCCGGAGACCACGACGGCTGCGGGCCCGTTCACGGCGGCGATGCCGGTGTCCGGGGTGAGCAGCGGCGCCACCTCGTCCTCGGTGGCGCGTACGGCGATCATGGCGCCGCCCTCGGGGAGCCGTTGCATGAGCCGGCCTCGGGCGGCGACCAGGATCGTGGCGTCCTGGAGGGTCAGGACACCGGCGGCGTGGGCGGCGGCTATCTCGCCGACGGAGTGCCCGGCGAGCTGGTCCGGCGTCAGGCCCCAGCTCTCCAGCAGCCGGAAGAGGGCGACCTCCACGGCGAACAGGGCGGGCTGCGCGTACTCGGTGCGGTGCAGCAGCTCGGCGTCGGGGGTGCCGGGCTCGGCGAACAGGACGTCCTTCAGCGGTCGGGCGAGCTGGAGGTCGAAGTGGGCGCAGGCGGCGTCGAGGGCGTCGTCGAACACCGGGTACGCGGCGGCGAGTTCACGGCCCATGCCGATGCGCTGGCTGCCCTGTCCGGTGAACAGGAAGCCCAGTTCGCCGTCGGCCCGCCCGCCCAGGGGGGTGGCGCCGGAGGCCAACTCGCTGAGTGCGGCGCGGAGTTCGTCACGGTCGGCGGCGACGAGGACGGCCCGTTCGGGCAGCGCCGCCCGGGTGGTGGCCAGCGAGTGTGCGAGGTCGAGCGGTTCCACCGTGTCGGCCAGGGGCAGCAGGTCGGCGGCGCGGGCCCGCAGGGCGGCCTCGCCCCTGGCCGACAGCGCGAAGGGCAGCGGCGTACCGGCGGGGAGGGCCGGGCGGGTGTCCGCCACGGTGGCAGCGGACTCGGGATCGGGCTCGGGCTGTTCCAGGATGATGTGCGCGTTGGTCCCGCTGACGCCGAACGACGACACGCCCGCGCGGCGGACCCGGTCGCTCTTCGGCCACGGCCGCAGCTCGGTGACGAGTTCCACCGCCCCCGACGACCAGTTGACGTGCGCGGTGGGTTCGTCGACGTGCAGGGTCGCCGGCACCTGGCCGTGCCGCATGGCGGAGATCGTCTTGATCATTCCCGCGACGCCCGCGGCGGCCTGGGTGTGGCCGAGGTTGGACTTCACCGAGCCGAGCAGCAGGGGGGCGTCGGCGGGGCGGTCCTGGCCGTAGGTGGCGAGGAGCGCGGTGGCCTCGATGGGGTCGCCCAACCGGGTGCCGGTGCCGTGCGCCTCGACCACGTCGACGTCGGCCGGGGCGAGGCCGGCGTCGTGCAGGGCCCGGCGGATCAGCCGCTGCTGGGACATGCCGTTGGGCGCGGTCAGTCCGTTGGAGGCGCCGTCCTGGTTGACGGCGGAGCCGCGTACGACGGCCAGCACGCGGTGGCCGTTGCGGCGGGCCTCGCTCAGCCGCTCCAGGACCAGCACGCCGACGCCCTCGGCGAATCCGGTGCCGTCGGCGGCGTCCGCGAAGGGCTTGCAGCGGCCGTCGGGCGCCAGGCCCCGCTGGCGGCTGAAGGCGGTGAACACGCCGGGGCCGCCCATGACGGCGACGCCCCCCGCGAGCGCCAGCGACGACTCGCCCTGCCGCAGGGAGCGGCACGCGAGGTGCACGGCGACCAGGGAGGCGGAGCAGGCCGTGTCGACGGTGACCGCCGGCCCCTCCGTGCCCAGTACGTAGGCGACCCGGCCGGAGATGACGCTGGAGGCGTTCCCGGCGAGGAGGTAGGCGTCCATGCCGTCGGGGGCGTCGTGCAGGCGCGGCCCGTACTCCTGGACCTCGGCGCCGAAGAACACCCCGGCCGCGCTGCCGCGCAGGCCGGTCGGGTCGATGCCGGCGTCCTCCAGTGCCTGCCAGGACGTCTCCAGGACGAGCCGCTGCTGCGGGTCCATGCCGAGCGCCTCACGCGGGCTGATGCCGAAGAACTCGGCGTCGAACGCGGTGGCCGTGTCGAGGAATCCGCCGCTGCGCACGTAGGTGCTGCCGGGGACCTCGGGGTCCTCGTCGTAGAGGGCGGCCAGGTCCCAGCCCCGGTCCTGGGGGAAGCCGGACAGGACGTCCCCGCCGTCGGCGAGCAGCTGCCAGAGGTCCGCGGGCGAGGAGATCCCGCCGGGGAAGCGGCAGCCGATGCCGACGACCGCGATCGGCTCGTCGGCGGACGGTTCGCCGGACGGCTCACCGGACGTCCCGGCGTGCTCCGCCACCCGTCCTTCGGCCTCGGTGAGCAGCCGGGCGGCCAGGTCGTGGACGGTCGGGCAGTCGTAGGCGACACCGACCGGCAGGTCCAGTCCCGTCCGCTCCACCAGCCGCCGGTGCAGATCGACCGCGGCCAGCGAGTCGAGTCCCAGCGCGGCGAACGACGTGCCCGCCTCGATCACGTCCACCGTGCCCGGCCTGGCGGCCTCGATGGCCTCGGCCACGGCCGTGCGCACGAGTTCGGTCACCAGCCTGCGGTGCTGGGACGGCACGGCTGTCGCGAGCCGTCGCGCCAGGGCTGAGTCGGATCCGGGCCCGTTCATCAACGCATCTCCACTTTCGGCCGACACGGCTACCTCGCCTTTTTCCTCACGGTAGTGACAGCCCGGGAAAGGCCACACCCTTAAGCACCCCTAGGGGTGGACGCCTTCGAGGCGCTCGGTCTCCTCGGGGTCGTACCGGTCGTACGAACGGCGCACATAGGAAAGGGATCCGAGCAGATCCGCGGAGGTGATGGCCTGCACGGGCCGGACGTCGGCGATGCCGTCGAGCGGCATCTTTCCGATGTCGGACCAGCCCAGCCGTCCGTCCGCGTCGATAAAACTCCGGCTGAATCCGGCGTTGTCCGGATGCAGACAGTAGGGAACGTCGAGAAATCCCTCGGCGAACGCCGACAGCAGCGCCTTCCCGAGGTCGTCGTCCAGCTCCAGCACCCTGTTGACCAGCGCCGACGCCTCCGCGTACGTCTGCGTTCCGGTGCCTTCGAGCGGGGATCGCGAGGTGCGGGCCGCGACCTTCGCCGCGTATTCGAGTGCGGTGACGTTTTCGGCCACGGTCGGAATGCGGCGGGATTCCGCGACGGTTTTCACGATGATGCGTTCGGAGCCGCTGGAGACGGCGAGTTCCGCGGCCTTCCCGAGCAGCCGGTAGGCGCCCTGCTCGGTTTCCGGAAACAGTCCCATGTACGCGTAGACGACGACGTGCCATTCGGTGTCCGGCAGGAATCGCGCGCACAGACTCCGCAGCGCGGCCACCGCTTCGGCGTCCTGACGCGGATCGGTCTGCTGTGCGTAACTCAGCGAAATGCTCCGGATGCCGTGGCGCCGGAAGAAGATCGCCTCCAGGACACTCACCGCCACCAGCAGGCTGGGCGGGCAGAGCTGGCCGAGGACACAGCCGCCGAACGTCTCCAGGTGCGGTTCGCCGCCCCGCTCGCGCAGGGTGGCGAACACTTCGCACGACTGCGCCCAGTGCGCCACGGACTCCCGCAGCGGGACCCGGCCGTACGGCAGGCAGTAGGAGACAGGACCGCCCTCGGAGGCGTCGAGCCCGACCTCCGTCAGCGCCCGGAAGATGTCCTGCGGTGCGGCCGAGCCGTGCCGGACCTGCACCGGGAAGCCGGGGCCGTGGATGCCGTCGAGCACGCTCAGCGTGGTGGCCCTCTCGTGGCTCACGATCGGGTAGCCGTTGAGGGCGACGTCCTCCAGGACGGCCAGCTTGGCCGACTCCAGGTCACCGACCCGGGTGTAGCTGTCCAGGGTGATCGTGCCGACGGTGGTCGCCTCGGTGTCCCGGGTGGCGAGCAGCCCGGCCCGCATGCGTTCCGGGCTGCTCATTCCCATCCGGGGCTGGACCACCAGGCGGCCGGCGTCGTGAGCCCGGCGCACGAACGCGCCGAACCCGGCACCGGTCACACCAGGGCCCGCTGCGGCAGCGCGTCGAGCATCCGCACGAAGGCGTCGATGCCCGCGGCGCTGTCGTCGAACACCTCGTCGTAGCCGGCGGCGCGCAGCGCGGCCACCTCGTCGTCGCCGCAGGGTCCGGCGATGCCCAGCTTGCCGCCGATGACGGCGGGCACACCGGCGAGTTCGGGGTGCTCGCGCAGCCGGGTCACGGTCCGCATGCCGTCGTGGTAGCCGTGGCCGTTGACGCTGCTGACCACGATGAGGGCCGGGCGGTGGGCCCGGGCCTGGGCGATCAGCAGTTCCTCGGGGACGCAGGGGCCGAGGTTGACGACGCGGTGGCCGTGCTCCTCCAGGAGGAGCTGGAGGTAGACGAGGTTCCAGGTGTGGGAGTCGGAGATGCCTCCGGCCACCAGCACGGGCTGGTCGTCGGGGGTGGGGGACGTGGTTAAGGGGCTCATCACAGGGCCTGTCCGTGTTCGTAGGTACGCGTGTGTTCGATGCGGGAGACGGAGACGACGGTGTCTCCTCGGACGACGACCTCGGCGGGGGCGGGCCTGCCGAGGAACATCAGAAGGCTGGCCGTGGGGCCGTAGGAGCCGGCGTTGGGCACGGTCAGCAGGTCGCCCGCCTCCGACGGCAGGGAGACGTTCCGGCCGAGCAGGTCGCCGGGGGTGCACAGCGGCCCGGCGAGGCTCACGGGGGTGCCGTCGGGGCCCAGGGACTCGTGGGGCTCGACGTTCACGGGCATGATGCGCCCGAGTCCGGACATGCCGCCGAAGGTGTTGATGCCGGCGTCCAGGACCAGGTAGCGCTGGCCGCGGCTGTCCTTGACGTTGACGACGGTGGTGAGCAGGGTGCCGCTATCGGCGACCAGGTAGCGGCCCGACTCGCAGGCGATGCGGGGCGTGCCCCCGCGCCAGCCGGGGAAGTGCTCGTCGAGCGCCTCCGAGAGGGCGGCGCGCAGCTCGCCGTAGACCGGCCGCTCGCCCTGCACCGCGTACGGTGCGGCGAATCCGCCACCGATGTCGACCAGGCGGAAGGTGACGCCGAGGGCCTCCTGGAGGGCGGCGGCCGTGGCGACGGTGTGGCGGAACTCGGCGATGAGGCTCGCCTCGTCCTTGGCGTTGCTCAGCGGGAAGAGGTGCAGCCCGACGATGGTGGTGCCGGGCACCTCGCGCAGGTCGGCGGCGAGGCCGGGAAGGGTCTCGCTGTCGAAGCCGAACTGCGAGGGCACGCCCGTCATGCGGATGCTGGTGGCGGCGGTGCCCGTGGCGTTGTTGACGCGGATCAGGCAGTCGGCGGTGATGCCGAGCCCGTGCGCCGTCTCGCCGACGCGGCGCAGGTCGCCGTAGGACTCGGTGGAGAAGAGCCGGACGCCCCGGGTGAGGGCCTCGGTCAGCTCCTCTGTGGTCTTGCCGGGGCCGGTGTAGAGGATCTCCTCGCCGGCGAAGCCCGCCTGGAGGGCCGCGTCGAGTTCGCCGACGGAACTGACCTCGGCGCGGCAGCCGCCGGAGCGCAGTTCCCTCAGGAGCTCGGGGTGCGGGTTCGCCTTCGCGGCGTAGAACACCTCGGTCCCCTCGGGCAGCGCGGCGAACAGGTCGTCGCGGGCCTTCGCCACCCGGTCCAGGTCGTAGACGAAGGACGGGGTACCGAAGCGCTCGGCGAGCTCGGTGGGGCCGGTCACGGGGTGTTTCCTTCCAGGAGGAGGGCGAGCTGCTTGCGGTCGTGCTTGCCGTGCGGGGTGAGCGGAAGCTCGGCCACGACGCGGCTCACCCCGGGCACCTTGGCCGGTTCGAGGCGCAGCGAGAGTTCCTTGAGCACGGTGTGCGGGTCGATGTCTCCCTCGGTGAACACGGTGAGGCCGCGGCCGGGGGCGGGTGGCAGTACGGCGGCGGCGCGGACGCCGGGGATGTCGGCGGCGGCGCTCTCGATCTCCGTGGTGCTCATGCGTACGCCCTTGTGCTTGAACATGTCGTCGCGGCGGCCCTCGTAGTAGAGGAAGCCGTCCTCGTCGACGTGGCCGAAGTCGCCGGTGTGCAACCGCAGTCCGCCGTCGGGCGCGGGGCGGAAGGCATGGGCGGTCTGCTCGGGCGCGCGCCAGTAGCCGGGCATGACGTGCGGTCCCTCGACCACGATCTCGCCCGTCTGCCAGGGCTGGAGCGCGTTGCCTTCCTCGTCGACGGCGAAGGCGCGCGTGCCGGGCAGCGGGCGGCCGACCGAGTCCGGCTTGGCGTCCTGGTGGGAGGCCGGGAGCACGGAGACGCGCTTGCACTCCGTCTGCCCGAACTGGATGATCACGTCCGCGCCGGGGAACGCCGAACGCAGCCCGCTGGCGGTGGACTTGGGCAGTGCGGCCCCGGTGTTGGTGAACATGCGCACCCGGGACTGCTGCTGCGGCTCACGTTCGGCGAGTGCGCAGATCATGGCCGCGAGGGACGGCACGATCGGTACGACGGTGGCGCCGGTCTCCCGGATGCGGCGCAGCAGCACCAGGTCGGACTCGCCGTCGGCGAGCACGAGTTCGCTGCGCCCTGCCGCGGTGAGCAGCACCTTGTAGAGGCCGTAGTCCCAGGAGATGGGGAAGCGGCAGAACACCACGTCGTCGGGACCGTAGCCGAGTTCGAGGTTGATGGCCTCGGTGGCGAAGACCATCCGGCCGTGCGGGCAGATCACGCCCTTCGGGGTGGCCGTCGAACCGGAGGTGTAGACGAGCACGGCGATGTCGTCGGGTCCGACCGGGGCTCCGCCGGAGCGGGCGCCTTGCGCGTGCAGTGTGGTGACGGCCCGCCACGCCTCGCCGAGGCCGATGACGGGGACTCCCTCGGCGACGGCGGCGATCCGCTCCACGGCGGCATCGGTGACGACGACCAGGGACGGTTCGGCGTTCGCGACGACCGCACGCAGCTGGTAGTCCTTCATGCCGGTGTTCAGGGGCACCAGGACGGCACCTCGGCGGGCCGCGCCGTAGACCAGCGCCACCAGTTCGCGGGTGCTGGGCAGTTGGACGAGGACCCGGTCGCCGTGGCCGATGCCGTGCCCTTCGAGCCAGGCGTCGACGGCGTGGCTGTGGTCGGCCAGTTCGCGGTAGGTCCAGCGGCCCGAGCTGTCGGAGACCGCGGGGGCGTCGGGCCGCTCGGCGGTGGCCTCGTCGAGCAGGTCGTGCACCCGGGCGTCGGTACGGGCCGCCCGTGCTGTCGGTTGACCGTTCACTTCGGCTTCTGCCGCCTTTCGTGGGGGACCCGCGGGCTGTCGCGGGGGAGCCGCGCCACCGGCGGGCTGCCGCCTGGCCGCCGCCAGGGCGGTGAGCTGCCTGCGGTCGGTCTTGCGGTTGGAGTTGAGGGGGAACGCGTCCACGTGGTGGAAGGCGCGCGGCACGACGGCGGCCGACAGCAGTTCGCGCAGATGGCGGGCGAGCCGGGCCGGTGGCACGGGTTCGCCGGTGTGGAAGACGGCCAGCTCCACCGTGCCGTCCACGGGCACCGCCACACAGACGGCGTCCTCGACGCCCGGGCAGGTGCGGGTGGCGGCGTCCACCTCGGCGAGTTCGACGCGGATGCCGTGCACCTGGACCTGGGTGTCCTGGCGGCCGAGGTAGAGCCAGCCGCCGTCGTCGCCGCGCCGGACGCGGTCGCCGGTGCGGTAGTAGCGGTGGCCGTCCCGTTCCAGGAACCGTCCCTCGTCGTGCGCCGGGTCGAGGTACCCGGCCGTCAACTGGGGCCCGGCGATGCACAGTTCGCCCTCGACTCCGGTGGTGGGCACGCCGGAGCTGTCGAGGAGCAGCGTCTCGTGGCCCGGGTGGACGACGCCGATGGGCACCATGTCGTTCAGGTACCGTCCCGGGGTCCAGCGGTGCGCGGTGACCGTGATGGTGAGTTCGGTCGGTCCGTAGAGGTTCTCCAGCGTCGAGGCGGGCGCGGCGGCGGCCCAGTCCTCGGCGTCCTTGCAGCTGAGCGCCTCTCCCGCGAAGAAGCTCCACCGCAGCGACGGAAGCGCGCCGGGTCCGAGCCCGCCGGTGCGCCGCACCAGGGTGATCGCGCTGGGTGTGGAGAACCAGACCGTCACCCCCTGCTCCTCGACGAACTCCGGGAGGTGCGCGTACGCCCTGGCCGGGACCGGGACGACGGCGGCGCCGGAGCCCCACGCGCAGAACAGGTCGAACATCGCGCAGTCGAAGTTCAGGTCGAAGGTCTGCGAGAAGACGTCGTCGGGCCCGAAGTCGTAGCGCTCGTCGAGCAGGTGGAAGTAGTGCGCGGTGTTGGCGTGGGTGACGGGCACGCCCTTGGGCCGGCCGGTGGAGCCGGACGTGAAGAGCACGTAGGCGACGTCCGACGGGCGGGCGGGCACCGGTGCCGCCAGGGCGGCGGCCGGGTCGCAGGCGATCGGCGGCATCGGCTGCCCGCCCGGCGGGAACAGCGTCGGCAGTCGGACGCCCCCGGCGTGCAGGGCGTCGAGGGCGGGCAGGGCGTCGTCGTCGGCGAGCAGGGCGCCGACCCCCGCGGCCTCGATCATCTCCTGGGTGCGGGACACGGGGAAGGCGGGCTGCAGCGGGACGACGGTGGCGCCGCTGTACAGGCCGGCCAGCAGGGCGACGTACGCCGTGGGCCCCTTGCCGGCCAGCACGCCCACGGCGGGTGGCCGGCCGGACAGTCCGGCTCTGAGCGAGCCGGCCAGGACCAGGGCGCGGTCGTGCAGTTCGCGGTAGGTGATCTCGACGCCGTCGACGCGCAGGGCGGGCCGGTTCGGTGCGAGGGCCAGACCGCGTGCGAACCGGCCGGACAGCGTGCTGTCCATGAGGGGATCCACGGTGACCGCCCCGTCAGCTCGCGGTGCTGTGCAGCATGCTCTGCACGGTGTCCCACAGGACACGGCCGGTACGGAAGGTGTCCATGGTCAGCGCGCTGTCGAGGAAGCGGACCTGGTAGACCTCCTCCAGGGTGCCCAGGAGCTGAACGGTGCCGAGCGAGTCCAGGCCGAGGTCGAGCAGGTCGGCGTCCGGCGTCAGCTCCTCCTGCGGCGGCAGGAACGGCAGGAAGGAGCGGATGAGCTGTTCGAACTGGTCGTCCCACATGGGAGCCTCCAACGGAAGAACGGATCAGACGGCGCGCGGGCGGCGCCGCGGAATCATCGCCAGCCGCGGCTGTGCGGCGACGACGTCGAAGTTGCGGATCGTGCAGGGCACCCTGCCGAAGAGGCTGTCGGGCCCGGCGACGCACAGACGGCTGACGCCCACGTCCTTGAGGGCCGTGGTGACGCTCGGCCACTTCATCGGGTGGTCGAAGCCGTCGAGCAGCATGGTGCGCAGTTCCTCGCCGGTGTGCAGCAGCGTGCCGTCCTGGTCGGCGACCACCGGCAGCTTGGGATCGGCGAAGGAGTAGCGGGAGACCACCTCGCGCTCCGCCTTGTCGCGCAGCGACCGGAACGCCGAGGCGTGCATGGGCGGCCGCATGGTGTACAGCGGCAGGCTGCCGACGGCGCGCAGCCGCTGTTCCATCCACTCCACGCGGTCCTCGGACAGCGAGATCATGTAGAAGCCGTCGTCGATGTGGCAGGAGATCTCGTGCCACTCCCCGGCCTCGTCGAGTTCGGCGAGGATCGCGTCGAGCCCTTCGCGCGGGGCGCGGACGAAGGACAGGGTGACGATGGACCGGTGCTCCTCGGCGAAGTACTCCTCCAGGCAGCGGGCGATCTCGGCGGTCAGCCGGACCGCGTCGGCCAGGTCCAGGGCGCCGGTGTAGGCGAGGGCCGCCTTCTCGCCGAAGCTGGGACCGGTGACGATGTCGGGTTCCACGTCGAGGTGGTCGCGCGCCCAGTGGGCGCAGGCCAGACAGTTCACGAGGAACGCGACCTGGGCGGCCTCGGAGTAGTCGCCGTCGGAGAGCCTGAAGGCGTCGACGAGCGAGTAGCCGAGTGCCTCGTCGGCTACGGCGACCAGCTCACGGGCATGGGGGTTGGCGACCATGAACCTGCCCACGTCGGCGAACGGGACGGGTCCCATGCCGGGGAAGACAAGAGCGGTGTCGAATGCCATGGCGGGATCCCCGTCCCCTTTCTTGGTGGTCGGATGCGTGGGCCTCCGCGCGCGCGGACAGCTTCCGCACGCGCGCGGACAGTGGCGCTCCGGCGTCATCGCTTCCGGGGCGTCGTAAGAAGCTGTGCGTCAGAGGCTTGTGACGGTGCGTCAGGGGTTTGTGACGATGCGTCAGAGAAGGTGTCAGAGGCTCTTCAGGAAGTCGTTCATCACCTGGCGGAACCGCTCGGGCTCCTCCAGGTGGGGAAGGTGGCTCGACTCCTCGAAGATCTCCCAGCGCGCGCCGGGAATGTGGTCCTGGTACGGCTGGACGACGGCCGGGGTGGCCTCGTCGTGGCGGCCGCTGATCAGCAGGGTGGGGGTGTCGACGCGGTGCAGTCCGTCGACGATCGACCAGTCCTTGAGGGACCCGATGACGTGGAACTCGGTGGGCCCGTTCATCGCGTAGTAGACGGTCGGGTCGTTGTAGATCTCCATGAAGGAGGAGAGGAAGTCGCGGGGCCAGGGCGTCACGCGGCACACATGGCGGTCGTAGAAGACGCGCATGGCGGCGTGGTACTCCGGGCTGTCGAAGGTCTTGGCCGCCTCGTGCCGACGCAGCGTCGCGTCGACCTCCGGAGGGAGTTCGGCGCGCAGTCGTGCCATTTCCGCCAGCCAGATCGGGTACGACGCCGGGGCGTTGGCGACGACCAGTCCGCGCAGCCCGGGCGGGGCGTCCATGGCGTGCGTGGCGCACAGCGGTCCGCCCCAGGACTGGCCGAACAGCACGTAGTCGTCGGAGATGCCCAGCTTCTCCAGCAGGTTGGCCAGTTCGTCGAGGAACAGATCGACGGTCCAGAACCCGGCGTCCTTGTCGGGCAGGTGGGTCGATCCGCCGTTGCCCAGCTGGTCGTAGTGGACGACGGGCCAGCCGTCGTCGGCGAGGCGGGCCAGCGGGAGCAGGTAGTCGTGGGTGCTGCCGGGGCCCCCGTGCACGGCGACGACCGCCGGCCGTCCCGCGCCGAGTTCACCGGTCACCCGGTACCAGGTCCGGTACTCCCCGAAGGGAACAGTGCCCTTCGCGCTGGGATCCGGGGACACGCTGATCTCCTCTGCTCGGCTGCGAACGCGGCACCGGCCGGGGGGCAAGGGCACCGGCCGGGACCAGGAGGGCCAAAGCGGCGGGCGCTCCGTACCTGCGCCGTACCGCTCGTCTCCTGTGGTCCGCTGCCGACGCTAACCGGACCCGTCCCGTCACCAGACCCCTAGCCGCCCCTAGGTGGTACAGGCAGCCATCTGGGGTGGCCATTCACCCTGCACAGACGGGTGAACAGGGGCCGGAGGTGACGGTCGTCACGGTCGCCCCCGACCTCTGACGCGCCCCGGACCGTACGGTTCCGCAGTACCCGCCGCCCCCCGCCGCACACCCCGGACCAGGCCCGAGGGTGCCCCCCGCCACTCTTCGTCTCCTAGGGGCACCTAGGGGTTGGAGGCCCGGAAGACCGCTGTCTAGCGTGCGGTGGACGCCGACAGCGCCCCCGACGGGCACCGCACCGGACCCGTTCCGAGGCCGGCGCTCCCGTTACCCTCCCGCGCGAAGAGGACATGATGACTGCACCTGCCGAACAGGCCGACGGGGCCGCGCTGCCGGATTTCCCCATGCGGCGCGCCTGCCCCTTCAGCCCGCCCGCTGAATACGCCGAACTCCGCGAGACCGAGCCGGTCTCCCGCGCCCAGCTGAAGGTCAACGGCAAGCCCGCCTGGCTCGTCACCCGGCACGACCTGTACAAGAAGCTGCTCGGCGACGAGCGGGTCAGCGCGAACCTCAAGCTCCCCGGCTACCCCCTTCAGGTGCCGGTGCCGGAGGAGATGCTCCAGGCGGTGCCGCTGACCTTCCTCTCCATGGACCCGCCCGACCACACGGTGCAACGCCGCATGCTGGCACCGGAGTTCAGCGTCCGCCGGATGCGCGAGCTGCGCGGGCGGGTACAGCAGATCGTGGACGAGCAGATCGACCGGATGCTCGCCAAGGGCGCCGAGTCACCCGTCGACCTGGTCACCGAACTGGCGCTGCCGGTGCCGTCGTACGTCATCTGCGAACTGCTGGGTGTTCCCTACGAGGACCACGGCCGGTTCGAGGAGTGGGCGTGGGCGATCATGAACCACGACATCAGCGACGAGGACCGGGGGCGCGCGCACTACGAGCTCGACCGGTACGTGGACGGGCTGGTCACCGCCAAGGAGAGCGAGCCAGGCGACGACATGATCAGCCGGCTGATCGCGTTCAACCGGGAGACGCCCGCGGTCACGCACTCCGACATCGTGAGCATGGCCAGGCTGATGCTGGTCACCGGCCACGAGACCACCGCCAACATGATCGCGCTCGGCATGATGGCCCTCCTCGAACACCCCGATCAGCTCGACACCCTGCGCGCGGAACCGGAACTGGTGCCGAGGGCCGTGGACGAGTTGCTGCGCTTCTTCTCCATCTCCGACGCGGGCACCGCGCGGGTCGCCCTCCAGGACATCGAGCTGGGCGACGTCACCATCAAGGCCGGCGAGGGCATCCTGCCGCTGAACAACGCCGCCAACCACGACGAGCGGGTCTTCCCCGACCCCGACCGGCTCGACGTGCGCCGCGAGGCCCGCAGCCACCTGGCGTTCGGCTACGGCGTCCACCAGTGCATCGGCCAGAACCTCGCACGCATGGAGCTCGACGTCGTCTACACGACGCTCCTGCGCCGCATTCCGACGCTGCGCCTGGCCGCCCCGGTCGACGAGCTGCGCTTCAAGGACGACGCCATCGTCTACGGCCTGTACGAGCTGCCCGTCACCTGGTGACGGCGGACCCCGCACCCCACCGCCGCCCGCTCATGCCACCGTCCGAAAGGCAGTCATGACCCAGTCCACCGACGCCGCGCCCGGGGAGGGTTCGCCGCTTCCGCAGTTCCCGATGCGCCGCACCTGCCCGTTCAGCGAGCCGGCCGAGTACGCCGGCCTGCGGAAGAACGAGCCCGTCTCGCGCGCCTCGCTCAAGGTGAACGGCAAGCCGACCTGGCTCGTCACCCAGCACGCGGACGTCCGCAGCGTGCTCGGCGACAGCCGCGCCAGCTCCAACCTGAAGCTGCCCGGCTACCCGCACCAGTTCCACATCCCCGAGGAGATGCTGGCGCAGGTGCGGCTGATGATGCTGTCGATGGACCCGCCGGAGCACACCGCCCAACGGCGCATGCTCATCCCGGAGTTCACCGCGCGACGGGTCAGGGAGATGCGCCCGGACATCCAGAAGATCGTCGACGAGCACATCGACGCGATGCTGGAGCAGGGCGGCCCGGTCGACCTGGTCACCGCCCTCGCCCTGCCGGTGCCCTCCCTGGTGATCTGCGAACTGCTCGGCGTGCCGTACGAGGACCACGACCGGTTCGAGAAGTGGTCGGCGGCGATGATGAACCACGACCTGAGCCCGCAGGAGTACGGCGCCGCGGTGCAGGCCCTGGACATGTATCTGGACGAGCTCGTCACCCTCAAGGAGAACGAGCCGGGCGACGACCTCATCAGCCGCTTCCTGGAGAAGAACGCGACCGAGCAGGTCGCCGACCACGCCGACGTGGTGACCATGGCACGGCTGATGCTGGTCGGCGGCCACGAGACCACGGCCAACATGATCGCCCTGGGTGTGCTGGCCCTGCTCAGCAACCCCGAGCTGACGGCCGAGCTGCAGAGGGACCCGGCTCTCCTGCCCAACGCCATCGAGGAGCTGCTCCGGGTCTTCTCCATCTCCGACTCCGGCACCGCCCGCGTCGCGGTGGCGGACATCGAGATCGGCGGGGTCACCATCCGCGCCGGCGAGGGCATCCTCGCCCTCAACAACGCCGCCAACCACGACGAGTCGGTCTTCGAGGACCCCGGCACGCTCGACATCCACCGCGCGGAGGCCCGCAGCCACCTCGCCTTCGGCTACGGCATCCACCAGTGCATCGGCGCGAACCTGGCCCGGGTGGAGCTGGAGGCCGTCTACGGCACGCTGCTGCGCCGCATCCCCGGCCTGAAGCTCGCCGTCGGTGCGGACGAGCTGCGGTTCAAGGACGACGCCATGGTGTACGGCGTCTACGAACTCCCCGTCACGTGGTGACGGCCGACACCCGAGGAGTGCCTCTCATGCGGATCACCACGGAGCGCGAGCAGTGCGTGGGCGCCGGCCAGTGCGCGATGCTCAGCCCGGACCTCTTCGACCAGGACGACGACGGTCTCGTCGTCGTCCTGCGGGAGCCGGAAGAGGGCGACCGCGCGGAGCTCATGCAGGCCGTCGACCTGTGCCCGTCGAGTTCCATCCAGGTGCACGGCTGAACAACCCGCACTGCGCCCGGACTTCACTCCGGGCGCAGTGGCGCTAGGGCCTGTCCGGCGGATCAGGTCGCATGGAGTGACCTGCGACTTCTCGATACCGCCGAGCGGGGTCGATGGGGTCTCCCCTGGTCGAGCGAAGCCGAGAGCTTGGGGAAGCGTGCAGCTGCAAGGCGGAGGATGGAGACGACGCGGAGCGTCGGCGATTGACGACAACGCGGGAGGGGGTCCCCCCTGGTCCTTAAGACCTTGGGGGAGCGCGTGCCAGGGCACACGACCGCGACAAGATCCGCCGGACAGGCCCTAGGACACTCCGGCGGCCTCGGCCAGCAGGTCCAGCACCTGCCGCTGACTGGTCGTCAGGTAGAAGTGCCCGCCCGTGAACTCGTGGAACGCGAAAGGACCGTCCGTGTGGCGTCCCCAGGCGCGGGCCTCCTCCACGGTCACCTTGGGGTCGTCGTCGGCGGTCAACCCGACGACCGGGCACCGCAGGTTCGGGCCCGGTTCCCAGACGTACGTCTCGGCGATGCGGTAGTCCGCGCGGATCGCGGGCAGCGCCATCCGGACCAGCTCCTCGTCTTCGAGGATCGCCGCCTCCGTACCGCTCAACTCGCGCATCTCCGCGACGAGTCCGTCGTCGTCCCGCAGATGGAACGACTCGTTCCGGTGGCAGGAGGGGGCCCGGCGGGCCGAGACGACCAGCGCCCGCAGCACGACCCCGTGGTCGCTCTCCAGCCTGCGGGCCACCTCGAAGCCGAGGGTGGCGCCCATGCTGTGGCCGAAGAGGACCAGCGGCCGGTCCGCCCAGGGCAGCAGTACGGAGGTCACCCGGTCGGCCAGCTCGGCGATGTTCTCCGCGAACGGCTCGTTGCGGCGGTCCTGGCGGCCCGGGTACTGGAGGGCCAGTACGTCCACGGAGGCGGGCAGGCCCGCCGAGACCGGACGGTAGAAGGTCGCCGAGCCCCCCGCGTGCGGCAGGCAGACCAGCCTGACCGCCGCGTCGGGCCGGGGGTGGTAGCGGCGGATCCAGAGGCGGTCCTGCTCGGCGATCGTGGTCATGGGACGGACGGTTCCTTCCAGAGGGTGGTACGCGGCGAAGGGCTCGGGGCCCACCCCGGCAGTCTCACGCGCGTACGGCCCGACGGCCACCCCTATCCGCCCCAACCGGCCCGCTCAGGCGTTGTTGAGATAGGCCAGCACCGCGAGCACCCGGCGGTTGCTGTCGCTCGACGCGGGCAGCAGGAGCTTGCTGAAGATGCTGGAGATGTGCTTCGCCGCGGCGCCCTCGGTGACGGTGAGCCGCTGGGCGATCGCCATGTTCGAGCAGCCCTCGGCCATCAGCGCCAGCACCTCCTGCTCGCGCGCGCTGAGCGCGGCGAGCGGTTCGTCCCGGGCGTGGCTCGTCATCAGCTGGGCGACGACGGCCGGGTCCATGGCCGTGCCTCCGGCCGCGACCCGTCGTACGGAGTCGATGAACTGCTCGTCGTCCAGGACGCTGTCCTTCAGCAGGTAGCCGATGCCACCGGTGCCGTCGGCCAGCAACTCACGGGCGTACATCTGCTCGACGTGCTGGGAGAGGACGAGGATCGGCAGCCCTGGCTGCTCGCGGCGGGCCCGCAGGGCGGCCTGGAGGCCCTCGGTGGTGAAGGTGGGCGGAAGCCGTACGTCGACGACGGCCACGTCGGGGCGGTGCTCGGCGAGCGCGGCGGCGAGGTCCGTGCCGTTGTCGACGGCGGCGACGACTTCGAAACCGTACTCCTCGAACAGTTGGATGATCCCCTGCCTCAGGAGGAAGAGGTCTTCTGCGAGGACAACGCGCACGGCAACTCCATCTTCATCACGGTCGGACCGCCCTGAGGGCTGTCGATCTCCAGGACCCCGTCAAAGGATGCCAGCCGTCGCCGGATGCCCTCCAGACCACTCCCGGCCGACAGGTCGGCGCCGCCCCGGCCGTCGTCGGTGACGTCGGCGTTCAGCACACCGTCCTCGTACCGGGCGACGACCTGCACCGTTGTGGCGTCGGCGTGCTTGAGTACGTTGGCGAGGAGCTCCGAGACCGCGAAGTACACGGCGGACTCGACCGGGTCGGGCAGTCGGCCGGGCAGATCCGTCTCGACGCTGACGTCCAGCGGGCTGGCCAGGCCCAGGGCGCGCAGCGCGTCGGCCAGGCCGCGTTCGGCGAGCACCGGCGGGTGGATGCCGTGGACCAGGTCGCGCAGTTCGCGCAGGGCCTGCACGGAGGAGGCGCGGGCTTGGCGCAGCAGCAGCCGGGCCGCTTCCGGGTCCTGGGTCATCTTGCGGTCGACGGAGCCGAGTTGGAGGCCCAGGGCGACCAGCCGGGCCTGGGCACCGTCGTGCAGGTCGCGTTCGATGCGGCGCAGTTCGGCGGCCTGCACGTCCAGGGCGCCGGAGCGGGTCTCCGACAAGTACCGCACCCGCGAGGTCAGTTGGGACCCCCGGGTCGGGCCGAGCAGGAAGGCCACGAAGTAGGCGTAGCCCCTGAGCACCAGGGGGCTGAGGAAGACCCAGGCCGTGAACACCACGACGGCCAGCATCCCCGCGGCCAGCGCGGCGGGCCAGCTGTCGACCGTGACGGACGCGTACCAGCGGCCCGTTCCGTCCTCGGCGAGGGGCTGCCACAGGCCGCAGGCCAGGAGCAGGCCCTCCCCGGCGTAGTAGAGCAGGGCGGCCGGCAGGAATCCGACGAGGCCGACGGCGCAGTTGAGCAGCAGCCACAGCAGGTCCCGCCAGGTCGCGGGGTCGGCGAGGATCCACTTGCAGGTGCGCATCCAGCCGACGATGTCCTTCTCGACCTCTTCCGGCTCGGGCCGGTAGGGCCGCTCCACGGGGACGCCGTAGCGGGTGGCCGCACGCCTGTTGAGGTCGGCCAGCCACCGCACGCCCCGGGTCAGGTACGGCAGCGCGAGGAAGCCGATGCCGATCACGCACAGGATGACGAAGTAGGCCGTGGTGACGAAGAGGACGACCGACAGCAGGGCCCCGGTGGCGATCGCCACGCCGGTCAGACCGGCCTGACCGGCCCGGACCAGTCGGCCTCCCCATGTGACCGGCACCGTCTTCATGCCCTCATGCTCCCATCCGCGGCCCGCGGGCCCCAACGAGCCGCCCCCGCCCGGGGAGGCGGGGGCGGCCCGACGGCCCAGGAGGGGGGAGCTCACGCGGCCTTCACCGTGTCCACGGCGGGGTTGCGCATGCCGCGCCACGAGGGCAGCAGGGTGGCACCGAACACCAGCAGCAGCGATCCGGCGACGATGGCGAGGTAGATGCCGATGGATCCGGAAGGCAGGTACGAGTCGCTCTTGACGAGGCTGTACGGGACGATGGTCGTCGCGGCGGCGATCGTGCCGAGCACCGTGGCGACGACACCGATCAGGGCGCCCTCGACGGTCAGCATGCCGATCACCTGGCGGCGGGTGGCGCCGGTGAGCCGCTGGAGACCGAACTCCGCATTCCGCTTGCGGGTCACCGACACCAGGGTGTTGACGACCGTGATCGAGGCGTACCCGACGATCATCGCGACGATGGTGTAGTTCGCGGAGACCAGGATCTGCTGGATCTGGTTGTTGCGTCCGGCCAGCGAGGAGCTGTCGTCCAGTTCGCTGCCGGGCAGTTGGGCGGCGAGCGCGGCGAGACCCGCGCGGGCCTGGTCGGCGCCGCCGGGTGCGGCCCGGACCAGGATCTGCTGCGGCAGCCCGTCGCCGGTGTGTGCGGCGAGCACGGTCGCGGGCATCGTCAGGTAGGGCTGCTTGGGGTTGTCGGCGTAGAGGGCCACGACGGCGGGGTTCACCTTGGTGCCGTCACCGAGGTGCATCGGCAGCTTGTCGCCGACCTTCACCCCGTACTCCTCGGCCTTCTTGTCGGACAGCGCCACCGTGTCGCCGCTGAGGGCGGTCAGGTCACCGGCGACCTTGGGCAGGTCGAGGCTCTGTGCGACGCCGTTGGCGGAGACTCCGCGCAGGTCGACCTCGGTCGGGCCGTCCGGACCGTCCACGAAGCCTCGGGTGGTGACGAACTCGGAGGCCGCGGCCACCCCGGACGTCTGGCGCACCCGGTCGACGACGTCGGGTGCGAACCCGCCCGTCGTGGAGTCGAGGACGTAGTCGGCGAGGACGTTCTGGTCGTAGGAGCTGCGGGAGACGTCGTTCTCGGTGGACTGCATGTACAGGGTGCCGGTGGCGATGCCGATCAGCAGGACGATCGGGGCGACGGCGCCCGCCATCCGGACGTTGGCGGTGGCCGCGTTGCGCAGGGCGAGCCGGCCGGAGAGCCCGGACAGCATGCGTACCGGCAGCTTGAGCAGCGCCACCATGAACTTGGTGATGCCGGGGGCGAGCAGGACCAGACCGATGCAGAAGAGTACGGACGCCGGTCCCGCCGTGCTGGCGAGGGTCGGGCCGTCCTCCATGACGGTGGCGGTGGCGACGGCCAGGCCGATGCCGTTGGCGAGGAAGAAGAGCGCGAACAGCAGGCGCGGAATGTTGAACCACTGGGTGCCGACGGCGGATTCGGCGACCGCGGCGATCGGTTCGGTACGGGCGGCCCGCCGTCCGGCGAAGCGGGTGGCGCCCGCCGCTGCCAGGACGGTGACGATCGCGCCGACCGCCATGGGGACCGCGCCGGCATGGTAGGTGATCGAGGACGACACGACGCCGCTGGACGTCAGCACCGCGAACAGCCCCTGGCCGATGGCGTATCCGGGGAGCAGGGCGAGCAGCACGGAGGCCACCGACAGGACGATCGTCTCGGTGAGGATCATGCGGCGCAACTGCGTGGGAGTGGATCCGACGGCCCGCAGCAGCGCCATCTCGCGGGCCCGCTGCTGGAGGGAGAGGGCCAGGGTGGAGGCCACGCCGAACATGACGATCAGCACGACCGAGGAGCCGAAGACGGCCGCGAGGATGACGACGGTGCGCTGTCCGGCCAGCGTGCCGGGCAGTTCGGCCAGTCCTCGGCTCTCGCCGGAGAACACCTGGGCGCGGTCGCCGACAGAGGTGCTCACCGCGTCGGCGACCGTGGTGGCGCTGCTGCCGGGCGCGGGCAGGACGGCGATCGAGTCGATCGTGCCGCCCGCGAGGGTGCGGGCCTCGTCCTCGGTGAAGAAGACGGCCGCTGCGGCGTTGTGGCCGCCCTGCTGGTCCGCGACGCCGCTGACCCGGAACTGGCGCGTGGTGCCCTCGACGACGATGCCGACCGTGGAACCCGGTCGGGCAGCTGCCTTCTCGGCCAGTGCCGAGTCGAGGACGACCTCGCCGCCGGCGACGGGGGTTTTACCGGCGGCGAGGGTATAGGGGGTGAACTGGGCACTGGCCCAGCCGTGGCCGTACGAGGACGAACCACTGGTCACCGGCTTGCCGTCCTTGAGGACGGTGGCGGGGAACGAGACGTCGGCGACGGCCTTGCCGACGCCCTCGACCTTGGCCACCTGGCCGACCAGACCGGGGTCGATGCGGTGGCGCTCGGCCAGGGCGGTGGACTCGTGGGTCTGGACGCCGCTGACGACGACCGGCGCCTCCGTCAGGCGCTGCGGTTCGGCCGCCATCCGTAAGCCCGTCTCCATCAGGCCGCCGCAGCCGATGACGATGGCGGCGCCGAAGAACATGGCGCAGAAGGTCGCGATGAAACTGGTCCTGCGGAACTTCAGGGTGCGCAGTGCGAGACGCCACATCAGAACCGACCCCCGGAGGGCTGCGACACGGCCTGGCGCTGGTTGTCGTCCTCCCAGGCACCGAGCCTGGTCATCCGGGCGGCGACGGCCTCGGCCGTCGGCCGGAGCAGTTCACCGGCGAAGGCGCCGTCGGCGAGGAACACCACGCGGTCCGCGTAGGAGGCGGCGACCGGGTCGTGGGTGACCATGACCAGCGTCTGGCGGGCGTTGTCGACGGACTCGCGCAGCAGGGACAGGACGGCACCCGCGGTACGGGTGTCCAGGGCGCCGGTGGGCTCGTCGGCGAAGACCACCGCGGGGCGGGTCACCAGCGCACGGGCGATGGCGACGCGCTGCTGCTGGCCGCCGGACAGCTCGGAGGGCAGGTGGCCGAGCCGCTCGGCCAGGCCGACGCGCTGCACCACGTTGCGGATCAGGCCCTTGTCGGGTCGCTCGCCCGCCAGTTGCAGGGGCAGCGTGATGTTTTCCATGACCGTCAGGGCGGGCAGCAGGTTGAATGCCTGGAAGATGAAACCGATCCGGTTCCTGCGCAGCTTGGTCAGCTGGTCGTCGTCCAGGCCCGAGAGGTCCGTACCGCCGACGACGACCCTTCCGGAGGTGGGCTGGGCGAGCCCCGCGGCACAGTGCAGGAAGGTGCTCTTGCCCGAGCCGGACGGTCCCATCACGGCGGTGAAGGTGCCGTCGGCGAAGCCCATGGAGAGCCCGCGGAGCGCGGCCACCTTGCTGTCGCCTCGGCCGTAGATCTTCGACACGGCTTCGAGCCGTACCGCCTCCGTCTGACGGAGGTCCTGTGAAGTGTGCACTGAGGGCTCCCCTATGAGCTGTCGCGCTTCGAACGCGGTGTCTGTGATCCAGCCTAGAAACGGCAGGGCCGCGGCACATTGGCATTGGCCAGCCGGTTTGAGGTAGAGGTTTCTCTACCTCGGCACGCAAGGTTCGGGCGGACGGCGCGTGAAACCCGTGATCTTCCTGTCAAGGTTGAGAAAATTCCCCTCCGCCTCGACAGATATCTGCACTCCGGCGGAAGACCTACCTCCCCTTCGAGAACTTCGCTTATCACCAGTGTTGTCAAACCCTTTCTGCGGGTAACGTCGAACCGAAATCGGGAACTGCTACAACGGATGGGACGCCCTATGGCCAGTAACAGTCGGCCTCTCCCCGGGATGACGGGAAAGCACCGCGTGGAGCGCGGAGGATCGCGACGTGATGCGACCTGATCACGAACTGACCGTGCAGGTCAGACCCGACGGATATCTGGTACTGGCCTCCCAGCGCACCGGGAGGCAGCACCGTTGCGGACCACGCGGCACCACAATGTGGCTGGCGCTCCAGCGGTGCAACTGGCAACCGGAATTGGCCGCAGAGGAAATCGCCATGCGATTAGGTGTGGATCCGGACAGTATTTACTGCGAGGCCGAAGCATGGCTTGCGCATTTCCGCGAAGTAGGCGAAGGGAGAAGCCGCGGAGCGTGAACGGAGTTTCCACCGTCACACTCCGCCGCGATGCCGATCCCTGCCGGGTGGTCAGAGATCGACCTCACTGTCCCGTCGCCACCTCGACTATTCCGGTGCTTTCGCGTCACTCTCCGCCACGTCGGTCGGCCAGGTCTCGACCGCCTCGGCGGTGGTGTCCGCGAATTCCTCCAGAATCGTAAAGTGCGTACCGGGGACGTCGACCGCTTCGTGCGCGGCGGGCCAGTCGGCCCGCCAGTCGTCGGTGCCGGTGCCGGTCGCGAACGACTCCTTGGGCCGGACGAACAGCACAGGTGCCGTCAGAGCGCCCGGCAGACAGTCCTGGATCAGGTCGCTGTAGCGGCTCATGGCGGCCAGGCGGGCGGTACCGAAGCCGCCGAAGGACGACTCCCGGTCGAGCATGCCGTCGAACATCTGCCGCCAGAGGTCGTCCTTGCCGTCGTCGCCCGGCAGATAGGTGTCGAGCAGCACGACACCCTCGGCGGGCCGTCCGGCCTTCTCCATGATCTCGGCCGCCGCGTGCGCGAACTGGCCACCGGAGGAGTAGCCGACGAGGAGGTAGGGCCGGTCGTCCCGGCAGGCCCGGCGGATGCCCTCGACGACCACGTCCACCACCGCGTCCACCGTCCGTGGCAGCGCCTCTCCCGGACCGAAGCCCGGAACGGTGGGCACCACGACGTCACGGCGGCCCTGGAAGTGCCGGGCGAAACGGGCGTACTGGTGGGCGCCGCCGAGCGCCATCGGCGACGGCAGGCAGACGAGCCGGGGCCCGGCGTCGCCGGTGGCGAGCCGCACCGGGTCGGGTACCTCGCCGAATTCGGCCAGGGACGAGAAGCCGGGGAGGATGTCGGCCACGGTCCGCAGCAGGTGGACGGCCTGCTCCATCCGCCCGTCGGCCGAGGCACGCCGCACCAGCCCGCTGATCGATTCGAGGCCGGCGTCCGCACCGGCCGGGGCCCGCCCGCCGTCGGCCAGGTGCTCGCGCAGCGCTGCGGCGAGGGCGATCGGCGTGCGGTGGTCGAAGATGACACCGGCGGGCAGCGTGCTGCCCAGGACGGTGCCGAGGGCACCGCGCAGTTCGGCGGCGGACACCGAGTCCAGGCCGATCTCCAGGAAGACGTCGTCGGGTTCGACGGCCTCGGCTCCCGCGTGGCCGAGGACCGAGGCGACCTGCGTGCGGATCACCTCGGTCAGCAGCGTCTCCTGCTCGTCGGGCGACGCCTCGGCCAGCCGCCGCCGCAGCGGCCCGGCCTCCACGGATCCGGCGCTCGCCAGCGTCACCTCGGTGGCCGCGCCCGTGGCGGGGAGCACCGGCTCGGCGAGCGCTCCGACGGTGAGGGCCACCTCCGCGTTCAGCCAGTACCGCTCGTGCCGGAACGCGTAGGTGGGAAGTTCGGCGCGGGCCGTACCGGGGAAGAGCGCGGCCCAGTCGGGGGCGAGACCGTCGGTGTACAGCCGGGCGAGACCCGCCGCCAGAGCCGTCGTCTCGCTGCCCTTGCGGCGGCCGAGAGCGACCAGGACCGTACCGTCGTCCCCGACGCAGGTACGGGCCATTCCGGTCAGTACGGCGTCAGGACCGAGCTCGACGAAGCGCCCGGCGCCCGAGGCGGCGAGGGAGTCCACGGCGTCGGCGAACCGGACCGTCTCCCGCACGTGCCGCACCCAGTAGCCGGGGTCGCGCAGCTGCTCGCCGTCGGCGAGTTTCCCGGTGAGGGTCGACACGATCGGGATCCTGGGCTCGTGGAACGTCAGCTTCTCGGCCACGGCCCGGAATTCGTCGAGCATGCCGTCCATCAGGGGGGAGTGGAAGGCGTGCGAGACGACGAGCCGCTTGCTCCTGCCGAAGCCCTCGGCGGCGGCGAGCACCGCCTCCTCCTCACCCGAAAGCACCACGGCGTTCGGGCCGTTGACCGCGGCGAGCCCGACCCGGCCGTCCAGCCGAGTCCTCACCTGCTCCTCGGTCGCCTCCACGGCGACCATCGCGCCGCCCTCGGGCAGCGCCTGCATCAGAGCGCCCCGGGCGGCGACCAGCGTGCAGGCGTCGTCCAGGTCGAGCACCCCCGCCACATGAGCCGCGGCGAGTTCCCCGACGGAGTGTCCGGCAAGCAGGTCGGGACGCACCCCGAACGACTCCAGCAGCCGGAACATGGCCACCTCGAAGGCGAACAGCGCGGCCTGCGCGTACCGCGTGCGGTGGACGACGTCGGCTCCGTCGCCCGCGAGCAGCTCGGCCAGACCGAGACCGAGGCGGGCGTCGACCGCGTCGTACGCCTCGGCGAACACCGGGTACCGGGCGCGCAGTTCGAGGCCCATGCCGGGGCGCTGGGAGCCCTGGCCGGTGAACAGGAACGCCGTGCGCGTCCCGGCGCGGGACCTGCCGGTCACCGCCGTGGGGGTGGGCGCCGCGTCGGCGAGGGCACGCAGACCGGCCAGCAGCTGCTCCTGGCCGGTGCCGAAGACGGCGGCGCGGTGGCCGAAGGCGGAGCGCCGGGTGCCGAGGGCGCGGGCGACGGCCGAGGGATGCAGTGCGGGCCGTTCCCTCAGGTAGTCGTACAGACGTCCGGCCTGCGCCGGGAGGGCCTGTGCGGACCGGGCGGAGAGCGGCCAGAGGGTCACCGGGGCGTCGGGCTCGGCCTCCGCGAGGACCTCGCCATCGGCGGACGGTGCCTCTTCGATGATGGTGTGGGCGTTGGTGCCACTGATGCCGAACGACGACACACCCGCCCGACGCGGACGCCCCGTCGCCCCCCACGGCTGTTCCTCGACCAGGAGGCGCACCTTCCCCGCGTCCCAGTCCACCTTCGACGACGGTTCCTGCGCATGCAGCGTCCTCGGCAACACCCCGTGCCGCATCGCCATCACCATCTTGATGACGCCCGCGACACCCGCGGCCGCCTGCGTATGCCCCACGTTCGACTTCACCGACCCCAGCCAGAGCGGCACCTCACGGTCCTGTCCGTACGTGGCCAGCAGCGCCTGCGCCTCAATCGGGTCGCCCAACGCCGTCCCCGTGCCGTGCGCCTCGACCACGTCAACATCGGCGGGCGACAGCCCCGCCACGCCCAACGCCTGCCGGATCACCCGCTGTTGCGAGGGACCGTTCGGCGCCGTCAGACCGTTCGAGGCACCGTCCTGGTTCACCGCGGAGCCCCGTACCACCGCCAGCACCTGATGCCCGAGACGCCGCGCGTCCGACAGCCGCTCAAGAACGAGCATCCCCACGCCCTCGGAGAAGCCGGTGCCGTCGGCGCCTTCGGCGAAGGAGCGGCAGCGGCCGTCCGGGGAGAGGGCGCCCTGCCTGCTGAACTCGACGTAGGTGCCCGGCGAAGCCATCACCGTCACTCCCCCGGCCAGCGCCAGCGTGCACTCGCCCTGCCGGAGCGACTGCGCGGCCAGGTGCAGGGTGACCAGCGACGAGGAGCAGGCCGTGTCGACACTGAGCGTCGGGCCCTCCAGGCCGAGGGTGTAGGCGACCCGGCCCGAGACGATGCTGCCGGAGCCGAAGCTGCCGAAGTAGTCGTGGTACATCACGCCCGCGAACACGCCCGTGCGGCTGCCGCGCAGCGAGACGGGGTCGATGCCGGCGTTCTCCAGGGCCTCCCAGGAGTTCTCCAGGAGCAGCCGCTGCTGCGGGTCCATGACGAGGGCCTCGTTGGGGCCGATGCCGAAGAACCCCGCGTCGAAGTCGCCCGCGTCGTGCAGGAATCCGCCCTGCCCGGTGGTGGAGCGGCCGGGTACGCCCGGCGTCGGGTCGTACAGGCCGGGGTCCCAGCCCCGGTCGTCGGGGAACGCGGTGATGCCCTCGCCGCCGTCCGCCAGGAGCTGCCACAGGTCCTCGGGGGAGCGGACTCCGCCCGGGTAGCGGCAGGCCATGCCGACGATCGCGATCGGTTCCCGGGCTGCCGCGGTCAGCGCACGGTTGCGCTCCCGCAGCCGCTCGATCTCCTTGAGCGAGGTCCGCAGGGCCTCGACCATCCTGGTGTCCGGGTTCTCGGACTCGACCATGGTTGTCTTCCTTGTCGCGGGCTTCGTCACGGACTTCGTCACCGGCTTCGTCACGGACTTCGCCGCGGGCTTCGTCGCGGGCTTCGTCGCGGGCTTCGTCGCGGGCTTCGTCACAGGGCGTCGTCCTCGTCGAGATCGAGATCGAGATCGTCGAGCGCCATGCTGATCAGGCTCTCGGCGTCCATCGCGTCGATCGACACGCGGCGGGGCCCGGCGGCCTCCGCCGGGTCCTGCGCGGGCCGCAGTCCGGCGAGTTCGAGCAGACCGTCCAGGAGCCCTGCCTCACGCAGCCGGGACACCGGTACGGCGGCGAGGGCCGCCCGGAGCATGTCCTCCTCGTCCCCCTCGGTGCTCCTCGTCCCACCGTTCTTCGGCGCCAGTTCGGCACCGAGGTGCTCGGTGAGCGCGAGCGGGCTGGGGTGGTCGAAGACGAGCGTCGCGGTCAGCCGCAGGCCGGTGGCCTCGTTGAGCCGGTTGCGGAACTCGACGGCGGTCAGCGAGTCGAAGCCGAGGTCCTTGAAGGGGAGTTCGGCGTCGAAGTCCTCGATGCCGAGTACGGTCCTGGCCTCGTCCCGCACCAGCCGCAGCAGCCGTTCCGCCCTCTCCTCGGGGGTGACCTCGGCCAGTTCGCGGCGCAGCGCGGTAGCGGCACCCGACGCCGTGGGCCCGGTCCGGCGCGGCTCGCGCACCAGGGAGCGCAGCAACGGGGCGACCGTGCCGGCCTCGCGCGGGGCGAGGTCCAGGCGGGCAGCCAGCAGTACGGGTTCGGCCCGGCCCACACTCGTGTCGAACAGGGCGAGACCCTCCCCGGCGTCCAGGGCCAGGACTCCGCCGGAGGCCATCCGGCGGGTGTCGGTGTCGTCGAGCCGGTCGGCCATGCCGCCACTGCCCGACCAGGCGCCCCAGGCGAGGGAGGCGCCGGGCAGACCGAGCGACCTGCGGTGGGCGGCGAGCGCGTCCAGGAAGGTGTTGGCGGCGGCGTACCCGGACTGCCCCGGGCCGCCGAGAAGACCGGCCGCCGAGGAGAAGAGGACGAACGCGGTCAGCGGGCGTTCCCGGGTGAGTTCGTGCAGGTGCCAGGCCGCGTCGAGCTTGGGCCGCAGTACGGCGTCCAGCCGGTCGGGTTCCAGCGAGGTCAGCACGGCGTCGGCGAGGACGCCCGCGGTGTGCACCACGGCGGAGACCGGGTGCTCGTCCAGTACCCGGGCGAGGGCGTCGCGGTCCGCCGCGTCGCAGGCGACGACGGTCACCTCCGCGCCGAGCCCGGTCAGCTCCCCGCGGAGCTCGGCCGCACCGGGTGCTTCGGGCCCGCCTCGGCTGAGCAGTACCAGGCGCTCCGCACCGTGCTCGGTGACCAGGTGCCGGGCGACGAGCCGGCCCAGGGCGCCAGTGCCGCCGGTGAGGAGCACACCGCCGGACCAGTCGGCCGGGGCGGGCTCGGCCAGGCGCGGCGCCCGCACCAGCCGGGGGACGCTCACCGCGCCCTCGCGCAGCGCCAGTTGGGGCTCTCCGCAGGCGACGGCGGAGGGGAGCAGACGGCGCGAGGCGTCCGAGTCGTCGAGGTCGGCGATGACCAGCCGGCCGGGGTGCTCGGACTGCGCGGAGCGGATCAGGCCCCACGCGGCGGCGGCACCGGGGTCGGTGACCTCGCCGGGGCCGGTGGCGCCCCGGGTGACCACCACGAGGGTGCTGTCCGCGAACCGGCCGTCCAGCAGCAGGTCCTGCACCTGCTCCAGCAGGCGCAGCAGACCGGCCCGCACCACGTCCGGTGCGTCCCCGCCGTGGTGCAGCACGACCACGGTGTCGGGGGCCAGTGCGGCGGCCTCGGCGAGGTCGTCCACGAGGACGGTCTGCGCGACCTCGCCGGACATGGCGGCCGCCAGCTCCTCGCGGCCGGTGCCCAGGACGGTCCACAGTCCGGCCTGCGGCGCGGCCGGCACGGACACGGGCGACCAGTCGAGAGCGAACAGGTCGTCGTGCCCGCCCGACGCGGCGGCGGCGATCCGCTGCGGGTCCACCTCCCGCAGCGACAGCGTCGCCACCCGTGCGACGGGCCGGCCCGTCCCGTCGGCGGTCTCGATGCGTACCGCGCCGGTTCCGGCGGGGGTGATCCGCACCCGGAGGGCGCTCACGCCCCGCTGGTGCAGTTCCACGCCGCTCCAGTTGAAGGGCAGCGACATGCGCTCCTCGGCTCCGGCCCGCAGCCCGATGGCGTGCAGGGCGGCGTCGAACAGGGCCGGGTGCAGGCCGAACCCGGTTCCGTCGGCGGGGACGGCGACCTCGGCGTACGTCTCCTCGCCGCGCCGCCAGGCGGCGCGCAGGCCCTGGAAGCGGGGCCCGTACTCGGCGCCCAGTTCCGCGAGGCGTGCGTAGACGCCGTCCAGGTCGACCGGTTCGGCACCGGGCGGCGGCCAGGCGGCCAGGTCGTGGTCCGGCCGCTCTTCCGCGGGCCGCAGGAGGCCGGCGGCGTGCGTGACCCACGGGTCGCCCTCGCCCGTGGCGGCGTGGACGCGGAAGGCGCGGTTGCCTGCCGGGTCGGGTTCGCCGACCGTGCACTGGAGGCGTACGGCGCCGTCCTCGGGCAGGACCAGCGGTTCGGTGACGGTCAGGTCCTCGACCCTGTCGCAGCCGAGACCGGCTCCGGCGGCGAGGGCCATCTCCACGAACGCCGTACCCGGGAGCAGCGGTACGCCGCCGACGCGGTGGTCGGACAGCCACGGGTGCTCGGCGAGTGCCAGCCGTCCGACGTACAGGGTGCCGTCGGCGTCGGCGAGTTCGACAGCGGTGCCCAGGAGCGGGTGGTCCCCCGACGCGCGGGGCAGACCGACGTCGCCGGTCATCCAGTAACGGCTGCGCTGGAAGGCGTAGGTGGGCAGGTCCGAGCCGTCGTGACGGGGCAGCAGGGCCGCCCAGTCGACGGCACCCCCGTGGACGTGCAGGGCGGCGGTCCCGGTGAGCAGGGCCTCGGTCTCCTCGCGGTCCTTGCGCAGCAGCGGTACGACCGCCGTCCCGTCGGGCAGGCAGTCGACGGCCGCCGAGGTGAGCGCGTTGCCCGGTCCGACCTCGGCGAAGAGACGCGCTCCGGCATCGTGCAGAGCGCCGACGGCGTCGGCGAAGCGGACGGCCTCGCGGGCGTGCCGCACCCAGTAGTCGGGCGTGGACAGCTCGTCGGGGGCGGCCGGGGCGCCGGTGAGGGTGGACACCAGGGGGATGCGCAGCGTTCCGTAGGTCAGGGACTCGGCGACCTCGCGGAACTCGGCCAGCACCGGCTCCATCAGGGCCGAGTGGAAGGCGTGGCTGACGGCCAGTTCCTTGGTGCGCCCGAACCGGGCGGCCAGGGCGCGGGCCGGTCCCGCGGGGCCGGAGACGACGACGGACGTGGGCCCGTTGACGGCGGCGATCCCGACGCCTTCGCCCAGCAGCGGCGCGACCTCGTCCTCGGTGGCGCGTACGGCGATCATCACGCCGCCCTCGGGCAGGGACTGCATCAGCCTGCCCCGGGCGACGATCAGCGTGCAGGCGTCCTTCAGGCCGAGGACACCCGCGACGTGGGCGGCGGCGAACTCGCCGACGGAGTGCCCGGCGAGCAGGTCGGGCCGTACCCCGAACGACTCCAGGAGCCGGTACAGGGCCACTTCGACCGCGAACAGGGCGGGCTGGGTGTACTCGGTGCGCTCCAGCAGTTCGGCGGAGTCCATCACCTCGGCGAGCGGCCTGCCGAGCAGCGGGTCCAGGTGTGCCCGGACCTCGTCGAAGGCCGCCGCGAAGGCGGGGAACTCCGCCGCGAGGCGGGTGCCCATGCCCGGCAGCTGCGAGCCCTGGCCGGAGAAGAGGAAGGCGAGCCGTCCCTCGGTGGCCGTGCCGAGGGCCCCGGCCCCGGGTGCCCGGCCCTCGGCCACCGCCCGTACCCCTGCGGTGAGTTCGTCCAGGGTGCTGCCGACGACGGCCGCCCGGTGGGCGAGCCCGGTGCGGGCGTGGGCGAGCGCTCCGGCGAGCCGGTGCGGGTCGGTGCCGGTGGCTGCGGACAGGTGCTCCAGCAGCCGGGCGGCCTGGGCGCGCAGGGCGTCGGGGGTGTGGCCCGAGAGCAGCCAGGGCACGGTGTCCGTCGTCGGTGCGGTGGGCGGTGCGACCGGTTCGGCCGGCCCGTCGGCGGGCGCGGCCTCGACGATCACGTGGGCGTTGGTGCCGGAGATGCCGAAGGAGGAGATGCCCGCGCGGCGCGGCCGTCCCGGGTCCGGCCAGCTGCGGGACTCGGTGAGCAGGCGGACGCCCGCGCCCTCCCACTCGACGTGCCGGGAGGGCCGGTCGACGCCGAGGCTGGCCGGCAGGGTCTCGTTGCGGATCGCCTGGATCATCTTGATGACCCCGGCGACACCGGCGGCGGCCTGCGTGTGGCCGAGGTTGGACTTGACCGAGCCGAGCCACAGCGGGCTGTCCTCGGTGTGCTCGGCGCCGTAGGTGGCGATCAGGGCCTGGGCCTCGATCGGGTCGCCGAGGGTGGTGCCGGTGCCGTGTGCCTCGACGACGTCGACCTCGGCGGCGGGAACGCCGGCGGTCTCCAGGGCGCGGCGGATGACCCGCTGCTGTGCGGGGCCGCTGGGGGCGCTGATGCCGTTGGAGGCGCCGTCCTGGTTGACGGCGGTGCCGCGCAGCACGGCGAGGATCCGGCGGCCGTTGCGTTGGGCGTCGGAGAGCCGTTCCAGCAGCAGGACGCCCGCGCCCTCGCCGAAACCGGTGCCGTCGGCGGCGTCCGCGAAGGGGCGGCAGCGCCCGTCGCGGGACAGGCCCCGGTGCCGGCTGAACTCCACGAAGGTGCCCGGGGTGGCCATGACGGTCACGCCTCCGGCCAGCGCCAGCGAGCAGTCGCCCTCGCGCAGCGCCTGGGCGGCCAGGTGCAGCGCCACGAGCGACGAGGAGCAGGCCGTGTCGACGCTGAGCGTCGGGCCCTCCAGGCCGAGGGTGTAGGCGACGCGTCCGGAGACCACGCTGCCGGATCCGAAGCTGCCGAAGTAGTCGTGGTACATGACGCCCGCGAAGACGCCGGTGTCGGAGCCGCGCAGGGTGGCCGGGTCGATGGAGGCGCGCTCCAGCGCCTCCCAGGACGTCTCCAGGAGCAGCCGCTGCTGAGGGTCGGTGACCAGGGCTTCCTCGTCGTCCATGGCGAAGAACGCCGGGTCGAACTCTCCGGCGTCGTACAGGAAGGAGCCCTGCCGGGTGTAGCTCGTGCCGGGCCGGTCCAGCGTCGGGTCGTGGAGGTTGTCCACGTCCCAGCCCCGGTCGGCCGGGAAGTCGCCTGCCGTGTCGCGGCCTTCAAAGACCAGCCGCCACAGGTCCTCGGGCGAGGCGATGCCGCCGGGGAAACGGCAGGCCATGCCGACGATGGCGACGGGCTCGTCGGCGGCGCTCTTGCGGGGGGCGGTGCGGACGGTCGCCTCGGCGAGCGTGCCGGTGAGTTCGTCGAACAGGTAGCGGGTGAGTTCGGCGGGGGTGGGGTGGTCGAAGACCAGGGTCGCGGGCAGTCGCAGGCCGGTCGCCGAGGAGAGCTTGTTGCGCAGTTCCACGGCCGCCAGGGAGTCGAAGCCGAGTTCCCTGAAGGCCAGGGTGCGGCCGACGTCCTGCGCGGAGCGATACCCCAGGATCGCCGCCACGTGGCTCTGTACCAGTTCGGTGAGGAACGGCTCGCGCTCCGCCTCCAGCAGCCCGGCGAGCCGCTCCCGCAGCGCGTCACCGCCACCGGCCGTGCTCTGCCCGGTGGCCGCGCCGGGACGGCGTACGGGCACCAGGGAGCGGAACAGCGGGGCCAGGTCCTCCGCCTGGGCGCGCAGGGAGGCCAGGTCCAGCTTCACGGGCAGCACCGCCGGATCGGCTCCGCGCAGGGCGGCGTCGAACAGGACGACGCCCTCCTCGGTCTCCAGTGGGGCGACACCACCGCGCGCGATGCGGGTACGGTCCGCCTCGTCGAGCGTGCCGGTCATGCCACCGGCCTGGGCCCACAGCCCCCACCCCAGCGAGTGCGCGGGCAGGCCGAGGGTCCGGCGGTGCACGGCGAGCGCGTCGAGATAGGCGTTGGCGGCGGCGTAGTTGGCCTGCCCCGGCGAACCGAGGGTGGCGGCCGACGAGGAGAACAGGACGAACGCCGAGAGGTCCAGTCCCTCGGTGAGTTCGTGCAGGTTCCAGGCGGCGTCGACCTTCGGCCGGAACACCGCGTCCAGCCGTTCCGGTGTGAGGGAGGTGAGTACGCCGTCGGCGAGTACGCCCGCCGCGTGGAGCACGGCGGTGAGCGGCCGGTCGGCCGGTACGGCGGCCAGGACATCGGCGAGGGCCGCGCGGTCCGCCACGTCGCAGGCGACGCTCGTCGCCTCGGCGCCCAGATCGGCGAGTTCGGCCGCCAGGGTGTCGGTGTTGCCGCTGCGGCTGAGCAGCAGCAGATGACGGACGTTCCGCTCGGTGACGAGATGGCGGGCGAGGATCCCGCCGAGAGCGCCGGACGCACCGGTGATGAGGACGGTGCCGGTGCCGAGGGAACCGGTGTTGCCGCTCTCCTCGGTGGTGTTGCCGCTCTCCTCGGTGGTGTCCCCGCTCTCGTCCGGGGTCTCGACGCGGGCCAGCCGGGGCACGTGCCAGGCGCCGTCGCGCAGCGCGAGGTGCGGTTCCCCGGTCGCGAGCGCCTCGGCGAGGCGTCCGGCGTCCGGCTCCCCCTCGGTCTCCAGCAGCACGATGCGGCCGGGGTTCTCCGACTGCGCGGACCGGATCAGGCCGCCGACGGCGGCTCCGGCCGGGTCGGTGCCGGTGACGACGACCAGGGTGGTGTCCGTGAGGTGCTCGTCGGCGAGCCGCGTCCGCAGCTCGCCGAGCACGGTGTCGACCGCCGTACGGGTCTCGGCGGCGCTCACCCCGGCCGGGGCGCGCAGGACCTCCGGCAGGGCAACGGTCGCCGTGACGGACGGTGCGGGCACCCAGCCGACGCGGTACAGGGCGCCCGCGCGGGCCGTGCGGGACGCGGCGGCCAGTGCCCCGGTCCGCAAAGGCCGCAGGGTGAGCGAGTCGACGGTGGCGACGGGCGTGCCCGTCGGGTCGGCGAGCGTCAGGGTGACGGTTCCCTCGCCGGTGGAGCGGACGCGCACGCGCAGTTCGGTGGCGCCCGCCGCGTGCAGGCGCACTCCGGACCAGGCGAACGGCAGCAGGGCCTCGTCGCCCGCCGCGTCGGTCAGGCCGACGGTGTGCAGGACGGCGTCCGACAGGGCCGGGTGCAGACCGAACCCGTCGGGGGCCGCGTCGCTCGCGACCTCCGCGTACAGACCGTCGTCGGTACGCCAGGCGGCCCGCAGGCCCTGGAACAGGGGGCCGTAGCCGAGGCCGAGGGCGGCGAGCTCGTCGTACAGGCCGTCGAGCGGTATCGCTTCGGCGCCCTGCGGGGGCCAGGCGGCGAACGGCTCGGCGGTCACGGGGAGGGTGCCGGTCGGGGCGAGGAGGCCCTCGGCGTGCCGGGTCCACGGCAGGTCCTCTTCGGGGCTCTCGGGACGCGACCAGATGCTGACCGGGCGGGTCTCTCCTGCGGGCGTGCCGACGACGACCTGGAGCTGGACGGCGCCGTGGTCGGGCAGGACCAGGGGGGTGTCCAGGGTGAGTTCGACGATGTCGCCGCAGCCGACCTGGTCCCCGGCGCGCAGCGCGAGCTCCAGGTGGCCCGTGCCGGGAAAGAGCAGCACGCCGCCGACGCGGTGGTCCTCCAGCCAGGGGTGGGTGGAGGGCGACAGGCGTCCGGTGAGGACGGCCCCCTCGCTGTCGGCGCGGACCACGGCGGCACCGAGCAGGGCGTGGCCGGTGGGGTCGAGTCCGGCGGAGGTGACGTCGGCGCCGGTCGCCGTGGAGTCGAGCCAGTACCACTCGTGCTGGAAGGAGTAGCCGGGGAGGACGACGCGACGCGGGCGGCGGCCCTCGGCGACGGCGGTCCAGTCGACGCTCGCACCCCGGGTGAAGGCTTCTCCGAGCGCGGTGAGCAGCCGGTCCCGGCCGCCGTCGTCGCGGCGCAGGGAGCCCACGGCGGCGACGGTGTCGTCGGTCTCCTGGATGCCGACGGTCAGCACCGGGTGGGGGCTGGACTCGACGAACAGGTGGTGCCCGTCGGCGACGGCGGCGAGTACCGCCTGCTCGAAGTGCACGGTGGTGCGCAGGTTGGTGTACCAGTAGTCGCTGCCGAGTTCGGCGGTGTCGATCGGGGCGCCGGTGACCGTCGAGTAGAACGGCACCTGGGAGGCGCGCGGCACGATGCCGGCGAGGTCGTCGGCGAGGCGCTCGCGCAGGGTCTCGACGTGGGCGCTGTGGGAGGCGTAGTCCACGGGCAGGCGCTTGGCGCGGACCTTCTCCTCGCGCAGCTGGTCGAGGAGTTCGTCGAGGGCGTCGGAGTCGCCGGACACCACTGTGGAGGCGGCGCCGTTGACGGCGGCGACCGACAGTCGGCCGTCCCAGGCGGCGAGCCGGGCGCGGACCGCGTCGGCGCCTTCGCCGACGGACATCATGCCGCCCGAGCCGGACAGCAGCTCGGCGATGGCGCGGGAGCGCAGCGCGACGACGCGGGCGCCGTCCTGGAGGGTCAGGGCGCCGATCGCGCAGGCGGCGGCGATCTCGCCCTGGGAGTGCCCGATCACGGCGGCCGGGGCGACACCGAACTCGCTCCAGGTGTGCGCGAGGGACACCATCACGGCCCACAGGAGCGGCTGGACGACGTCCACGCGGTCGAGTCCGCCGCGCAGCTCCGTCCCGAAGTCCCAGTCGGTGTACGGCTCCAGGGCCGAGGCGCACTCGGCCATGCGGCCCGCGAACACGGGGGACTCCTCGATGAGCCGGACGGCCATGCCGGACCACTGGGAGCCCTGGCCGGGGAAGACGAACACGGGCCGGGCGCGGCCGGGAGCCTCGCCCTCGGCGAGGCCGCGGGCGGTGGTGCCGTCGGCCAACGCGGCCAGGGCGCCGCGCAGTTCGGCCGTACCGGCGCCGGTGATCGACGCACGGTGGGCGAACCGGGCGCGGCTGGTGGCCAGGGTCCAGCCGATGTCGGACGGGTCGAGTTCCGGGTGGGTGTCGAGGTGCCCGAGGAGCGTGGCGGCCTGGGCGGCGAGGGCGGCCGGGTTCTTCGCCGTGAGCAGCCACGGCACCGTGAGGTCCGTAGTGGTGGGCCGGGGCTCCGCGGCGGGCGCGGCGGGGGCCTGTTCGAGGATGATGTGGGCGTTGGTGCCGCTGATCCCGAACGAGGACACACCGGCCCTGCGCGGACGGCCGTGTTCCGGCCAGTCGTGCTGTTCCGCCAGCACCCGTACGTTCCCGGCGTCCCAGTCCACCTTGGTGGACGGCCGGTCCACGTGCAGGGACTTCGGCAGGACGCCGTGGCGCATCGCCATGACCATCTTGATGACACCGGCGACACCGGCGGCGGCCTGGGTGTGACCGATGTTGGACTTGACCGAGCCGAGCCACAGCGGAGCGTCGTCGGACCTGCCCTGCCCGTACGTCGCGAGCAGCGCCTGCGCCTCGATGGGGTCGCCCAGCGTGGTGCCGGTGCCGTGCGCCTCCACCACGTCCACGTCGGCGGTGGTGAGCCGCGCGTTCGCCAGCGCTTCGAGGACGACGCGTTCCTGGGAGGGGCCGTTGGGGGCGGTGAGGCCGTTGGACGCGCCGTCCTGGTTGACGGCGGAGCCGCGCACGACGGCCAGTACCTCATGGCCGTTGCGACGGGCGTCGGAGAGCCGCTCCACGACCATGACGCCGACGCCCTCGCCCCACACGGTGCCGCCCGCGGCGTCCGCGAAGGCACGGGTACGGGCGTCGGGGGCGAGCGCGCCCTGCCTGCTGAACTCGATGAACGTCTCCGGAGTGGCCATCACGGCGACACCGCCGACCAGCGCGAGGTCGGACTCGCCCTGCCGGAGCGACTGGGCGGCGAGGTGCAGCGCGACGAGCGACGAGGAGCAGGCTGTGTCGACGGAGAGCGAAGGACCTTCGAGGCCCAGGGTGTAGGCGACCCGGCCGGAGATGATGCTGCCGGAGCCGAAGCTGCCGAAGTAGTCGTGGTACTGGACGCCCGCGAACACGCCGGTGCGGCTGCCCTTGAGGCTGTGCGGGTCGATGCCCGCGTGCTCCAGCGCCTTCCAGGACTCCTCCAGCAGCAGCCGCTGCTGGGGGTCCATGACCAGGGCTTCCTTGGGGCTGATGCCGAAGAACGGGGCGTCGAACGCTCCCGCGTCGTGCAGGAACCCGCCCTCGCCCACGTAGGAGGTGTCGGGGCGCTGCCGGGTGGGGTCGACGATCCGGTCGACGTCCCAGCCCCGGTTGCCGGGGAAGGGGCTGATGGCGTCGGCGCCGTCGGCGACGAGCCGCCACAGGTCGTCCGGGGTGCGGACGTCGCCCGGGTAGCGGCAGGCCAGACCCACGATCGCCAGGGGCTCGTCCGCCCGGGACCTGCTGCGGGTGCGGCCGGGGCGTGCCCCGGTCGCGGCGCCGCCGAGCAGGGTGCCGAGGTAGGTGGCGAGCGCCTCGGGCGACGGGTGGTCGAAGACGAGGGTCGCGGACAGCCGCTGCCCGGTCTCCGCGATCAGCGAGTTGCGCAGTTCGATCGCGGCGAGCGAGTCGAAGCCGAGGTCCTTGAAGGCCCGGTCGGTCTCCACGCCCTCCGGGTTCGCGTGGCCGAGCACTCCGGCCACGTGGGCGCGGACGGTGTGCAGCAGTGCCTCGGCGCGCTCCGCGTCGCCGAGGACGGCCATCCGTTCGGCGAAGTCGGCGCCGACGCCCACGGCGGCGGCCTCCCGACGGGCCGGGCGGCCCGCGAGGGCACGCAGGACGGGTGCGAGAGCGGCGCCCTGGGCACGCAGCGCGGGCAGGTCGAGCCGGACCGGCACCACGGTGGGCCGCCCGGCGCGTACCGACAGGTCGAAGAGCGCGGTGCCCTCCTCGGCCGACAGGGCGCTCATGCCACCGCGCGCCATCCGGGCGTGGTCGGCCGCGTCGAGGGAGCTGGTCATGCCCCCGGACGGGGCCCACGGGCCCCAGGCCAGCGACAGGGCGGGCGCCCCCTGGGCCCGGCGGTGGGCGGCGAGAGCGTCCAGGAAGGCGTTGGCGGCGGCGTAGTTGCCCTGGCCCGGGGCGCCGACGGTACCGGCGACGGACGAGAACATCACGAACGCCGCGAGGCCCGAGGTCAGTTCGTGCAGGTGCAGGGCGCCGAGCGCCTTGGGCGCGAGGACCGCGTCGACGCGCTCGGGGGTGAGCGAGGTGATCACCCCGTCGTCCAGCACGCCCGCCGCGTGCACGACTGCGGTCAGCGGGTGTGCGGCCGGGACGGCGGCCAGTACGGCGGCGAGGGCGTCCCGGTCGGCGACGTCGCAGGCGTGGGCGGTCGCCGTGGCACCGAGGGCGGCGAGTTCGGCGATCAGCCCGTCGGCCCGGCCCGAACGGCTGAGCAGGGCGAGGTGGCGGACGCCGTAGGAGGTGACGAGATGGCGGGCGAGCACCGGGCCGAGGCCGCCGGTGGCACCCGTGAGGAGCACGGTGCCCTCCGGGTCGAGGGCGACGTCCGGTGCCTCGTCGGGCAGTTCGGCGCGCACGAGGCGTGCGGCGCGGGCCGCACCGGCGCGTACGGCGACCTGCGGTTCGCCGGAGGTGAGGACGGCGGACAGGACGGTGCCCGCGTCCGCACCCGGTTCGAGGTCGACCAGCGTGAACCGGTCCGGGTTCTCCGACTGCGCGGACCGTACGAGTCCCCACACGGCGGCACCGGCCAGGTCGGCCACGTCCTCCCCGGCGACGCTCACGGCGCCTCGGGTGACGACGGCCAGCGGGCGCGGGTCGTCCTCCTGGAGGGCCGCGAGCGCGGTGTGCAGCGCCGCACGCACGGCGTCCTGGTCCGAACCCGGGGTGCTGTGCAGCACCCGGTGCCCGGCGTCGGGGGCGTCGGTCTCCAGGGGCAGCGGCTGCCAGCCGAGGGTGAACAGGGCGTCGGCGGTGGTGTCGCGGGCCGCGCGCAGGTTGGTGAGCGGGCGAGCCGCGAGGGAGGCCACGGTGGCGACGGGTGCGCCGGTGGCGTCGGCCAGGTCGACGGCGAAGGCGTCGGTGCCGGTCGGCACGAGCCGGGCGCGCAGGACGGAGGCTCCGGCGGCGTGCAGGGTGACGCCCTCGAAGAGGAAGGGCAGCCGGGCGGTGTCGTCGGCGGAGCCGTCGCCGAGCAGCGCCAGCGCGTGCAGGGCGGCGTCGAAGGCGGCCGGGTGCAGGCCGAAGCGGGGCGCGTCGGCGGCGGGCCGCTCGGGCAGCCGTACCTCGGCGAAGACTTCCTCGCCGCGCCGCCAGGCGGCGGTCAGGGCCCGGAAGGTCGGGCCGTACTCCAGGCCCGCCTCGGCGTGCCGTTCGTAGAGGCCGGTGGTGTCCAGGGCCTCGGCGTCCTCGGGGGGCCAGACGTCCAGGCGGCTGCCGGGTGCGCCGATGCCGGTGCCGAGCAGGCCGGAGGCGTGCAGGGTCCACGGTTCGTCGGCGGGCAGGCTCTCCTGGCGGGCGTACACGTGAACCGTGCGGGAGCCGGACGTGTCGGGGACGCCCACGGCGACCTGGACGCGCATCCCGTCGTCCTCGGGCAGCACGAGCGGTACTTCCAGGGTGAGTTCTTCGAGGTGGCCGCAGCCGACCTGGTCGCCCGCCCGGACGGCGAGTTCGACCATGGCGGTGCCGGGGACCACGACGGACCCGCCGACGACGTGGTCGGCGAGCCACGGGTGGCTGCGCGGCGACAGCCGTCCGGTGAGCACGGCGCCGTCGGACGCGGCGAGCATCGTGGCGGCGCCGAGCAGCGGGTGGTCGGCCGGGTCCAGGCCCGCGGAGCCGACGTCGCCGACCACCGCGGCCGTTTCGGGCCAGAACCGTTCGCGCTGGAACGCGGTGGTGGGCAGGTCGAGGGTGCGGGCGCCGGTGTACAGCGCGGTCCAGTCCACCAACGCGCCGCCCACGTACATCTGGGCGACGGCGGTGAGCAGCGTCTCGGTCTCGTCGCGCTCGCGGCGGGACGCGGCGGCGAGCACGGCGTCGGTGGCCGTGCCGTCGACGGTGAGGCACTCGCGGGCCATGGCGGTGAGGACGGCGTCCGGCCCGATTTCGAGGAAGCGGGTGACGCCGGCGGCGGCGAGGGCGCGGATCCCGTCGTGGAAGCGGACCGCCTCGCGCACGTGCCGCACCCAGTAGTCGGGGGTGGCGATGTCCTGGGTGGCGAGGGCCCCCGTGACGTTGGAGACGACCGGGACGGTGGCCGGGTGGAAGGTGAGGGTGGCGACGACCGACCGGAAGTCGGCCAGCATCGGCTCCATCAGAGGCGAGTGGAAGGCGTGCGAGACCTTCAGCCGTCGGCTCTTGCCGAAGTGCGCGGCCACGGCCTCGGCCTCGGCGGAGTCACCGGAGATCACCACGGAGGCGGGGCCGTTGACGGCGGCGATGCCGACGTTCTCGGTGAGCAGCGGACGGACCTCGTCCTCGGTGGCGCGTACGGCGATCATCGCGCCGCCCTCGGGCAGCGCCTGCATCAGAGCGCCCCGGGCGGCGACGAGGGTGGTCGCGTCCTTCAGGTCCAGGACGCCCGCCACGTGGGCGGCGGCGATCTCGCCGATGGAGTGCCCGGCCAGGTAGTCGGGGGCCAGGCCCCAGGAGGCGACCAGGCGGTACAGGGCGACCTCGAAGGCGAACAGCGCGGCCTGGGTGCGGGAGGTGCGGTTCAGCGGCTCGGGGTCGGTACCGGACACGTCGGTACCGGGTACGTCGGTGCCGAGGACGAGGTCGCGCAGGTCGGGCACGTCGTCACCGAACAGGGCACAGATCTCGTCGAAGGTCTGCGCGAACACCGGGAAGTCCCGGTGGAGTTCGCGGCCCATACCGGCACGCTGCGCGCCCTGCCCGGTGAACAGGAAGGCCGTCTGCCCCTTGCGGACCCGTCCCGCCGCGGCGCCCCGGCCGCCCTCGGCGACCCCGGTCGTGGCCGCGACGAGCGCGTCCCGGTCGGAGCCGAGGACGACGGACCGGTACTGGTGGGCGGTACGGGTGGCGACGAGGGAGTGCGCCACGTCCACCGGGTCGGCGTCGCCGACGACGGCGGCCAGCCGCGCGGCCTGCTCCCGCAGGGCCTGCTCGGTGCGGCCGGTGAGCACCCACGGCACCAGCGGCGGCGCGGTGCGCGGCTCCGGCTCGGCGTCCGTCGCCTCCGCGGCGGGGGGCTCCTCCAGGATGGTGTGGGCGTTGGTGCCGCTGGCGCCGAAGGAGGAGACCGCGGCCCGGCGGGGGCGCCCGGGGTCGGCCCAGGGCCGGTTCTCCGTCAGCAGCCGGACGTTGCCCCGGTCCCAGTCGACCTTGGTGGACGGCTCGTCGGCGTACAGCGACTTCGGCAGGACGCGGTGGCGCATCGCCATGACGGCCTTGATGATGCCCGCGACACCGGCGGCGGCCTGGGTGTGACCGATGTTCGACTTGACCGAGCCGAGCCACAGCGGAGCGTCCTCGGACCTGCCCTGCCCGTACGTCGCGAGCAGCGCCTGCGCCTCGATGGGGTCGCCCAGCGTGGTGCCGGTGCCGTGCGCCTCCAGCAGGTCGACGTCGGCGGTGGTGAGCTGTGCCCCGGCCAGCGCGGCCCGGATGACGCGCTGCTGGGACGGCCCGTTGGGCGCGGTGAGGCCGTTGGACGCACCGTCCTGGTTGACGGCGGAGCCACGCACGACGGCCAGTACCTCATGGCCGTTGCGACGGGCGTCGGAGAGCCGCTCCAGCACGAGCATGCCCGCGCCCTCGCCCCAGCTGGTGCCGTCCGCCGCGTCCGCGAAGGACTTGCTGGCACCGTCGGCCGCGAGGCCGCGCTGCCGGGAGAAGGCGATGAAGTTGTTCGGCGTCGACATCACGGTCGCGCCTCCCGCGAGTGCCAGGGTGCACTCCTTGTTGCGCAGCGCCTGGACGGCCAGGTGCACCGCGACGAGCGCCGAGGAGCAGGCCGTGTCGACGGTGACGGCCGGACCCTCCAGGCCCAGGGTGTACGAGATCCTGCCGGAGATCACGGCGGCGAGCACACCGGTGCCGAGGGCGGCCTCGCTGTCCTCCGGCATCCGGGCCAACAGGTCCTTGTAGTCCTGGCCGTTGGTTCCGGCGAACACCCCGACCCGGGCGCCGTGCGCCGCGTCGGGGGCTATCCGGGCCCGTTCCAGGGCCTCCCACGAGACCTCCAGGAGAAGCCGCTGCTGCGGGTCCATCGCGACGGCCTCGCGGGGGCTGATGCCGAAGAAGTCCGGCTCGAACCCGGCCGCGTCGTCCAGGAATCCACCGCGCGTGACGTACGTCTTGCCGGTGGCGTCCGGGTCGGGGTCGTAGAGCGTCCCGACGTCCCAGCCCCGGTCGTCGGGGAAGTCACCGATGGCGTCGGTGCCGTCGTGGACGAGCCGCCAGAACTCCTCCGGCGTGCTCACGCCGCCGGGGAAGCGGCAGCCCATTCCGACGATGGCGATGGGTTCCCGGTCCTGGGTCTCCACCTCGTGCAGCCGTTGCCGGGTCTGGGCCAGATCGGCGGAGACCCGCTTGAGGTAGGAGAGCAGCTTCTCGTCGTTGGTCATCGGGTCTCGCCACTCCTGTGCGAAAAGGTGTACTGCCGCTTCGGGACCGAGGGGCCGTGGGCCGGCCGGGTCACGCCGAGCCGAGTTCGTTGTCGATGAAGGCGAAGACGTCGTCGGCGGAGGCGTCCTCCAGCCGTCCTGCGACCGCTCCGGCGCTCTGCCCGAGGGTCTTGTCCAGGTCGGCCATCAGCGTCCGCAGCCGGGCCGTGATCCGCCCCTGTTCGAGGTCTTCCGCGGTGAGGTCGGCGAGCCGGGCCGCGACCCGGTCGAGTTCGGAGACGACCGAGTCCACGGAGTCGGCGGCGCCCGCGAGTTCGGTGAGAAGGTACTGGGCGAGGGCGGCCGGGGTCGCGTAGTCGAAGATGAGCGTGGCCGGCAGCGGCACCCCGGCGGCGCTGCTGATCCGGTTGCGCAGGTCGACGGAGGTGAGCGAGTCGAAGCCGAGGTCCCGGAAGGCGGTGGTCGGCTCGACCTCGCCCGCGCCGCCGTAACCGAGCACCGAGGCGGCCTGGCCGCACACCAGCTCCTGGACCGCACGGTCGCGTTCGCCGCCGGTGAGCCCGGCGAGCTTCTCGGCGAAGCCGTCGACCGTGCCCGCCCCGTCCTGGGCGGCCGCGCCGCGCTGGGCCCCGGGCAGTGCGGACAGCAGGGCACTGGGGCGGCTCGACGTGAACGCGGGCGCGAACACGCTCCAGTCGACGTCGGCGACGGTGACGGTGGTGTCGCCGCCGTCCAGGGCCCGCTGCAGAGCGGTCAGCGCCCGCTCGGGGTCGAGGACGGACATGCCCATCGCGCGGGCGGCCGAGCGGACGTTGCCGTGGGCGGCCATGCCCTCACCGCCCCACGGCCCCCACGCCACCGAGGTGGCCGGCAGTCCGGCCGCCCGCCGGTGCTCGGCGAGGGCGTCGAGGTAGGTGTTGGCTGCCGCGTAGTTGGCCTGTCCCGCGCCGCCGACGGTGGCGGTCAGCGAGGAGAACAGCACGAACGCCGACAGCTCGCGGTCCGCCGTGAGTTCGTGCAGGTGGCGGGCGGCGTCGGCCTTGGGGGCGAGGACACCGGTGAACCGCTCGGGGGTGAGCGCGTCCAGAACGCCGTCGTCGAGGACACCGGCCAGGTGCAGCACGGCCGTCAGGGGCTGCTCGTCCGGTACGGAGTCGAGGAGCGCGGCCAGCGCCCCTCGGTCGGCGACGTCGCAGGCGACGAGGGTGACCGGGGTACCGGCGTCGGTGAGCTCGCGGACGAGGTCAGCGGCGCCGGGCGCCTCGGGGCCGCGCCGGGACGTCAGCAGCAGGTGGTCGGCGCCCTCGGCGGCGAGCCAGCGGGCGACGGCGGCGCCGACCGCGCCGGTGGCGCCGGTGACCAGCACCGTCCCGGACGGCTTCCAGGGCGCGCCGGGCCGGGCCGGGGCGGGTTCCAGGCGGCGGCCGTACGTACCGGACTCACGGATGACGACCTGGTCCTCGCCACCGGCGTCGCCGAGCAGCGCGGCCAGCCGTACGACGGTCTGCGGGCCGATCACGGCGGGCAGGTCCACCAGTCCGCCCCAGCGGTCGGGGTGTTCCAGGGCGGCGACCCGGCCGAGACCCCAGACCTGTGCCTGGGCGAAACCGGTGACGGTGGCGGCCGTGCCGTGGGCGACGGCGTCGCGCGTGGCACACCACAGCGGGGCGGTGACGCCCGCGTCGCCGAGAGCCTGGACGAGGGCGGCGGTCGCGGTCAGTCCGGTGGCGGGCGCGAGCAGCGAGAGCACGCCGTCGGCCTCGCCCTTCCCGGCCAGCAGAGCGGCGAGCGACGCGCGGTCGGCGCCGTCCGGCACCGTGAGCGTGTCGACGGTCACGCCGCGCTCGACGAGTCCCTTGAGGACGGCGGTGGTCCAGTCGTCCTCGGTCGCGGGGACGACGACGAGGCTGCGGACGCCGAGCGCCGGGGTGGCGGAGGGCGGCAGCGGCTCCCAGCGGACCTGGTAGCGCCAGCCGTCGGCGGCGGCGTTGGTCCGCCACTGCTCGTGCCAGGCGGCCAGCGCCGGTACGACGGCGGCGACGGACGGCTCGTCGGTGATGCCGAGGGCGGCGGCGACGGCGGTCACGTCCTGCTCACGGACCAGTTCCCAGAACGGGTTGGCCGCGTCGTCGCCCGAGCGGCCCGAGGCGGAGCGCTCGGCCTGGAGGATCGGCGCGTCCTCCCAGTGGCGGTCGCGGCGGAACGCGTAGGTGGGCAGGTCGACCTTGCGGCCACCGGCGAACACGACCGACCAGTCGGGGCCGGTTCCCGTCAGGTGCAAGCGGCTGACGGCCTCGACGAGGGCGGCGTCCTCCGCACGGTCGCGGCGCTGGGTGCCGATGACCTCGGGGACCACGTCCTGCGCCATGTTGGTGAGCACCGAGTCGGGGCCGACCTCCAGGAAGCGGGTGGCTCCCTCGGCGGCCAGGGTGGTGACTCCGTCGTGGAAGCGGACGGCCTCGCGGACGTGCCGTACCCAGTACTCGGGCGAGGTGAGTTCACCGGCGAGGGTGCCGGTGACGTTGGAGACGACGGGCAGGGCGGGCTCGTGGAAGGTGAGCCCGGCCAGCACCTCGCGGAACGCGTCCAGCATGGGGTCCATGCGACGGGAGTGGAAGGCGTGCGACACCTTCAGGCGGGTGGACTTCTCCACCTGGGCGGCGACCGCGAGGACGGCGTCCTCGTCGCCGGAGACCACCACCGCGCGCGGGCCGTTGACGGCCGCGATGTCGACGCCCTCGGTGAGCAGCGGGAGGACCTCGGCCTCGGAGGCGAGCAGGGCCACCATCGCGCCGCCCTCGGGCAGCGCCTGCATCAGAGCGCCCCGGGCGGCGACCAGCGCGACCGCGTCCTTCAGCTCCAGGACACCGGCGACGTGCGCGGCGACGATCTCGCCGATCGAGTGCCCGGCGAGCAGGTCGGGACGGATCCCCCAGTGCTCCAGGAGCCGGTACTGGGCGGTCTCGAAGGTGAACAGGGCCGCCTGCGTGTAGGCGGTCTGGTTCAGCAGCGCGTCGGCGGGGTCGGCGTCCTCGTCGAACATGACGTCGCGCAGCGGCCGTTCCAGATGGGCGTCGAAGGCCGCGCAGATCTCGTCGAAGGCGGCGGCGAACACCGGGAACGCGGCGTGCAGGGTGCGGCCCATGCCGGGCCGCTGGGAGCCCTGGCCGGAGAACAGCACGCCGAGGCGGCCGGGTTCGGGAACGGCGACGGCGGGCCGGCTGCCGTCGGCGACGGCCCGCAGACCGGCGAGCAGTTCGTCCCGGTCGCGGCCGGTGACGGCGGCCCGGTGCCCGAACCGGGCGCGCATCGTGGCCAGTGAGTACCCCACGTCGTACGGGTCGAGGTCACCGGCGACGGCCAGCAGCCGCTCCGCCTGGCGTCGGACGGCGTCGGAACCCTTGCCGGAGAGAACCCACGGCACGACGGGCAGCGCGGCCCGCTCCGGTGCGGCCTCGTCGGTCGCGACGGGCGGCGCCTGCTCCAGGATGGTGTGGGCGTTGGTGCCGGAGATGCCGAAGGAGGAGACGCCCGCGCGACGCGGGCGCCCGCCGGGGGTGTCCCACGGCTCGGGCTCGGTGAGCAGCCGGATGTCGCCCGCCGTCCAGTCGACGGCGGTGCTGGGCTTCTTGACGTGCAGGGTGCGGGGCAGGACGCCGTGGCGCATCGCCATGACCGTCTTGATGATGGCGCCGACACCGGCAGCGGCCTGCGGGTGGCCCATGTTGGACTTGATGGAGCCGAGCCGGATCGGTCCGCTGTCCGCCCGCTCCTGCCCGTAGGCGGCGATGACGGACTGGGCCTCGATCGGGTCGCCGAGGGTGGTGCCGGTGCCGTGCGCCTCGACCGCGTCGATGTGGTGCGGGGCGAGCCGGGCATCGGCGAGGGCCTGCTCGATGACGCGGATCTGGGCCGGGCCGCTGGGCGCGGTCAGCCCGTTGGAGGCGCCGTCCTGGTTGACGGCGGAGCCGCGTACGACAGCGAGCACCTCGTGGCCGTTGCGCACGGCGTCGGAGAGCCGCTCCACGAGCAGCATGCCCGCGCCCTCGGCCCAGGCGGCGCCTGCGGCGTCGTCGGAGAAGGAGTGGCAGCGGCCGTCGGGGGACAGCGCGCGGCGCTCGCTGAACTCGATGAACATCTCGGGGCTGGCCATCAGGGCCGCGCCACCGGCGAGCGCCAGCGAGCACTCGCCCTTGCGCAGCGACTGGACCGCAGAGTGCAGCGCGACCAGGGACGAGGAGCAGGCGGTGTCCATGGTGACCGCCGGTCCCTCCAGACCGAGGGTGTACGCGATCCGGCCGGAGACGATGCTGCCGGAGATGGTGCCGCCGACGTAGTCGTGGTGCATCAGGCCCACGAAGACACCGGTCCGGGTGCCCTTCACCCGGCCGGGGTCGATACCGGCCCGCTCGAACGCCTCCCAGGTGACTTCGAGCAGCATCCGCTGCTGCGGGTCGGTGCCGGGCGCGTCCTTGGGGCTGATGCCGAAGAACGCGGGGTCGCACTCGGCGGCGTCGTGCAGGAACCCGCCGTGGCGGACGTAGCTCTTGCCCGGAGCGCCGGGCTCGGGGTCGAAGATCGCCGAGACGTCCCAGCCCCGGTCGGTGGGGAACTCGGTGACGACGTCGATGCCCTCGTCGACCACCCGCCACAGGTCCTCGGGGGTGCGCACACCGCCGGGGTAACGGCAGCCCATGCCGATGATCGCGATGGGCTCGCGGTCCTGCTCCTCCAGCTCGCGTACGCGGCGGCGGCTTCGCTCCAGCTCGGTCGTGGCCCGCTTGAGGTAGTCGCGGAGCTTACCGGCCGTGGCCGAGTCTTCCATTACAGGGCTCCCAGTTGGTTGTCGAGCTTGGCGAAGAGTTCTTCGTCGCTGGCTTCCCGGAAGTCGTCCGGCGCCTCGGGTGCGCCGGTGCTTCCTTGGGTCTCCTGCCAGCTGCGCAGCAGCGCTTCGAGGCGCGCGGTGACGCGGTCGTGACTGCCGTCCTGGTCGGGAAGGCCGTGCAGGGCGGCTTCGAGCCGGTCCATCTCCGCCAGCGCGGACCGCGCCAGGTCGGCCGGTCCCGGAACGAGCGTGTTCTTGAGGTGGGCGGCGAGGGTGAGGGGGCTGGGCTGGTCGAAGACCAGCGTGGCCGGCAGCGAGAGCCCGGTGGCGCCCGCGAGGAGGTTGCGCAGTTCGACGGCGGCGAGCGAGTCGAAGCCCATCTCCTGGAAGGCACGCCCCGGATCGACGGACTCGGCGGAGGGGTGCCCGAGGACGCCTGCGACGTGGGTACGGACCAGCTCCAGCAGGGCGCGGTCCCGTTCGGCGTCCGCCAGCGGCACCAGCCGCTCGCGCCACGAGTCCGCGGGGGAGCCCCCGGCGGCCTCCGCGCCGCGTCGGCGGGCGGGGCGCACCAGGCCGCGCAGGAGCGCGGGCACTCCGTCCGCCCGGGCGCGCACCGCGGCGGCGTCCAGCCGTACGGGCACCACCACCGCGTCCTCGCCGCCGATCCCGGCGTCGAAGGTGCGCAGCCCCTGCGCGAGGGTCAGCGGCGGCAGGCCGATCCTGCGCAGCCGTTCCAGGTCGGCGGCGTCGATGTCGGCGCTCATGCCGCCCGTTCCCGCCCACAGGCCGTAGGCCAGCGAGACGGCGGGCAGGCCGAGGGTGCGGCGGTGGGCGGCGAGTCCGTCGAGGAAGGTGTTGGCGGCGGCGTAGTTGGCCTGGCCGCCGCCGACGAGCAGACCTGCGGTGGAGGACAGCAGGACGAACGCCGACAGGTCCGTGTCGCGGGTGAGTTCGTGCAGGTTCCAGGCAGCGTCCACCTTGGGCCGCAGCACCCGGTCGACCTTGTCCGCGTCGAGGGTGGCGAGCACACCGTTGTCGACGACACCGGCGGCGTGCACCACGGCCCGCACGTCGTGCTCGGCGAGCAGCGCGGCCAGCGCGTCCCGGTCGGCGGCGTCGCAGCGGGCGAGGGTCACCTCGGCACCCGCCTCGCGCAGTTCGTCGCGGAGTTGCACCGCCCCGGGAGCGTCCGGACCGCGTCGCCCGGCCAGCAGCAGGTGTCGCACACCGTGCTCGGCGACCAGGTGACGGGCGATCACGGCGCCCAGGCCGCCGGTGCCGCCGGTGATCAGGACGGTGCCGTCCGGGTCCCAGACGATCGGGCCGCCGGGCTTGGCACGGACCAGGCGCGGCACCCGCACCTCACCGTCGCGCACCGCCACCTCCGGCTCGTCGGCGGCGAGAGCGGTGGCCAGGGCGGGTCCCGGACCGGTGCTGCCGGCGCTGCCGTCGCTGTCGATGAGCAGGAACCGCCCCGGGTTCTCGGCCTGCGCGGCGCGTACGAGTCCCAGGAGCGGGGCGTGGCCGAGGTCACCGGCGCGCAGCAGCACGGCGAGCCGGCCGCCCGCGCAGCGGTCGTCGCCCAGCCAGTCGCGCAGCGAGCCGAGGACGGTGTTGACCCGCTCCCGTACGAGGGCGGGCAGGTCGAAGGCCCCGGTGGGCGTGGGCGGCACGGAGAGAACCACCAGCTCGGGCACCGGACCGGCGGTGAGGAGCGCGTCGAGGCCCGGGTGCCGGGGTGCGTCGAGAGCGATGTCGTCGCCCCACACCGCGAGCAGGGGCAGCACGGCGCCCGAGGAGCCGGGCGCGGGAACGAGGTCGACCCGGTGGAGCGGGTCGTCCCCCTCACCCGCGAGCTGTTCGGCGGAGACGGGACGGGCGACGAGGCTGCGTACGGTCGCCACGGGGGCGCCGGTCGGGTCGGCGAGGGTGAGGGTGACGGCGTCGGCGCCGGAGGGGGCGAGGTGGAGACGCAGGCTCTCGGCTCCTGCCGCGTGCAGGGTGACACCGCCCCAGGCGAACGGCAGGACCGCCTGTCCGCCGGGCAGGTCGAGGAGGTTGACGTGCAGGACGGCGTCCAGGAGCGCCGGGTGCACGCCGAACGCGGCGGCGGTGGCCCGGGCGCTCTCCGGCAGTGCCGCCTCGGCGAACAGCTCGTCCCCGCGGCGCCACATGGCGCGCAGGCCCTGGAAGACCTCGCCGTATCCGTAGCCCGTACGGGCGAGTCCGGGATAGAGGTCGCCGAGGTCGACGGGCTCGGCGTCGGCGGGCGGCCAGGCCGTCAGACCGGCCGGGCTCCCGTCGGCGGGCGTGGACGTGAGGAGACCCGCGGCGTGACGGGTCCAGGCGGTGTCCGGGCTGTCGGAGCGGCGCGACCAGACGGTCACCTCCCGGCGTCCTTCGTGTTCGCCGCCGACCGCGACCTGCACGGCGAGCGCGCCCTGCTCGGGCAGGACCAGCGGGGCGTGCAGGGTGAGTTCGTCCACGGTGTCGCAGCCGTTGTGCTCACCGGCCTGGAGGGCCATCTCGACGAAGGCGGTGCCGGGCAGCAGGACGGTGCCGTGCACGGCGTGGTCGGCGAGCCACGGGTGGGTGGCGAGGGAGAGGCGGCCGGTGAGGACCGCTCCTCCGGTCTCGGGCAGTTCGGTCGCCGCGGTGAGCAGCGGGTGGCCGGTGGCGGTCTGCCCGAGGCCGTCGGCGTCGCCGCTGGTGCCCGCCGCGCTCTCCAGCCAGAGGCGTTCCCGCTGGAAGGCGTAGGTGGGCAGGTCGGTACGGCGTGCGCCGTGCGGGGCGAAGAAGGCCGCCCAGTCCACGGCGGTACCGGCTGTGTGCAGCCGGGCCACGGCCGTGACCAGGTCGCGTTCCTCGTCGCCTTCGCGGCGCAGCCCCGCGACGGTCACGCTGTCCTCGGGCAGGCAGTCCGCGGCGAGGGGGGTGAGGGCCGCGTCCGGGCCGACTTCGAGGAAGGTCCGTACGCCCAGCGCGTGCAGCGCGTCCAACGCGGGGGCGAAGCGGACGGGCCGACGGACGTGGTCGACCCAGTAGGCGGGGCTGGTGAGCCGCGCGGTGTCGGCGAGGGCGCCGGTGAGGGTGGAGACGATCGGGATCCGCGGCTCCTCGAAGGAGCAGGCGGCGGCGGCCTCGGCGAAGTCGGCCAGCATCGGGTCCATCAGAGGCGAGTGGAAGGCGTGCGAGACCTTCAGCCGCCGGCTCTTCCCGAAGCGGGCGGCGAGTGCTTCCACGGCCTCCTCGGCACCCGAGATCACCAGGGAACGGGGGCCGTTGACCGCGGCGAGCCCGACCCGCTCGTCGAGGTGGGGGGCCACCTCTTCCTCGGTGGCGCGCAGTGCGGCCATGGCTCCGCCCGGGGGCAGGGCCGCCATCAGGGTGCCGCGTGCGAGGACGAGTCGTACGGCGTCCGCCAGCGACAGCACGCCGGAGACATGGGCGGCCGCGAGTTCACCGACGGAGTGCCCGGCGAGGTAGTCGGGGGTCACACCCCAGGACTCCAGGAGGCGGTACTGGGCGACTTCGGTGGCGAAGATGGCGATCTGCGCGTAATCGGTACGGGTGAGCAGCTCCCCTTCGGTGTCGATCACCTCGGCGAGCGGCCGCTCCAGGCCCGGGTCGGCGAGTGCGCACACCTCGTCGAAGGCGTCGGCGTAAACGGGGAAGGCGCGGTACAGGGTGCGGCCCATGCCGGGCCGCTGGGAGCCCTGGCCGGTGAAGAGGAAGGCCGTCTTGCCGCCGACGGGCGTCAGCGGGACCGAGGTGGCGAGCTGGGCGAGCAGTTCGCCGGAGCTGCGGCCGACCGCGAAGGCCCGCTGCTCGAAGGGCGCGCGGGTGGTGGCCAGGGAGAGACCGAGGTCGGCCGGGAGCGCGTCCGGGCGGGCGTCGACGTGCTCGCGCAGTCGCGCGGTCTGCCCGGCGAGGGCCTGCCTGCTCCGCCCGGAGACGAGCCAGGGCACCCAGCCCTCGCCCTTCCCACGCGTCCGGGCGGTGGCTTCCGCCGTCTCGGCGGGCGGCTCCTCCAGCACGACGTGCGTGTTGGTGCCGCTGATGCCGAAGGAGGAGACGGCGGCGCGGCGGGGCCGTCCGGTGGCGGGCCAGGGGCGCCGGTCCAGGGCCAGCTCGACCCCGCCCGCGCTCCAGTCCACCTGGTCGGTGGGGGCGTCGACGTGCAGGGTGGGCGGAATCTCGCCGTGCCGCATCGCCAGCACCATCTTGATGACACCGGCGACACCTGCGGCGGCCTGCGTGTGACCGAGGTTGGACTTGACCGAGCCCAGGAGCAGCGGCCGGTCGGCGGGGTGTTCCTTGCCGTACGTCGCGATCAGGGCCTGCGCCTCGATGGGGTCGCCGAGGGAGGTGCCGGTGCCGTGCGCCTCGACCACGTCGACGTCGGCGGCGGTGAGCCCGGCTCCGGCCAGCGCCTGCCGGATGACCCGCTGCTGGGAGGGCCCGTTCGGCGCGGTCAGCCGGCTGCTGGCTCCGTCGGAGTTGACCGCGCTGCCCCGGATGACGGCGAGCACGGGGTGGCCGTTGCGCTGGGCGTCGGAGAGCCTCTCCAGGAGGAGCATGCCCGCGCCCTCGCCCCAGCCGGTGCCGTCGGCGGCGGCCGCGAACGCCTTGCAGCGGCCGTCGGGCGACAGGCCGCGCTGGCGGCTGAAGTCGACGAAGGTCTCCGGTGTCGACATCACGGTGACCCCGCCCGCCAGGGCGAGCGAGCACTCGTCGGACTGCAGCGCGCGCACCGCCCAGTGCAGGGCGACGAGGGAGGAGGAGCAGGCGGTGTCCACGGTGACGACCGGGCCTTCGAAGCCGAAGGTGTAGGCGACGCGTCCGGAGGCGATGCTGGCGGCGCTCCCGTTGGCGAGGTAGCCGTCGAGGTCGTCGGGTACGGAGGTGAGGCGGGTGGCGTAGTCGTTGTACATGACCCCGGCGAACACACCGGTGCGGCTGCCGCGCAGGGCGGCCGGGACGATTCCGGCCCGCTCCAGGGCCTCGTGGGAGGTTTCGAGCAGCAGTCTCTGCTGCGGGTCCATCGCCAGCGCCTCACGGGGGCTGATGCCGAAGAAGTCGTAGTCGAAGTCGGCCGCGTCGTGCAGGAAACCGCCGGTACGGGCGTAGGTCTTGCCGGGCCGCTCCGGGTCGGGGTCGTAGAGCGCCTCGACGTCCCATCCTCGGTCGGCCGGGAAGTCCGACACCGCGTCGGTGCCGGTCGCGACCAGCTCCCACAGGTCCTCCGGGGTGGTGACACCGCCCGGGTAGCGGCATCCGATACCGACGACGGCCACCGGACCGTGTGCGCGTTGTTCGTTCTCACGCAGCCGTCGCCGTGTTTCCCGCAGGTCAGCGGTGGTCCGCCTGAGATAGTCGAGCAGTTGCTCTTCGTTGTTCACCAGCGCGCCATCCGATCGGGATCGAAGTGAGGGCCTCGGCCGAGCGGTACGCCACCGGACGGTTTCCGGTCCGCTTCCCCTCCGCTTCCCGAGGCTAGGCAGGGGTGGTGGGGCGAGACACCCCTAGAGCCCCCAGGGCCCCACGGCGACCACTAAGGGACGGCTGGGCGCGGGTCCTCGGCCCGCGCGGGAGCCCTGGCTCCAGAACTCCGAGGCTCCGAGCGAAAAAGCCGGGTAGGCGGGCGAGCCGGTCACTCCGCCCGGCGATCAACGAAAAAGAGGCTCCCTGACCTGCGTCAACGCAGATCAGGGAGCCTCTTGGAATGTGGAGCCTAGGAGATTCGAACTCCTGACATCTGCCTTGCAAAGGCAGCGCTCTACCAACTGAGCTAAGGCCCCGAAAAGGGGTGCCGGAAACGAGCGGAACAGAACACGTCCACCGACGCACACCAGAGTAGCGGGTGACCCCCGCAATCCTGCAAACAGATAGGGACTCCCCGTTGGTGACCACTCTCCGTAAGATGCACCGCGAGGTTCGCAGCAGCGAAGGGGAGACGCAGATGGACGCAGCACAACAGGAAGCCTCGGCAAGGGCCAGGGAGCTTCAGCGCAGTTGGTACGGGGAGCCGCTGGGGGCGCTCTTCCGTCGGCTCATCGACGACCTGGGGCTCAATCAGGCCCGGCTCGCGGCCGTGCTCGGCCTCTCCGCGCCCATGCTCTCCCAGCTGATGAGCGGCCAGCGGGCCAAGATCGGCAACCCTGCCGTGGTGCAGCGCGTCCAGGCACTCCAGGAGCTCGCCGGACTGGTCTCCGACGGCAGCGTCAGCGCCGGTGAGGCCACCGACCGGATGGAAGAGATCAAGAAGTCCCAGGGCGGTTCGGTCCTGAGCGCCACCGGCCAGAGCACGCCGGGCTCCGGGGCGCCCACGGTGCGCCGTGTGGTGCGCGAGATCCAGTCGCTGCTGCGCTCGGTGGCCGGTGCGGGGGACATCATCCACGCCGCGGACTCCCTTGCCTCGGATCACCCGGAACTGGCGGAGTTCCTCCGTGTGTACGGAGCGGGCCGCACGGCCGAAGCGGTCGCGCACTACGAGGCACACCAGAGCTGACGGACCGCGCCACGGGAACGACGTGCGGCGCACCACCCCTCCACAGCGAAGATCAACCGGACGGCACGACCACCGGACGACCTCACAACACCCCTGGAAGGCCCTCTACGGCTCCGGGAAGTGACGCTGCGCCAGGAGACCGCTCCCGCCCCGCACGGCGCCCACAAGCCCGCTCCACCGCCTCGCGGTCGACCGTCCGTGCGAGCCACGCACGGACGGACATCCCTCGGATGTTTCACGTGAAACATCGCCCCCGCGCACGGACCCGCACAGCACCACAGCCCCACGCAGCACAAAACCCCGGTCGCTCTGAGGAGCGACCGGGGTTTTGCATGTGACTACTGGGGCTCACACACCCGAACCTGCGGGCACGGAGTCAGTCGCCTCCGTCCACAGATCCTGCTCGGCGCGATCCGCCTGGATCTGGCGGTACACGAGGAGCCCGCCAATGGCGGCCAGTGCGACCAGGAGAAGCTTCTTCACCGCGCGACCTCGTCTTTCCTTGACGTAGGAGACCTCTTGGCGGCCGACTATACACACCGGCCGATACCGATCGGTGACCTACTGGGGGGTTCCAACTGCCGGACGCACAAAAGCGGTTGGCCCGGACGAGAAAATCCTCGTCCGGGCCAACCGGTGACTGTGGGGCTAACAGGATTTGAACCTGTGGCCTCATCCTTATCAGGGATGCGCTCTAACCAACTGAGCTATAGCCCCGCCGCGCTCGCGCGCTGACTCCTGAAGATTAGCGCACGTGGGGGGCAGTACCAAAATCGGTTCTCCGCCCCCCGCCACCAGCGGCTACTCGTCCTCCGCGAGCGTGAGCTCCACACCGCCCACGAACCCGGCCGACAGGTTGTAGATGAAGGCGCCCAGCGTCGCCAGGGCCGTCATCAGCACCACGTCGATCACCGCGATCACCGAGGTGAAGGTCAGCACCCGAGGCAGCGACAGGAACGACTGGAGGTCGAACCCGCTGCTCTCCCCGGAACCGGCCGTCGAGCTGGTCGCCTCACTGATCGTGCCGCCGACGGTCGCGAAGACGCCCATGGCGTCCATGACCATCCACAGCACGGCCGCCGCGATCACCGTGCAGATGCCCAGCGCGATCGACAGCAGGAAGCTGACCTTCATCACCGACCACGGATCGGCCTTCGCCACCCGCAGCCTCGCCTTGCGCGTACGAGGCGTCGTCCGGGCCCCCGTACGCGGTCGGCGCACCGTCCCCGTCTGGCCGCCCTGCGTACCGCCGCCGCCCGCAGGGGGACGCTGGCCGCCCTGGGTGGCACCGCCGCCCTGCTGACCGTCCTGCGTGGCCTGATACGCCTGCGGCGGGTGGTACGGCTGGGACCCCGGTCCCTGGGCCGCCTGCTCCCGCTCGCCGGGCAGCGGACCGGCCGCGTACCCGTCATAACCCTGCGGGGGCTGCGGCCCCCGGGTGTCCGTCACAGTTCCCCCCTGGGAGTCCGCGGCAGAGCCACGGGCACCGGGTGCTCCAGCTCCGGAAGATTTCCCGGTGCCCGTGGCTCCACTCACGACCTACTCCTCGTGCTCCCCTGCCGAGGGCTCTGCACCCTCGACGACTTCGGTCGCGGCCGTGGCGGTGACCGCACCGTCCGCTTCGATCTCGGAACCGTCGGCCCCGTCGACCTCTTCGGCCTCACGGCCGGCCTCGGCGTTGCGGGCGATGCCGACGACGGCATCCCGCTTGCCCAGGTTGATCAGTTGGACGCCCATGGTGTCACGGCCCGTCTCCCTGACTTCGTTGACTCGCGTACGAATCACACCGCCGCCGAGGGTGATGGCGAGGATCTCGTCCGTCTCCTCCACCACCAGCGCCCCCACGAGCGAGCCCCGGTCCTCCACGATCTTGGCAGCCTTGATGCCGAGACCGCCACGGCCCTGGACGCGGTACTCGTCGACGGGAGTGCGCTTCGCGTACCCGCCGTCGGTTGCGGTGAACACGAACGTACCGGGCCGCACCACATTCATCGAGAGCAGTTCGTCGCCCTCACGGAAACTCATGCCCTTCACGCCCGACGTCGCACGGCCCATCGGGCGCAGCGCGTCGTCCGTGGCGGTGAACCGGATCGACTGGGCCTTCCTGCTGACCAGCAGCAGGTCGTCCTCGGACGACACCAGCTCGGCGCCGATCAGCTCGTCGTCGCTGCCGTCCGCGGTCTCCCGCAGGTTGATCGCGATGACACCACCCGAACGGGGCGAGTCGTAGTCCTTCAGCGACGTCTTCTTCACCAGGCCGCCCTTGGTGGCCAGGATCAGGTACGGCGCCGCGTCGTAGTCCCGGATCGCCAGGATCTGCGCGATCTTCTCGTCCGGCTGGAACGCGAGGAGGTTCGCCACGTGCTGGCCGCGCGCGTCCCGTCCGGCGTCGGGCAGCTCGTACGCCTTCGCCCGGTACACCCGGCCCTTGTTCGTGAAGAACAGCAGCCAGTGGTGCGTGGTGGAGACGAAGAAGTGGTCGACGATGTCGTCCTGCTTCAGCTTCGCGCCCCGGACTCCCTTGCCGCCGCGCTTCTGCGACCGGTAGTCCTCGGTCTTCGTGCGCTTCACGTAGCCACCGTTGGTGATGGTGACGACGATGTCCTCCTCGGCGATCAGGTCCTCGATGGACATGTCACCGTCGAAGGGCACCAGCGCGGACCGTCGGTCGTCGCCGAACTTGTCGACGATGACGGCCAGTTCCTCACTGACGATCGCACGCTGGCGCTGCGGGGAGGCCAGGATCTGGTTGTACTCGTTGATCTTGGCCTGGAGCTCGTCGTGCTCCGCCACGATCTTCTGCCGCTCCAGGGCGGCCAGGCGGCGCAGCTGCATCTCCAGGATCGCGTTCGCCTGGATCTCGTCGATCGCCAGCAGGCCCATCAGGCCCTCGCGGGCGATCTCCACCGTGTTGGAGCGGCGGATCAGCGCGATGACCTCGTCGATCGCGTCCAGCGCCTTGAGCAGACCGCGCAGGATGTGCGCGCGCTCCTCGGCCTTGCGCAGCCGGAACTGCGTACGCCGGACGATGACCTCGATCTGGTGCGTCACCCAGTGCCGGATGAACGCGTCCAGCGACAGCGTGCGCGGCACGCCGTCGACGAGCGCCAGCATGTTCGCGCCGAAGTTCGACTGGAGGTCGGTGTGCTTGTACAGGTTGTTCAGCACGACCTTGGCGACCGCGTCGCGCTTGAGCACGATGACCAGACGCTGACCGGTGCGCGAGGAGGTCTCGTCACGGACGTCGGCGATGCCGCCGACCTTGCCGTCCTTCACCAGGTCGGCGATCTTCTGCGCCAGGTTGTCCGGGTTCGTCTGGTACGGAAGCTCCGTGACGACCAGGCACTGACGGTTCTGGATCTCCTCGACGGCCACCACGGCGCGCATCGTGATCGAGCCTCGGCCCGTCCGGTACGCCTCCTCGATGCCCTTGCGGCCCACCACCAGCGCGCCGGTCGGGAAGTCGGGGCCCTTGATGCGCTCCATGAGGGCGTCCAGGAGCTCCTCCTGCGAAGCCTCCGGGTTCTCCAGGCACCACTGCGCACCCGAAGCGACCTCGCGCAGGTTGTGCGGCGGGATGTTCGTCGCCATGCCGACCGCGATGCCCGCCGAACCGTTGACCAGCAGGTTCGGGAAGCGCGACGGCAGCACCGTCGGCTCCTGGTTACGGCCGTCGTAGTTGGCCGTGAAGTCGACGGTCTCCTCGTCGATGTCGCGGACCATCTCCATGGAGAGGTTCGCCATCTTGCACTCGGTGTAGCGCATCGCTGCCGCCGGGTCGTTGCCCGGAGAGCCGAAGTTGCCGTTGGAGGCCACCAGCGGCATGCGCATCGACCACGGCTGCGCCAGACGCACCAGGGCGTCGTAGATCGAGGAGTCGCCGTGCGGGTGGTACGTACCCATGACGTCGCCGACGACGCGGGCGCACTTGTAGAAGCCCTTCTCGGGCCGGTAGCCGCCGTCGTACATCGCGTACAGGACGCGACGGTGCACGGGCTTCAGACCGTCCCGCACGTCGGGCAGCGCACGCGCCACGATGACGGACATCGCGTAGTCGAGGTACGACCGCTGCATCTCGGTCTCCAGCCCGACGGGCTCGATCCGCTGCGTCGTCTGACCCTCTTCAACGGGGGTCTGGGGGGTGTTCTCGTCGGCCATTGCTGGTCAAAATCCTTTCGAAGCGGTCAGCGAAGGACCGACTCAGATGTCGAGGAAGCGAACGTCCTTGGCGTTGCGCTGGATGAACGAGCGCCGCGCCTCGACGTCCTCACCCATCAGCACCGAGAACAGGTCGTCGGCCTGGGCCGCGTCGTCCAGGGTGACCTGGCCGAGCACACGGTGGTCGACGTCCATCGTGGTGATGCGCAGCTCCTCGGCATCCATCTCACCGAGACCCTTGAAGCGCTGGAGGTCGCCCTCCTTGATGCGCTTGCCCTGCTGCTCGCCCGCCTCGCGGAGCGCGTCGCGCTCACGGTCGGAGTAGGCGTACTCGACCTGGTCCCGGCCCCACTTGAGCTTGTACAGCGGCGGACGCGACAGGTACACGTGACCCGCCTCGACCAGCGGCCGCATGAAGCGGAACAGGAACGTCAGGAGCAGCGTGTTGATGTGCTGACCGTCGACGTCGGCGTCCGCCATCAGGATGATCTTGTGATAGCGGAGCTTCTCGATGTCGAAGTCCTCGTGCACACCGGTACCGAAGGCGCTGATCAGCGCCTGGACCTCGGTGTTCTGGAGGATCTTGTCGATCCGCGCCTTCTCGACGTTCAGGATCTTGCCTCGGATCGGCAGGATCGCCTGGTACATCGGGTTGCGGCCGGACTTCGCCGAACCACCGGCGGAGTCACCCTCGACGATGAAGATCTCGCACTTCGTCGGGTCGTTGGACTGGCAGTCGCTGAGCTTGCCCGGCAGGGACGCCGACTCCAGCAGGCCCTTGCGGCGGGTCAGGTCGCGCGCCTTGCGGGCGGCGACACGGGCCGTGGCGGCCTGGATCGACTTGCGGATGATGTCCGCGGCCTCGTTCGGGTTGCGGTCGAACCAGTCGTTGAGGTGCTCGTGCACGACCTTCTGCACGAAGGTCTTCGCCTCCGTGTTGCCCAGCTTGGTCTTGGTCTGGCCCTCGAACTGCGGCTCGCCCAGCTTCACCGAGATGATCGCGGTCAGACCCTCGCGGATGTCCTCGCCCGCGAGGTTGTCGTCCTTCTCGCGCAGGAACTTCTTCTCGCGTGCGTACCGGTTCACCAGACCGGTCATCGCGGCCCGGAAGCCCTCCTCGTGCGTACCGCCCTCGTGCGTGTGGATCGTGTTCGCGAACGAGTACACGCCCTCGCTGTACTGCGAGTTCCACTGCATCGCGATCTCGACCGAGAGCATCCGCTCCTTGTCCTCGGCCTCGACGTCGATGACGGTCGGGTGAATGAGCTCACCCTTGCGCGAGTTCAGGTACTTCACGAAGTCGACGATGCCGCCTTCGTAGTGGTACGTGACCGTGCGGACCTGCTCGTCGTCGGCGGTCTCGGGGGTGTCCGCACCGACGACGGCCTTCGCGGACTCCCGCTCGTCCGTCAGCTTGATGGTCAGTCCCTTGTTGAGGAACGCCATCTCCTGGAAGCGCCGCGAGAGCGTCTCGAAGGAGTACTCGGTGGTCTCGAAGATGTCCGGGTCGGCCCAGAACGTGACCGAGGTGCCGGTCTCCTCCGTGGCCTCGTGCCGCTCCAGCGGCGCCGTCGGGGCGCCCGCCTTGTACTCCTGCGTCCAGCGGTAGCCGTCCGTCCTGATCTCGACGGCCAGCTTGTACGACAGCGCGTTGACGACGGAGACGCCGACGCCGTGCAGACCACCGGAGACCGCGTAGCCGCCGCCGCCGAACTTGCCGCCCGCGTGCAGCACGGTGAGCACGACCTCGACGGCGGGCTTCTTCTCCACCGGGTGGATGCCCACCGGGATGCCTCGGCCGTTGTCGATGACGCGCACGGCGCCGTCGGCCAGGATCGTGACGTCGATGGAGTCCGCGTGCCCGGCCAGGGCCTCGTCGACGGAGTTGTCGACGACCTCCTGCACCATGTGGTGCAGGCCACGCTCACCGGTCGAGCCGATGTACATGCCGGGGCGCTTGCGGACCGCGTCCAGGCCCTCAAGGACTGTGATCGCGCTGGCGTCGTACGCCGAGGTGACCTCGGAGTTGGTGCCCCTCGACGAGGTCACCTCCGCGGGGGTGCCCTCGCCGTCCTCGCCGGCAGTGGACGGACTGATCTCGTTGGGGTTGCCGGAATCGGCCACGAAGCGCCCTTTCTGGCACAGCACAGGCCCATCCCCTGCCTCGGCTGGGGGGTTCCCCATCCCCAGGCAGGCAGGAGCGGCTGCGTCGTTCTGTGTGAGTCGACGTGCCCCGCGAAACAAGCGAGGACTATGCATCAGTCTACCGGTAGCGCAGACATGAATGGGGGTTTGCCGGTACCTGAGTCCACATGTGCCGCCCCGAACCGGGCCTGCCCGACTCCCCATATCCGGAGAGGGGCTCCAGGCGGCTCCAGAGGGCTTCCAGCGCTTCGGGCTGTCAAGCACTCATCACCGTGAGGGACGCCTCACTGCCGTCGCCCGGTTTCACGTGAAACATCCTTGTCATGTTTCACGTGAAACATGGACGCATCCGCTCTAGCCGTACGTATCCCCGGGCCCCGTGCTGCCCGGCGCCCGAAGCGGCCCGTACCGGCGCTGCGGCGCGTTCGGGCCCTCCAGCCTGATCTGTCGCACGGTGTCCCGGCCGAGCTCCCCGTTGAGCCGCTTCAGCAACGTGGGCTGCAAATACTTCATCTGCGTCACCCACGCCGTGGAGGTGCAGCGCACCCAGAGAATCCGCTCTTCCTCGTCGTACTTCAACGGCTCGGTATGCTGCGCGACGTCGGGGCCCACGATGTCCTTCCAGCGCCCCATCACCCCGCTGACCGCGATCGGCATCTCCCAGCCGCGCTCCGTCTTCAGCCGGTCCAGCGCCGCGCCCAGCTTCAACGGGTCCCGGCCGTCCGCCCCCGAACCCGACCGGATGCTCCCGCCGCGGCGCACCGTCTTCTTCTGCTGGGCCGCGGCTCCCCGCGCCCGAGCCTGCTCCTTCGCCGCGGCGAGGGCCTGCCGGGCGAGGTCCACGCCCGAAGACTGCGCAGGCGCGGCCGGAGAGGGCGCGGCGTCCTTCTTCTCGTCACTCACAGCCGGGTCACCTCGCCGTCGGCCACCGCGTACCGGACCCCCGAGAGCACGCCCGGGACGTCGTCGTCCACCGCCGCCGTCACCAGCACCTGCTCACCCGGCGCCACCAGCTCCGCCAGCCGCTCCCGCCGCCGCACATCCAGCTCGGCGAAGACGTCGTCCAGGACGAGCACGGGCTCGTTGCCCTCGGCACGCAGCAGGTCGTACGAGGCGAGCCGCAGCGCCAGCGCGTACGACCAGGACTCCCCGTGACTCGCGTAGCCCTTCGCGGGCAACTGGCCGAGCTTCAGCAGCAGATCGTCCCGGTGCGGACCGACCAGCGTCACGCCCCGCTCGATCTCCTGCTTGCGCGCGTCGGCCAGCGCCGCCAGCAACTGCACGTACAGCTCCTCGCGGGTGTGCCCCTCACCGGGCGCGGAACCGCGGTACTCCAGGAGCAACGGGCCTCCGCCGGGCGCGAGTTGCTCGTACGCCTTGTCCGCCAGCGGCTGGAGCGTCGCCACCAGGTCGAGGCGCTGTGCGAGCAGTTCCGCACCGGCCTTCGCCAGGTGCTGGTCCCACACGTCGATGGTGGACATGTCCATGGACCGGCCGCCGTGCCGCCTGGCCATCGCCGCCGACTTGAGGAGGGTGTTGCGCTGCTTCAGGACGCGCTCGTAGTCGGACCGCACCGCGGCCATGCGCGGGGAGCGCGCCGTCACCAGCTCGTCCAGGAACTTCCGGCGCTCGCCCGGGTCGCCCTTCACCAGGGCCAGGTCCTCGGGTGCGAACAGCACGGTGCGTACGATGCCGAGCACGTCACGCGGTCTGACCTGCGAGGACCTGTTGATACGGGCACGGTTCGCGCGCCCCGGATTGAGCTCCAGCTCCACCAGTTGGGAGCGCTCGCCCTGGGTGACGGCCGCCCGGATGACCGCCCGTTCGGCGCCCATCCGTACGAGAGGGGCGTCCGAGGACACCCGGTGGCTGCCGAGCGTGGCGAGGTAGCCGATCGCCTCGACGAGGTTGGTCTTGCCCTGCCCGTTCGCCCCCACGAAGGCGGTGACGCCCGGGTCGAGAGGAACTTCGACCCGGGCGTACGAGCGGAAGTCGGCCAGCGACAGATGCGTGACGTGCATGGTGGTGCGCCGACCTTCCCCCGACCGCGCTTACTTCTACGGTGCTTACTTCTTGTTCGACTCGACCGCGTGGCCGCCGAACTGGTTGCGCAGCGCGGCGATCATCTTCATCTGCGGGGAGTCGTCCTGACGCGACGCGAAGCGGGCGAACAGGGAGGCCGTGATCGCGGGCAGCGGCACGGCGTTGTCGATGGCGGCCTCGACGGTCCAGCGGCCCTCGCCGGAGTCGGCGGCGTAGCCGCGCAGGCCCTCCAGGTGCTCGTCGTCGTCGAGCGCGTTGACCGCGAGGTCCAGCAGCCAGGAACGGATGACCGTGCCCTCCTGCCAGGAGCGGAAGACCTCGCGCACGTCGGTGACGGAGTCGACCTTCTCCAGGAGCTCCCAGCCCTCGGCGTACGCCTGCATCATGGCGTACTCGATGCCGTTGTGGACCATCTTCGCGAAGTGGCCGGCGCCGACCTTGCCCGCGTGGACCGAGCCGAACTCGCCCTCGGGCTTGAGGGCGTCGAAGACCGGCTGGACCTTCGCGACGTCGTCGGCGTCGCCGCCGTACATCAGCGCGTAGCCGTTCTCCAGGCCCCAGACGCCGCCGGAGACGCCGCAGTCGACGAAGCCGATGCCCTTGGCCTTCAGCTCCTCCGCGTGCTTCTCGTCGTCCGTCCAGCGCGAGTTCCCGCCGTCGACGACCACGTCGCCGGGGGAGAGCAGCTCGCCCAGGGCGTCGATCGTGGACTGGGTCGCGTCACCCGCGGGGACCATGACCCAGACGACGCGCGGGCCCTTGAGCTTGCCCACGAGCTCTTCCAGGCTGTGGACGTCCGCGACGTCCGCGTTGCGGTCGTAACCGATGACGGTGTGGCCTGCGCGGCGGATGCGCTCGCGCATGTTGCCGCCCATCTTGCCGAGGCCGACGAGACCGAGCTCCATCAGAAGATTCCTTTAGCTTCGAGGCGATTCGTACCCAGGTCCGAGCCTACGCCCGGCGTGTGCGGACGGCCCGAGGGGCACGTGAGGCCCGGGCCCACCTGGGCTCCGGGCCTGCACGGCGCTGCTGGGCGATCAGCCGGACAGACGCACCGGCATGATCAGGTACTTGTACGCGTCGTCGGCCTCGGCGTCCGCCGCAGGACGGCCGCTGAGCAGCGCCGGCTTGGTGGACGTGGTGAACGAGAGTTGGGCGACCGGGGAGTCGATCGCGCTCAGGCCGTCCAGCAGGAAGGTCGGGTTGAAGGCGATCGAGATGTCGTCGCCGTCCAGGTTGGCGTCGACGCGCTCCACAGCCTGTGCATCGTCGCTGGAACCCGCTTCGAGGATCAGGACGCCCTGCTCGAAGGTCAGCCGGACCGGAGTGTTCCGCTCGGCGACCAGCGCCACGCGCTTGACGGCCTCGACGAACGGGGCGGTCTCGATGACGGCCACCGAGTTGAACTCGGTCGGGAACAGCGTCCGGTACTTCGGCAGGTCGCCTTCGAGCAGACGGGTCGTCGTACGGCGACCCGCGCCCTCGAAGCCGATCAGACCCTCACCGGCGCCGGAGCCCGACAGCGCGATCGTGACCGTGTCACCGCTGGTCAGGGACTTGGCGGTGTCCAGGAGCGTCTTGGCGGGCACCAGGGCGACCGCGGAGGTCTCCGGGTCCTCCGGCTTCCACAGGAACTCGCGGACCGCGAAGCGGTAGCGGTCGGTGGAGGCCAGCGTGACCGTGTCGCCCTCGATCTCGATGCGCACACCGGTGAGGACGGGCAGCGTGTCGTCACGGCCGGCGGCGATGGCCACCTGGGCGGCGGCGGACGCGAAGACCTCGCCGGGAACGGTGCCCGTGGCGGTCGGCATCTGCGGCAGCGCCGGGTACTCCTCCACAGGGAGGGTGTGGAGGGTGAATCGCGAGGAGCCGCAGGCCACGGTCGCCCGTACACCGTCTGTGGAAATCTCCACCGGACGGTTGGGGAGGGCGCGGCAGATGTCGGCGAGCAGACGCCCCGACACCAGGACCGTGCCGTCCTCCTCGATCTCCGCGTCGACCGACACACGGGCCGAGACCTCGTAGTCGAAGCCGGAGAGGCTCAGTGCGCCCTCCTCGGCCTTCAGCAGAAGGCCCGCGAGGACGGGCACCGGCGGACGGGCCGGGAGGCTGCGGGCCGTCCAGGCCACCGCCTCCGCGAGTACATCGCGCTCCACCCGGATCTTCACCGGAACCGCCTCCTGCTGTTGCTGGCTCGCCCTGCTGGCTTTCGTCGTCTGGATCGGTGTCCCCCTGCCGTCGGCGGGGGAGGTTCACCGGGGACCAGTCTGACGTACGCCACCGACACTCGTTGCTGCTGCCGGTCAAGTCGGGCCGAGAGCGGCCGGGAGGCTTCGGGCCGAGTTGTACACAGGGCCTTCTTCTTTGCGGATTCCGAGCTAACTCTTAGTGGGAGTAGTAGTAGGGCCTGTGGAAACGGTGGATAACCCCGTTTTCGCAGCTCAGACCCACTTTTTTGTCCACCGTGCCTGTGGGTGGAGCCGGTGGACAACTCGCCTGTTCTGTGGACGGGGCGGAGTTCTGCACACCCGATGCACAGGCAGGGGTCACTTCCCCACAGCTGTGTCCCCAGCTTTACCCACCTTCCCCACAGCCCAACCGACCTCCTTGGTGTGACGCCTTTCACTCGACCCGGTGAGAGGGGGTGTCGTGTTGCCGAACAGTGGACAGCCGTGTGGAGAAGCTGGGGACAAGGCACCTCAGCCTGTGGGCCGCCCGTGGACAACTCGATCGGCCCCCTGTGGACGAAAAACTTGTCCACAGGCTGTGGATTATTGTTTGCCACAATTCCACAAGCACCTGACCTGGGCTGATGAAGTCTCAGCAACCGCCCCTGTGGACACAATCTGGACAACTTCGCAGTCCCCAGGGTGTGGACGGAACATCGTCCCAGGATCTGTGGAGAACTCCACCCCGAGGACCCGAATTCGAACAACGACGGCCTCCGACCACCCGTCAACAGCCTTGGGACAGCGCCGCAACGACGTCGAAAGGGGCCCCGGAGGGACCCGCCGCGGGCCGATCGGGGCGCGGACCACTCACCGGGAGAAGGCTTCTGGGGCAACGTACGGGCCCGGCCTCCCACAGCCTGTGGGCAGACGGAAGGGCGCCCGGAGACTGCTTCTCCGGGCGCCCTCAGCGTTGCGACAGCGTCTCTGTCAGCCGTTCTTGATGCGGTTGGTGAGCTCCGTGACCTGGTTGTAGATCGAGCGCCGCTCCGCCATCAGGGCGCGGATCTTCCGGTCCGCGTGCATCACGGTCGTATGGTCGCGGCCGCCGAACTGCGCGCCGATCTTCGGCAGTGACAGGTCGGTCAGCTCGCGGCACAGGTACATCGCGATCTGCCGGGCCGTCACCAGCACACGGCTGCGCGACGATCCGCACAGGTCGTCCACCGTCAGACCGAAGTAGTCCGCGGTCGCCGACATGATGGCCGGTGCGGTGATCTCCGGCGACGCGTCCTCGCCGCCGGGAATCAGGTCCTTGAGCACCTGCTCGGTGAGACCGAGGTCCACCGGCTGCCGGTTCAGGCTCGCGAAGGCCGTGACCCGGATCAGCGCCCCCTCCAGCTCGCGGATGTTGCGCGAGATGCGGGAGGCGATGAACTCCAGCACCTCCGGCGGGGCGTTGAGCTGCTCCTGCACCGCCTTCTTGCGGAGGATCGCGATCCGCGTCTCCAGCTCCGGCGGCTGCACGTCGGTCGTCAGACCCCACTCGAAGCGGTTGCGCAGCCGGTCCTCCAGCGTCACCAGCTGCTTGGGCGGCCGGTCGGAGGACAGCACGATCTGCTTGTTCGCGTTGTGCAGGGTGTTGAAGGTGTGGAAGAACTCCTCCTGCGTCGACTCCTTGCTCGCGAGGAACTGGATGTCGTCGACGAGCAGGATGTCCACGTCGCGGTAGCGCTTGCGGAACGCGTCGCCCTTGCCGTCGCGGATGGAGTTGATGAACTCGTTCGTGAACTCCTCCGAGCTCACGTACCGCACCCGCGTGCCCGGATAGAGGCTGCGCGCGTAGTGGCCGATCGCGTGCAGCAGGTGCGTCTTGCCGAGCCCGGACTCCCCGTAGATGAAGAGCGGGTTGTACGCCTTCGCGGGCGCTTCGGCGACGGCGACCGCGGCCGCGTGCGCGAAACGGTTCGACGAGCCGATGACGAAGGTGTCGAAGAGGTACTTCGGGTTCAGCCGCGCGTGCGGCTCGCCGGGGCCCGGAGCCGGTGCGGGCTGCGCGGCGAGCGGGCCGGGGGCGCCGCTTCCGCCGGGCAGGCCGGGCCCGCCGCCGTGCCGGGGGCCCTGCTCCTGCCGGTCTTGGCGGTCCTGGCGCTCCGCCCGCTCCTGCCGCTGCTGCTCGTACGACGGCTGCTGGTCGTAGGACTGCCGGTCCGGGAGCTGCGAGCGGTAGTCGTGCTGCGGCGGCCGGGAGTAGGGGTCGCGCTCCTGGAAGCCGCCGAGCCGGGGCTGCTGCCAGCCGCCGTGGTCCTCCTGAGAGCCGGGCCAGGTGCCGGGCGCGGGGCGCGACTGCTGGCGGTACTCGGGATAGGCGGGGCGGGCGGTGGGCAGGCCGTCGTCGGACGGGCGGTGACCGTAGGCGTCGTACGCGTCACGGTCGTCGCGGACGTCACGCTGCTGCGGCTCGTCGCGCTGCTGCCCGGGCTGCCCCTGCTGCTGGCGCTGCACCGGGTACGAGGTGGGCTGGTGGGACTGCTGCCGTACGGGCGCCGGGGACTCGCCGACGGAGTCGTCGACGGTGATGGCGATCCGGATCGGGCGGCCGCACTCGCGGCTCAGCGCCTCACTGATGAGCGGCGCGAGACGCCCCTCCAGGACCTGCTTGCTGTACTCGTTGGGCACGGCCAGCAGGGCGGTGTCGGCGACCAGCGCGAGGGGCTGGCAGCGCTCGATCCACTGCTTGTCCTTGGCCTCGACACCCTGCTGTCCCTCCCCGAGCAGGTGCTCCAGCACGCGCGGCCACACTGCGGCAAGATCGGCAGGTACGTCAGCCACAGGGCACGCTCTCTCACAGGTCCCACGAAGGTGTGGTTCTTAAGGGACGGGACGGGAAGGACAGGCTGGACGGGCAGGGACACAAGGGCCGCATGTCGACGAATGCCTGAATCCTGGTTGTGCCACGGTAGTCGTGGCAGCTCACACGGTTCAAGTTGTTGTCCACAGGCTGTGCACAGAGGGCCCCCGACAAGCCCCGGTTTGACCGGATGGCGTAGCCGCGCGTACCGTAACCAGGTCGAGTTGTCGATGGCTGCTGCCGCCTGCCTCCGATGGGCAAAGATCATGGTCAATGATCGTGAAGCGGTGCACTGAGAGCGTTGCGAGCTTCCTCGTGGGCGCACGGTGACAGCCAGGCGATGTGTTCGCCACCCCCGATTCATTTCTGGAGCCCCCGAGTGAGCAAGCGCACCTTCCAGCCGAACAACCGCCGTCGTGCCAAGACCCACGGCTTCCGTCTGCGCATGCGTACCCGCGCCGGCCGCGCCATCCTGGCGAACCGCCGTGCCAAGGGCCGCACTGAGCTGTCCGCCTGATCCCGTACGGGTCATGACGTGCTGCCTACCGAGAATCGGCTGAGGCGGCGCGAGGACTTCGCAACCGCGGTACGACGAGGGCGACGCGCAGGCCGCCCGCTTCTCGTCGTCCATCTACGCAGTAGCGGTGCAACGGACCCGCACGCGGCAGGGGAGAGCACTCCCCCGACGCGTGCGGGTTTCGTCGTGAGCAAGGCCGTCGGGGTCGCTGTCGTACGCAATGCGGTGAAGCGCAGACTCCGCCATCTCATGCGCGAACGGATCGCCGAGCTGCCCCCCGGTAGCCTGGTGGTCGTACGGGCGCTGCCCGGAGCGGGTGACGCCGACCACGCACAGCTGGCCCGAGACCTGGACGCCGCACTTCAGCGGTTGCTGGGCGGGGCTCCCCATACCGAAGGTCGGGGGAGAGGCACGCGATGAAGTACCCGCTACTGGCCCTTATCAAGCTGTACCAGTGGACCATCAGCCCGCTGCTCGGGCCGGTCTGCAGGTACTACCCGTCGTGTTCCCACTACGGATTCACGGCCATCGACCGGCACGGCGCGGTGAAGGGCACAGCCCTCACGGCCTGGCGCATCCTGCGGTGCAACCCGTGGTCGCCCGGCGGTGTGGACCACGTGCCACCACGCACCCGCCGTCGTTGGCACGAAGCGCTGCGCGACGCGTGGCGCGGAAGCAAGGGCGAGAAGTCCGCCGTCGGCGTGTCTTCTCCGGGATCCGACCAGAACCCGAGCCCGGCCGCAGAGACCTCGCCCAATGCTCAAGGAGCTTGATTAGTGGACACGATTGCCAGTCTGTTCAGCTTCATCACCTGGCCCGTTTCCTGGGTCATCGTCCAGTTCCACAAGGTGTACGGGTTCATCTTCGGACCTGACACGGGGTGGGCCTGGGGCCTGTCCATCGTGTCCCTCGTGGTGCTGATCCGCATCTGCCTGATCCCGCTCTTCGTGAAGCAGATCAAGTCGACGCGGAACATGCAGGTGCTCCAGCCGAAGATGAAGGCGATCCAGGAGCGCTACAAGAGCGACAAGCAGCGTCAGTCCGAAGAGATGATGAAGCTGTACAAGGAGACGGGCACCAACCCGCTCTCCTCGTGCCTTCCCATCCTGGCGCAGTCGCCGTTCTTCTTCGCTCTGTACCACGTGCTCTCCAGCATCGCCGACGGCAAGAAGATCGGCGTCATCAACGACCAGCTGCTGGAGAGCGCCCGTCAGGCGCACATCTTCGGTGCTCCGCTGGCGGCGAAGTTCATGGACAGCGCCGACAAGATCGCCAGCCTGGACGCGTCGGCGACCTCGGTCAAGATCGTCACCGCGGTCATGATCGTGATGATGTCGGCCTCGCAGTTCTTCACGCAGCGCCAGCTCATGACGAAGAACGTCGACCTCACGGTCAAGACGCCGTTCATGCAGCAGCAGAAGATGATGATGTACATCTTCCCGGTGATGTTCATGGTGATGGGCATCAACTTCCCCGTCGGTGTTCTCGTCTACTGGCTGACCACCAACGTGTGGACCATGGGCCAGCAGATGTACGTCATCAACCAGAACCCCACGCCGGGCAGCAAGGCCCAGGACTCCTACCTCCAGCGTCTGCTGAAGTCCACGGTGGACGCGGGCGGTGTGGTGAAGGCGAAGCGCAAGCGCAACGTCATCAAGGTGATCGTGGCCAAGGGCACCGACCGCAACGACGTCGAGCGCAAGTTCATCACCGGTCTGGCCAAGGCCGGTTTCGTCGCCGAGGCGGACGGCACGGTCTCCAAGAGCACGACCGCGCTCGCCGAGGCCGAGGGCGGCGCGTCGGTCGCCAAGCGGCAGCAGCCCAAGCGTCAGACCAAGGCGAAGCGTCAGACCGCCACCGCCCAGCAGGGCACGACGGCCAGGGCACCCGAGGACTCCGTCTCCAAGACCTCCCTGGAGAAGCAGGACGCACCGCAGGACGCCACGTCCACGGCGGCGGGCAAGCCCGCCCGATCCCAAGCCAAGTCCGGGCAGCGCAAGGGTCCGCAGCGGCCCAAGCACCCGTCCAAGAAGTAAGAAGGAGTCCTCCAGTGACGGACGGCACCACCACTTCCTCCGCGCCCGCCGAGGCCACCGACACCCTGTCGCGCCTGGAGCAGGAGGGCGAGATCGCGGCCGACTACCTTGAGGGTCTGCTCGACATCGCCGACCTGGACGGCGACATCGACATGGACGTCGAGGCCGACCGGGCCGCTGTCTCGATCATCAGCGACTCCAACGGCCGCGACCTCCAGAAGCTCGTGGGCCGTGACGGCGAGGTGCTCGAAGCACTTCAGGAGCTGACTCGGCTGGCCGTGCACCGCGAGACCGGTGACCGCAGCCGGTTGATGCTGGACATCGCGGGCTTCCGCGCCAAGAAGCGCGAGGAACTCGCGGAGATCGGCGCCAAGGCGGCGGACGAGGCCAAGACCTCGGGCGCACCCGTGAAGCTCGACCCTATGACGCCGTTCGAGCGCAAGGTCGTGCACGACGCGGTCGCCGCGGCGGGTCTGCGCAGTGAGTCCGAGGGCGAGGAGCCCCAGCGTTTCGTCGTCGTTCTCCCGGCCTGACCGGATACGTGCTTTGTCGGCCCCGTCTGTTCTGTTCTCAGACGGGGCCGATCTTTGTCAGCCTGATATTCAGCCACCACAGTGCGGTACGGAAGGACGGTCCCCGTGACGGAGGCAGCAGCGGAGCTTCCCCAGGCGCCCGACGAGGCCAAGGCGGTATTCGGTGAGTTCTTCCCGCAGGCCGTTCGGTACGCCGAGCTCCTCGCGGACGCGGGGGTCGAGCGCGGTCTGATCGGCCCGCGCGAAGTACCGCGCCTGTGGGAGCGGCACCTGTTGAACTGTGCCGTCCTCTCGGAGGTCGTGCCGCAGAACATCACCGTCTGCGACGTCGGCTCGGGTGCCGGCCTGCCCGGCATCCCGCTTGCCCTGGCCCGCCCGGACCTGAAGATCACTCTGCTGGAACCGCTGCTGCGGCGCACGAACTTCCTCCAGGAAGTCGTCGAGCTGCTGGGACTGGACCACGTCACCGTCGTACGGGGCCGAGCCGAAGAGGTCATGGGCAAGGTGGAGCCCGTCCACGTGGTGACCGCTCGTGCGGTGGCACCTCTGGACCGGCTGGCGGGATGGGGCGTTCCCCTGCTGCGTCCGTACGGCGAGATGCTCGCGCTCAAGGGCGACACCGCCGAGGAGGAACTCAAGGGCGCGCGGGCCGCGCTCAGCAAGCTGGGCGTGGTGCATACCGAGGTGCTCCAGGTCGGCGCGGGGGTGGTGGACCCGTTGTCCACGGTCGTACGCGTCGAGGTGGGCGAGAGCCCGGGTGGCGTGCGCTTCGCGGCGAAGCGGGCCAAGGCGGCGAGGACCAGCAGGACGCGCCGCCGCCGCTGAACGGCGGGCCGCTGACGGGGCGGGCCGCTCCGCGATGCGCCATACAAGGTGCCGCGCCTGGGCGGCGCGGAGTGTCGGGGGCTTCCGGTGAGCCCCCGCATGCATCGTGTTTCACGTGAAACGTCGCTCGTTGCTGCAAGGAATCATCAGCCGGGGCCGTGCTGCTGCCGCTCCGCACGAATCGAGACCCGAAAGGGTCATGGGGTTGTCCACAAGGGCGGGTTCTTCCACAGGGGAACGGGCCTCACTGGTTCATGACCCCCTAAGCGTGACAGGCTCTGAGCACTACGAGCCTGAAGTCGAGGAGAGTGAATCCTTGCGGTCCGACGCCAACATCGCGGGACCGATGACCGATCCGGTCCCCGGCCCCCGTACTGAAGCGGCAGGAGCCGATGTTTCACGTGAAACATCTCCCCTGCCGGACGACACACCCATCGGTCGTGCTGCCCAAGTGGCGGTGGACGCCCTCGGTCGTACCCGCGAGGGTCTGCCGAAGCCTGAGCAGACACGCGTGATGGTGGTCGCCAACCAGAAGGGCGGAGTGGGGAAGACCACGTCCACGGTCAACCTCGCCGCCTCGCTCGCACTGCACGGTGCGCGGGTCCTTGTGATCGACCTCGACCCGCAGGGCAACGCCTCCACGGCGCTGGGAATCGACCACCACTCCGAAGTCCCGTCCATTTATGACGTGCTGATCGACAGCAAGCCGCTGTCGGACGTGGTCCAGCCCGTCCGAGACGTCGAAGGGCTCTTCTGCGCCCCGGCCACCATCGATCTCGCGGGTGCGGAGATCGAGCTGGTGTCTCTGGTGGCACGTGAGAGCAGACTCCAGCGGGCCATTCAGGCGTATGAGCAGCCGCTGGACTACGTCCTCATCGACTGCCCGCCGTCGCTGGGACTGCTGACGGTCAACGCGATGGTCGCCGGTGAGGAAGTCCTGATCCCCATTCAGTGCGAGTACTACGCGCTGGAAGGACTCGGCCAGCTCCTTCGGAACGTGGAACTGGTGCGTGGGCACCTCAATCCCGAGCTCCACGTCTCGACGATCCTGCTGACCATGTACGACGGTCGGACCAGGCTCGCCTCGCAGGTGGCGGAAGAAGTGCGCAGTCACTTCGCCAAGGAAGTCCTCAAGACCAGCATCCCGAGGTCCGTCCGGATCTCGGAGGCTCCCAGTTATGGGCAGACCGTGCTCACCTACGACCCGAGCTCCAGTGGCTCGCTGTCGTACCTCGAAGCTGCGCGGGAGATCGCGCTCCGGGGAGCCGGTGTCTTCTATGAAGCACAGCATGCCCATGCTGTCGACCAGAACAATCAGCACGGCATGGCGGAGGGTGTCCAATGAGCGACCGACGTAGGGGACTGGGGCGCGGGCTCCAGGCACTGATTCCGAATGCCTCCCGGGAACCGCAGGTGCCCGGTGTCGGCACGGCGACCGCGGAACGCGGGGTGGCCGCAGCGAAGGTGACCGCGTTGCGGGACAGCGATGTTTCACGTGAAACATCGCTCCCGTCCCGCACTGCGGACGCGCAGAAGAGCGAGCCGGAGGCGGCTGCCCTCCAGACACCCGTGGGAGCGTTCTTCGCCGAACTTCCGCTGGACTCCATCACGCCGAATCCGCAGCAGCCGCGTCGGGTCTTCGACGAGGACGCGTTGGCCGAGCTGGTCACGTCCATCAAGGAAGTGGGCCTTCTCCAGCCGGTTGTCGTACGGCAGCTGGGCCCGGAGAGCTTCCAGCTCATCATGGGTGAGCGCCGTCTGCGGGCGACCCGCGAGGCCGGTCTCGATCGCATTCCCGCGATCATCCGGGCGACGGAGGACGACAAGCTTCTCCTCGACGCACTTCTGGAGAACCTGCACCGGGCCCAGCTGAATCCGGTGGAAGAAGCCCTGGCGTACGACCAGCTGCTCAAGGACTTCGGCTGCACGCACGACCAGCTGGCGGACCGTATCGGCCGTTCGCGTCCGCAGGTCTCCAACACGCTGCGACTGCTCAAGCTGCCGATGGCGGTGCAGAAGAGGGTTTCGGCCGGGGTGCTGTCCGGTGGTCATGCTCGGGCACTGCTCGGGCTGGAGGACTCGGAGGCGCAGGAGCACCTCGCGAAGCGCATCGTCCAGGAAGGTCTTTCGGTCCGTACGACCGAAGAGATCGTCAAGATGATGGAGTCCGAGCCGAAGAAGACGGCCAAGCCGAAGGGCCCGAGGGCGGGCTCGCGGATGGCTCCCGCCCTGTCGGACCTGGCCTCCCGGCTCTCGGACCGCTTCGAGACCCGGGTCAAGGTCGACCTGGGGCAGAAGAAGGGCAAGATCACCGTCGAGTTCGCCTCGGTGGAGGATCTGGAGCGCATCCTCGGCACGCTCGCCCCGGGCGAGGGGCGGGTTCTGGAGAAGAGCCTGAGCGAGCAGGACGGGCAGGACGAGGAGAGCTGATCTCCTGCACTCCTGTGAAGGGCGGGGGTGTTCCGGCAGTGGCCGGAACACCCCCGCCCTTTGCTCTCCGTCGGTATCCGTCCGATTGCCCGGTGGATACGATGCTTCGTGGTACGGCGCATCCACTGTGATCCACCTCGGAGGGGGAACGGAGCCATGCGATCGGTGAGCCGGGGCCAACTGGTGACTGCTGGGCTGGGGATCGGTGCGGTCGGCGGATTCGTCGGCAGCTTTCTCCGGGAACGGGGCGCGCTGACTGCCGCCCGTGGAGCGGCAGGCGAGGAAAGTGGGGAATGGCCTTGGGGCGTCGGCTCGTACCGCTCACGCTGGACAACCTTGCGGACCTTCCCCAGCGGTGTCGCGGCTGTGTCTTCTGGGAACTCGACCCCGTCCGTGGTGAAGCGGCGATAGGGGCGGGCCGGGCAGAACTGGAGAAGGAGTCCTGGATCTCCGCCGTCCTCCTGGAGTGGGGTTCCTGCGGCCGGGTGGTCTACGTGGACGAGATCCCGGTGGGCTTCGTGATGTACGCACCTCCGGCCTATGTCGCCCGTGCCACGGCATTTCCCACGAGCCCAGTGTCACCGGATGCGGTACAGCTGATGACCTCTCTGATCGTGCCCGGCTATCAGGGGCAGGGGCTCGGCAGAGTGATGGTGCAGACCGTGGCGAAGGATCTGCTGGGGCGCGGCTTCAAGGCGATCGAGGCGTTCGGTGATGCCCGGTGGAAGGAGCCCGGGTGTCTGCTTCCCGCAGATCATCTGCTGGCAGTCGGTTTCAAGACGGTGCGCCCGCACCCCACACATCCTCGGCTCAGGCTGGAGCTGCGTACGGCGCTCTCCTGGAAGGAAGACGTGGAGTTGGCCCTGGACAAGCTGCTGGGCGTCGTGCAGAAGGATCCTGTGCTGAGACCTCTGTAGGGGGAAAACATTGAGGCCCACCCCGACGGGGTGGGCCTCAATGTTTCACGTGAAACATCGGCGGATGATTACTCGCCGATGAACGCGTCCAAGTCGCGGATGATCGCGGCCTTCGGCTTGGCGCCGACGATGGTCTTGGCGACCTCGCCGTTCTGGTAGACGTTCAGCGTCGGGATGGACATGACGCCGTACTTGGCGGCGGTGGCCGGGTTCTCGTCAATGTTGAGCTTGACGACCTCGATCTTGTCGCCGTGCTCGGCAGCGATGGCCACCAGGGACGGGGCGATCTGGCGGCACGGACCGCACCAGTCGGCCCAGAAGTCGACGAGGACGGGCTTGTCGCTCTTGAGGACGATCTCGTCGAAGGAGTCGTCGGTCACGTTCTTCAGGTCGCCGGCCACGGCGGCCTCCTTCACTTCTCAGGGGTGTGGGGTGGGGATGAGGGTCAGGCGGAGACGGTCTTCTCGGGCTCTGCCACCTTCTCGCTGTCGGCGAGAGCAGCAAGGTAGCGCTCTGCGTCGAGCGCCGCGGAGCAGCCCGTACCCGCAGCGGTGATGGCCTGCCGGTAGGTGTGGTCGACCACGTCACCGGCAGCGAAGACACCGGCGAGGTTGGTGCGGGTCGAGGGGGCTTCGACCTTCACATAGCCCTCGTCGTCCAGCTCGACCTGGCCCTTGAAGAGCTCGCTGCGCGGGTCGTGGCCGACGGCGATGAACAGGCCGGTCACGTCGAGCGGGGCGGTCTCGCCGGTCTTGGTGCTGCGCAGCGTGATCCCGGAGAGCTTCTGGTCACCTTCGAGGGACGCGGTCTCGCTGTCCCAGGCGAACTTGATCTTCGGGTCGGCGAAGGCACGCTCCTGCATCGCCTTGGAGGCGCGCAGGGTGTCCCGGCGGTGGACGATGGTGACGGACTTGGCGAAGCGGGAGAGGAAGGTGGCCTCCTCCATCGCGGTGTCGCCGCCGCCGACCACGGCGATGTCGTGGTCCTTGAAGAAGAAGCCGTCGCAGGTGGCGCACCAGGAGACACCGCGTCCGGAGAGGGCGTCCTCCTGGGGCAGTCCGAGCTTGCGGTGCTGCGAGCCGGTGGAGATGATCACGGCCTTGGCGCGGTGCACCGTGCCGGCAGTGTCGGTGACGGTCTTGATGTCGCCGGTGAGGTCGACCGAGACGATGTCGTCGGGGATCAGCTCGGCACCGAAGCGCTCGGCCTGGGCACGCATGTTGTCCATCAGGTCCGGGCCCATGATGCCGTCACGGAAGCCGGGGAAGTTCTCGACCTCGGTGGTGTTCATCAGCGCACCGCCTGCGGTGACGGCACCTTCGAACACCAGCGGCTTCAGCGACGCGCGCGCGGTGTACAGCGCGGCGGTGTAGCCGGCCGGCCCGGAGCCAATGATGATCACATTACGGACGTCGCTCACGGGTTTCTTCCTCGTCTCTGCAGACTGCCTACTGCCAACTGGGGCCCGGTCTGAACCTTTCACCCCACCTAACGGATACTACGGGGCTGGCATTCCCAGGACTGCCGAGTGCTTTCGGGCGTGTGTCAGTGGCAGGGCCGGTCGCTGACCGATGAGGAGGCGGGAACGGGTCTGCTACCGGGGGTAGGCATGCGTCAGTAGCAGTTCGCCCTTGCCGGTGGGCGCCGTCTCCACACAGGTCGCGTCCACGATGTACGCCTGGACCTGGGCGGGGTCGGAGGTGTGCGGGAGCAGGAGGAGGAAGGCTTGCTTCCCGTCGTAGGAACCCCGCTTGCTGGCAAGGGGACTGTCGGTCCGGCCGGTGCCCTGCTGGACGCAGGCCGGGGCGGACACGGACTGCTCCTGGAAAGGAGCGGTCTCCTGGACGTCGAGCGAGGGCGCGTTCTTGTCGCCGCGCAGGTGCCTCGGAGTGTCCAGCAGGCTTTCCACCTGCCCCTGGAGCGGTGCTCCGGCGAACTGTGGAGTCTGCGCCTTGGCAGCGCTGTCCTTGCTCGTGGTTCCGACGGTGCCGGACTGGAAGGACTGCACGAGCAGCGCGCCGAGGCCCAGTGCCGCAGCTCCCAGGACGGCACTCCACACCGCACGGCGGCGCGGACGGCGTGCGGCGGCGGGACGTCCGGGTCCGGAAGACCCACGGGCATGTCCGGCAGGACGGTCGGAGGACGGTCGAACGAGTGGCTGCGATGTTTCACGTGAAACATCGGGTACCGCGTCGAGTGCCGTCGGGAAATCGGTCGCGGATGCCGTCTCCGGTTCCGTGGAGTTCAGCAGGGCCTCGGCGGCGAGAGCGGCGTCGATCCGCCCGGCGATGTCGGCGGGCATCCGCTGCGGCCCCGGAAGGGTTCCGAGCAGCCCGCGAATCTCCTCCAGCGACAGCTGGACGTCGGCGCATACGTCGCAGCCGCCGACGTGACGCCGTACGTCCTGTGTACGGGACGGCGACAGCAACCCCTCCGTGAGGTCGGAGATCTCCGCGACATCCGGGTGCTGAGCCGTTCCGGTCGTGGATGTCACGCGCGCCCACCTCCGCCCTTCACAGCAGCAGGACCGCTCGGTCCTGTGTCCTTCGGTTCCGTTGCCGGTGGGACGGATGTCCCCGGCCTCCGGTTCCTTCCCCCTCCGGGGTCTTCGCTACCCCTGGTACCGGTGCGCAGATGAGTGAGGAGGGGAAGCAGTCTGGCGCGGCCACGCGCACAGCGGCTCTTCACCGTTCCCGTGGGTACGTCGAGAACACGTGCAGCCTCTGCCACCGGGTATCCCTGCATGTCGACGAGAACGAGCGCGGCCCTCTGCTCGGCGGGGAGGGTGCGCAGTGCGGCCAGGAGCTCGCGGTGCAGATCCTGACGTTCGGCGGGGGCCTCGGCGGACTCGTGCGGCTCCAGGAGCTGGTCGAGCCGGTCGGCGTCGTCCACGGGCGAGGTCTTGCGGGACGCGGCCTTGCGGGCCCGGTCCAGACAGGCGTTCACCGTTATTCGGTGCAGCCAGGTGGTGACGGCGGACTGGCCCCGGAAGGTGTGGGCGGCCCGGTAGGCGGAGACCAGGGCGTCCTGTACCGCGTCGGCCGCTTCCTCCCGGTCGCCCAGCGTGCGCAGGGCCACAGCCCAGAGCCGGTCGCGGTGACGCCGTACGAGCTCACCGAAGGCGTCGGGGTCACCTCCGACGTGCTGGGCCAGGAGTTCCTGGTCGTCGGTATCGCGCAGCGTGACGTCGTCCAACGGTGAGCCCCCTCTCCCCTGGCGGCTGAGTCAGCCTGTGAACTTCACATCGGTTATGGCCTGCTTGTACCCCGCGTCGCTGTACTGATCGTGGGGAGCCTGCGGCATCGCCGTGATCCACACAAGCACGTACCGGGTCTTCACGGGAGACTTTGCCCGCAGAGCGGCCGTGGTGCCCTCGGTTTCGGTGGAAGCGAACTTCTTCATCGAGCCGAGAGGCGTCGACGAGGACAGGGAGTCCGTGGCGTACAGAGAGATCGCGGTCTTGCTGCCGCTGTAGTTGAGCTGTATCGACGCGGTGGACACGTCCTTGGCCTCGCCGAGGTCGTAGACGATGCCGACGCCCTGCTTGAACGGTGCGAGCACCGGTCCGCCCTTGAAGGAGTACGAACGCCAGTACGTGGAGCTGTCGCCGTCGTACGTGTTGCCGACGTCCTCGGGGTGCTGCGCCTTGCCGTCCGGGTAGTACTCCTGCGCTCCCTTGACCGCGAGCGGTCCGGCGGGCTTGGGCTTCTCGTTGCCGCCGTTGTTCGTCTGGGGCTCCGACGTGCCCGGGTCGCCCGGATTGTTGCGGTCGAGGAGCGTGTCGGCGAGCTGCCAGCTGCCGAGTCCGAGAGCGGCGATGAGGAGCGAGGCCACCCCCCACTTCAGAACGCGTCCGGTGCGGCTCTGGAGCGGGCGCGGCAGGACCGGCACCTGCTGAGTGGCAGCGGAGGGCGGCGCCTGCTGGCGACCGTAGGAGCCCTGCGGGTACGCAGTGCGCTGGTACTCGGGCCGAGCCGTGAAGGTGGGCTCCGGCGGGCGGACCCGGGGCATCGCCGCGACGGCCTTGGCCAGCTCGTCGGGGGTCGTGCAGGGCGGCTCCTGCCGCGAAGCGGTCGCTCCGTCGTTGGCCAGGGCCCGCATGGCGAGCTCCGACAGCCCCCGGTGGACTCCGGCGCGTACCTGGTCGGGGGCGATCAGCCCGATGCCCTTGGGCAGCCCGGTGAGGCCGTAGGCGTCGCTCTCGTACGGCCAGCGCTGCGTCAGCGACGCGTACAGCAGGGCGCCGATCGCCTCGGTGTCGGTGAGCTGCGGGCGCTCGGAGGTGATGCCGCGCAGGGCGGCGTTCACCGCGAGTCCGCGGATGCGGTACTGGCCGGTGGACGTGCGCAGGACGGCGCTCGGGGTGAGCTGGAGGTGGGCCAGGCCCTCGCGGTGGGCGGCTGCCATGGCCTGGGAGACCTGGCTGACGAGCTGGTACGCGTCGTGCGGCTCCAGCGGGCCGGAGGCGAGGACGGCGGTCAGCTCGGTGGCGTCGGGCAGCCATTCGTGCACGACGTAGACGAGGTCGTTCTCCTCGACGGCGTCCAGGACCTGGACGAAGCGGGGGTCGCCGAGCAGTGCGGAGGAGCGGGCCGCGGCGAGCACGGACCGGGCTCGCGCGTGGTCGGCGGGCAGGAGGTGCACGCCGACGGCGCGCCGCAGCTTCTCGTCGACGGCACGCCAGCTGCTGAAGCCGTCGAGGCGGGTGAGGCACTCCTCCAGGCGGTAGCGTCTGGCCAGCTTGTGGCCGCTGTGCAGTTCGGGCGCGACGATCGCGGACTCGGTGCCCTTCTTCGCGCCGGGCTCGTCCTGCGTGCTCATCTCCGGTGTGTCCTGGCCTTCCGCCACCCCGTCGGCCGTGGCCCCGTCCGCACCAACAGCCGTCGGTCCTTCTCCGCCGGGAGAGGGACCGTCACCGTTGTTGTCGGCCACGTCGACGGCAGCCGTGCTACGTTCCGCCACCGTCGTTCCTGCCTCCCCATTCGTTGCGCGCTGCTGTGCAGCTCTGCCAATTGTGCCCACAGTCCGCCGCTGCGCACGACATGCGGCGGCGGACGACGGTTGTACGAGTGCGTCCGACGATCAGCGGCCGAGGCGCCCGCGGACCATGGCGACCAGGGCGTTCAGTTCCGCGATGCGCATCTTCTTCGCCGCGACGAAGAAGACCCCGAGGAGGACCGCACCGCCGACGACCAGCGCCGCGATCGAACCGAGGACCCCCTGGCCGAGGGCCTGGGAGAGCGCGTACCCCACGAGACCGGCAAGCATGGCTGCGGGAAGGGAAGCGATGGCCAGACGTGCGTACGTACGGAGGACGTTCGCGCCGTCCAGGTCGCCGCCCAGCCGCTTGCGCAGCCGCTGCCAGGCGATGCCGACACCGATGGCGTACGCGAGTCCGTACGAGGCGGCCATGCCGGTCACGGCCCAGCGGTCGGGTAGGACGACGTAGCACAGTGCTGACGCCCCGGCGTTGACGAGGGCGACGATGACCGTGTTGTAGAAGGGCGTCCGGGTGTCCTCGTACGCGTAGAACGCGCGCAGCACGACGTACTGCACGGAGTAGGGGATCAGGCCGAGACCGAAGGCCATCAGCATGTAGCCCATGTTCGTCGCTGCGGTGATGCCCGATGAGCCGAAGATCAGGGTGCAGATCGGCACGCCGAGGGAGAGGAAGGCGAAGGCGATCGGGACGATGGCGACGGCGGTGGTGCGCAGGCCCTGCGAGATGTCGTCGCGGACGGCCCCCGCGTCGTTCTCGTTGGCCGAGCGGGACAGCCTCGGCAGCAGCGCGGCCATCAGGGAGACGGTGATGATGGCCTGCGGGAGGCCCCAGATCAGCTGGGCGTTGGCGTAGGCCGCGAAGCCGATGCCCTTGCCCTCCTTGCCGACGGCGGCGGTGGCGAGCTGGATGACGACGATGGCGCCGGCCTGGTTGGCGAGGACGAACAGGATCGTCCACTTGGCGAGCTTGGCCGCCTTGCCGAGACCCTGGCCCTTCCAGTCGAAGCGCGGCCGGAGCCGGAAGCCGGTCTCCCGCAGGTAGGGGATCATCGCCAGCGCCTGGACGACGAGGCCCAGCAGGACGCCGATGCCCAGGAGCCGTTCGCCCTCCGGCGGGATCGTCGAGACGGTCATGTGCGAGTTCGCCGAGGTGCCGTACACCCAGATGAACATGCCGAGGGTGGCGATGATGACGATGTTGTTGAGGACCGGGGTCCACATCATCGCGCCGAACTTCCCGCGCGTGTTGAGGATCTGGCCCATCACCACGTGGACGCCCATGAAGAAGATCGTGGGCAGGAAGTAGCGCAGCAGGGTCACCGCGACGTCGTTGGCCGCCGGGTCCTGGGAGATCTTCACCGACAGGAAGCGCACCAGCAGCGGTGCGAAGACCATCGCCAGGGCGGTGAGCGCGCCGAGCGCGACGGTGACGAGGGTCAGCAGGCGGTTGGCGTAGGACTCGCCGCCGTCGGGATCGTCCTTCATGGCGCGGACGAGCTGCGGTACGAAGACGGAGTTGAGGCCGCCGCCGACGGTCAGGATGTAGATCATCGTCGGCAGCTGGTACGCGACCTGGAAGGTGTCGCCGAGCAGGCCCGCACCGAGCGCGGCGATGATCAGTGCGGAGCGGATGAAACCGGTGAGGCGGGAGACCATGGTGCCCATGGCCATGACGGCGCTGGACTTCATGAGGCTCGCCGCGCGGCCCGCCGGCTTCTTCGGGGCGGCTGCGGGGGCCGCCTGCGGTTCCGGGGCCGTGGGAGCGGGGATTCCAGGGGTCCGCTGGTCGCGGTAGAGGTGCGCGAAGGCGTCCTTCTCCGGCTGCTCCTCCTGGCTGGCCCGGGTCACCAGGTCGTCGACGCCGGTGAACTGCACGGTGCGGGCGTCGTCCCCGTACGGCAGGTGGCGGGACGGTCCGTCCGGCTCGGGTGCCGGGGTCTGCGCCCACACCCGGGGATCCGGGGCGTACGGGGGCGCCGCGGGCTGCTGGTAGAGCGGTGGAGTGTCCGGGTAGGTGCCGGGCGGCGGAGGGGGGTGCGAGGCGCGGTCGTAGAGCGCCTCGGTCACCGGGTCCTGCGCGGAGACGTCCTGCGACCGGTACGGGTCGTGGTCGTATGCGGAGCGGAGGTACGGGTCGTCCTGGGCGGGCGGCGCGGGGTGCTGCGGCGGGGCGTGGCCCGCCGCATCGCCGCCCGCGCGCTGGCCGCGGTCACCGTCGTACGGCGCGTTCATTGCAACCCCACCTCATCGTCCCCGGCCGACGGCCACGACATCACGACATCGCTCAACGGTCCACTTTCTCACCCGGGCCCGATGGCTCCCCGCTTTCCGGACCGGTGTCCGGGGTCGGGTCACTCGGCTGCTCGGAGTCCTCGTCGTCCGGTGTGCCGCCATCGGGTGTCCCGTCGTCCGGGTCCTCGCCGCGGGCGGCCGCGCGCTTGCGCTGCGAGTACATCTTGATTCCGGCGAGCACCAGCAGCAGCACGCCGCCGGCGATCACCAGCATGATCGTCGGGGTGACCTCGTTGATCCTCACCGTGAAGTGCATCGGGGGCCCGTACGGGGTGTTGTCCTCGGTGAAGAGCTGAGCGGTCACCAGGACCTTGCCGTTGGCGTTGGCGGTCGTGGGGATCTTCACGGACTGGCTGTGCCCGCCCCGGATCTTGATCGGCACGTTGGTGTCCGCCGCGCCTTCGCCCTCGCCGAGCTTGAGGCGGGTCGGCATGGTCGAGTGGAGGCGCAGCACCAGGTGGTGGACGTCCTGCACGAGCTTGTTCTGCACCGTCACCGGGATCGTCGCGCTGCGCCCCGAAAGGGTCGCCGTGGACTTTTCGATCAGGTTGACCTCGTCGGTGAGGTTGACCAGATAGCCCTGGACTTCTTCCCGGTAGGTGCCTGCCGCGGTTTCCTTGCCGCGCCAGGAGGTCGACATCTCGCGGTTTATGGCGTTACCGAAGGGAGCGACGACCCGCTCCGGGCGCGTGAGGACGACCTTGAACTGGTCCAGTGTGTGCTGGGTCGCCTTGATGGTCTCGAAGGCGGAGGTGGGGAGTTCCTGGTCGCGGAGCTTGTCCGGGTAGGCCGACCCGCCGGGCACCTGCGTCGTGGCCCTGGGGTCCGGCTTGGCCTTGGCCGCGGCCTCCAGGTCGATGGGCTGGGTCCAGCGTCCCGCTGCCAGGGCGCGCAGGGCAGTGGCCATCGACTGGACCTGGGTGACGCTGGGCATCCGCTGGGGAGCGACGACGATGCTGCGTTGCTTGTCCTCGTCCTGGAGCGTGAGCGCCAGCGTGTGGGCGAGGAACTGCTGGACGGCGAGCGTCGAGTTCTCCGCCTTGGACATGTCGCCCTGGAAGGCGGTGGAGAGCCGGGCGTCGGCGACCACGGCGGTGCGACCCGCGCCGATCGGCCGGGCGGCGGTCGGTGTGTAGGGAAGGCCGCCGATCTCGGCGAGGCTGTCGCTGCGGGCGATCACGTTGTGGGCGCCCGCGGAGGTGGCGGCGTTCACGATCGCCGGGTCGATGGCACCGTTCACCGGCCAGGCGAAGTCGGTGGAGGGCTTCACGTGGAGAATCGACTCCACGGTGCCCGGAGCGGCCTCCGTGGCCCGCTGGAGCTGGTTGAGGGAGCCGGGGACCTTCTTGCCGCGGTGGGCGAGGGAAGCCAGATCGGGGTCGGCGAAGGGCAGCGAGACGACCTTCTGGTCCTTCACCGCCTTCTCCACCGAGTTCAGCCAGTTCTTGGCGACGGCCTGGTTCTTGCCGGGGACCTTGGTGCCGGTCGCCCTGTCCTTGACCGTGTAGCCCTTCACCATCGCTTCCACGGTGGCGAGCAGGTCGGGGTCGACCACCCACGTCACGGGCAGTTCGTCGCCGAGCGAGACGAGCTGCTCCAGCCGCCCGCCCGGGGCGAGCTCCTTGGCGAGGTCGTCGTTCTCGAAGACCGGTGTCTGCTGTTCGTCGGAGCCTGTCTCGGCGGACAGCCGGGTCGTGGAGATCAGCGGCCACAGGTAGGTGAGCTGCGTCTTCTTCTTCACCGGGCTGCTCTGCCAGGGGAGGAAGGTGCGCTCGACGCCCAGTACCTGCTCGATGCCGCTCGCCTTGGTCTTCCCGGAGAGCGTCACCCCGAGCTGGTACACGCCGGGGTCGTCGAGGTCCAGCTTGTCGACGGGGACGGCCAGGCTGAAGTCCGTACTGATCCCGGGGAGCAGCTGGGGGATCTTGACGACGTACGTCTTCAGCTGCTCCAGCTCGGTGCCCTCGAAGTACCCGGTGCGTTCCGCCGCGGTGTCGAGCTGCGTGCGGCCGGTGAGCCTGGCGCCGACACGCAGGCCGACGCGGGCCTCGGTGACGGGGGTCCGGCCCTTGTTGGTGACGGTGCCGGAGAGCGTGAGGGTGTCGCCCTTCGCCGGGGCTCCGGGCGTCAACGAGTTCAGGGCCACATCCACCGTGCGTGGCCCTGAGGCGTCCTCGGCGGCGTACGCGGCCGGAGCGGGCGGCAGTTGTGTCATCCCCGCCAGCAGAGGTACGCCGAGCAGCAGTGATGCCGCGCGCAGGGCCCATCGGCGGGCAGGAGAAGGATTCATCCCCTGAATGTCTGCCGCCTCGGCCACGCGCTCGCCCGTCCCTTGTCGTTGGCTGCCGTTGATGGTTGCCCGGTTGCTGCGTCCACGCATGGTAACGATGCGCGCAGCACCGAAGTGCCGCGGACTGCGCCACGTGATCGCAAGAGTCTCTCAGGGCCCGGAAAAACGATGACACTCCGCCCGGCGGGGCCACGTACCCTTTTCTGTTGTGCCGAACGCCAACGAAGACCACCCCAACGCCCTGAGCCAGGTGCAGCGCCGCGCAGTCAGCGAACTGCTGCGGGTCTCACCCGTCGCCGACGACCTCGCCCGCCGTTTCCAGGAGGCGGGCTTCCGTCTCGCCCTGGTCGGGGGTTCGGTCCGGGACGCGCTCCTGGGCCGGCTCGGCAACGACCTGGACTTCACCACCGATGCCCGCCCCGAGGACGTACTGAAGATCGTCCGGCCGTGGGCGGACGCCGTGTGGGAGGTGGGGATCGCCTTCGGGACCGTCGGGTCGCAGAAGGACGGGTATTTGATCGAGGTCACCACGTACCGCTCCGAGGCGTACGACAGGACCTCGCGCAAGCCCGAGGTGTCCTACGGCGACTCCATTGAGGAGGATCTCGTCCGCCGCGACTTCACGGTGAACGCGATGGCCGTCGCGCTGCCGGAGAAGGAGTTCATCGACCCTCACGGCGGTCTGGAGGACCTGTCGGCCAAGGTGCTGCGCACCCCGGGTACCCCGGAGGACTCCTTCTCTGACGACCCGCTGCGGATGCTGCGCGCCGCCCGGTTCGCCGCACAGCTCGACTTCGAGGTCGCCCCCGAGGTCGTCGCGGCGATGACCGCCATGTCCGAGCGTATCGAGATCGTCTCCGCCGAGCGGGTGCGTGACGAGCTCAACAAGCTGCTGCTCTCCGCGCACCCGGCCAAGGGTCTCTCGCTGCTGGTCGACACCGGGCTCGCCGCGCACGTGCTGCCCGAGCTTCCCGCGCTGCGGCTGGAAAGTGACGAGCACCACCGGCACAAGGACGTCTACGAGCACTCCCTGATCGTTCTCCAGCAGGCCATCGACCTGGAGGAGAACGGCCCGGACCTGGTGCTGCGACTGGCCGCGCTGCTGCATGACATCGGCAAGCCGCGCACCCGCCGCTTCGAGAAGGACGGACGGGTCTCCTTCCACCACCACGAGGTGGTCGGCGCGAAGATGACCAAGAAGCGCATGACGGCGCTGAAGTACTCCAACGACATGATCAAGGACGTGTCGAAGCTGGTGGAGCTGCATCTGCGCTTCCACGGCTACGGCACAGGCGAGTGGACCGACTCGGCCGTCCGCCGTTACGTCCGGGACGCAGGCCCCCTCGTGGACCGGCTGCACAAGCTGACCCGCTCGGACTGCACCACCCGCAACAAGCGGAAGGCCGCGGCGCTCTCCCGGGCGTATGACGGGCTGGAGGAGCGCATTGCGGAGCTCCAGGAGCAGGAGGAGCTGGACTCGATCCGGCCCGACCTGGACGGCAATCAGATCATGGAGATCCTGGGCATCAGCCCCGGTCCCGCGATTGGTCAGGCTTACAAGTTCCTGCTCGAACTGCGGCTGGAGAACGGGCCGATGGCACACGAGGAGGCGGTTGCCGCCCTCAAGGAGTGGTGGGCCCAGCAGGTCTGAGCGGCTGTTGGCCGGGCCGATGTTTCACGTGAAACATCGGCCCGGCCCCGCACGGTGCGGGTGATGTTTCACGTGAAACAGCGAGCGATGTTTCACGTGAAACATCACCCGCTTTCCTTCTGCCGGTTCCAGCGGAACAGTGCCGCCGCCACCCCCGCGTACAGCACCGCGACGCCGAGGACCAGGGCCGTCGAGCGCCCGTCCACCGGCAGGATCAGGGCTGCCGTCGCGGCGGCGCCGACGAAGGCGACGTTGAAGAGCACGTCGTAGAGCGAGAAGACCCGGCCGCGATAGGCGTCGTCCACCGAGGACTGCACGACCGTGTCGGTTGCGATCTTCGGCCCCTGGGTGGTGAGACCCAGGACGAATGCGCCGATCAGCACGGGTACGGGCGTGAACGGCAGCCACAATGCCGGTACGAGGACGGCGGCCGACGCGGTGCACACGGCCATCCAGCCGTACGGACCCCACTGCTTCGCCGCCCAGGGGGTGAGTACGGCGGCCGTGAAGAAGCCCGCCCCGGAGAGGCCCGCGGCCAGGCCGAGCAGGGCCAGGCCGTCCGCACCGCCGGCGCGCGGGGGCCCCTCGGTCCAGGCGTACCGGCACAGCATCAGGACCGTTACGGTCAGCGCGCCGAAGCAGAAGCGCAACACGGTCATCGAGGCCAGGGCGCGGGCGGCGGACCGTTGCGCGGCCAGGTGCCGCAGGCCGTCGCGCAGCCCGTACGCGGTGGAGGCGAGCGCGGCGCCCAGCCGGGGCTGTCGGAGTTCGGGTTCCGGCCCGAGCAGTTCCCGGCTCATGCGCAGCGAGGCCAGCGCAGAACAGAGGTAGAGCAGCGCGCCGAGCAGGACGACCACGGCGTCGGATTCTGAGCCCAGCAGCCGTACGCCGAAGGCGAGTCCGCCGCCGAGAGTGGCGGCGAGGGTCCCCGCGGTCGGCGAGAGCGAGTTGGCGATGACCAGACGGTCGGCGTCGACGACGCGGGGCAGGGCGGCCGAGAGCCCGGACAGGACGAAGCGGTTGACGGCCGTGACCGACAGGGCGGAGGCGTAGAAGATCCAGTCCGGTGCCGACCCGATGATCAGCAGGGCGGTGCAGGCGGCGAGCACGGCGCGCAGCACATTGCCGTACAGGAAGACCTGACGGCGGCTCCAGCGGTCGAGGAGGACGCCCGCGAAGGGGCCGACGACCGAGTAGGGCAGGAGCAGCACCGCCATGGCGGAGGCGATGGCGGCGGGCGAGGTCTGTTTCTCCGGGGAGAAGACGACGTACGCGGCGAGGGCGACCTGGTAGACGCCGTCTGCGGACTGGGAGAGCAGCCGCACGCTCAGCAGGCGCCGGAAGTCGGGCAGGCACAGCAGCACCCGCAGATCACGTACGACGGACATGCGAGCAAGAGTCACACACGGCGGGACGAGGAGGGGCCCCGGGCAAGTTGTTGCCCGGGGCCCCTCCTCGTCGACGGTGGCGGCGCTTAGCGCTCGACCTCGCCCTTGATGAACTTCTCGACGTTGGCGTATGCCTCGTCGTCGAAGTACTGCACCGGCGGGGACTTCATGAAGTACGAGGAAGCGGAGAGGATCGGGCCGCCGATGCCGCGGTCCTTCGCGATCTTCGCCGCGCGCACCGCGTCGATGATGACGCCCGCGGAGTTCGGGGAGTCCCACACTTCGAGCTTGTACTCAAGGTTCAGCGGGACGTCACCGAAGGCACGGCCCTCAAGGCGGACGTACGCCCACTTGCGGTCGTCCAGCCAGGCCACGTAGTCGGAGGGGCCGATGTGGACGTTGTTCTCGCCGAGCTCGCGGTCGCGGATCTGCGAGGTGACGGCCTGCGTCTTGGAGACCTTCTTGGACTCCAGGCGGTCGCGCTCCAGCATGTTCTTGAAGTCCATGTTGCCGCCGACGTTCAGCTGCATGGTGCGCTCCAGGCGCACACCGCGGTCTTCGAACAGCTTGGCCATGACGCGGTGCGTGATGGTGGCGCCGACCTGCGACTTGATGTCGTCGCCGACGATCGGGACGCCCGCCTCGGTGAACTTGTCCGCCCACTCCTTGGTACCGGCGATGAAGACCGGGAGGGCGTTGACGAAGGCGACCTTGGCGTCGATGGCGCACTGGGCGTAGAACTTCGCCGCGTCCTCGGAGCCGACCGGGAGGTAGCAGACCAGGACGTCGACCTGGGCGTCCTTCAGAGCCTGGACGACGTCGACCGGCTTCTCCGCGGACTCCTCGATGGTCAGGCGGTAGTACTTGCCCAGGCCGTCGAGGGTGTGGCCGCGCTGGACGGTGACGCCGGTGGGCGGCACGTCGCAGATCTTGATGGTGTTGTTCTCGCTGGCGCCGATGGCGTCCGCGAGGTCCAGTCCGACCTTCTTGGCGTCGACGTCGAAGGCGGCCACGAACTCCACGTCCTTGACGTGGTAGTCGCCGAACTGGACGTGCATCAGACCGGGCACGCGAGCGTCCGGGTCAGCGTCCTTGTAGTACTCGACGCCCTGGACCAGCGACGCAGAGCAGTTGCCCACGCCGACGATGGCTACGCGAACGGAACCCATTGACGGTTGCTCCCTGTGTGTTCTGTACGAGACCTGCGGAGTGCAGGACCTCAGTTGGCGGTGTCGTCGGGCGTATCCGGCGGGGTGGTACCCCTGTGCCGGGGCAGGCCGCCCTTGTCACCTGATGTGCGGTCGTCGGCCGAGCAGTCGTCACTGACCATTCGTCCGTCGTCGACCGTGCGGTCAACGCCGGCTGTGCCGACGTCCTCGGACCGGAGTTGGTCCCGGCCCACGCGCTCGCTCTCGATGAGCTCGTTCAGCCAGCGCACCTCGCGCTCCACGGACTCCATTCCGTGCCGCTGGAGTTCGAGGGTGTAGTCGTCCAGGCGCTCCCGGGTGCGGGCCAGCGAGGCCCGCATCTTCTCCAGGCGCTCCTCAAGACGGCTGCGGCGCCCTTCGAGGACGCGCATCCGCACCTCACGCTCCGTCTGCCCGAAGAAGGCGAAGCGAGCTGCGAAGTGCTCGTCCTCCCAGGAGTCGGGGCCGGTGTGGGAGAGCAGCTCCTCGAAGTGCTCCTTGCCCTCCGCCGTAAGCCGGTAGACGATCTTGGCCCGTCGTCCGGCGAGCGTGGCGGCGAGCGCGTCCTCGGGGGCGCTGCCCGGCTCCTCGATCAACCAGCCGTGCGCGACCAGCGACTTGAGGCACGGGTAGAGCGTGCCGTAGCTGAAGGCACGGAAGACGCCCAGCGAGGTGTTGAGCCTCTTGCGCAGTTCGTACCCGTGCATCGGGGACTCGCGGAGCAGACCGAGTACGGCGAATTCGAGGATGCCGGAGCGTCTGCTCACCCTTCGCCTCCCTGTCGCTGCCGTGAAGTCCCAGCCGCTGTCCTGCACTTATGCCGAACTTATGCCGGGCCGATGTATCGAGTCGATACATCCAGACGATAGAACGGCCGTCCGCTTGCGACAAGGCCAGTCATGGTGAACGGCGTCACATCATCAATTCGTGGGAAGCAACTTGCCTGATTTGGGGTGAACATCGGCACTGAGGCGGTTTTGAGCGTGCGTAGTCTGTGCGGCATGCAAAACACCGGGAGCCGCGTGACGCAAGGGGGCGTCGTGTTTCCGGGAGGAGCAAGAACGAGCCTGTGGGAAGGCTCGTTCGCATTTCGGGGGGGACCGGAACTCAGCTGCCGCTTCCAGGCGAACTCGCCTGCCCGAGGAGTAGTCGTTCGATGAGCGAGCACCGTCGCAAGCCTCCGCAGCCGCAAGGTGGCGGTCGTGCCGCGGCCAGGAAAGCCGCCCAGCAACCTTCAGGCCGCCGCGCGGCCCCGCCGTCCCGTGGCTCTGCCGTCGGGTCGCCGTCTGGTGCGTACGGGCAGGAACCGCAGTACGGAGGAAGGGCCGAAGCCCGCAGGGCCGCCCAGCGGGGCGGAGGCGGCGGCGGTGGCCGCCGTGGAGGTGGAGGCGGCCGGGGCGACCACGAGGGTCCCGGCCGTGGAAGGGGCGGGCAGCCGCCGAGGAAGAAGAGGTTCATCGATTACCCGCGGTCCACGAAGTACGGGTGGCAGCGGTTCGTCCCGTCGTGGAAGCAGGTGACGGGGCTGTGCATCGGCTTCGTCGGTGCGGTCATGGCGGCGGGCAGCATCGCGTACGCCATGGTGGGCATGCCGGAGGTGCACGCGGCCGCCAAGGCGCAGAACAACGTGTACTACTGGGACGACGGCAAGCAGATGGTCGCCACCGGTGGTGAGTTCAACCGCCAGGAACTGGCCTACGACGAGATCCCTGCGGCCATGCGAACCGCGGTGATCTCTGCGGAGAACAAGTCCTTCAACGAGGACCCGGGCGTCGACCCCATGGGCATCCTGCGTGCCGTCGTCAACATGGCCAAGGGCGGGAACACCCAGGGCGGGTCGACGATCACCCAGCAGTACGTCAAGAACTCGATGCTCGGCCAGGAGCAGACCCTGGGCCGCAAGGTCAAGGAACTCCTGATCTCCATCAAGGTGGGGAGCGAGGTCGACAAAGAGAAGATCATGGCCGGCTACCTCAATGTCTCGTACTACGGGCGGGGCGCCTACGGGCTTCAGGCCGCTTCCCGCGCGTACTTCGACAAGGACGCCGACAAGCTCAACCCGAGCGAGTGTGCCTTCCTGGCCGCCGTACTCAAGGGTGCGACGTACTTCGACCCGGCGGGTGCCGAGGCCATTGACCCGGAGGCCACCCCGGAGAAGAACCGCAAGCGAGCCGAGGAGCGGTGGGGTTGGATCCTGAACGAAGAGGTGAATGACGGGCACCTCACCAAGGCGGAGCGGGCCAAGTATCCGACCTTCCCGAAGGTCAAGCAGCCCAAGAAGAACGCCCAGCTGAGCGGCCAGATCGGCTACTTGGTCGACTTGGCCAAGGCCAACTTCATCAACAACAACGACCGGGGCATCGACGCCAAGAAGCTGTCCGAGGGCGGATATCGGATCTACACCACCTTCAACAAGGACAAGGTGGCACGGCTGGAGAAGGCCGTGAAGAAGGTCTACGACAAGAAGATCAAGCCCGGTGACCGCCCCAAGACCGACACCCACGTCCAGTTCGGCGGTGCCTCGGTCGACCCCAAGAACGGGGCGATCGTCGCCGTCTACGGCGGCAACGACGCGACGAAGCACTTCACCAACAACGCTGACCAGACGGGTGCCCAGGTCGGCTCGACCTTCAAGCCGTTTGTGCTGGCCGCTGCCATGCAGCACGGCAAGCGCGACCCGGAAGGACCCAAGGAGCAGGGCGGTTCCCTGCGCACCCCGGTCTCCCCGAAGAGCGTGTACAACGGCGACAACAAGCTGAAGATCAAGCAGTACAACGGGGACGTCTGGCAGAACGAGAAGGGCCTGGAGTGGCTCCAGACCAACGACGGTCAGGAGTCCTACGGCAACATCGACCTCCGCGAGGCGATGCGCGTCTCAGCCAACTCTCCCTATGTGCAGCTCGGCATGGACGTGGGCATCAAGCAGGTCCGGGAAACGGCGAAGGCGGCGGGGCTTCTGGACTCCAGTCTCGCCAAGGGCGAGAACCCGTCGTTCTCCATCGGCATCTCCGACCCGAGTGCCATTCGCATGGCCGGTGCGTACGCCACTTTCGCGGCCAGCGGCGAGCAGAACGAGCCGTACTCCGTGAAGGAGGTGAAGTACAAGGGACAGCCTTTCTGGAAGCACGAGAAGAAGTCCAAATCCGGAGCGATCCCCGCCAACGTGGCCAACAACGTCACCGAGGTGCTGAAGAACGTCGTCGAGAAGGGCACCGGCTCCAACGCGAGGATCCCCGGTCGTGAGGTCGCCGGTAAGACCGGCACCACCGACGGCAACAAGTCCGCGTGGTTCGTGGGCTACACACCGGAGCTGTCGACGGCCATCGACATGTACCGACTGGACGACAACGCGGAGAACAAGAACCGCGCCTTCCTGGAGATGTTCGGCACAGGCGGCGAGGAGAAGATCCACGGAGCGTCCTTCCCCTCCCAGATCTGGCACGACTACATGGTCGGGGAGAAGGACACGGGCTCGAAGTTCCCCGTCCCCGAGCCCATCGGCGAGACGGTCTGGGGCGGCGGTGCCAAGAGCCCGGAGCCCACGCCGACCGAGGTGGCCGAGGAATCGCCCGAGGAATCGGCTCCGGCCGAGACGACGCCGCCCGTGTCGCCCCCGGCCCAGACCAAGCCCCCGAAGCCGCCCGGCCAGGGCGGCGAGGAGTGCGACATCTGGGACTGGGAATGCAAGCAGGGCCAGGACGGCGGCGGGAACAACACAGGGAACAACAACGGCGGCGCGGACGGCGGCGGCGACCCCGGCCGCCCGCCGGAGGAAACCCAGCCGCCCGGTGGTGACATCAGCGGTCAGGACGGGGGCAACGGCAACGGAAACGGTGGCAATGGCAACGGCGGCATCTTCGGATGACCCGGCTCCCGGCAAGCCCCCGGCCCTGACCCGTAGCGAGTAGAGCCCCGCCCAGGAGGGCCGTCGTACCGAGCAGTACGGTGCGGCGGCCCTCCGTCGTGCCCCGGGCCGGGAGGCCGTCCCGCACGGGCTGGGAGGGGGCCTGTGCCGTGCGTCCCGTCGTGCACAGCCCCGTACGGCAGGATGTCCCGCATGACGAGCGTGCACGAGGACCGGCCCGTACCACCCACGCGGCAGGACGACGTCGCCTCCGCGGGCAGTGAGCTCATCGGCGGACCCATCGGCCGGTGGGCCCGGCTCGGCGGCAGCCGGTTCGGCCCGGTGCGGGTCGTCGCGCTCGCGATGATCGGCATGTTCGCACTCGGCATGGTGCAGAAACTGCCCTGCTACAACTGGGCCTGGTTCCAGGGCGCCAGCTCCCAGTACACGCACGCCTGCTACTCCGACATCCCCCACCTGTTCGTCGGGCGGGGTTTCTCGGAAGACCTGTTGCCCTATTTCGACCGGCTCTCCGGGGACATGGACTTCCTCGAATATCCGGTGCTCACGGGCCTCTTCATGGAAGTCGCCTCCTGGTTCACCCCGGCCGGCGGGACGCTCCAGTACCGCGAGCAGATCTACTGGATCGTCAACTGCGCCATGCTGATGGTCTGCGCCGTCGTCATTGCGGTCTGTGTCGCCCGTACGCATCGCAGGCGTCCCTGGGACGGGCTCCTCGTGGCCCTCGCGCCCGCCTTCGCGCTCACCGCGACCATCAACTGGGACCTCTTCGCCATCGCCCTCACCGCAGCGGGCATGCTGATGTGGTCGCGGGGCCGGTCGCTGGCGTTCGGCATCCTCATCGGGCTCGCCACCGCGGCCAAGCTCTATCCCGTACTGCTGCTGGGACCGCTGTTCCTGGTCTGTCTGCGGGCCGGGAAATGGCGTGAATTCGGGGCGGCACTGCTCGGCACGGCGGCCTCATGGCTGCTCGTGAACCTGCCCGTCATGCTGGCGGCGCCCCAGGGATGGAAGAAGTTCTACAGCTTCAGCCAGGAGAGGGAGGTCGACTTCGGCTCGTTCTGGCTGATCATCAATCAGAGCACCGGTATCTCGCTCAAGCACGAGCAGGTCAACACGTACGCCATCGTGCTGATGGTGCTGGCGTGCGCCGGAATCGCCTGGCTCACGCTCACTGCCCCCCGGCGGCCGCGCTTCGCCCAGCTGGCCTTCCTGGTCGTCGCCGCGTTCATCCTCACCAACAAGGTCTATTCGCCGCAGTACGTCCTGTGGCTCATCCCCCTCGCCGCGCTCGCCCTGCCGCGCTGGCGGCACTTCCTCATCTGGCAGGCGTGCGAGGTCATGTACTTCCTGGGGATCTGGATGTACCTCGCCTACACGACCAGCGGCGACAAGCACCAGGGCCTGCCCACCGACGGCTACCACCTGGCGATCGCGCTGCACCTGGTCGGCACGCTGTACCTCTGCGCGGTCATCGTCCGCGACATCCTGCTGCCCGAGCGCGATGTGGTGCGGCGCGACGGCTCCGACGACCCCTCCGGGGGCGTGCTCGACCGGGCCCCCGACGTCTTCGCCTTCGGCCGTGCCGCGGTTCCGGGCCGGCGCGAGGCGCAGCAGGTCCAGGGGCCGCGCGTGCACTGGGGGATGCGTCAGGGCGGGACGACCGCCACCGACTGACTGCCATGTTTCACGTGAAACGGCCGGTGTTTCACGTGAAACACCGGCCGTCGAGGTCTGCTCAGGAACGTCTCAGCGGTCCATCAGACGGTCGAACTGCGTCGTGGTGTGCCGCAGGTGGGCCACCAGTTCGTCGCCCACCTTCGGCTCCGTCGCATCGGACGGTACGAACAGGATCGACACCTGCATGTGCGGCGGCTCCGCGAACCAGCGCTGCTTGCCCGCCCAGACGAACGGCGACAGGTTCCGGTTCACCGTCGCCAGTCCGGCCCGCGCCACGCCCTTGGCGCGGGGCATCATGCCGTGCAGCGCCTTCGGGGCCTCCAGGCCCACCCCGTGCGAGGTGCCGCCCGCGACGACCACCAGCCAGCCGTCGGACGCCACCTTCTGCTGCCGGTAGCCGAACCTGTCGCCCTTGGACACCGCCGTGACGTCCAGCACGGAGCCCCGGTACTCCGTCGCGTCATGGTCGCCCAGCCACAGCCGGGTGCCGATCCGAGCCCGGAACCGCGTCTGCGGGAACTGCTGCTGAAGCCGTGCCTGCTCTTCCGCCTTGAGGTGGCTGACGAACATGGTGTGCAGCGGCAGCCGGGCGGCACGCAGGCGGTCCATCCACGTGATGACCTCTTCGACCGCGTCGGACCCGTCCGTGCGGTCCAGCGGAAGATGCAGCGCAAATCCTTCGAGGCGTACGTCCTCGATCGCGGCGTGCAACTGCGCGAGTTCGGACTCCTTGACGCCGTGGCGCTTCATCGAGCTCATGCACTCGATGACGACCCGGGCGCCCACCAGGGCGTGCACCCCGTCCACGGACGACACCGAACGGATGACCCGGTCGGGCAGCGGCACCGGCTCCTCGCCCCGCCGGAACGGGGTCAGCACCAGCAGGTCGCCGCTGAACCAGTCCTTGATCCGGGCCGCCTCGTACGTCGTCCCGACGGCGAGGATGTCCGAGCTGAAGCGCGTCACCTCCTCCGCGAGACGCTCGTGCCCGAAGCCGTAGCCATTGCCCTTGCAGACCGGAACCAGGCCCGGGAACTGCTCGATCACGGACTTCTGGTGCGCCCGCCAGCGCGCGGTGTCGACGGAGAGAGTGAGCGCCATGAGCCGGTCCGGAACCTTTCCTGTTGCTGCGGTGTATCAGAGGTATGAAACGTACGAGGGCCGCGGAGGCCCGGACATCAGGAGCCCGGGCGTCAGAACCCCGGACGGCAGGAGCCCGGAGATCAGCGGCGCGACATGTAGACGTCGAGCGCCTTGTGGAGCAGCTTGTTGAGCGGGAAGTCCCACTCGCCGAGGTACTGGGCGGCCTCGCCGCCCGTGCCCACCTTGAACTGGATCAGGCCGAAGAGGTGGTCCGTCTCGTCCAGCGAGTCCGAGATGCCGCGCAGGTCGTAGACCGAGGCGCCCATCGCGTAGGCGTCCCGGAGCATCCGCCACTGCATGGCGTTGGACGGGCGCACCTCGCGGCCGATGTTGTCGGAGGCGCCGTAGGAGTACCAGACGTGACCGCCGACGACGAGCATCGTCGCTGCGGAGAGGTTGACCCCGTTGTGGCGGGCGAAGTACAGCCGCATCCGGTTGGGGTCCTCGGTGTTGAGGGCCGACCACATGCGCTGGAAGTACGCCAGGGGGCGGGGCCGGAAGTGGTCGCGGACCGCCGTGATCTCGTACAGCCGCTGCCATTCGGCCAAGTCCTGGTAACCGCCTTGGACGACCTCGACACCGGCCTTCTCGGCCTTCTTGATGTTGCGGCGCCAGAGCTGGTTGAAGCCCTTGTGGACGTCTTCGAGCGAGCGGTTCGCGAGCGGGACCTGGAAGACGTAGCGGGGCTGCGCGTCACCGAAACCGGCGCCGTCGTCCTCGCCCTGCTGCCAGCCCATCTTGCGCAGGCGGTCCGCCACTTCGAAGGCACGCGGCTCGATGTGGGTGGCCTCGACGTCGCGCAGGCGCTTCACGTCCGGGTCCTGGATGCCCGACTTGATGGCTGCGGCGTTCCACCGGCGGATGACGACCGGGGGGCCCATCTTCACGGAGAAGGCGCCCTGCTGCTTGAGGTGCGCCAGCATCGGCTGGAGCCAGTCGTCCAGGTTCGGGGCGTACCAGTTGATGACCGGGCCCTCGGGAAGGTAGGCCAAGTAGCGCTTGATCTTGGGAAGTTGGCGGTACAGCACCAGGCCGGCGCCGACCAGCTCGCCGGTACGGCTGTCGATCCAGCCCAGGCTCTCCGAGCGCCATTCAGCCTTCACGTCGGCCCACGCCGGGACCTGCATGTGGCTTGCCGCGGGCAGGCTCTGGATGTACGCCAGATGCTGCTCTCGGGTGATGGTCCGAAGGGTCAGGCTCGTCATGCGGGGCGCTCCTCGGCAGGTGTGTCCCCATGGGGTCAGGGGCTCCGGCTCTCGCGCCGAAGCCTACTGGGCCGATGGAGCGCCCCGTCCGGCCCTGCCTGGCCGAATTCGCCGCCGGGATCAGCCCAGTACGCCGCCGAAGAGTCCGCCGTGCGCCATCCCGAGGAAGAAACCGAGCGCCGAGGCGCCCAGCCCGAGGATGAGCAGGAAGCGCTCGCGGGTGGTCTCCGAGATGAACTGGCCGTAGCCGCCCGTGACGATGCCGACGAGTCCGGCCCACGAGGACAGCAGGTGCAGGTTGTGGAACATCGCCGTCACCAGGGCCAGCGCTCCCAGCACCAGCGTCACCCCCATCAGGGTGTCCTGGAGCGGATGGGACTTCCCGTCGGTCGCGAAGAGCGAGGGGCTGGGGGAAGGGACACGACGCATTGCCTGTGCCATGAGGCACCTCCTGGCAGAAGGCGGCGCACTGTAACGCCGCTCACACCCGATGTGTACAGATTGCGGCCACTCGGGGCCCGATTTCAACCGGAAGCCTCTCTACGGGTACTCTGGACGGTCTGCACCGGTGTCACCCCTGCCCTAAACGTCTCCGTGGGACTTTTCCCGCGGGATTGTCAGTGGCAGCCGATACCGTTGCGTACGCATCACGACCCTCCTGCCACGGAACGACCGTGGCCGCTGAGTCCAAAGGAGGTGGGTTCCACATGCGTCACTACGAAGTGATGGTCATCCTCGACCCCGATCTGGAGGAGCGCGCTGTCGCCCCCCTGATCGAGAACTTCCTCTCCGTCGTCCGTGAGGGCAACGGAAAGGTCGAGAAGGTCGACACCTGGGGCCGTCGTCGTCTGTCCTACGAGATCAAGAAGAAGCCCGAGGGCATCTACTCGGTCATCGACCTTCAGGCCGAGCCTGCGGTCGTCAAGGAGCTCGACCGACAGATGAACCTGAACGAGTCGGTCCTCCGGACCAAGGTCCTCCGCCCCGAGACCCACTGAACTTCGGTTCAGCGGTAATCGGGATCGAGTAGCACCCCACCAGCAGCACCACAGCTTTCCGCAGCAATCCCCGCCGAGAGGTTCACCCATGGCAGGCGAGACCGTCATCACGGTCGTCGGCAATCTCGTCGACGACCCCGAGCTGCGCTTCACCCCGTCCGGTGCGGCGGTCGCGAAGTTCCGTGTCGCGTCCACTCCCCGCATCTTCGACAAGCAGACCAATGAGTGGAAGGACGGCGATGGCCTGTTCCTCACCTGCTCGGTCTGGCGTCAGGCGGCGGAGAACGTCGCGGAGTCGCTCCAGCGAGGCATGCGCGTCATCGTGCAGGGCCGGCTGAAGCAGCGGTCCTACGAGGACCGTGAGGGCATCAAGCGCACGGTCTACGAACTGGACGTCGAGGAAGTCGGCCCCAGCCTCAAGACCGCGACGGCCAAGGTCACCAAGACCTCCGGCCGTGGCGGCCAGGGTGGCGGCGGCGGATTCGGCGGCGGTGGCCAGCAGGGTGGCGGCGGCGGCAACTGGGGCGGAGGCTCCGGTGGCGGCCAGCAGGGCGGCGGAGCTCCCTCCGACGACCCCTGGGCGTCCAGCGCGCCGGCCGGTGGGCAGCCGCCGCAGGGCGGGGGTGGCTGGGGTGGAAACTCCGGCAACTCCGGCTCCGGCGGCGGCGGTGGCTACTCGGACGAGCCTCCCTTCTAGGGCAGCTCGTACCACCCACTTCTTGATCACACAGGAGAAACACCATGGCGAAGCCGCCTGTGCGCAAGCCTAAGAAGAAGGTCTGCGCGTTCTGCAAGGACAAGACCCAGTACGTGGACTACAAGGACACGAACATGCTGCGGAAGTTCATTTCCGACCGCGGCAAGATCCGTGCCCGCCGCGTTACCGGCAACTGCACGCAGCACCAGCGTGACGTCGCCACGGCCGTCAAGAACAGCCGTGAGATGGCGCTGCTGCCCTACACGTCCACCGCGCGATAAGGAAAGGGTGACCGAAAAATGAAGATCATCCTGACCCACGAGGTCTCCGGCCTCGGTACCGCTGGCGACGTCGTCGACGTCAAGGACGGCTACGCTCGCAACTACCTGGTTCCCCGTGGCTTCGCGCTGCGCTGGACCAAGGGTGGCGAGAAGGACGTGGCGCAGATCCGCCGCGCCCGCAAGATCCACGAGATCGCGACCATCGAGCAGGCCAACGAAGTCAAGGCCAAGCTTGAGGGCACGAAGGTCAGCCTGTCCGTTCGCTCCGGCGACGCGGGCCGTCTCTTCGGCTCCGTGACCCCCGCCGACGTCGCTGCCGCGATCGTCGCCGCCGGTGGTCCGAAGGTCGACAAGCGCAGCGTCGAGCTGGGCTCCCCGATCAAGACCCTTGGTTCGTACCAGGTCTCCGTGCGTCTGCACGCTGACGTGGCCGCGAAGCTCGGCGTCGAGGTCGTCGCTGCCTGAGTGCAGCACGCCCCGGCCTGAGAAGGTCTGAGCATGAGGAAGGGCCGCATTCCCTCGGGGGTGCGGCCCTTTTGCATGGGCGGATATTTCACGTGAAACGGGAGGGCTTCACCGGAGCATCCGGCTCAGGATGTTTCACGTGAAACATGCGGTGGCGCGTCAGCGCGTGGCGCCCGTGACGATCCAGCGGCCCGAGCGGGTCCGCCACCACAAGGTGGCCATCCGCACCACCATCATCAGGACCATCGCCCACCACAGCGCCGTCAGACCGCCGCCCAGTTTCGGCACCAGCAGTGCCACCGGGGCGAACACCGCGAGCGTGGCCAGCATCGCCCATGCCAGGTACGGGCCGTCGCCCGCGCCCATCAGTACGCCGTCGAGCACGAAGACCACGCCCGAGATCGGCTGGCTGACCGCCACCACCAGAAGAGCGGGCAGCAGGATGTCCCGTACGACCTGGTCGCTGGTGAAGAGGGGGACGAACAGGGGGCGGGACAGCACGACCAGGATGCCGAGCACCACACCGGCCGCGATTCCCCACTCCACCATCCGACGGCAGGCGGCCCGTGCGCCATCTTCGTCGCCCGCGCCCAGGTAGCGGCCGATGATGGACTGTCCCGCGATGGCGATGGCGTCCAGGGCGAAGGCGAGCAGGCTCCACAGGGTCAGGATGATCTGGTGCGCTGCCACGTCCGCGTCGCCGAGGCGGGCGGCGACGGCCGTCGCGATCATCAGTACCGCGCGCAGCGACAGCGTACGGACGAGGAGGGGTGCTCCGGCCTGGGCTGAGGCCCTGATTCCGGCGGCGTCCGGTCGCAGGGAGGCCCCGTGCCGCCGGGCGCCGCGGACGACGACCACGAGGTAGACGGCGGCCATGGCCCATTGCGCGGCCACGGTTCCCCAGGCCGAACCGGCGATGCCGAGCCCGAAGCCGTAGACGAGGAGCACGTTGAGGATGCCGTTGGCGACGAAGCCGCCGATGGCGACGTACAGCGGCGTCTTCGTGTCCTGGAGGCCGCGCAGGACGCCGGTAGCGGCCAGCACGACGAGCATCGCGGGGATGCCGAGGCTGGAGATGCGCAGGTACGTGACGGCGTAGGGGGCGGCCGTGTCGGAGGCGCCGAAGAGGTCGACCAGGCCGGGTGCGCCCGGCAGGACGGCGGCGATGACGACCGCGCCCAGGAGGAGGGCCAGCCAGATGCCGTCCATGCCCTGGCGGATGGCGGCGGCGAGGTCGCCCGCGCCGACCCTCCGGGAGACGGCTGCGGTGGTCGCGTACGCGAGGAACACGAAGATGCTCACCGCGGTGGTGAGCAGTGCCGAGGCGATGCCGAGCCCGGCCAGCTGGGGGGTTCCGAGGTGGCCGACGATGGCGCTGTCGGCCATCAGGAAGAGGGGCTCGGCGACGAGTGCGCCGAAGGCGGGCAGGGCGAGCGCGACGATCTCGCGGTCGTGCCGACGGCGGCCTGCTTTCGGTGCCGAGGGAGCCTGTGTCATGGCCTCAATCTAATCTTCCACAGGTAAGAGATGCAATGGCTTTGGGACCCTTACCGATCGCCGTTGTCCGGCCTGCGGTGTGCGCCGTTTGAAGTGATCTTGGCCTGCGGGAGAAAGTTTTTCTCCCCCACAGCCGGTGGACGGTGTTTTCGCAGGTCAGATGGGTGACCACGGAAGTGCTGTGAACTTGTCCACAGCACTGTCCCCCGCTCCGTGCACAGGTTCGGGCAAGTTCTCCACAGCGATGGCCGACTTTCTCACAGGCCCTGTGGATAACCAGATTGGCTGACGGTGCCGACGGGCCTACCGTGGACCGGCGCCCGCCCTGTCTTCCGGCCGGATGCAGGTCCCGGGAACCGCCGGGAATCTTGCCGTACACGATCTGCCGGAAGCGGAAGTCGGGCGTCTCATTTGTCGGAGCTGTGCCGTAAGAAAGAGTGGCACAGCGAGGTCCGCGGAGCGGACGGGAGGAGGTGGGCCCGGTGACGATTTCCGAGCCCTTGGACGACCCCTGGGCCGACAGCGGTCCGGGTGACCGTCTGCCCGCCCGTAAGCGGAACGGCGACGGCGGACGCGGACGGGACGACCGGCACGACCGCGGCTCCGACGCGGGCGGCGGCTGGGACGGCGGCGGAGGCAGCGGATTCGAGCGCGTGCCCCCACAGGACCTGGACGCGGAGCAGTCGGTGCTCGGCGGCATGCTGCTGTCCAAGGACGCCATCGCGGACGTCGTCGAGGTCCTCAAGGGCCACGACTTCTACAAGCCCGCGCACGAGACCGTCTTCCAGGCGATCCTCGACCTGTACGCGAAGGGCGAGCCCGCCGACCCGATCACGGTCAGCGCCGAGCTCACCAAACGCGGCGAGATCACCAAGGTCGGCGGCGCCCCGTACCTGCACACGCTCGTGCAGTCGGTGCCGACGGCGGCCAACGCCGAGTACTACGCGGAGATCGTCCACGAGCGGGCGGTGTTGCGCCGCCTCGTCGAGGCGGGCACGAAGATCACGCAGATGGGATACGCGGGCGACGGCGACGTCGACGAGATCGTCAACTCCGCGCAGGCCGAGATCTACGCCGTCACCGAACAGCGCACGTCCGAGGACTACGCGCCGCTCGGCGACATCATGGAGGGCGCGCTCGACGAGATCGAGGCGATCGGCTCCCGCAGCGGCCAGATGTCGGGTGTGCCGACGGGCTTCACCGACCTGGACTCGCTGACCAACGGCCTGCACCCGGGCCAGATGATCGTCATCGCGGCTCGACCCGCGATGGGCAAGTCGACTCTCGCGCTGGACTTCGCCCGTGCCTGTTCGATTCAGAACAACATGGCCAGCGTGATCTTCTCGCTCGAAATGGGCCGCAACGAGATCGCGATGCGTCTGCTGTCGGCGGAGGCACGGGTGGCGCTGCACCACATGCGCTCGGGTTCGATGACGGACGACGACTGGACTCGGCTCGCCCGCCGGATGCCGGACGTCTCGGCCGCACCGCTGTTCATCGACGACTCCCCGAACCTCTCCATGATGGAGATCCGCGCGAAGTGCCGTCGCCTCAAGCAGCGGCAGGACATCAAGCTGGTCATCATCGATTACCTCCAGCTCATGCAGGCCGGCGGCTCCAAGCGCAGCGAGAGCCGCCAGCAGGAGGTCTCGGACATGTCGCGAAACCTGAAGCTGCTGGCCAAGGAGCTGGAGGTGCCGGTGATCGCGCTGTCCCAGCTCAACCGTGGCCCCGAGCAGCGGACGGACAAGAAGCCGATGGTCTCCGACCTGCGTGAATCCGGCTCGATCGAGCAGGACGCGGACATGGTGATCCTGTTGCACCGCGAGGACGCGTACGAGAAGGAGTCGCCGCGAGCGGGCGAGGCGGACATCATCGTCGGCAAGCACCGAAACGGCCCTACGGCGACGATCACGGTGGCCTTCCAGGGCCACTACTCGCGCTTCGTGGACATGGCGCAGACCTGATGCCTGTGGAGAACACCACCTTCGACATGCCTCGCCACTGCTGCCGACGGGACTGGGGTCGCTGACAGGCATCCTCTGACCTGCGGGTTTTGACCTTCAGGTGGCTTGAGGGTCAAGAATCGCGGCCATGGACACGAGACCTGTGGGTGAGGCGGAGGACGACGCCGGTGGGGCGTCGCTGAGCATCGGCGTGTTCGCCCGGAGGGTGGGGCTGGCGCCGAGTGCGCTGCGGTTCTACGACGACTGCGGGGTGCTGCGTCCCGCGCGGGTGGACGGCGGCACCGGGTACCGGTTCTACGCGCCCGAGCAGACCGCGCGGGCCGTACTGGTGCGGCGGCTGCGGGAGGCGGGGCTGCCGTTGGTGGACGCGACGGTCGTGCTGGACGGGCCGCCGGAGGACGCCCGGTCCGTGCTGGAGGGGCATGCGCGGCGGACGCGGGACACCGCGCGGGCCGCGGGTGCGCTCATTGAGGAGATCCTGCGGGAGCTGCCGGAGGTCTGGACTCCGGATGAGGAGGGCGGGAGGGAAGGCCCTGTCACTGTCCGGCTGGGCGGTGCCGAACTGTCCAGTGCGGTGCGACAGGTGCTCTCGGCGGTCGCCACGGGGGCCGTGCGCGAGGAGTTCCCGGTGCTCGGCTGCGTACTGGTCGAGTGCGAGGGGAGCGAGGTGCGGCTGGTCGCCACGGACCGGTATCGGCTGGTCGTACGGGTGCTGCGGGCGTCCGAGGCGACCGGCGGTCCGGACCGCGTGCTGGTGCGCGCGGACGAACTGCGCGAGGTGGGGGCGTGGGCGCTGCGGGCCGACGAGGTGGAGTGGTGGTCCGACGGCGGCGGCCGGAGCGCCTGCGTCCGGATGGTGGGGATTGGTGCGGTTTCCGAGGAGCCGCGAGCACTGTCGCCGTACGGGGAAGGGGAGTTCCCTGCGTACCGGACGGTGCTGGAAGGACTGTCGCAGGTACGTCACCGGGTGATCGTCGAGCGGGCGGTGCTGAGGGAGTTCCTGGTGGGCGCGGGAGGGCCGGTGGTGCTGCGGACCGGGCCGGGCGGTGCGCTGCACTGCGCGGGGCCGTGCGGGTCGGCCGAGCTGCGCGCGGTGTGCACGGGGCCGGAGCCCGGGGTGCGGATCGCGTTCGACGTGGAGGTGCTGCTCCAGGCGCTGGATGCCGCGGTGGGTCCGGACGTACTGCTGGAGATCGCTTCGGCACAGGAACCGGTGGTGGTGCGGTCGGCGGACCAGGGGAGTTTCACGACGCTGGTGATGCCGGTGCGGGACCCGGGCGAGCCGGTGCGGAGTACGAGTGAGTCGGTGCGGTGCGCGAGTGGAGAGAGCGGGGGCGAGGACGGTGGACGCTGAGAATCCGGTGGTGGCGCTGTGCGCACGGGGGATGCGGGCCGAGGCGGACGGGCGTGCGGACGAGGCGCGGCGGCTCTTCGAGCAGGCGTGGGGGAGCGCCGTCGACGACTACGACGCCTGTGTCGCCGCGCACTATCTGGCCCGCCAGCAGCCGTCCCCCGAGAAGACGTTGCGCTGGAACCGTGCGTGCCTGGAGCGCGCGGACCTGGTCGGCGACGCGAGGGTCGCGGGCTTCTATCCGTCGCTGCACCTCAACATGGCGAAGTCGTACGGGGACCTGGGCGATCGGGACCGGGCGCGCGAGCACTGGGAGCAGGCGGCGGCGCACATCGACGCCGTGCCCGCCGGGCCGTACGGGGACTGGGTACGGTTCGCGATCCGGGAGGGGCTGCGGGAGGGGGCCGCCGATACGGGCGGGGTGCTGGCGGACCTCGTGGCGCGGTGGTGTGCGAGGGCGGAGCTGAAGGCGTTGGGGCTGGTACTGCCCGCGTACGTCGGCGATCTGGGGTCGGCGGCCGACCGGGAGCGACTGGTGTCGGCGTTGCGGATGGTGCACGCGGGGCGGTGGTTGCCGGAGGAGGAACAGGGGCTCCTGGGAAGGGAGTTGGCGGAGCGTGAGTGATCCTCTCGCGCGGATCTCATTCGACGGGCAGGAGGGAGCCGGGATAGTTGTGTCGCATGAACACTTCTGCGAACGCCACCCCGGAGCACGAGTTTTCCGACCTCCTTCCGAGCACTCGTCGTTCCCTCCTCCGCCGTGTCGCCGCCGCCCAGGCCGAGGGCCGCGCACCGTCGCTGACAGCGGCCGTGCTGCGGGACGGGCGGCTCGTGTGGAGCGGGGTGCGCGGCACGGAGGTCGACGGACGGGCGCCCGGGCCGGACGACCAGTACCGGATCGGGTCGATCACCAAGACGTTCACCGCGGTGCTGGTGATGCGCCTGCGCGACGAGGGGCTGCTGGACCTCGCGGACCCGCTGGAGAAGCACGTGCCGGGCACCGGCGCCGGAGACGTCATGATCCGTCAGCTCCTCGGTCACACCGCGGGGCTGGCGGCCGAGACGTCCGGCCCCTGGTGGGAGCGGACGCCCGGCACGCTGCGCCCGGACCTGGCCGACGTGCTCGGTGACGTACGAGACGGTGGCGTACGAGATGGTGACGTACGAGCGGAAGTGGCGCGTCCGCATGAGGTCGGGCGGATCTTCCACTACTCCAACCCCGGCTACACGCTGCTCGGCGCACTGGTCGAGGCGGTGCGCGGGGTGCCGTGGGCGGAGGCCGTGCGGCGGGAGATCACGGAGCCGCTCGGGCTGACCCGGACGAGCGCGCAGCCCGAGGCGCCGTATGCGGAGGGCTGGGCGGTGCACCCCTGGGCGGACGTACTCCTTCCGGAACCGGTGGAGGACCTGGGGCTGATGGCGCCCGCGGGGCAGCTGTGGTCGACGGCCGGGGACCTGTGCCGGTTCGGGGCCTTCCTGCTGGCGGGCGACGAGCAGGTGCTGAGTGCGGACTCGGTACGGGAGATGCGGGTCCCTGCGGCGCCGCTGGAGGCCGGGAGCTGGGACGGCACGTACGGGCTCGGAGTGCAGGTGATCCGGGCCGGAGGGCGGGAACTGATCGGGCACGGCGGTTCGTTGCCGGGATACGTGGCTGCGCTGTGGGTGGACGTCACCGATGGTGTGTCGGCCGCGGCGCTGGCCAACGCGACGTCGGGGCCTGCGACCGGGGCGGTGGCGGCGGAGCTCGCCCTCCTGGTCGCCGAGGCGGAGCCGGGTATTCCGGAGCCGTGGCGTCCGCTGGCAAAGGGCGATGTGGATGCGGCGCTGCTGGAGCTGACCGGGGCCTGGTACTGGGGCACGCTCGCCTTCGGGCTGCGTCTGACGGCTGACGGCGGCCTCTCGCTGGGCAAGCTGGACGGCAGCGCGGGCCGGAACTCGCGCTTCCTGGCGCGGCCGGACGGAACATGGATCGGGCTCGACGGGTATTACGCCGGGGAGACGCTGCGGGTCGTGCGGAAGCCGGAGGACGGCACGGTGAGCCATCTCGACGTGGCGTCGTTCGTCTTCACCCGGGAGGTGTACGAGCCGGACGCTCCGGTTCCGGGCGGCGTGGACGCGCGGGGGTGGCGGGGGATCGGCTAGCGCCTGTCCGGCGGGCCTGGCTGCGCGAGGGGCGCGGCACCGGCCCTGGTGCCGCGCCCGGTGCCGCGCCCCGCCCGGTCAGAGCTGGAGCTTAAAGCCCACGTGGGACGCGGTGAAGCCGAGCCGCTCGTAGAAGCGGTGGGCGTCCTTCCGGCTGATGTCCGAGGTCAGCTGCACCAACTGGCAGCCCCGGGCACGGGATTCCTCGATGGCCCACTCGATGAACCGGGTGCCCAGACCGCTGCCGCGCTCGTCGGCGTGGACGCGTACGGCCTCGATGATCGAGCGGGTCGCGCCCTTGCGGGAGAGGCCCGGCACCAGGGTGAGCTGGAGGGTGCCGACGACGCGTCCTTCGCGCTCGGCGACGACGAGCAGTTGGTTCGGGTCCTCCGCGAGGCGTTTGAACGCCTCGGTGTACGGGGTGAGGTCGTCGGGGGACTCGCGCTGCTCGCCGAGCGGGTCGGCGGCGAGCATCGCGACGATGGCGGGCAGGTCGGCCTCGACGGAGGGGCGTATGCGGAGGTCTTCGGCAGTCATGGCCGCAGATTACGCAGGCCGGGCCGCGCCGGTGTGCGCGGGGCTGGCAGGGTGCGCAGCTCAGACCGGGGTGCGCAGTTCTTCCACGGTGCGTACGAGAGGGGCCAGTTCGGGGTTCTCCGCGGCGGCGTCGAGGGCCTCGCGCAGAGCGGTGTCGTTGGTGGGGCGGGCCTGGGTGAGGAGGGTCTGGCCGGCGTCGGTGACGTCCGTGTAGATGCCGCGGCGGTCGGTGTCGCAGAGATAGCGGGTGAGCAGGCCACGGTCCTCCAGCCGGGTGACCAGGCGCGTGGTGGCGCTCTGGCTGAGCAGGACGGCCTCGGCGACCTGGCGCATCTGGAGGTGTCCGCCGGGCCCGCTGTGCTGACGGCTCAGGACGTCGAGCAGGGAGTACTCACGGACGCTCAGGTCGTGCCCGCGCTGGAGGGCCTTCTCGATGTGGGCCTCGATGCGGCTGTGCAGGAGGGAGAGCGCGCACCAGCCCTGGGCGAGGGCGGTGAGTGCGGGGTCGGTGGCGGTCATCTGGTCTCTCCTCGTCCCCCTGCGCGGTGGGCGGTGCGGCGGCGTGCCGCGAGCGGAGCGGGCGGCCGGGGATGCGGCCCGCACACCAGGATAGGCGACTTCCGCAATATCCCGCGCTTGCAATTAATCGGCGTCTGCAACTATTGTCAACGCTCGTAGAGAACCTCTGCAATCAATCTGGGCCGCCCCCAGGCTCCCCCTCTGCGGCCCCCGCAGGCACCCCCGGAAGGACCCCCCATGCCGCTCGCGCTCCTCGCCCTGGCCATCGGCGCCTTCGGTATCGGCACCACCGAATTCGTGATCATGGGGTTGCTCCCCGAGGTGGCCGCCGAATACCAGGTCTCGATCCCCACCGCCGGATACCTCGTCACCGGATACGGTCTCGGCGTCGTCCTCGGAGCCCCGCTGATGACCGCACTCGGCACCCGCGTCTCCCGCAAGAACATGCTGATGCTGCTCATGGGGCTCTTCGTCGCGGGCAACCTGATCTCCGCCGTCGCCCCGGCCTTCGGAGTGATGCTGACCGGGCGCGTCATCGCCTCCTTCACCCACGGCGCGTTCTTCGGCATCGGCTCGATCGTCGCCGCCGGTATGGTCGCGCCTCACAAGAAGGCCGGGGCCCTGTCGATGATGTTCACCGGCCTGACCCTCGCCAATGTGGTCGGTGTCCCGTTCGGCACCTGGCTCGGACAGCAGGTCAGCTGGCGGGCCACCTTCTTCGTCGTCGCAGGACTCGGCGTGATCGGCCTCGCGGGCATCGCCCAACTGGTCCCGGACATGCCGAAGCCCGCAGGCGTACGGCTGCGCGACGAGGTGGCGGCGTTCCGCAACGTGCAGGTGCTGCTCGCCATGGCGATGACGGTCCTCGGTTTCGGCGGAGTGTTCGCCGCGATCACCTACATCACGCCGATGCTGACCGACGTCGCGGGCTACGCGCCGGGTTCCGTCACCTGGCTGCTGGTCCTCTTCGGCCTCGGCATGGTCGTCGGCAACCTGATCGGCGGCCGGTTCGCGGACCGCGCGCTGATGCCTCTGCTGTACGTGTCCCTGGCCGGGCTCGCCGTGGTCCTCGCCCTCTTCACCGTGACCGCGCACGACAAGGTCGCCGCCGCCGTCACCCTCTTCCTGATCGGCGCGTTCGGCTTCGCGACCGTGCCGCCGTTGCAGAAGCGGGTACTGGACCAGGCCGCAGCCGCCCCCACGCTGGCCTCCGCGGGGAACATCGGTGCCTTCAACCTCGGCAACTCCCTGGCGGCCTGGCTCGGCGGCCTCGTCATCGCCGGTGGGCTCGGGCTCACGGCTCCGAACTGGGTCGGCGCGGCCCTCGCCGTGTCCGCGCTGCTCGTCGCCCTCCTGTCGGGCTCCCTGGACCGTCGTACGACCAGGAACGGAAGCCGGGTCGTCGCGGGAGCGGGAGCCACTCCCGAACCGGTGGCAGTCGCCGCGCAGCGCTGACCTGGGCCGCTTGCCCGCAGCCGTTCTCGCCCGTCCTTGAATTCCCCTGTGCCGGGGGATCGGGGGCGGGCTTTTCGCTGCGGCATGTTTCACGTGAAACATCGCGGTACGGCCGGAGACCTGGGCGCGGCAGGAATGGTGCCGGTGTTCCTGGGAATGCGCTGCCTCGAACCCGGGGCCCATGGGCATGGGGCGAAAGCAGCCTAGAGGCAAGGAGAGATCGGAAACCAGGACTTCCCGGTCTTCGCCCGTTTCGAGGGAGGGGCTGACACGCTGCGACAACGGGAACTGCGGCCGACGCGCAGCCTTTTCCGCCTTGCTCTCACAGAGCTCTCACTGAGGGAGAAGCGCGACCACATGACGTTCGAGGCGAGGCACAGAATGGACGTTCCGACCACCACACCGGCCGGGAACAGCGGTGCGGCCGAGCAGCACAGCGAGGCCGGGCACAAACCCGCCGCGGACCCCGCGCCGACGGCCTCCGTACTTTTCTTCGGGAGCACCCCGCCCCGGACCCCCGCCGCCCCCAAGGCCCACCAGCCCTCCCCGGACGCCGTCCGCGTGCGCCGGACCCTGGCGGAGATCGCGCCGGTGGCGGACCGGGCCACCTCGTACTTCTACGCGCTGCTGTTCGTCCGGCACCCCGAGCTGCGCCAGCTGTTCCCGCCCGCGATGGACACCCAGCGCGACCGGCTCTTCAAGGCGCTGCTCACCGCCGCCGACCACATGGACACCCCGGAAGTGCTGCGGGAGTACCTGAGACACCTCGGCTCCGGGCACCGCAAGTACGGCACGCGGTCCGCGCACTATCCGGCCGTCGGCGAGGCCCTGATAGGTGCGCTGGCGCGGTACGCGGAGGCGGTGTGGGACCGGGAGACGGAGGCCGCCTGGATCCGGACGTACACGGCCGTCTCGCAGATCATGATCGACGCGGCGGCGGAGAGCGAGCTGACCTCGCCCGCCTGGTGGCACGCCGAGGTCGTCGCCCACGACCTGCGCACCCCCGACATAGCCGTGGTCACGCTGCGCCCCGACCAGCCGTACCCCTTCCTGGCGGGGCAGTACACCAGCCTGGAGACGCCCTGGTGGCCGCGGATCTGGCGGCACTACTCCTTCGCGGCGGCCCCGCGCCCGGACGGTCTGCTCACCCTGCACGTGAAGGCGGTCCCGGCGGGCTGGGTGTCGAACGCGCTGGTGCACAGGGCCCGCCCCGGCGACGTGCTGCGGCTCGGCCCGCCGTCCGGTTCGATGACTGTCGACCACACCACCGACAACGGGCTGCTCTGCCTCGGCGGCGGCACCGGCATCGCCCCCATCAAGGCGCTGGTCGAGGACGTCGCGGAGCACGGCGAGCGGCGGCCCGTCGAGGTGTTCTACGGGGCGCGCACCGACTACGACCTCTACGACATCGACACCATGCTGCGCATGGCGAAGGCGCACTCCTGGCTCTCGGTGCGGCCGGTCGTCGACGACCGCTCCCAGTTCCCGGACGCCGTGCGGCAGTTCGGGCCGTGGAACGCGTACGATGCCTATCTCTCCGGTCCGCCCGGCATGATCCGCAGCGGCCTCGACGCGCTGCGCACGGTGGGCATACCGGGCAGCCGGATACGGCACGACGCGGTGGAGGAGCTGGTGGCCGCGGGCGATTAGCCGAGGAGTTGGTGGCTGCGGGCGATTAGCCCAGGTCCGGTGCCAGCAGTGCCCGTACGCCCTCGATGTTGCCGTCCAGGTAGTGACGCAGCGACAGCGGTACGAGATGGACGGCCGCGATGCCGACCCGGCTGAAGGGCACGCGCACGATCTCGTACTCGCCGAGGGGATCGTCCACCTCCGGGCCGTGCCGCAGCGCCGGGTCCATGGACTCCAGGCGACAGACGAAGAAGTGCTGCACCTTGGCACCGGCCATGCCGCTGCCGGTGATGTGCTCGACGGTGTCGACGAAGCAGGGCACCACGTCGCTGATCTTCGCCCCGAGCTCCTCGTCCACCTCCCGGTGCAGGGCGTCCACGACAGTGGCGTCCTCCGGTTCGACTCCCCCGCCGGGGGTCACCCAGTACGGATCGACGCCGGGTTTGGTGCGTTTGATGAGGACGAGGTGGTCGCCGTCGAGGAGGACGGCGCGTGCGGTGCGCTTGACCACGGGACGTTCGGTCATGGCAATAACGTGGCCCGCCGGGGGCCTGCCGAAACTCCCCGGCCCCTGTCGGCTCCGCTTCAGCACCAGTCACCGGCAGCGCGCAGCAGCCATTCGTGTGCCCGCGCGAGGTGCGGCTGGGAGAGCGTGCCGGTGCGTACGGCCAGGAAATAGGTGCGCAGCGGCGGCACGGCGGGCTCGTACAGCGCCACCACGTCGCCGTGTGCCAGCGCGTCCGCGCACAGGTAGCGGGGCAGCACGGCCAGGCCCGCGCCCGCTGTGGCGGCGGTCAGTACGGCACGCAGGTCGGGGGCGACGACGGTGCCCGCGGCGGCGGGCGGGGTGTCGAAGACGGCGGCCCAGTAGCGGGCGACGAGCGGCAGGCTCTCGTGCACCTCCACGACGGGGAGGTTCTCCAGCACGACGGCGCCCTTGTCGGCGAGGAGTTCCGGCGTGAGGTGCTTGGCCCAGCGCGGGGCGGCGACCAGGACGTGCTCCTCGTCGCACAGCGCGGTGGCGGTCAGCAGCCCGCCGCGCGGCCGGTCGGTGGTGAGCGCCAGGTCGTGGTGTCCGGCGGCGAGCCCTTCGAGGGTCTCCTCGGAGCTGCCGAAGGCGACCCGCAGGGCCAGGCCCTGGGCGGTGAGCGGAGCGAGGGCGGGCAGGGCGCGCAGCGACGTGAACTCGGGGGGCCCGGCGAGGTGCAGGGTGCGTACGCCCGACTGGTCGTCGAGGCCGGTCTCGGTGATCTCGACGAGGGCGTCGAGGTGCGGAGCCGCGCGGTGGGCGAGCTCGTCGCCGATGGCGGTGGGCGTGACACCACGCGCCCGCCGGAGGAACAAGGGGCGGCCCAGCTGCCGCTCCAGCGTGCGGATCTGGCCCGTGACAGCGGGCTGGGAGAGCCCGAGTAGGGCGGCCGCCCGGGTGAAGGAGCCCGCCCGGTGGACGGTGACGAAGGTGCGCAGCAGGGCCAGATCCATGTCATGCCTTCCGCGTTGCGCGGTGCCGGGGCGGCGGTCGCGGGGCCGAGGGCGTCCGCCCGTTCCCGTACTGCCGTCCAGGCCCCGTGATCCGGTCCCCGCCGGTGTGTCCGAAGACGCAGTATAAATATGTCGATAGGTCTCTGTCGTTAGCGTGATTGGACACTGACGCAGAGTCAACTAGCCTTGTGCAGGCGGTTCTTCGCGCGCAGAACCGGGGCGGTCCGAACCACGAGGGGGGAGGCTCGGACCGCCCGTCCTACGCCAGGCGGCTACCCAGCGCTACGTACATGGCTGCTGCATCCAGCGGTCCGTCCCGGCGCTCGCGCGGTCACGAGGCCGGTCCGTCAAGTGGTCCGCCCGCCACCTCCAGCGCCCGCAGCACGTCGACGATCAGGTCGTCCGCGTCCTCCGCACCCACCGAAAGCCGGATGAACCCCTCCGGCACGGCGTCACCGCCCCACCGCCCGCGCCGCTCGGCCGTGGACCGTACGCCGCCGAAGCTGGTCGCGTCGTCCACCAGCCGCAGGGCCTCCAGGAACCTTTCCGCGAACGCCTTGTCCGGCAGAGTGAAGGACACCACGCACCCGAAGCGCTGCATCTGCCGCACCGCGATCGCGTACGACGGGTCCTCGGGCAGCCCCGGATAGCGCAGGTCGCTCACGTACGGGTGGCCGTGCAGGGCCGTCGCCAGCACCAGGGCGCTCGCCCCCTGCCGGTCCGCCCGCAGATGCAGGGTGGCCAGGGAACGGTGGGCGAGCCAGGCTTCCATGGGGCCGGGGATCGCGCCGACGACCTTGCGCCAGCGCCGTACCCGTGCCGCGAGTTCGGCATCGCGGCAGGTCACGTAACCGAGCAGCAGATCGCCGTGGCCGGTGAGTCCCTTGGTGCCGCTGGCCACCGAGAAGTCGGCGCCCAGGTCGAGCGGACGCTGCCCGAGCGGGGTGGCGAGGGTGTTGTCGACGGCGACCAGCGCGCCCGCCTCGTGGGCGGCGTCGACGAGGACGCGGATGTCGCAGACGTCGAGGCCGGGATTGGACGGCGACTCGATCCACAGCAGCCTCGCCCCGGTGAGCTGGGCGATCTGAGCCTCACCCGCCGTGGGCGCGGTGCGCACCCGGACCCCGTACGCCTCCAACTGCTCGCGTACGAGGGGGAGCGCCTGGTAGCCGTCGTCGGGCAGGACGACGGTGTCGCCCGACGACGCCTGGGAGAGCAGCACTGCGGAGACGGCGGCCATGCCGGAGGCGAAGACGACCGTGTGCGCCGCCCCGCCGGGGTCCTCCAGCTCACCGATCGCCCTTTCCAGATGCGTCCAGGTGGGGTTCTCGTCGCGACCGTAGGTGTACGGGCCGGTGGGCTCGCCCGGCAGGTGGAAGTGCGCGGCGAACACCGGCCCCGGGAGGGCCGGCTCGTGGGCGACGGGGTCGGGCAGCCCGGCCCGTACGGACCGGGTGCCGTCGCCGTCCTCGTCGGATATCGGCATGCGGGGTCAGTCCTTTCCGTCGGGGAGGATCACGTTGAGTGCCCAGGAAACGACGCTGATGATCAGGGCGCCGAGCACGGCGGTCCAGAAACCCTCGACGTGGAAGGCCAGGTCGAACTTGTCGGCCAGCCAGGACGTCAGCAGCAGCATCAGCGCGTTGACGACCAGGGTGAACAGGCCGAGCGTGAGCACGAACAGCGGGAAGGACAAAAGCTTCACCACCGGCTTGACCAGGAAGTTCACCAGCCCGAAGAGCAGGGCCACGACGATGAGGGTGCCGATCTTGCGGCCGGTGCTGTCGCCGGTGAGGGTGATGTCCCGGACGAGCCATACGGCGACCCAGAGGGCGACCGCGTTGGCGATCGTCTTGACTGCGAAATTCATCATGTGTCTGATCGTGGCAGACATGATCCGTGGCATACAGGTGCGGCGGTACACGGCGAGGAGCGGGCAGGCATGAAGGCATTCCGACTGGACGAGCTGGAGGCGGAGCGCGCCGCCAACGACGGCGCGTATCTGCAGTTCCTCAAGGAACGGAACATGTCGGCCGGTCTGTACGCGCTCGACGCGGGCTCGACGGACCCGCAGCAGCCGCACCAAGAGGACGAGATCTACTTCGTGGTGAGCGGCCGGGCGGCGATCACCATTGGCATGGAGACGACACAGGTGGCGCGGGGCAGCGTGGTCTACGTACCGGCCGGAGTGGCGCACAAGTTCCACCACATCTCGGAGGACCTGCGGGTGCTGGTGGTGTTCTCTCCGCCGGAGAGCTGAGCAGAGGGGGGGGCCGTGCGGAGCGGGGGCGCCCCCGAATGTTTCACGTGAAACACCCCGAGGTTCCCTAGGGGGCGGATCAGGGGTCTTCAAGGGCTGGAGAGACCCCAGCGGGAGTGCTTCCGCGCCTAGCATCGACATCAGGGAAACACCGCAGAGCCGGGCAGGTACCGGACCGAGGGAGAGGCAAGAGAAATGGCTGCACGGGAAATATTCGGAGGTCTTCCGGCCTGGGTGAAGTGGGTCGCGATTCCGGCCCTCGTCCTCATCGTGTTCGGCGGAATGATCCTCACCGCGATCGGCACCCTGATCGGCCTGCTGTTCAAGCTGCTGGTCCTGGTGGCACTGGTGGGCGGTCTGATCTACGTCGTACGGCGCTTCAAGTCGTCCTCCTCGTCCGGCGGCTCCTCCAAGGGCTGGTGACCGCGACGGCGGCACGGCCGTGGCCGCCGATTGGTAGCCCGTGCGGGCGTTAGCCCGCCGGGGGGAACCTGACACGTGAAAACAACTGAGGCCCCGGGCATGGCAGTTAGGCTGAAAAACCGCTGCCGCCACCCGGGACTCCCGCTCTCCGGTGGCCGCATTGCCCCACGGGACTCCGGGAGTGACCATGGCCACGGCCCAGCCCACGACCCGACCGACCGCCGCACCCCGCACCACCGCACCCGCCCGGCCCGCCGCACCCGCACCCGCCGCGCCCCCTTCCGTGCCCGCGCCCGGCGGTCCCACGTCGGCCCCCACCCTGATCGGTTCGGTCCAGCGCGCGCTGCGCCTGCTGGAAGCCGTCAGCGACCATCCCGGCGGCGCCCCCGCCAAGCAGCTCGCCCGTGAGGCCGGTCTGCCGCTGCCCACCGCCTACCACCTGCTGCGCACCCTGACCCACGAGGGATACCTCCATCGTGAGCAGGGTGTTTTCGTGCTCGGGTCCGCCGCGGGGCGGCTGGGGCGGGGAGGAGCGGGCCAGGCCCGCCGCAGCACGATCACCGAGGCGATGGAGCGCTGGCGCGACACGCTCGGGGCCGCGGTGTACTTCGCCGTCTACCGCGACGGCGAAGTCGAACTGACGGCCCTCGCCGAGAGCATCGAACACCCCGCCGTCGAAGAGTGGGCCGACCTCCGCGAGACCGCGCACGCGCACGCCATCGGCCAGTGCCTGCTGTCCCAGCTGGACACCCGTACCCGTCAGGACCACCTCGACCGTCACCCCGTCGAAGCCCTGACCACGTACACCGTGCGCGACGGTTCCTCCCTGCTGGAGAGGCTGGCGGCCATCGAGCGGATGGAGACGGTCTTCGAGCGCCAGGAGTACGCGCTCGGCACGGTCTGCGCGGCGATCCCGGTCACGATCGGGCAGACGGCGACGGTGCTGGCGATCTCCCTGCCGCTCGACCAGGAGTACCGCCTGGAGGCCACGATCGAACGTCTGCGCGGTGAAATCGCCGAGGTGGCACGTTCGCTCATGTTCTCTATCAGTATCTGAAAACTCACTCCTTGTGATCTGTTACTGCTTCAAGCACGATGACGTCAAGAGGGCCGGAAGAGATCGTTCCAGCCACTTTCATCTACGGCAGGGTTGGCTATGCGCGAGTCGGTTCAGGCAGAGGTCATGATGAGCTTCCTCGTCTCTGAGGAGCTCTCCTTCCGCATTCCGGTGGAGCTCATGTATGAGGCGAGGGACCCGTACGCGATCCGCCTGACCTTCCACCTGCCCGGCGACGCCCCTGTGACCTGGGCTTTCGGCCGTGAACTGCTGGTCGACGGAATCAACGAGCCCTGCGGCGAGGGCGACGTGCACATCTCGCCGACCGATCCGGACGAACTCGCCGACGTCCACATCAGGCTCCAGGTCGGCGGCGACCGGGCGCTGTTCCGGGCGAGCGCGGCGCCCCTGGTGGCGTTCCTCGACCGCACCGACAAGCTGGTGCCGCTCGGCCAGGAGCATACGCAGAGTGACTATGCGGAGTGCCTGGAGGACGAGCTGGGCCGCATCCTCGCGGAGGAGAACGCGGGCTGAGGAGGGGCGCTCGGAGAGTGGGCGTGGAACGAGCCGGGTGAGCGCGGGCCCGGCGCAGCCCGCTCGGGGCTCCGCCGCCCGCCTCAGCTCTTGCGGCGCCGACCGCGCCCGGTCCGTACCGGCTGCGCGTCCGGCGTCGTACGAGAGCCGGCACCGGAGCCCGAGCGGTCCGCGGAGACCACCAGGGCGGCGAGTGCGGTCGTCACCGGGACGGAGGCGACCAGGCCGATCGAGCCGACCAGGGTGCGGACGATCTCCTCCGCGACCAGCTCGCTGTTGGCCACCGTGCCCACGCTGGACTGGGCGATGGAGAACAGCAGCAGCAGGGGCAGCGCGGCGCCCGCATAGGCCAGGACGAGGGTGTTGACGACCGACGCGATGTGGTCGCGGCCGATGCGGATCGCCGCCCGGTACAGCGCGCGCGGGCCCATCGTCGGGTCGGCCTGGTGCAGTTCCCAGACGGCGGAGGTCTGGGTGACCGTCACGTCGTCGAGGACACCGAGCGAGCCGATGATGACGCCCGCGAGGAGCAGGCCGCTCATGTCGATCGACGGGTAGAGGCTGTGGATCAGGCCGGTGTTGTCGTCGATGTTCCCGGACAGGAACGCCCAGCCGATGAACAGCGATCCGAGCAGCCCGATCAGCAGCAGCGAGATCAGCGTGCCGATGACGGCCACGGAGGTGCGCGCGTTCAGGCCGTGACAGGCGTACAGGGCGATCAGCATGATGGCGCTCGCCCCGACCACCGCCACGACCAGCGGATTCGACCCCTGGAGGACAGCCGGGAGGATGAACAGGGTCAGTACCGCGAACGACGCGACCAGCGCGATCAGCGCCATGACGCCCTTCATCCGGCCGACCACGACCACCGCGACGGCGAAGATCCCGGCGAGCAGGGTGAGTGGAAGCTTCCGGTTCACGTCGGTCACCGAGAACTGCAGATCGCGCGGCGCGTTCGGGGCGTACGCGACGACGACCTCCTGACCCTGCTTCAACTGCCGTGAGGATTCCGGCTGGACGATCTCGGTGAAGGTGCGGCCCTTCTCCGCGCCGGTGGTCACCTCGACGGTGGCCTTCTTGCAGGTGGTGGGGGCACTGTCGCTCGGAGGCTGCGCCGGATCGCCCGGTGCGGGCTGCTGCGGGGCGACGTTCGCGTCCTTGCAGTCGATGGTGTCGACGCCGACGACCTTGCCCTGTTCCGTCTGCCGGTCGAAGCCGACTCCGGTGCGCTCGTGGGCCGGTGCGCCGCCCGGCCACAGGATCGCGAGCCCGACGAGCACCGCCGTCGCGAAGGGGATCAGCACCGCCGCGATCACCTTGCGCAGGTGTTGGGAGACGGGTGCGGCGGGGCCGTGGCTGTGGCTGTGGCTGTGTCCGTGCCCGTGACCTGCGGCGGGGGGAGGCTGCGGGGGCGTCGGCCGGGAGGGCGGCTCGGCCGGGTGCGGGGGCGGGGGCTGGGACGGGGGCTGTGGTGGGGTCACAGGGCGATCATCGCAAGAACGGCAGGGGCCCTCTGTTCAGCGCGCCCGGCATGGCGCTAGCGTGGGGGCACCTTTGCACACGCGGGAGCTCGGAGCACCGGGCTGAGAGGGCGCTGACCTCCGTACGTACACGTACGGAAACGGCTGCGTCGACCGCCGAACCTGTTACCGGGTAATGCCGGCGTAGGGAGTAGGTCTCATGACCACGATGGATGCACGCACGCCTGCCTCCGACCAGGACGGGCGCACGCCCGGCTGGCACAAGGGGTACGTCGACGGATCGCGTCCGGACCTTCGGGTTCCGGTCCGTCAGGTGCACCTGACCAACGGGAAGGACGTGACGCTGTACGACACGTCCGGCCCGTACACCGACCCGAACATCGAGACGGACGTACGGCGTGGCCTCGCCCCGCTGCGCGAGAACTGGATCGTCGGGCGCGGCGACACCGAGGAGTACGCGGGCCGCCCGGTCCGCCCCGAGGACGACGGCATCAAGCACACGTCCCCGCGCGGGGGCCTCCTCCGGAGCGGAGCGACTGATCTTCGCAACCTCGACGCGGTCTTCCCCGGCCGCCCGCGCCAGCCCCGGCGGGGCCGCGACGGGCAGGCCGTGACCCAGCTCGCGTACGCACGTCGCGGGGAGATCACGCCCGAGATGGAGTACGTGGCGATCCGGGAGAACGTCTCGCCCGAGGTCGTACGGGAGGAGATCGCCGCAGGCCGTGCGGTGCTTCCCGCGAACGTGAACCACCCGGAGATCGAGCCGATGATCATCGGCAAGCGGTTCCTGGTGAAGGTCAACGCCAACATCGGGAACTCCGCGGTCACCTCCTCGATCGAGGAGGAGGTGGACAAGATGACCTGGGCGACCAAGTGGGGTGCCGACACGGTCATGGACCTGTCCACCGGCCGCAACATCCACACCACCCGTGAGTGGATCCTGCGCAACGCGCCGGTACCGATCGGCACCGTGCCGCTGTACCAGGCCCTGGAGAAGGTCGACGGTCGCGCCGAGGCCCTGACCTGGGAGGTCTACAAGGACACGGTCATCGAGCAGGCCGAGCAGGGCGTGGACTACATGACGGTCCACGCGGGCGTGCGCCTGGCGTACGTGCCGCTCACCGCGCGCCGCAAGACCGGCATCGTCTCGCGCGGCGGGTCGATCATGGCGGCCTGGTGCCTGGCGCACCACAGGGAGTCGTTCCTGTACGAGCACTTCGAGGAGCTCTGCGAGATCTTCGCCGCGTACGACGTGACGTACTCGCTGGGCGACGGGCTGCGGCCCGGGTCGATCGCGGACGCCAACGACGAGGCGCAGTTCGCGGAGTTGAAGACGCTCGGGGAACTCAACACGATCGCCAAGCGTTACAACGTACAGACCATGATCGAGGGCCCGGGACACGTCCCGATGCACAAGATCAAGGAGAACATCGACCTCCAGCAGGAGATCTGCGAGGAGGCGCCGTTCTACACGCTCGGCCCGCTGACGACCGATGTGGCGCCCGCCTACGACCACATCACCTCCGGCATCGGCGCCGCGATGATCGCCTGGTGGGGCACCGCGATGCTCTGCTACGTGACGCCCAAGGAGCACCTGGGCCTGCCCAACCGGGACGACGTGAAGACCGGCGTCATCACGTACAAGATCGCTGCGCACGCGGCGGACCTCGCCAAGGGCCACCCGGGTGCGCAGGAGTGGGACGACGCGCTGAGCGACGCGCGGTTCGAGTTCCGGTGGGAGGACCAGTTCAACCTGGCCCTCGACCCGGACACGGCACGGGAGTTCCACGACGAGACGCTCCCGGCCGAACCGGCGAAGACGGCGCACTTCTGCTCCATGTGCGGGCCGAAATTCTGCTCGATGAAGATTTCGCACGACATCCGGCGTGAGCACGGGGGGACGGCGGAGGAGATCGAGGCGGGCATGGCGGAGAAGTCGGCGGAGTTCGCGGCGGCGGGCAACAGGGTGTACCTGCCGATCGCGGACTGAGGACGGGGCGGCGGCCAACCGGATCACTCCGGTTGGCGGATCACTCCGGGCTGTTGGTCGCTCCGGTCGGTGGATTACTCCGGTTTGTGTTCCGGGCCGCCGTAGTCGGGGCTGGAGAAGTCCGGGCTGGAGTAGCTCGGTCGGGACTTGTGGCCGTTGCTGTTGCTGCCGTTCTCGCTGGGGCTGCTGAAGTCCGGCCGTGAGTACCCGAGTCCGGGGATGCGGCCGGACTGCTGGGGCGGCTCGGGGGCCTTGCTCCCGGGCCGCCCGGCCCCGGAGGGTTCGGTACCGGAAGGGCCGGTCTCCGGCGGCTTGGCGAGGGCCTCCCGCAGGAACGGGATGATGCCCCGCTCCAGGAGCGCCTCCGTCCAGGCGTCCCTGGCCCGGTCGACCTCCTCCGTGCCCGCGTCCCGGTGGCCGACCTGGAAGGCGGTCGAGCCGTTGCGCAGTGCGGTGAACAGCAGCCCGATCGCCGCACCGAGCAGACCCGCGGCGGTCAGCGCCGCGAAGATCCACCCGGCGGTCAGCAGGGCGTCGGCGACCGCGGGTTGCGGTTTCAGCATCCGCAGCAGGTACCCGACGAGCAGCAGGACGACCGCTGCGATCCCGGCCAGCACGGGAGTCAGTACGGCGACGACGGCGACGGCGCCCGCGCCGGTGGCCTCGGCGTTCTCGCCGATCCCCGGCGTGAGCAGGGTGGCGGGCAGGGCGGGTGCGCGCAGCTCGGTGCGTACCTTCACGTAGTGGTCGTACTCGGTACGGGCGTGCTCGTTGATTATTTCCCTGGCGCTGAGCGCGGCGGTGCGCAGTTGCTCGCTGTTCAACCGCCCGTCCGGGGCGGCGAGTTCCGGGCGTTCGTGCGCGGTGCGCAGTGCTTCTCCGAGGGTCCGCTCGAACTCCGGGCGGTCCTCGGCCAGCAGGTGCGGAGCGCTGTTCATGTGCATCCCCCGATGCTCCGTAGGGCCGGGTTGCCCGCTTCGGTGGGGCGGTTGGGCGGAAACGGAGGAGAGCCTGCTACGGATAACCCGATGGTAGAGCCGTTACGGCACGCGGTGACAGGGGGTTTCCGGAAATTGGCCAGGCGGTGGGAGTGTGTTCGTACCGCGCACGTACGAGTCCGTGACGCTCAGTCATTCAGCGGCAGTTGGACCACCAGCAGCTTTCCGGCCATCGTCACGCCGCCGTCCATGGCGATGGCGAGCGAGTCCGCGTAGACGTGTGGACCCTCCACGACCGGCCCCGAGCTGCCCTCTCCTTCGGAGGTGTCCTCGTTGCCGACCTCGCCGAGGAGGTACGGGATGGGGCTGTGACCGTGGACGATGCGCTGGCCGCCATATGCGTGGAGCAGTTCCCGCACCGCGTCGGAGCCGCCTTCGTCACGGAACGCGAAACGCTTGGTGAATCTACGGAAGACGTCCCAGCACTCGTCGGCGTCGTTGCGGTTGAGGATGTCGTGCACCGTGTCGTTGACGTCCTCGATGGTGCTGCCGTAGTCGAGGTAGGCGGTGGTGTCCGAGTGGGTCAGGAGGTGCCCGTCCTCCAGGGCGACCGCGTCCAGGCGGGCCATCCAGTGGAGGTGGACGTCCTGGAGGCGCTCCATGTCGTGCTTCTGGCCGCCGTTGAGGAGCCAGGCCGCCTGGAAGGTGGCGGTGCCCGCACCGGAGTTGACGGGGGTGTCGCCGAACCGGCGGGCGCCGAGCAGCAGGAGCTCGTGGTTGCCCATGAGGGCCTTGCAGTAGCCCCCGGCTGCCGCCGCCTCGGCGGACAGCCGCATCACGAGGTCGATGACGCCGATGCCGTCGGGGCCACGGTCGGTGAAGTCGCCGAGGAACCAGAGCCGGGCGTTGCCCGCCGACCAGTGGCCCTCTTCGTCGATCAGTCCCTGCTCGTGCAGGGCGTCCAGCAGCTCCACCAGGTAGCCGTGCACGTCACCGACGACGAACAGCGGGCCGAGGCCCTCGCCGTCCGACTGCGTGGCGAACTCGGGCTGCGGGATGCGCAGGGTGTCCCCGGGGCCGCCGAGGTCGTCCCGGCTGATCACCGGGAGGTCGCGCTGGGTGGGGGTGTAGCCCGCGGGCTCGTCGTCCTCGTCGAATTCCTCGCTGAAGTTCTCGTCGAAGGGCGGCTCGGGCTCGTACGTGCCCGGGTGGGAAGCGTACGAATCTTCCGGACGCGCCTGCTCCGGAAGCAGTGGCTCCGGCTGAAGCGCCTCCGGCCGCATCGCTTCCGGCCGCATCGCTTCCGGGAATGTCCGCTCCCCCGTGTGCACCTGCTCCGCGTCGAACGTCGCGACGGGAGCCTGCGCATAGGGAGGCACCCGGAAGTCCCGCAACGTAGCCGTACGCACCGCGGGTCCCTGACCGGCCCCCTGAGTCATTGACCCCTCCACCACCGTCGCACCGCCGTACACCTTGGGGTCCCACCTGGTCTCGGGTGGTCCGCCGTGTCGTGCGCCCATCATAGGAATGCGGCCCGCGCTGTGTGAGGCACCAGGGGTGGTGAATCCGGGTACACCCGCAGTTCACCCGTTGTTTCGTCCGGATTGCGGAGATCGGTCCCGGTGTTGATTTCGGGGCGGCTCCCCGCTGCCGCCCCGAAAGCCCGTTCCGCCGCGCCCCGTCAGTCCCCCGATGGTGAGCGCGGGGCGCTCACCGTGGTGCGCGGAGGGCGTCGCTGGGACGACGTACGGATGATGAGTTCGGTCGGTATCACCTGCTCGACCGGCCGCCCGGTGTCCAGTCCCTCGATGGCGTCGATCAGGAGCTGTACGACCGCCGTGCCGATCCGGCGGGGCTTGAGCGAGAGCGTCGTGATGGGTGGCTCGGTGCTCGCGTACACCGTGGATTCGGAGCAGCAGACGAGGAGGAGGTCCTCCGGGACGCGCAGCCCGTAGCGCCGGGCGGCGGCCAGGAGGTCGGTGCCGTTGGGGTCGAAGAGTCCGTACACGGCGTCCGGGCGGTCCGGGCGGGCGAGCAGCCGGTCGGCCGCGACAGCGCCCGCGCACGGGTCGTGCGCCGGGTAGGACTCGTACACCGGATCCTGTCCGACGCGCTCGCACCAGCGCAGGTACGCGGTGGTGGAGAGCCGGGTGTAGGTGTCGGTGGTGGTGCCGGTGAGGAGGCCGATCCGGCGGGCGCCGGCGTCGGCGAGGTGGTCGAGGAGTTCGAGTACGGCGGCTTCGTGGTCGTTGTCCACCCATGCGGTGACCGGGAGGCTCCCGGCCGGGCGTCCGTCCGAAACGACGGGCAGGCCCTGTCGCATGAGCTCGGTGACGACCGCGTCCTCGTCCGAGGGGTCGATCACGACGGTCCCGTCGAGTGCGACGTTCTGCCACACGTCGAAGGGGCTGTGCCGGGAGGACGCCGGGAGGATGACGAGGGCGTAGCCGCGGGCGAGTGCCGCCGAGGTGGCGGCTCTGGCCATCTCCGCGAAGTACGCGAATTCGGTGAAGGTGAAAGGTTCATCCCCGTAGGTGGTGACGGTCAGGCCGATCAGGCCCGACTTACCGGTACGGAGGGTGCGGGCCGCGGCGGACGGGCGGTAGCCCAGCCGGTCGGCGACTTCGCGAACGTGGCGGCGGGTGGCGTCCGGGAGCCGTCCCTTGCCGTTGAGGGCGTCGGAGACGGTCGTGATGGAGACACCGGCTGCGGCGGCGACATCCCGGATGCCCGCTCGTCCTGGCCGACTGCCTCGCCGGGGTGTCTCGGTCCGGCTCACCTGATGCTTCCCTGGTGCTGTCATGGCGAGCCGATATTAGGGCTCGGATGCCTGATTGGCTGCCGTGCATATGCGCCTGGTGGCAGGCACGTTTCTGCATGGCGTGGGCCGCTCAATGACCATGGAAGTTAAGGGAGTTGGGGGGTCTGTTGCCGTGGAGTCGGGTGGCTGGCGGGGTGCGTCCGGTACCCGCCCCAGGTCTCGATGAGGTCTCAACTCACCACTTCGGGGGACGCGCGCCACGGAGTGAGCCACCGGCGCGCACGGATCGGAGGGGCGCGCCCCCTGTGTGTCGCGCCGGGGGAGGGCAGCTCTTTCCGGCCGTCCGCCGGGCTCCCGTGCCGCGGGGTGCCGCCTCCCGCGTGGCCGCGTGCCGGTCTTCGGCGGCCCCTTCGCAGCGCCGCCCAATCCTCATAAGGTGAGCAGTATTGGTGGTACGTACGGTCGAGGAGGACCTTAAGTGAGCGAGACGAGCGGTACGAGCGCGCCGAGCCCCAAGCTGCGTGCGGTGCTGGACGGCATCCCCACGTACAAGCCCGGGAAGCCGGCCGCGGCCGCCGAGGGTGACGGTCCGGTGGCGTACAAGCTGTCCTCCAACGAGAACCCCTACCCGCCGCTCGCGGGCGTCATGGAGCGGGCGCTCGACGCCGCCGGGGTCTTCAACCGCTACCCGGACATGGCCTGCACGGGACTGATGGAGGAGCTGGCGAAGCGTTTCGACGTGCCGGTCTCCCACCTGGCGACCGGCACCGGATCGGTCGGCGTGGCGCAGTCGCTGCTCCAGGCGACCTCGGGTCCCGGCGACGAAGTGATCTACGCCTGGCGCTCTTTCGAGGCGTACCCGATCATCACGCAGATCAGCGGCGCGACCTCGGTCAAGGTGCCGCTGACCGACGGCGACGTGCACGACCTGGACGCGATGTTCGACGCGATCACCGAGAAGACCCGGCTGATCTTCGTCTGCAACCCCAACAACCCCACTGGCACCGTGGTGCACGGGGCCGAGCTGGAGCGCTTCCTCGACCGCGTGCCGAAGGACATCCTGATCGTTCTTGATGAGGCGTACCGCGAGTTCATCCGCGACGAGCAGGTGCCGGACGGCATCGAGCTCTACCGGGACCGGCCGAACGTCGCCGTGCTGCGCACCTTCTCCAAGGCGTACGGGCTGGCAGGTCTGCGCGTCGGATTCGTCGTGGCGCACGAGCCGGTGGCGGCGGCGCTGCGCAAGACGGCGGTGCCGTTCGGTGTGAGCCAGATCGCACAGGAGGCGGCCGTCGCCTCGCTGCGCGCCGAGGGCCTGCTGCTGGAGCGGGTGGACGCGCTGATCGCCGAGCGGGCGCGGGTGTACGACGCGCTGGTCGGCCAGGGCTGGGCGGTTCCCGTGACGCAGGCGAACTTCGTGTGGCTGCGGCTGGGGGAGCGCACGACCGACTTCGCGGCGGCGTGTGAGCAGGCGGGCGTCGTGGTGCGGCCGTTCGCGGGCGAGGGCGTGCGCGTGACGATCGGTGAGACCGAGGCGAACGACCTCTTCCTCAAGGCGGCGGAGGCGTTCCGCAAGGAGCTGTAGCGCGGTCGGCGTGATGTGGCTGGTGCCCCTGTGAGCCGTGTGCGGCTTGTGGGGGCACCGGTGTTTTCTGGGGGGTACCCCCCTGGGTTCTTCCGAATGGCCGTGCGACATAATGCTTGTGAATGTGAACGCGTTCACAAGCGTGTCCCTGTTCGTCCCTCGATTTGTGGGATTAAAGGGGCAAACTGCCCCCGTGATCTATCCGTGGATCGTGTTCTGACCGTGAACGCGGCTGCGGCTGCGGTGTGGCTGTAGCTGTGGCTTCGGCGACGTAAGGAGAGACGACGTGGAGCTGGCACTGGCGCCAGAGACCCTCGCGCGATGGCAGTTCGGTATCACCACCGTCTACCACTTCCTGTTCGTCCCCCTGACGATCTCGCTCGCCGCGCTCACCGCCGGCCTGCAGACCGCCTGGGTGCGGACCAACAAGGAGAAGTACCTCAAGGCGACCAAGTTCTGGGGGAAGCTCTTCCTCATCAACATCGCGATGGGGGTGGTCACCGGCATCGTGCAGGAGTTCCAGTTCGGCATGAACTGGTCCGACTACTCGCGCTTCGTCGGTGACATCTTCGGAGCGCCTCTGGCCTTCGAGGCGCTGATCGCCTTCTTCTTCGAATCGACCTTCATCGGGCTGTGGATCTTCGGCTGGGACAAGCTGCCCAAGAAGATCCACCTCGCCTGCATCTGGCTGGTGTCGATCGGCACGATCCTCTCGGCGTACTTCATCCTGGCGGCCAACTCCTGGATGCAGCATCCGGTCGGCTACCGGATCAACAAGGAGCGCGGCAGGGCGGAGCTCACCGACTTCTGGAAGGTGCTCACCCAGGACACCGCGCTCACCCAGTTCTTCCACACCATCACCGCTGCGTTCCTGGTCGGCGGCGCGTTTCTGGTCGGCATCGCCGCCTTCCACCTGGCGCGCAAGAGGCACATCCCGGTGATGCGGACCTCGCTGCGGCTCGGCCTGGTCACCGTGGTGATCGCCGGACTGATGACCGCGATCAGCGGTGACACGCTCGGCAAGGTCATGTACAAGCAGCAGCCGATGAAGATGTCGGCGGCCGAGGCCCTGTGGGAGGGCGAGGCTCCCGCACCCTTCTCGATCTTCGCCATCGGCGACGTGGACAAGGGGCACAACCGGGTCGCCATCGAGGTCCCCGGAATACTGTCCTTCCTCGCCCACAACAACTTCACCGAGTACGTCCCCGGCATCAACGAGATCAACAAGTCGGAGCAGGAGAAGTTCGGCCCCGGCGACTACCGGCCCAACATCCCGGTCGCCTACTGGAGCTTCCGCTGGATGATCGGCTTCGGCATGGCGTCCTTCGGCCTCGGCATTCTGGGGCTCTGGCTGACCAGGAAGAAGTTCCTGCTGCCACCGGGCCTGCGGACGGGTGAGGACGAAGTGCCGAACCTGGTGCTCTTCCGCAAGAAGGCCCTGAGCCCACGCCTCGCGTCCATGTACTGGATCGTCGCGCTGTGGACCATGCTCTTCCCGCTGATCGCCAACTCGTGGGGCTGGATCTTCACCGAGATGGGCCGTCAGCCCTGGGTCGTCTACGGCGTTCTCAAGACCTCGGCGGCGGTCTCCCCCGGCGTCTCGCAGGGCGAGGTCCTCACGTCGATGATCGTCTTCACCCTGCTGTACGCGGTGCTCGCCGTGATCGAGGTCCGGCTCCTCGTGAAGTACGTGAAGCTCGGCCCGCCGGAACTCACCGAGGCCGACCTCAACCCACCCACGAAGATCGGCGGCGACGACCGCGATCCCGACCGGCCGATGGCCTTCTCGTACTAGGACTGGGGAACTGCTGTGGAACTCCACGACGTCTGGTTCGTGCTCATCGCCGTCCTCTGGATCGGCTACTTCTTCCTGGAGGGCTTCGACTTCGGGATCGGTGTCCTCACCAAGCTGCTCGCCAAGGACCGCAAGGAACGACGGGTCCTGATCAACACCATCGGGCCGGTCTGGGACGGCAACGAGGTGTGGCTGCTGACCGCGGGCGGCGCGACCTTCGCCGCCTTCCCCGAGTGGTACGCCACCCTCTTCAGCGGCTTCTACCTGCCGCTGCTGCTCATCCTGGTCTGCCTGATCATCCGGGGTGTCGCCTTCGAATACCGGCACAAGCGGGACGAGGAGCGCTGGCAGACCAACTGGGAGCACGCGATCTTCTGGACCTCGCTGCTGCCCGCCTTCCTGTGGGGCGTCGCCTTCGGCAACATCGTGCACGGCGTGAAGATCGACAAGGACATGGAGTACGTCGGGAACTTCTTCGACCTGCTCAACCCGTACGCCCTGCTGGGCGGCCTGGTGACGCTGACGCTGTTCACCTTCCACGGGGCGGTGTTCGCCTCGCTCAAGACGGTCGGCGACATCCGGGTCCGGGCACGGGCACTGGCCGTGAAGCTCGGCCTGGTGACCGCCGTGCTGGCGCTGGTCTTCCTGATCTGGACCCAGATCGACAACGGCGACACCGGCAGCCTCGTCGCGCTGATCGTGGCGGCGCTCTCGCTGGTCGCGGCGATCGCCCTGATCGCGGCCGGGCGTGAGGGATGGTCGTTCGCCCTGTCGGGGGTGACCATCGCGGCGGCGGTCGCCATGCTGTTCCTGACGCTCTTCCCGAACGTCATGCCGTCCTCGCTGAACGACGCCTGGAACCTCACGGTCACCAACGCCTCGTCCAGCCCGTACACCCTGAAGATCATGACCTGGTGCGCCGGTATCGCCACTCCGGTGGTGATGCTCTACCAGGGGTGGACGTACTGGGTGTTCCGCAAGCGGATCGGCACGCAGCACATCGCGGATGCGCACTGATGCAGTTGCTCTTCGTTCTCGCCAGTGGGGGATGTTTCACGTGAAACCGATCGACCCGCGTCTGCTCAGGTACGCCCGTGCCACCCGCTTCTTCCTCGGAGCGGTCGTGGTCCTCGGACTCGCAGGCGCGGGTCTGGTCGTTGCCCAGGCGATGCTCATCGCCGAGGTGGTGGTCGGAGGCTTCAAGGACGGTCTTGACTCCTCCGAGGTGCTGACTCCGCTGCTCCTGCTGGCCGCTGTCGCGCTCGGACGGGCGCTGGTGGCCTGGCTGACCGAACTCGCCGCCCACCGGGCGAGCGCGGCGGTCAAGTCCGAGCTGCGGGGGCGGCTGCTGGAGCGGGCGGCGGGGCTCGGGCCCGGTTGGCTTGGTGGACAGCGGGTCGGGTCGCTGGTGGCGCTCGCGACGCGGGGTGTCGATGCGCTCGACGACTACTTCTCGCGCTACCTGCCCCAGTTGGGGCTCGCCGTCGTGGTACCGGTGGCGGTGCTCGCTCGGATCGTCACCGAGGACTGGGTGTCGGCGGCGATCATCGTGGTGACGCTGCCGCTGATCCCGCTGTTCATGATCCTGATCGGCTGGGCCACCCAGTCCCGGATGGACCGTCAGTGGAAGCTGCTGTCGCGGCTGTCCGGGCATTTCCTGGACGTGGTCGCCGGACTGCCGACACTCAAGGTCTTCGGGCGGGCCAAGGCGCAGGCCGAGCAGATCCGGGCCATCACCGCCGAGTACCGGCGGGCCACCATGAAGACGCTGCGGATCGCCTTCCTGTCGTCGTTCGCGCTGGAGCTGCTGGCCACGTTGTCGGTCGCACTGGTCGCCGTCACCATCGGTATGCGGCTCGTGCACGGCGAGCTGGATCTGTACACGGGGCTGGTGATCCTGATCCTGGCCCCCGAGGCGTATCTGCCGCTGCGGCAGGTCGGGGCGCAGTACCACGCTGCCGCCGAGGGGCTGGCGGCTGCCGAGGAGATCTTCGCCGTACTGGAGACCGAGCTGCCCGAGGGCGGCGCGGGGGACGCTCCGGCGGGCGGCGCACTGCGGGTCGAGGGCGTGACCGTACAGCACGAAGGGCGTACGGCGGCCTCACTGGAGTCGGCCTCGCTGGAGGTCCGTGAAGGCGAGACGGTCGCCCTGGTCGGGCCCAGTGGGGCGGGCAAGTCGACGCTGCTGAACGCGGTGCTGGGCTTCGTGCCGCTGGAGGCGGGGCGGGTGCTGGTCGGGGACACCGACCTGGCGACCGTGGACCCGGAGAAGTGGCGGGCGCGGGTGGCATGGGTGCCGCAGCGACCGCACCTCTTCGCGGGGACCGTCGCCGAGAACGTACGGCTGGCGCGACCGGAGGCCGACGACGAGGCGGTGCGGGAGGCACTGCGTGACGCCGGGGCGTACGACTTCGTGGCCGCGCTGCCGCAGGGTGCGGAGACCCTGCTCGGGGAGGACGGGGCCGGGCTCTCCGCCGGTCAGCGGCAACGGGTGGCGTTGGCGCGGGCGTTCCTGGCCGACCGGCCCGTGCTGCTTCTCGACGAGCCGACGGCCGCGCTGGACGGCGAGACCGAGGAGGGCATCGTCGAAGCGGTGCGGCGGCTGGCGGTCGGACGCACGGTGCTGCTGGTCGTGCATCGTCCGGCGTTGCTGGCGGTGGCCGACCGGGTGGTGGAGCTGGGCGGGGCAGGTGCTGTTCCGGCGAGGGCGGCGGGCCCTGCGGTTTCTGAGGTTTCTGCGGGCGATGTTTCACGTGAAACAGTCGCGGGCCCGGTTGCCGTTGTCCGGGCGGCGGATGTTTCACGTGAAACAGGGCCGGGTGTGCGAGGCGGCGTGCTGCGCCGCGTACGTCGTGACGCGGGCGAGCAGCGGGGGCGGCTGGCGCTGGCGCTGCTCCTCGGGAGCCTCGCGCTGGGGTCGGCCGTGGGGCTCATGGCGGTGTCCGGGTGGCTGATCTCCCGGGCTTCCGAGCAGCCTCCGGTGCTGTATCTGATGATGGCGGTCACCGCGACGCGGGCCTTCGGTATCGGGCGGGCCGTGTTCCGGTACGCGGAGCGGCTGGTGTCGCATGAGGCGGTGCTGCGGATGCTCGCGGACATGCGGGTCGCCGTGTACCGGCGGCTGGAGCGGATCGCCCCGGCCGGACTGCGGGAGACCCGGCGCGGGGACCTGCTGTCGCGGTTGGTCGCTGATGTGGACGCGTGGCAGGACTACTGGCTGAGGTGGCTGCTGCCTGTCGGTGCTGCGGCCCTGGTGGGTGTGGCAGCCGTGGGCTTCACCGGTTGGATGCTCCCGGAGGCCGGGGCGGTGCTGGCCGTGGGACTGCTGGTCGCGGGGGTCGGTGTGCCGCTGGTGAGCGGTGCGGCGGCACGGCGGGCGGAGCGGCAGCTGGCCCCGGCGCGGGGGGTGCTGGCCGTGCGGGTCGCGGACCTGCTCGGCGGGGTGGGCGAGCTGACGGTGGCGGGGGCGCTGCGGCGCAGACTGGCCGCCGTGCGGGACGCGGACGGGGTGCTGACCCGGATCGCTTCGCGCGGGGCGTCGGCCACCGCGCTGGGCGGCGGCCTCTCGGCGCTGGTGTGCGGGCTGACCGTGGTCGGGGCGGCCTGGGCCGGGGTGCAGGCCGTGGCCGACGGGCGGCTGGCCGGGGTGCAGCTCGCGGTGGTGGTGCTGACGCCACTGGCCGCGTTCGAGGCGGTGACCGGGCTGCCGCTGGCGGTGCAGTACCGGCAGCGGGTGCGGCGCAGCGCGGAGCGGGTGTACGAGGTGGTGGACGCGCCGCTTCCCGTGCGGGAGCCGGAGATGCCCGGGACGTTGCCCGCGTCGTACTTCCCGGTGGAGGTGCGGGGCCTGTCCGCCCGGTACGCCGGGCAGGAGCGGGACGCGCTGGACGGGCTGGACCTGACGCTGGAGGCCGGGAAGCGGATCGCGGTGGTCGGCGCGAGCGGGGCCGGGAAGACGACCCTGGCGCAGGTGCTGCTGCGGTTCCTGGACGCCGGGGCCGGAACGTACACGATCGGCGGGACGGCCGCCGGCTCGCTCGACGGCGACGACGTACGGAAGGTGGTCGGTCTGTGCGCGCAGGACGCGCACCTCTTCGACAGTTCGGTACGGGAGAACCTGCGACTGGCCAGGACCGGCGCGGACGACGCGCAGCTCCTGGAGGCCCTCGGCCGGGCCCGGCTGCGGGACTGGGTCGAGGCGCTTCCCGAGGGACTCGACACTCTGGTCGGCGAGCACGGGGCGCGGCTGTCCGGCGGGCAGCGGCAGCGGCTCGCGCTGGCCAGGGCGCTGCTGGCCGACTTCCCCGTGCTCGTACTGGACGAACCGGCCGAGCACCTGGACCTGGCGACGGCGGACGCGCTGACGGGGGACCTCCTGACCGCCACCGAGGGACGTACGACCGTGCTGATCACGCACCGGCTGCAAGGGCTGGAGGCGGTGGACGAGGTGGTCGTGCTGGACGCGGGACGGGTGGTGCAGCGCGGGGACTTCGTGGCGCTGGCTGCCGCTGAAGGTCCGTTGCGGCGGATGCTGGAGCGGGAGAGGGCGGCGGAGCCGGTGGCGTAGGGAGAAGCCGCAGGCCGTGAGGTAGCGGGCGAAGGGCGGAGGGCGCGGCTGCGGGGGGTGGTTCCTCGCATGGTGGCTTGGCGGAGCCGTGAGGGGACCCCGGAGGGGCCGTAAGCGGCCGACCGGCACCGTAAGCGGTCGAACCGCGCGCACGTCGACTTTCCCCTTTAAATCGGACTAACTAGTCTCAAGGGCATGTCAGCGCAGCAGGACCCGCTCGTATCCGGCGACTCGTCCACCCCACAGGACTCCCTCGACGCCGCGACTCAGGCGACCCGCAGCCTGCAAGGGCTGTCGACCGAGCTCACCGCACGGGTGCCGCAGCTGCTGGAGGCGATGCGGTCGGTGGGCACGGGCCTCGAACTGCACTCCACCCTCGACCGCATCTGTGAGACCGCCGCCGAACTGGCGGACGCCCGCTACGCGGCGATCGGTGTCGTCGACGACGAGGGCGACGGGCTCTCCGACTTCGTGACCTACGGAGTGACCGTCGAGGAGGCCGCCGCCATCGGCCGGCTGCCCGACGGGCACAAGGGGTTGCTCGGGGCGCTGATCAGGGACCCGGAGCCGCTGCGGCTCGCGGACCTGACGGCCGACCCCCGGTTCGCCGGATTCCCCGCGCACCACCCGCCGATGCGGACCTTCCTCGGGGTGCCCATCAGGGTGCAGGGCAAGATCTTCGGCAACCTCTACCTCGCCGAGAAGAACGGTGGCGGCGAGTTCAACGACTACGACCTGCACATGCTGCGGGTGCTGGCCACCGAGGCCGGGATCGCCATCGGCAACGCCCGTCTCTACGAGGAGGCCCGGCAACGGGAGCGGTGGATCGACGGCTCGGTCGCCGTGACGACGGCGCTGCTGTCCGGCGGTGACGTCGACGACGCGCTCACCGTGGTCGCCGAGCAGGCGCGGCGGCTGGCGGACTCGGCGGCCGGGATGGTGCTGCTGCCCACCGAGGACGGCGGACTGGAGATCGCGGCGGTCTCCTCCGACAGGCCCGGTGAGGCGCTGGGCAAGGTGATGCCGTCGGAGAGCCCGATCGTGGGGCTGCTGCTGGGCGGCGAGTCGGTGTTCGTCAGCGATTCCGCCACCGACCCGCGCATGATCACCAAGCTGTCCGCGCGGTACGGGCCGAGCATGCTGCTCCCCCTGCACAGCGGCGGTCGGGTGATGGGCGCGCTGGCGACTCCTCGGGCGCGGGGTGCGAAGACGTTCACCGAGGCGGAGCGGACGCTGGCCACCCAGTTCGCCTCGCAGGCGGCGCTGGCGTTGGTGATGGCCGAGTCACAGCGCGACCGCGAACGCCTCGCCGTGTACGAGGACCGCGATCGCATCGCCCGTGACCTGCACGATCTCGTCATCCAGCGGCTGTTCGCGACCGGGATGATGCTGGAGAGCGCCCAGCGCAGGTCGGTCGTGCCGGAGGTCCAGGAGGGCGTCGGCAAGGCGGTGGACGAACTGGACGTGACGATCCAGGAGATCCGCACGGCGATCTTCGCCCTCCAGCAGGGGCCCGCCGAGGCGCCGTCCGGGCTGCGCACCAAGGTGCTGCGGGAGATCAACATGGCGGCGGTGCCGCTGGGCTTCAAGCCCTCGCACCACTTCGTGGGACCGGTGGACGCGCTGGTCGGCGAGCTGACCGGCAAGAACCTGATTGCGGCGCTGCGGGAGGCGCTGTCGAACGCCTTCCGGCACGCCGAGGCGTCCCGCATCGAGGTCGTCGTGGACGCGACGGCGGTGCTGGACGACGGGCAGCGTGCGGTACGGCTCACCGTCGCGGACGACGGGGTCGGCATCCCGGAGGGCGGCAGGCGCAGCGGTCTGCGGAACCTGGGACGGCGGGCCGAGGCGCTGGGCGGGTCCAGCACGTACGGTCCGGGGCTGGGCGAGGACGGCGGGGGGACGACGGTGGTGTGGGAGGCGCCGCTGTAGGGCGGTGGGTGCGGCACGTGGGCACGGGTAAGGGGCGTACTCCCGGAGTACGCCCCTTACCCGTAGCGCTTGCGGTGGCTATCGCTACGGGTACTGCCAGTGCTACCGCTCGGTGAGGATCTGCTCGATGACCGCCGCGACACCGTCCTCCTCGTTGGGAGCCGTACGCCCCGAGGCGACGGCCAGGACCGCCGGGTGGGCGTTGCCCATGGCGTACGAGCGGCCCGCCCAGGCCAGCATCTCGATGTCGTTCGGCATGTCGCCGAAGGCGACGACCTCCTCCGGGGCGATACCGCGCTCGGCGCAGCAGCGGGCCAGGGTGCTCGCCTTGGAGACACCGGGGCCGCTGATCTCCAGGAGCGCGGTCGGGCTGGAGCGGGTGACCGTGCCGAGGCTGCCGACGGCTTCCCTGGCCAGGTCCAGGAAGTCGTCCGGGGTGATCGCGGGGTGGTGGGCGAGCAGCTTCACCACGGGGGCGCCCTCTCCCGGGACCTCCTCGTGCAGCAGCTCTTCGGCGGTTCCGATGCCCGCGGCCGGGTCGAACAGGAACGGCGGGTAGCCCGGCTCGTAATGGATGCCCGTGGTCAGTTCCACGGCGAAGGTCGTGCCGGGCGCGGCGGCGCGGAGCGCCTCCACGGTCGCGCGGGCGTCGGCGCGCTCCAAGGGACGGACCTCGATGATCTTGCCGCCCGCGTGCAGGTCGACGACGGCCGCGCCGTTGGCGCAGATGGCCAGGCCGTGCCCGTGGACGTGCGCGCTGACGACGTCCATCCAGCGGGCCGGGCGGCCGGTGACGAAGAAGACCTCGATCCCGGCGGCTTCGGCGGCGGCCAGGGCGGCGACGGTGCGCTCGGAGACGGATTTGTCGTCGCGCAGCAGCGTGCCGTCCAGGTCGGTGGCGATCAGGCGGACCGGCACGGTGGCGCCTGCGGCACCGTGCCCGTCGGCCGGGCGGGGGCGGGGATCGGTAGCTGAGGTCACTGCTTCATCTTCCCGCATGAAGCGCACGGACGTGCGAAAGGGTGCACATATGAGGGGGCGCATACGGAGCGTAAGGTTCCGGCATCGGCCCGCCCGTGCCGTCCCCGTGTCCCCCCTGCGCCACCCCTGTGTCCCCCCTGCGCCGTCTCCGCGCCGTTCCCCTTTCGTTCTCGTTCCGTTCCCGCGCCGTCGGAATTCCCTGGGGCATTGTCAGTGCCCCCACCTACGATGTTCATCAATTCCGGGTCCTGCCCGTCGCGATGCGATCGGCGGCATGGGCCGGACGGCCGTCGCGATTCGTCAGGGGGGACCCAGCGATTCGTCCGAGCCCACGCAGCCATCCACAGACGCGAGGTGATTCGGTGAACCCGAATACGCAGACAGACACCCCCCGGAATCCCGACGAGCCCGAGGTCAACACCTTCCAGGTCGACCTGCGCGGTCTCGTCGACCTGCTCTCCCACCACCTGTACTCCAGCCCTCGCGTCTACGTCCGCGAGCTGCTGCAGAACGCCGTGGACGCCTCCACCGCCCGCCGCGGCCTCGACCCCGAAGCCCCGGTCCGCATCCGGCTGAGCGCCGCCGCCGACGGGGCCGTCACCATCGAGGACAGCGGTATCGGCCTCACCTCCGACGAGGTGCACACCCTGCTCGCCACCATCGGACGCAGCTCCAAGCGGGACGGCCTGGAGGGTGCCCGCCGCGAGTTCCTCGGCCAGTTCGGCATCGGCCTGCTCGCCTGCTTCGTGGTCGCCCGGCAGATCCGCGTCATCTCCCGGTCCGCGCGCACCCCCGACGCGCCGCCCGTGGAGTGGCTCGCCGCCGACGACGGGTCGTACACCGTACGGACGCTGCCCGACGACGCCCGCCCCGAGCCCGGCACCACCGTGCACCTCCAGCCGCGCCCCGGTGCCGAAGAGTGGACGCAGGCCGCCCGCGTGGAGGAGCTGGCGAAGGACTTCGGCTCCCTGCTCCCGTACGACGTCACCTTCACCGGGCCCGACGGCGGGGTCCGCCCGGTCACCGACCGGCCCGCCGTCTGGGACCGGGGGTACCCGACGCCCACGGCCCGCCGCGTCGCGCTTGCCGGGCACTGCGCGCAGACCTTCGGGTTCACCCCGCTCGACAGCATCGACCTGGACCTTCCGGTCGCCGGGGTGCGCGGCGTCGCGTACGTCCTGCCGTCGGCGACCAGCCCGGCCCACCGTGCCGCGCACCGCGTCTACCTCAAGGGCATGCTGCTCACCGACCGCGCGGACAACCTGCTGCCCGACTGGGCCTTCTTCGTCCGCGTCGTCCTCGACACGGACACCCTCCGGCCCACCGCGTCCCGCGAGAACCTCTACGACGACGAGACGCTGGACGCCGTACGGGAAGCCCTGGGGATGCGGATCAGGGAGTGGCTGGCCGAGCTCGCGGCCGGTGACCCGGACCGGCTCGCCTCGTTCCTCGCCGTGCACCACCTGGGTGTGAAGTCCCTCGCCCGGCACGACGCGGACCTGCTGGAACTGATGCTGCCCTGGCTGCCGTTCGAGACCAGTGACGGACGGCTCACCCTGGACGAGTTTGCCCGCGCCCATCCCGAGGTGCACTTCACGCGCACCGTGGAGGAGTTCCGCCAGGTCGCCCCGATCGCCGCCGCGCACGGTCTGGGAGTGGTCAACGGCGGCTACACGTACGACGCCGAACTGGTCGAACTCCTGCCGCAGGTGCGCAAGGACGTGAAGGTCAGCGAGCTCGACGCCGGGGCCGTCACCGCGCACCTCGATCCGGTCGCCCCGCAGCAGGAGCTGGCCTTCGCCTCCTTCCTCGCCACCGCCAGGACCCGGCTCGACCCGCTGGGCTGCGACGTCGTCCTGCGCGGGTTCCAGCCGGTGACGGTGCCCGCGCTCTTCCTCGACGACCGTCAGGCCCGGCACGAACGCGACCGTGCGGACGCCGAGGCGAACGCCGACAGCCTGTGGACCGGCATCCTCGGCGCGCTGCGCGGCTCCGTGCCCCGCGCCCGTCTCGTCCTCAACCACAACAACCCCCTGGTCCGGAAGATCGCCGCGATACCCGAAGCCGACCTGGCGGGGACGGCCGTCGAGTCGCTGTACGGCCAGGCCCTGCTGATGTCGCAGCGCCCGCTGCGCCCCGCCGACACCTCGCTGCTCAACCGGGCCTTCCTCGGCCTCCTGGAGTGGGCGACCCACCCGATCGCGAACGCCGCCGACGCGGAGAAGAAGGAGGACGGCAAGTGAGCACCCCCGAGTCCACCGGGCCCCAGTCGGCCGATCGAATACGGCAGGCGATCTGGGAGAACCGCGAGTCCCCCAACGGCCTGCCGCGCAACTCCCGTGCCGAGGAACTGGTCTCCGCCGCCGAGCAGTCGGGCGAAGCCGAGCTGATCCGGCTCGCGCTCTTCAACCTCATCGACGCGTACGAGTTCTCCACCGAGCGCGGAAAGCTCATCGTGCCGTTCGCCCGCCTCCTCCAGGAGTGGGACCGCGACCCGTCCGGCTTCGACCAGTGGGACGTGCAGAGCCTGCACTGGCGGTTCAAGTGGGTCGGCTCCGGGATGCTCGACCTGCCGGAGATACCCCTGGACTCCATCCGGCAGTGGCAGCAGGAGATGGGCCGCCGGTTCGCCGTCGCCGGGTACAGCCCGCGCGCCGTGCGCCAGTCCGCGTACTACCTCGCGTACGAGATCGGCGACGACGAGGCCGCCGACCGGCACCTCGCCGAGTGGACCGCCGCTGACCGCGACCAGATGAGCGACTGCCACGCCTGCGAACTGAACGAGCAGGGCGGCTACTGGGCCCGCCGGGGCGAGGACGAGAAGGCCCTCGACACGTGGGCTCCGGTGCTGGACGGCACGCACACGTGCGCGGAGGAACCGCACCGGGTACTCGCGGAGGCACTGGTTCCGCTGGTCCGGCTAGGCCGCCTCGACGAGGCCCGCGCGAGCCACCTGCGCGGCTACCGCATGGCCAAGGGCAACGAGAGCCTGCTCCGCAGCATCGGCCACCACCTGGAGTTCTGCGCGCTCACCGGGAACGAGGCGCGCGGCCTGGAGATCCTCGCCGAGCACGCCACCCACCTGGGGCCGCTCAACGACGCGGACGCCCAACTGGGCTTCGGTGGCGGAGCGCTGGTGCTGCTGGGACGGCTGAAGGAGCTGGGACACGGGTCGCTTCCCGCGGCCCGCTACCAGGGCACCGACCGTACGGTCGCCGAACTGCACGACCTGCTGCTGGCCGACCTCACCGCGCTCACCGCCCGCTTCGACGCCCGCAACGGCACGGCGGCCAGCTCGACCCGGCTGGCGACGCGGCTCGGGCAGCGCCCCCTGGTGGAGGTGCTGCCGCTGGGGGTGCGGGCGGCGGTACCGGTCGCGGCTGGTTCCGTACGGCCTGGTGCCTCTGTGCGGTCTGCTGCTCCCGCGCCGTCCGTGGCGGAGGCGAGCACCGCCGAGACCGTCGAGGACATCGCCGTACGGGCAAGGGAATTGAGGGCCGCCGGGCACCCCGCCGCGGCAGAGCTCTGGGAGCGGATCGCGGTGCTGAGCGCGCGCGAGGACGCCTCGGTGCCGGACCGGCTGCTCTCCGCCGAACTGCTGGAGCACCGTGCGCTCACGATCGGCCGTGCCGGTGGGCAGCCTGTCCAGGACGGCACGGCACGGCGGCTGTTCGAGGAGGTCGTGGCGGCATTCCGGGCGATCGACGAGCCCGGCAGGGCCGCAGTCAACGGCGTACGGATCGCGGTCGCAGCCGTCCAGCAGGGCGCGCCCGACGAGGAGATACGGGCCGCACTGGACGCGGCGGCCACGCTCGTCGAGGAGATACCCGTCGACGACCCGCTGCGGCTGCGCCGGGTGGCCACGCTGGACCTGACCCGGATCAAGCTGGATGCCTTCGTCGCCCAGCGGGCCCACGCCCACCGCGGCGGTTCCGAGCACGACGGCGGTTCCGACGCGGAAGCCGGTGCGCGCTTCCTCGCGGCGATGTCCGGCTTCGTCACCGAGTACGGCACGGTCGAGGACGCCGGGGCCCTGGCCGACCTGGTCGCCGAGGCGGAGGCCGCGCTCGCGCACGAGGCGGTGAACACCCAGGACGGGGAGCGCGCCGAGGCCCTGCTGATCTCCGCCGCCCGGCGGAACCAGGACACGGGGAGGCCGTGGGAGGCCGTGGAGCCGCTGACCCGGCTCGCCAGGCTGCGCCTGATGCTGGGCCGCCCCGACCTGGCGGAGGAAGTGTCCCGTACGGCGCTGGAGTGCGCGGCCGATCTCACGGACGCCGACGAACTGGGCACCGTACGGCTGACCCTGGCGGAGGCGCTCTACCAGCAGGACGGCAAGGAGTCCGAGGCGGCGACCTACGCGCTGGAGGCGGCGCACTGGTTCGACGCGGCGGGTGAGGGGGCCGGGGCGGGGGCCTATGCGCGGCTGGTCCTGGCGCAGGCGTTCGGCGAGACCGGGCGGGCGGCGGAGGCCGCCGAGATCCTGGAGTCGGCGCTGCCCGACCTGCTGGAACACGGCGACGAGCAGGCCGTACGCGCGCGGGACACGCTCGGGCGAATGCTGCGGCAGCTCGGCGACGAGAAGGCGGCGGCCCAGCAGTACCTGCTGGCCGCGGAGCTGGCCGAGGCTTGGGACCACCCGGCGCCCAAGGCGCGGTTGGCCATGCTGGCGGGCGAGTGCCTCGCCGCCGCGGACGGTCTGGAGAAGCAGGCCGAGCAGGCGTACGAGCGGGCCGTCGAGCTGTGGCGGGAGGCGGGTGAGACCTTCGGGCACGTGCGCGCGCTGCGGGCGTTGGCGTGGCTCGCTGTCGAGACGCGGTACGACGAGGACGGCGTCGGCGGCGAGGACGAGGACGGCGTCGGCGGCGAGGACGAGGACGGCGTCGGCCTGCTGGGCGACGTCGACCGCGCGCGGGCGTTGATGGTCCAGGCCCTGGCGGCACTGGACGAGGACGGGCCCGAGCACCGTCTGGAGCGGGCCCGTACCTGGTCGCAGCTGTCGCAACTGCTCTACAACGAGGACGGCCTGGAGGCCGAGGCCGCCGAGTTGGGCATCCGGGCGGCGGAGGCACTGCGCGAGTTCGGACCCGAAGAGCTGCCGGAGCGTGCGAGCTGCGTCCTGCGGTCCGCCTGGGCGGAACAGGACCGGGGCCGCAAGGAGGAGGGGCGGGCACTGCTCGCAGCGTTCGTCGACGAACTCAAGGTCCTGGCCGAGGATTCCGATGAGGCCGCGGAGCTGCTCAAGCAGGTGGAGCAGCGGGTGGAGCACTACGGCTGAGCGGGTTGAGCGGGGCCGGGGATTGAGCGGGGCGAGGGTTGAGCGGGTCCGGGGGTGGTGCGGGGCGGGGATGATGCGGGGTCTGCCCGCACCACCCCCGCCCCGGCGATCCACCTAGCCCAGCTGCGCGAGCCCCTCGACCGCGATCTGCTCGAAGATCTTCTCGTCCGCGGCGAACTGCGTGTCCGCGATCGGCCAGTGCAGGACGATCTCGTCGAAGCCCAGCTCCGCGTGCCGTCCCGCGAAGTCGACGAAGGCGTCGACCGATTCCAGCGGCCGGTCCGGGGTGAATCCGGTGAGCAGGGTCTTGCCCAGCTCGCCGACGTCCCGTCCGACGGCCTCGCAGGCCGCGCCGAGCTTCGCCACCTGGGCCCGGATCGCCTCCAGGGACTCGTCCGGCGTGCCGTTCTCGGACAGCTTGGGGTCACCGGTGGTCACCCACGCCTGCCCGTGCTGGGCGGCCAGCTTCAGACCGCGCGGCCCGGTCGCCGCCACCGCGAACGGCAGGCGCGGCCGCTGTACGCAGCCGGGAATGTTCCGTACGTCCCCCGCCGACCAGAACGCGCCCGCGTAGGACACGGCGTCCTCGGTCAGCAGCCGGTCCAGCAGCCCCAGGAACTCGGCGAACCGGTCCGCCCGCTCGCGCGGCGTCCACGGCTCGGTTCCCTCGGGCACCAGGGCCGTCGCGTCGAACCCTGCGGCGCTGCCCGCGCCGATGCCCAGCGTGACGCGCCCGCCACTGATGTCGTCGAGCGAGATCAGCTCCTTGGCCAGGGTCACCGGGTGCCGGAAGTTCGGCGAGGTCACCAGGGTGCCCAGCCGGAGGGTCTCGGTCACGGAGGCGGCGGCCGTCAGCGTGGGCAGCGCCCCGAACCACGGGCCCTCCCGGAACGGCATCCTCCAGGTCAGGTGGTCGTAGGTGTACGCGGTGTGGAAGCCCAGCTCCTCGGCCCGCTGCCACACCTCCTTGCCGCCCTCGTGCCAACGACGGATGGGCAGAATCACAGTGCTCAGACGCATGATCCGACTGTACGGGCCGGGCTCACGACGCGGGGCTGCGCGGGCCTGGCTGCCATGGCCTGGCCTGGAATGACCTGGCATGGCCCGGTGGGGCCAGACCTACGGAGCGGGGAAACGCACGAATTCCACCGGCACCCGCGCCGTGAGCCACACCCCGTTGGCACTGACGCGGAAGGTGTGCCCCGCCCGGTACATCGCGCCGGTGTCCACGGACAGCACCACCGGACGGCCCCGGCGCGCACCGACCCGGGTGGCCGTCTCCCGGTCGGCCGACAGGTGCACGTCGTGCCGGGCCATCGGGCTCAGGCCGTCGGCGCGGATCGCCGCCACGGCCCGGGGGTGGGTGCCGTGGAAGAGGTACGCCGGAGGCTCGACCGGGGGCAGCGCCAGGTCGACCTCGACCGTGTGGCCCTGGCTGGCCCGGATCAGGGTGCCGCGCGCCTCGTCCTCCCGTACGGCGAAGCGCTTCTTGTCGTTGGTGGCGACGACGTGGTCCAGCTCGGCGCGGGTGAAGCGGAAGCCGTGCGCGGCGGCGGCCCGGACGAGGGTGTCGACTTCGACCCAGCCGTTCGTGTCGAGGGTGAGGCCGATGCGGTCGGGCTGATGACGCAGGTGCTTCGAGAGGTACTTCGACACCTTCACGATGCGGTGTTCATTCATCCGGTCAGAATCCCCGGCGGTGCAGCCCCGGTGCACCCGAATTCCGTTGGGCCGCGAGGAAGTTCGAGGTAATCCACAGCCAACCACCCTTTTCCACAAGGGAAATGCAAGATCTGTGGATAACTCATGCCCGATTTAGGGCGCTTCGTCAAGTTTCTCCCGATTGAGTTGTGTTGTTGACAACGCGTCCAAGGTCCTTGCCTGGAGCTCTCGTTCCGTGGCCGCCGCAACGAAAGCCGAAGCGTTCTCTGCCCCAACCAACGCCCGGACGGCGGCGATCGTTCCCGCCGGAAGCGCCAGTGCCTGCGGCCTTTCATCGGGCCCGGCGACCGGAGCGGCTCCGAGGTGCTGCTGAAGGTGGCGGGTCGCGAACAGCCGCATCGCTCTGGCCAGTTCCGCGTCCACGCTCTGCTGGGCGAGCGGTCGCAGCCGTCGTACGAGAGCGGCTGCCTCCGCTGCGTCCGCGTCCGTCGGCGGCGTGTGTCCCAGGTAGCGCGCGAAGACGTGCTCGGTGGTGAACTCCAGGAACCGGGCCGCTATGTGTTCGACCTGGCCCCGCAGTTCACGCAGGTGGCCGGAGATCGCGCGCAGCGGAACGCCCGACGCGTACAGCTCGGCAGCCACCGCCAGCTCCTGCGGCGAGGGCACCAGGAACTCGTCCTCCCGGCCCTCGATCCTTTCCAGCACGCCGAGTTCGACCGCTTCGGCGACTGCGGAGTCGTCGGGACGGCCGCCGAACCGCGCGTCCAGTTCCGCCCGAGTGATCCGGCTCGCCTCCTCGTCGGACCACGGCCCGCCGACCTCCGCGACGAGCCCGAGCACCCCGCCCAGCCCCCGGCCCGCGTCCCACGCCTCCAGCAGCTCCTTGATGCTGGCCAGCGTGTACCCGCGGTCCAGGAGGTCGGCGACCTGACGCAGCCGGGCCAGATGCACGTCCCCGTACACATTGGCCCGCCCGCGCCGCTCAGGCTTGGGGAGCAGCCCGCGGTCCTGGTAGGCGCGGATCGTCCTGACCGTGGCACCGCTGTGGTGCGCGAGGTCCTCGATCCGGTACTCGGCCTCCGCCTGTCGCCCGGACATGCCCACTCTCCTTCTCCCGGCGCCCGCCGAATTCCCCGGCCCGACCTGTGCCGATCTGCCCTGACCAGCGTCGACCTGCGCCGACATCCGTAGGCTCAGGACCCCAGTGCCGACCGCCCCACCGCCCCCGCCGCGGACCGTGCCGCGGGCGAGGAGGCCAGGTACGCGACGGCCCTGCGCAGCGAACCTTCCTGCGACGGATGGTACGACCGCCGGAAGTACCGGGGTATCGCCGAGCCCAGCTCCCGCCACGTGGGCAGTAGCCCCTTCGCGACCGCCCTGTTGTGCTCGCGGAGCGAGTAACGCAGCCTTCCGGCGAGCTGCGGGTCGTGCCGCACGAGATACGACGCGCCCCACGCCCACAGCCACAGCATCACCGGTGCCACGACGACCATGCCCTCGATCCGGCGGGCGTACCGGGGCAGGCCGGTGCCGCCGCAGTGCTGGTACATGTCGAAGGCCACCGCCCGGTGTTCGACCTCCTCCGCCCCGTGCCAGCGCAGCAGATCGAGCATCACCGCGTCCGGATCCGCCCGGTCCAGCCCCTCCGCACGCAGTACCCAGTCGCCGAGCACCGCCGTGAACTGCTCGATCGCGGCGACGACGGCCAGCCGGAACCGCAGCCACTCCTGGGCGGGTATCGGTGCGTTCAGCGGCGGCGTCTCGCCGAGCAGCTTCTCGAAGAGGAAGTCGACGTGCCTGGTGTACGGGGCCGTGTCCAGGTCCTGTTCGGCGAGATGGTCCAGCACATGACTGTGCTGCACGCTGTGCGTGGCCTCCTGCCCCATGAACCCCTTGACCTGCTGGAGCAGTTCAGGATCGCGGACCAGCGGCAACGCCTCCTTGAAGACCCGCACGAACCACCGCTCACCGGCCGGCAGCAGCAGGTGCAGCACATTGATGACGTGCGTGGCGGTCGGCTCGTCCGGTATCCAGTGCAGCGGCGTCTCGTGCCAGTCGAAGGAGACCCGGCGGGGCGCGATGACGTACCCGGCTTCGCTGTCGGAGTGGTCCGGGTGGGATGCGGTGCTCACAACGGCGGCTCCAGTCGTGCGATCGCGCGCAGCGCCTTCGGCGTGAAGCGGGACATCAGGTGCGCGGCGTGTGCCTCCGGCGTCACCGGCACCACCGCCTGGTTCTTCACCACGGCGCGCAGCACGGCTTCGGCGACCTTCTCCGGCGGGTAGTTGCGCAGCCCGTACAGTCGCGACGACCGCTTCTGCTTGCGCTTCTCCTCTTCCTCCGACACCCCGGTGAAGCGGGAAGTGGCGGTGATGTTCGTGTTGACGAGACCGGGGCAGATGGCGCTGACGCCGATGCCCTGCCCGGCGAGCTCGGCGCGCAGGCACTCGCTGAGCATGAGCACCGCCGCCTTCGAGGTGCTGTACGCGGGCAGCGCCCTGGACGGCTGGTACGCGGCGGCCGACGCGGTGTTGACGATGTGCCCGCCCTGACCGCGCTCCGCCATCTGCTTGCCGAAGGTGCGGCAACCGTGGATGACACCCCACAGATTGACGTCCAGGACCTTCTTCCAGTCCTCCGGCGACGTATTCATGAAGGAACCTGCCATGCCGATTCCGGCGTTGTTGACCAGCACGTCCACGATGCCGTAGTCGGCGGCCACCTTCCCCGCCAGCTTCTCCATGGCCTGCGCGTCACTGACGTCGACGACCTCGGGCCAGGCGTCCGGTGCGCCGATCAGGCGGGCCAGCTCAGCCGTCCGCGACGCGCCCTCCGCGTCCCGGTCCACCGCCACGATCCGTGCGCCCGCCTCGGCGAACGCGAAGGCGGTGGCCCGCCCGATCCCGCTGGCCGCACCGGTCACCAGCACCAGCTGCCCGCCAAACCGGTCCGCGTACGGGCCGTTCGCCACGGACGGCCTCGGGGCGACCCCCGCCGCGCTGTCCTCGTTCGCCGTGACGAACTCCGTTATCCACGCCGCAAGTTGGTCCGGCCGGGTGCGCGGCACCCAGTGCTTGGCGGGGAGCGTACGACGTACCAACTGCGGAGCCCACAGCTCCAGATCGTCGTACAGGCGCTCCGAAATGAAGATGTCGCCGGTCGGGGTGATCAGCTGCACGGGTACGTGCGCGTACGCGTCGGCGCGCGGTCTGCGCATCCGGGCGCGTACGTTGTCGCGGTAGAGCCAGGCACCGTGCGCCGCGTCCTGCGGCAGCGACGACGTCGGGTAGCCGCCCGCCGGGATCTTCTCGACCCGCTCCAGCACCTTCGGCCACCGCTTGCCGAGCGGCCCGCGCCACGCCAGCTCCGGCAGCACCGGCGTGTGCAGCATGTACACGTACCAGGACTTGACGCCCTGGTTCAGGAGCTGGGCGGCACGCCGTGGGGTCGGCCGGGACATCCGCTTCTTGATCCAGTGTCCGAAATGGTCCAGGGAAGGGCCCGACATGGAGGTGAAGGACGCGATGCGCCCCTGTGTCCGCTCGACCGTCGCGAACTCCCACCCCTGTACGGAGCCCCAGTCGTGCCCCACCAGGTGCACCGGACGGTCCGGGCTGACCGCGTCCGCGACCGCCAGGAAGTCGTCCGTCAGCTTCTCCAGGGTGAACCCGCCGCGCAGTGGCTTGGGCGCCTGGGACCGGCCGTGCCCCCGCACGTCGTACAGCACCACGTGGAAGCGCTTCGCCAGCCGCGTCGCGACCTCCGACCACACCTCCTTGCTGTCGGGATAGCCGTGCACCAGCAGGACGGTCGGCTGCGTCTCGTCTCCGAGTTCGGCGACGCTCAGCTCGATCCCGCCGGTCCGCACCCGACGCTCGCGCGCCCCTTCCAGCCCGGTCGTCCCCGGCACGCTTGCCCCTCCCCGTCCGCTCGTCCCCGGCCCGCTCGTCCCCGCCTCGGGTCCTGCCTTCTCCACGCTCATGCCGCCTTCTCCTCGGCCCAGCGCCGCACGTGCGGCAGGTCGTCGTCCAGCCAGAACGCGCTCTGCTCGGGATCCCGGGAGTCGGTGACCACCAGGATCTCCTCGAACTTCGCGCCCGTACCCCGGAATCCGAGGTGCGGCTCCACCGCCCACAGGCCCGGCCGCGGCGGGTGGTCGGAGAACTTGTACGGGCTCCACAGCGGCGACCAGCCGTCCCGGTGTCCGTGCAGCGCGTCGCTCGCCAGCCCCTTCAGCGACTGCGTGCCGAACCCGAACACATGTGGCGACCAGGGGCGTTCCTTCACCCGGTCGACCTTGTGGGCGATCACGCCGAAGGGATACGCGCGATGGCGGTTGGCGTACCCCTGGCGCACCATCAACCGCTCGACGTTCTCGTAGATCTCCCGCAGCGTGCGTTTCTCCCGCACCTGGTCGAGGATCAGGGTGCGGTGCGCCTCCAGGTCGGCGAGCAGCCGGTCGTGCACCGGATTGAGTCCGAGGCAGCCGGAGTAGCCGATGTCGGCGGTGAAGCCCTGAAAGACGGGGGCCATGTCGAGGACGAACGGCATCCCCGCCTCCAGCCGCCGGTTCGTCGGGAAGAACTGGAGCGGGATCCGGAAGCCGGTGAAGGCCGTCCGGTCCCCGAACCACGCGAACGGCAGGTGGAACCAGTCGCGCACCCCCCGCTCGCGCAGCCACACCCGCTGCATCCGGGCCGCCTCACGCTCCGTCACTCCCGGCTTGAGCTGCGCGGCCACGGCTTCCGCGCACTCGTACGCGAGGCGCTGCACCTGTCTGAATCCCCGCAGCTCGGCGGTGAGTTCGCCCCGTGTGCCGGAGACTTCTGAGATTGCTGAGGTCATGCCAGCCGTCCGTCCCGTGTAGCGGTACGCGTCCGTAACTTGACACTGATGAATGTGACAATGCCCGGCGGCTACGTCAAGGGGTGTGCACAACGGCCTGTGGATAACTCCCCGGCACCGGCCCGTGGCTTCGCCGCCGGGCGGTTCAGGGCCGCCCGGTCAGTCCCTGGTGCCCCTCTCCCCTACGGGTCCGTACGACCAGAGACGGAGAAGGGAACAACCGCCAGGGCTGACGTGGAATGTGGTGTGCGCCACTACCTTCGGAATGTGACTGTGATCGCGACCGAAACCCTGAGCAAGCGGTTCCCCCGGGTGACCGCGCTTGACCGGCTCACGTTGGACATCGGGCCCGGAGTAACCGGCCTGGTGGGCGCCAACGGAGCCGGCAAGTCCACGTTGATCAAGATCCTGCTCGGCCTGTCCCCCGCCACCGAGGGCAAGGCCGCCGTGCTCGGACTCGACGTCGCCACCAGCGGCGCCGAGATCCGCGAGCGCGTCGGGTACATGCCCGAGCACGACTGCCTCCCGCCGGACGTCTCGGCCACCGAGTTCGTCGTCCACATGGCGCGGATGTCCGGCCTGCCCGCGACCGCCGCCCGCGAGCGCACCGCGGACACCCTGCGGCACGTCGGCCTCTACGAAGAGCGCTACCGCCCCATCGGCGGCTACTCGACGGGCATGAAGCAGCGGGTGAAGCTGGCCCAGGCCCTGGTCCACGACCCGCAGCTGGTCCTCCTCGACGAGCCCACCAACGGCCTCGACCCGGTCGGCCGCGACGAGATGCTCGGCCTGATCCGCCGCATCCACACGGACTTCGGCATCTCGGTCCTGGTCACCTCGCACCTCCTGGGCGAACTGGAGCGCACCTGCGACCACGTCGTCGTCATCGACGGCGGCTCGCTGCTGCGGTCCAGTTCGACCAGTGACTTCACCCAGACGACCACGACCCTCGCGGTCGAGGTCACCGACTCCGACACCCACCCGGACGGCACGCGCGCGCTGCGCGAGGCGCTCACCGCGGCGGGCGTCACCCTGCACGAGGCCGAGGAGCAGGGCCTGCCGGGCGCCGGTCACATCCTCCTCGTCGAGGGCGAGGGCGACGCCACGTACGACCTGGTCCGGGACACCGTCGCCGACCTCGGCATCGGCCTGGTCCGCATGGAGCAGCGCCGCCACCACATCGCCGAGGTCTTCCAGACCGAACAGCAGCACACCGGGCAGCAGCACACCGCCGGACAGCCCGTCCCGGCCGGAGCCCCCACGGGCACGCCCTGGGGCGCCCAGTGGAACGACAAGCAGAAGGGAGGCGGCCACGATGGCAACTGAGCTCACGCCGCCGGGCGCCGACCCGACGCGCATCCACAACATCGGCTACCGCAAGTACGACGGCCCCCGCCTCGGCCGCGCCTACGCCCGCCGTTCGCTCTACTCGCAGTCCCTGCGCGGGGCGTACGGACTGGGCCGCAGCGCCAAGTCCAAGGTGCTGCCCATGGTCCTGTTCGGCGTGATGACGGCCACCGCGGCCATCATCGTCGCCGTCGCGGTCGCCGCCCCCGCGGGCACCATCACGAAACTCCCGCTGTCGTACACGGCGTTCGCGATCACCCTGCAACCGGTCATCAGCCTCTACCTGGCCGCACAGGCACCGCAGACGGTCTCCCGCGACCTGCGCTTCAAGACGGTGCCGCTGTACTTCTCGCGGCCCATCGAGCGCCGCGACTACGTGCTCGCCAAGTACGCGGCGATGGCCTCGGCGCTGTTCGTCCTGACGGCGATCCCGCTGGTCATCCTCTACGCGGGCGCGCTGCTCGCGAAGTTCGACTTCGGAGCCCAGACCAAGGGCTTCGCTCAGGGGCTGGTATCCGTGGCACTGCTGTCCCTCCTGTTCGCCGGGCTCGGCCTGGTGATGGCCGCCCTGACGCCGCGCCGCGGCTTCGGCGTCGCCGCCGTCATCGCCGTCCTGACGATCTCGTACGGTGCCGTCTCGACCGTCCAGGCCATCGCCACCAGCCAGGAGGCCAACAGCGCGGTGGAGTGGCTCGGCCTCTTCTCGCCCGCCACCCTCATCGACGGCGTCCAGACCGCCTTCCTCGGCGCCACCTCGAACTTCCCCGGCGGCAGCGGACCCGGCGCCGGGACCGGCGTGGTCTACCTGCTGGTCGTCCTCGGGCTCATCGCGGGCTCGTACGCCGTCCTGATGCGCCGCTACCGGAAGGTCGGACTGTGACCACGATCGACATCACCAAGGCGTCCCGCTGGTTCGGGAACGTGGTCGCCGTCAACGACGTGACCATGAGCGTCGGACCCGGCGTCACCGGCCTGCTCGGCCCCAACGGCGCCGGGAAGTCCACCCTGATCAACATGATGGGCGGCTTCCTCGCCCCCTCCAACGGCACCGTCACCCTCGACGGCAAGCCGATCTGGCGCAACGAGAGCATCTACAAGGAGATCGGCGTCGTCCCCGAGCGGGAGGCGATGTACGACTTCCTCACCGGCCGCGAATTCGTCGTCGCCAACGCAGAACTGCATGGTTTGGACGAGCGGGCAGCACAGAAGGCGCTCGCGACCGTCGAGATGGAGTACGCGCAGGACCGCAAGATCGCCACGTACAGCAAGGGCATGCGCCAGCGCGTGAAGATGGCGTCCGCCCTGGTGCACGAACCGTCGGTACTGCTGCTCGACGAGCCGTTCAACGGCATGGACCCGCGCCAGCGCATGCAGCTGATGGATCTGCTGCGCCGCATGGGCGGCGAGGGTCGCACGGTGCTGTTCTCCTCGCACATCCTGGAGGAGGTCGAGCAACTCGCCTCGCACATCGAGGTGATCGTCGCGGGACGGCACGCGGCCTCCGGCGACTTCCGCAAGATCCGCCGCCTGATGACCGACCGCCCGCACCGCTATCTCGTACGGTCCAGCGACGACCGGGCCCTGGCCGCGGCGCTCATCGCCGACCCGTCCACGGCGGGCATCGAGGTCGACCTCACCGAGAAGGCGCTGCGCATCCAGGCCGTCGACTTCGGCCGCTTCACCGAGCTGCTCCCACAGGTCGCCCGCGCGCACGGCATCCGCCTGCTCACGGTGCAGCCGTCGGACGAATCCCTCGAATCGGTCTTCTCCTACCTCGTCACGGCCTGAAAGGAGCTTGCTGCGATGTACGAACCCACTGTCGCCCGGCTCACCTACCGGGCCCTGCTCGGCCGCCGCCGCGCGGCCATCCTCTTCCTGCTGCCCGCCCTGCTCATCGTCATCGCGGTCGCGGTGCGGATGCTGGTCGGCGTGGACGACGGCGTGGCCGCCGACGTCCTGGGCGGCTTCGCGCTCGCCACGATGGTGCCGCTGATCGGCGTCATCGCGGGCACGGGTGCGATCGGCCCGGAGATCGACGACGGCTCGATCGTCTACCTGCTGTCCAAGCCGGTGAAGCGACCGACGATCATCTTCACCAAGCTGATCGTCGCCATCGCCGTCACCATGGCGTTCTCCGCGATCCCCACCTTCGTCGCGGGCCTCATCCTGAACGGCAACGGCAGCCAGATCGCCATCGCCTACACGGTCGCCGCCCTGGTCGCGTCCATCGCCTACAGCGCCGTCTTCCTGCTGCTGGGCACGATCTCGCGGCACGCGGTCGTCTTCGGCCTGGTGTACGCGCTGGTCTGGGAGGCCCTCTTCGGCAGCCTGGTGCCCGGAGCCCGGACGCTCAGCATCCAGCAGTGGGCGCTGTCCCTGGCCGAGAAGATCGGTGCCGACGGCACGATCGCCTCGGACGTCGGCCTGCCGACCGCCGTGATCCTGCTGGTCGCCGTCACCGGCCTGGCCACCTGGTACGCGGGCCAGAAGCTGCGCTCGCTCACTCTTGCGGGTGATGAATAGCCGAAAGCGGGCTCCTTCGGGAACGGGGAGCGCCCCCGGTTCGTATGTCAGATACGAACCGGGGGCGCTCCCCGTTTCAGCAACAGGTCGGGATTTCTTGGCCCTTCGGACTTCTCGGACTTCGAGTCCCCGGACCTTGACACCTGAAGAGCGTCAGATCTTACGATCCCGGGCCGCGAACAGGCCCACCACCAGAGCCGTCGCGCACACGCCCAGCATCAGGGCGATCGGCACCGTCCAGCTGCCGGTCGCCTGGTACACGGCACCCGCCGCCAACGGGCCCACGGCGGCCAGCAGATAGCCGATCGTCTGCGCCATGCCGGACAGCCGTGCCGCCGTCGCCGCGTCACCGCTCCGCAGCACGATCATCGTCAGCGCCAGGCCCACGGCACCGCCCTGGCCGACGCCGAGGACAGCCGACCACAGCCAGGCCCCGGACACCGGGGCGACCATCAGGCCGACGTACCCGCCCGCGACGAGAGAGGAGACCAGCACGACCAGCGGGCGCTGCGAGCGCATCCGCCCGGCCAGCAGCGGAACGCCGAAGGCGCCCGCGACCTGGATCAGATTGTTGAACGCGAAGACCACGCCCGCCGTGGAACGGCTCATCCCGTGATCCGTGAAGATCGTCGGCATCCAGGCGATCAGGACGTACGACCACAACGACTGGAGGCCCATGAAGAGAGTGACCTGCCAGGCCAGCGCCGAACGCCAGACGCTCTTCGGCGCGGCCCCCGCCCCGGCCGCCGGAGCGACCCGCACCTCGTGTCCGGTACGGCCCCGGGCGATCAGCACCTGAGGCAGCCAGGCCACGGCGGCCACGGCGGCCAGCAGCGACCAGAAGGCGAGGGACGCCTCCCAGCTCCCGCCGAAGGCTTTCTCCAGCGGTACCGAGGAGGCGGCCACGACGGTGGCCCCGGCGATCATCGAGCCCGTGTAGACCGACGTCATCGACGCCGCCCGGTCGGGGAAGTCCCGCTTGATCAGACCGGGCATCAGCACATTGAGGAGGGCTATCGCGACACCGATCAGGATGCCGCCGCCGTACAGCGCGATCGTCGACGGCACGACCCGCACCACGATGCCCACGCCGAGCAGCAACAGCGCGCAGAACAGCACTGCTTCGGTGCCGAATCGCCTGCCCAACCAGGGGGCGACCATCGCGCCGACGCCCAGGAAGAGCACCGGCACGGACGTCACCAGACTGGTGGCCGTGGACGAGAGCCCGAAGGTGTCGGTGATTTCGCCGACCAGCGGGGACACGCTCGCGAGTGCCGCCCGCATGTTGAGCGAGGCCAGCACGATGCCCACCATCAGGATCACCGGATGCGCCAGCAACGCCCGCCGCGCGGCGGCCCCTTGAGGAGTGGGCCGGACGTCTGCCTCGGCGTCCAGCAGGAGTTGATCGGCTTCCGGGCGTGACAAGGCGAACACCTTTCCAAGGGAGGTGAGAGAAATGAAGTGAAGGGGGAGGGGAGCGAGGCCGGGGAGGGAGGGGCCTCAGCGGCCGACGAGACCGCGGATCACGTCGATGGGCACCTGGAGCAGCGACCGCGCCGCCTGCTCGGCCGCCGCGGGGTCGCCGCTCTCGACGGCGTCGACCAGGGCGGCATGGGCGACCAGGTCGATGGGCGGCATCTCGTGATCGCCGAGCGAGGTCACCAGCGACTCGTGCACCTGGGCCGAGAAGAAGCGGTAGACCTCGGTGAACGCCGCGTTGTGGGTGGCCTCGACGATCCCGAGGTGGAAGGCGAGATCGGCGTCGGCGGCCCGGTCGCCCTGCTCGTGCAGCTTCGCGAGGGCCGCCCGCAGAGCGCGCAGGTCGTCGTCGTCGCGCCGTGTGGCGGCGAGCCGTGCGGCCTCCGCCTCCAGGGCCACTCGCAGCTCCAGTACGTCGAGAGCCCCGGCGTGCCGGATACCGCGCAGCACGGCCGCGGGGTCGGCGGTCGAGCGGACGAAGGTGCCGTTGCCCTGCCGGGACTCCAACAGCCCCGCGTGCACCAGGACGCGCACCGCTTCGCGCACGGTGTTGCGGCCGACGCCGAGCTGTTCCGCGAGGACGTGCTCGGTGGGGATGCGGTCGCCGACGGACCACTCGCCGTCGGTGAGCTGATCGCGGAGCTGCTCCACGACGGTGTCCACCAGGGACTTCCGCCCCGCCGCCCGAAGTGCCATGCCGTGCCCCGTTCCTGTCCTGCCCGCCGGATCACCGGGCGGCGATTCGCCCGGTTGCCCAGTCATCCTACAACTGAAATCGATGCATGGTGCACGCGGCTGGAAAATGAGTGGCAGGCGATATGGGGCGACACGCACAGTAGAAGGGCAGCAATGCCCAACTACCGGGGGTGGAGCGGGCGTTGGCCGATCGGTCGATGCGGCTCCCAGTCGGGGCAGCAGAGTGGGGCAGGCACCGGAGAAGGCAACACCCGTCGCTCCGTCGTGCGGCCCCCGGAGACTGCCCGGGGCGGCCTCGTCCAGCGCGCATCGCGCCGGGCCGCCCCCTCCCGTACCTTTTGGCGCCTCGCCCGGTCCCGTGCCTCCCGGGAGGGCTTCCGTGCCTCGCGGCCGAGCGCCTCAGCGGGCGAGACCCTCAGCGGGCGAGAGTCTCAGCGGGCGAGCAGGTTCTCCAGGACCACGGCGATGCCGTCGTCCTCGTTCGACGCGGTGATTTCGTGGGCGACGGCCTTCAGCTCGTCGTGCGCGTTGGCCATCGCCACGCCGTGCGCGGCCCAGCCGAACATCGGCACGTCGTTGGGCATGTCACCGAAGGCGATCGTGTCCGCGGCCTTCAGCTTCAGACGACGGGCGGCCAGGGACAGGCCGGTCGCCTTGCTCAGGCCCAGCGGCAGGATCTCCACGACCCCTTCGCCCGCCATGACGACATCCACCAGGTTCCCGACCGTCCGGCGCGCGACCCGGGCGAGGTCGTCGTCGGACATGCCGGGGTGCTGGATGTACAGCTTGGTCAGCGGGGCCGCCCAGACGTCCGCGATGTCCGTGAACGGGACGTACGGCAGCTCGCCCTCGTGCACCCGGTAGCCGGGGCCGATCAGCACCGCACCGTCTATCCCGTCCCGGCTCGCGGCCAGTGCCAGCGGGCCGATCTCCGCCTCGACCTTGGACAGCGCGAGACCGGCCAACTGGCGGTCCAGCGTCACCGAGGTCAGCAGTCGGCGTTCGCCCGCGTGGTAGACCTGCGCGCCCTGGCCGCACACCGCGAGTCCCTCGTAGCCGAGGGACTCGAAGATGTGCTTCGTCCAGGCCACCGACCGCCCGGTCACCACGATGTGCGCGGCGCCCGCCGCGCAGGCGGCGTCGAGCGCGTCACGGGTGCGCTGCGAGACCGACTCGTCGGAACGTAGCAGCGTGCCGTCGAGATCGGTCGCGATCAGCCGGTACGGGAACGGAGCGGAGGCGTCCGGACCGGAGGAAGCGGTGGTGCTCACTTGGCGATCGGCTCCAGGACCTCGCGGCCGCCCAGGTACGGACGCAGGATCTCGGGGACCCGCACCGAACCGTCGGGGAGCTGGTGGTTCTCCAGGATCGCCACGATGGTGCGCGGGACCGCGCACAGCGTGCCGTTCAGGGTGGCGAGGGGCTGGACCTTCTTGCCGTCGCGCATGCGGATCGAGAGTCGGCGCGCCTGGAAGCTGTTGCAGTTCGACGACGAGGTGAGCTCGCGGTACTTGCCCTGGGTCGGGATCCACGCCTCGCAGTCGTACTTCCGCGCAGCGGAGGCGCCGAGGTCGCCGGTGGCCACGTCGATCACCTGGAATGGCAGCTCAAGGGCGTTCAGCCACTGCTTCTCCCACTCCAGCAGACGCTCCAGCTCGGCCTCGGCGTCCTCCGGGTTCACGTAGGAGAACATCTCGACCTTGTCGAACTGGTGCACCCGGAAGATGCCTCGGGTGTCCTTGCCGTACGTCCCGGCCTCGCGGCGGAAGCAGGGCGAGAAGCCCGCGTAGCGCAGCGGCAGCTTGTCCGCGTCGATGATCTCGTCCATGTGGTACGCGGCGAGGGGGACCTCGGAGGTGCCGACGAGGTAGTAGTCGTCCTTCTCCAGGTGGTACACGTTCTCCGCGGCCTGGCCGAGGAAGCCCGTGCCCTCCATGGCGCGCGGGCGGACCAGCGCGGGGGTCAGCATCGGGATGAAACCGGCCTCGGTGGCCTGCGCGATCGCCGCGTTGACCAGGGCCAGCTCCAGGAGCGCGCCGACGCCGGTGAGGTAGTAGAAGCGCGAGCCGGAGACCTTCGCACCGCGTTCGACGTCGATGGCGCCCAGCGCCTCGCCGAGTTCCAGGTGGTCCTTGGGCTCGAAGCCCTCGGCGGCGAAGTCGCGGATCGTGCCGTGCGTCTCGCGGACGACGAAGTCCTCCTCGCCGCCGACCGGCACGTCCTCGTGGACGATGTTGCCGAGCTGGAGGAGCAGGCGCTGGGCCTCTTCGGCCGCCTCGTTCTGCTCCGCGTCAGCGGCCTTCACGGCGGCGGAGAGCTCGCCGGTGCGCTTCAGCAGCTCGGCCTTCTCGTCGCCGGAAGCCTTGGGGATGAGCTTGCCGAGCGACTTCTGCTCGTTGCGGAGTTCGTCGAAGCGGACGGCGGACGACCTGCGCCGCTCATCGGCGGAGAGCAGGGCGTCGACGAGCGCGACGTCCTCTCCACGGGCGCGCTGGGAGGCGCGAACACGGTCGGGGTCCTCACGGAGCAGGCGAAGGTCAATCACCCCTCCAGGCTACCGGTGCCTGCCTGCGCCCCTCGACTGGATATCAACGCGGCCCCTATTTTGTCCGGATTGCCGGAAATGGGAATTCGATGCGAAGGTGCCGCGAAGGTGCCGCGAAGGCGCCGAGAAGGCGCCGAGAAGGGGGCTGCGGAGTGGCGTCGACAGGGTTGCCGCGAGGCGCTTCGCGCGCGCCGGGAAAGGTGGGCGGATTTCCACGGCCGGGGCAGCGGCGGCGTCCCGGTCCCGCGCTCCCGCCTTGCGCGGCGCGGGAGTTGGGGCCCGGGAGGGAGCCTCTTTTCCACAGGGGGTGCGGATTCTGAAAGTTATCCACAGGGTGTGCGAAAGGTCTGTGGATTCCGGAACCAGCCCTTCCGAAAGGGGGGTTCGGGGCGATGGATTCCCAGCCCAAACCCACTTCACACGCTCATTCGAGTGGGAATTGCTCCACTAAGGAGTTGATCAAGGCAATTGAGCTGACACTGCCGGACCTGTGGGCCTGTGGAGGGATCTTGGGTCGCTAGGGCGATTTGTCGACCATGTCGCGTTGCGTTGTCGACTTGTCCCCAACCCACACCCCCCTCCTGTGGATAACTTTGTGGGAAACCTCCGGCACATTCGGCCCGCCTCCGAGCCGCCGCTCAAGGCCCGCTCGCAGGCCCTCTTCTCAGGCCCGACCGTCCTGGCACCGCGCCAGCCAGTCCGACGCCTCCGTGAACTCCCGGTCCGACGTCCCGTGGCGCAGCTGGGGCACGTCCTCCGCCGCCACCCCGGCCCTCGGATACGACCCCAGGAACCGCACCTTCGGCGCGATCCGCTTCAGCCCCATCAGAGCCTCGCCCACCCGCCGGTCCGCGATGTGCCCCTCCGCGTCCACCGCGAAGCAGTAGTTGCCGATCCCCGCGCCCGTCGGCCGCGACTGGATCAGCATCAGGTTCACCCCGCGCACCGCGAACTCCTGGAGCAGCTCCAGCAGCGCACCCGGCCGGTCGGGACCCAGCCAGATCACCACCGACGTCTTGTCCGCCCCCGTCGGCGCGGCGGGCCGTGCCGGACGTCCCACCAGCACGAAGCGCGTCTGCGCGTTCACCGCGTCGTGGATGTCCGTGACCAGCGGCTCCAGACCGTACGTCGCCGCCGCGAACTCGCCCGCGAAAGCAGCGTCGTACCGCCCCTCCTGCACCTGCCGCGCCCCGTCCGCGTTGGAGGCCGACGACTCCCACACCGCGTCCGGCAGGTTCTCCTTGATCCAGTTCCGGACCTGCGGCTGGGCCGCCGGGTGGGCGGTGACCGTCTTGATGTCCTGGAGCTTCGTCCCCGGACGCACCAGCAGCGCGAACCGGATCGACAGCAGTACCTCGCGGTAGATCATCAGCGGCTCGCCGGAGGTCAGCGCGTCGAGCGTCGCCGTGATGCCGCCCTCCACCGAGTTCTCGATCGGTACGAGAGCCGCCGCCGCCTCACCGCTGCGCACCGCGTCCAGCGCGGCCGGAACCGACACCATGGGGGCGAGTTCACGGGTGGCGGCTTCGGGGAGCGTACGGAGGGCGACCTCGGTGAAGGTGCCCTCGGGGCCGAGATAGGCGTAGCGCGTCGCTGACATACGGTCACCCTAATGCGCCGTACGAGGCACGGCTCAGCCGTCTCATCCCTCGCCCGGTGCCCCCGAGCCCCGCCGGTCACCGCCGTACGGGCCCCTCTCCGTCTCCGGGGGCCTCAGCCCTCCAGCAGCCGCTGTCCCACGTACTCGCCCTCACCCGGGCCGCCGGGCACCGCGAACAGCCCGCTCGACTCGTGGCGGATGAACTTCGACAGCGCGTCCCCCCGGTCGAGCTTCCGCTGCACCGGCACGAACCCGCGCATCGGGTCCGCCTGCCAGCAGATGAACAGCAGCCCCGCGTCCGGCACCCCGTCCGCGGAGATGCCGTCGTGGTACGAGAAGGGGCGTCGCAGCATCGCCGCGCCGCCGTTCTGCTCCGGGGCCGAGATCCGGGAGTGGGCGTCGGAAGCCACGACGAGCTTGCCGTTCGGCCCCACCTTCTGGAGTTCGGGCTCGGTGAACTCGTCCCCGCCGGTCAGCGGTGCGCCGTCCTTCTTCCGCCGCCCGATGACCGCCTCCTGGTCGCCCCGAGGCAGCTTCTCCCAGTCGTCCAGGAGCATGCGGATACGCCGTACGACCGCGTACGAACCGCCCGCCATCCACTCCTGACCAGCCGGTCCGCCCTTCTCCGGCACGAAGATCCGCTTCTCGAAGTCCGGTTCCGACGGCTTCGGGTTGCCCGTCCCGTCCACCTGCCCCATCAGATTGCGGGTCGTCATCGGGGCTGCCGTAGCGCCGGGCGACCGGTTGAAGCCGTTCATCTGCCAGCGCACCCGGGCCGCGTCCCCCGCCTCCCGCTGCACGGCCCGCAGCGCGTGGAAGGCGACCAGCGCGTCGTCGGAGCCGATCTGCACCCACAGGTCGCCGTTGCTGCGGCGGGCGTCGAGGCGATCGGACGAGAAGTCCGGCAGCGGGTCCAGCTCCACCGGGCGCTTCGCCGTCAGCCCCGTACGGTCGAAGAAGGTCCGGCCGAAGCCGAAGGTGACGGTGAGGGACGACGGCCCGGCGTCATAGGCGACCCCGGTGTCCTCCCCGGCGAGCGACCGGCCCGCCATCAGCGTCTTCGCCACCTCCGACCAGCGGCGCAGCAGCGCCATGGCCTCCTTGCGGCCGGACCCGGGCGCCAGGTCGAAGGCGATCAGGTGGCCGCGGGCCTGAAGCGGAGTGGTGATTCCGGCCTGATGTTTCCCGTGAAACATCGCCTCGGCCGTACCCAGCGAGGCCAGGGCGGCGGGTTCGTCACCGCCGGAGCCGACCGCGGCGGCGACACCCGCGCCGCCCGCCGCGCCCAGCACGAGCCCGGCGGCTCCGGCCGCACCCGCCGTGCCGAGCAGCCGACGCCGCGAGATCTCCGGAGTGGCGGAAGAGGCGGAGTCCTGTGCGGAGTCGGGGGAAGAGGTGGGGGAAGGAGTGTCGGTCACGCCGGTCAGCCGATCTTGACGTTCTGGGAAACGGTCACTTGGTCGATGTCGGAGGTGCGGATCGTCACGTCGATCTTCCAGGTCCCGGCCATCGGGATCTGCACACCGCTCGCGCTCCAGTGTCCGGGGGCGAGCTTGTCGGGGACGGCGGGCAGCGGGCCGACCTGCTTGTCCTCGTTGGTGAACGCGACCTTCAGTTCGGGTGCGTCCACCGGCTTGTTGTCCGGCGAATTGGCCCAGACGTGCAGGGCGTTGCTGCCGGTGCGGCCCGGGGTGATCTGGAGGCGGATGGTGCCCTTGCCGCCTTGCCCGCCGGTGTCGAAGGCCATGTTCAGGTCGACGGGGCGGTCGGCCACCGCAGGGGCCGAGGTGGTGTTGCGACCCGCCTCCTTGAGCTCCGTACGACCCGGTTCGGTGCTGGTCAGAACGGTCGTGACGGCGAGCAGCACGACCGCGACCCCGGCCTCCAGAAGGACGGAACGGCGCAGTCCGGAGCGCTCCGGATCGGCGTCGCGGACCCGCTTGGCGCGGACGGTGCTCATGGCCGCGCGCTGCCGGGCGAGCTGGGCGGCCCGCTGGGGGTCGGCGGGCACGGTGACCGACTCGGCGTCCTGCTGTGCCTTCTCCTCCCGTTCCTCCCGCTCGTCGAGTACGGCTTCCGCCTCGGCCTCCGGAGCCCGTCGTTCGGTCATCCGCCCGATCCACCGGCGCGAGAACCACGCGGCCGCGACCATCACTACGACCAGCGCGATCTTCGCCAGCAGCAGTTGTCCGTACGTGGTGTCGAAGAGCGCCTTCCACGAGCCGACCTGCCGCCAGGACTGGTAGAGCCCGGTCGCGGCGAGCACGGCGACACTCCCGAACGCGAGCCGGGAGAAATTCCGTACGGCCGTTCGTTCAAGGGAGGGAGACCGGTAGAGAGCGGTCAGCAGCGCGGCGAGCCCGCCCAGCCACGCGGCGACCGCCAGCATGTGCAGGACGTCGACGGGCATCGCGACGCCCGGCTGGATGCCCGTCGAGGCGTGTTCGGACATCGCCCAGGTCGCGGCGATGCCCGCTGCCACGACCCCGCCGCCCAGGGCGATGCCGAAGGTGAGGTCCTTGCGTGAGGAGTCCTCGTCGTCGTCCGGGGCGTCGTCCCCGTCTTCGGCGGCCACCTTCTTCGCGTACGCCCCGAAGAGGACCGCCACGAAGAGCGCCGCCGCGCCGAGCAGCAACAGCCGAGACACCAGCGCCGCACCGGTCTTGGTGGTCAGTACGGCCTTGAGCGCGGCGAGGTCGAAGATCCCCGACAGTTCCCCGGACCCGGTGTACGGGGCCCGGAGCAGCAGCATGAGCAGGGTCGCGGCCGTCAGCAGCAGCCAGCCGCGCACCACCAGACGCTGCATTGGACGCTCGGACGCCCCGCGCCGCCAGCAGGTCAGCACGAAGGCCGCACCGCCGACGAGCACGATGAACCCGGCGTAGGCGGCGTACCGGGCGATGCCGTAGAGCGCGCCGACGACGCCGCCCCCGGCCTCCTGGGAGGGCAGCGAGACGCTGCTTTCGGAGGGCGCGCCGATCGAGAAGGTCAGGGCTCCGGAGATGGGGTGGCTGTCGGCGGAGACGGCCTGCCAGGCGACGGTGTACGTGCCGTCCGGCAGCCCCTTGTGCAGCGCGACCCCGTACTGGACGAGGTTGCCGTTGCACAGGTCGAGGACCTCGCCGGTGTCGGCGCGCTTGCCCGACGGGTCGAGGACACGGATGGCGTCCTCGCCGAGCTGGATCTGCTCGGAGAAGTTCAGGGTGATGTTCTGGGGAGCGGTGGCGACCACCGCCCCGTCCTTCGGGTTGCTGTCGGTGAGCGCGGCGTGCGCGGCGGCGGGGCCCGCGCCCGCCAACAGCGCGCCGAACAGCGCGGCGACCACGAGCAGCGCACGTACGACATGCACGCGCACCGCACGTGCGTGCGGGCGTGCTTCACGCGCATGCACGTGCACCTCACGCAAATGCACGCGCACCTCACGGGCACGCACGCGTGCCTCGCGCACGCGTGCGGCCGAAGCGGTCCCCGGCGTCCCGAAGAGCGGGGCGGTGTCCTTCATGGTGAGTCCTCAGCCCCTCAGTGGTGCTGCTGCGGGTTGTGGGTGGCTGCCTCCACCGGCATGTCGACCTTCACGGTCCCGGCCTTCTCGAAGTGCAGCTCGACGGCGATCTTGTCGCCCTTCTTCGGCTTCTTCTTCACATCGAGGAACATGATGTGGTTGCCGCCGCGCTTGAGCTCCAGCGTGCCGTTGGCGAGAACGGGGAAACCGTTCTTCGCCTCCTTCATCTTTCCGTCCTTGGTCGTCTCGTGGATCTCGGCCTTGCCCGAGAACGCTGAGGCGGTGACGGACGTCAGACGGTCGCCGACGGAGCCGGTGTTCTTGACGGTGAGGAAGCCGCCCGCCATGTCGGGCATGGCGGGTTCCGGGATGAACGCGCCGGTGACCGCGAGCTTCGGCTTGCTGTCGGCCGCCGGAGCGGTCGTCTTCGCCGAGGAGGTCTTGTCGGTCTTCGCGTCGCCCCCGCACGCGGTCAGCGCGAGCGAGCCCGCCACGGCTATGGCGGCGAACGTGGTCAGACGTGCGGTGTAACGCATGGAACGGGTGGTGCGAGTGTTCACGGGGTGTCTCCCTTGACGATCTTCGGGAGATCGGCGGTGTAGTCGTCTGCGGTGGCCTCGTCGGTGTAGAGGAGGTAGCCCGCGTCGGTCTTCGGCGAGAACGCGATGACCTGCTTGGTGTGCATGGAAGTGACCTTGCCGTCCTTGTCCTTGGTGGACGGCTCGATGCTGACGCCGAGCTGCCTGGCGCCCGCCTGGATGGTCGGGAAGTCGCCGGTCAGCCCGATGAAGTCGGGGTTGCCCGCGCCCTTGAGCCAGGTGCCGAGTTCCTTCGGCGTGTCCCGTTCCGGGTCGGTCGTCACGAAGACGACACGGAGGTTCTCCTGGTCGGCCTTCGGCAGCTTCTTGTACGCGACCGCGATGTTGCTCATCGTCAGCGGGCACACGTCGGGGCAGTTGGTGTAGCCGAAGTAGATCAGCGTCGGCTTGCCCTTGGTGGCCTCACGGAGGTCGTACTCCTTGCCGTTCGTGTCCTTCAGGACGAGGTTCGGCTTGGTGTACGGCCGGTCGAGGACCGTCGCGGCCTTCTCCTTGGTGGGAGTGGCGACGTTGGCGACCGACTGGCCGCCTTCCTTCTTCGAGGAGTCGCCACCGCACGCGGACAGGGTGAGTGCGGCCGCGGCGACGAGAGCCGCCGCGACCAGCACGTTCTTCTTACGCATGGAATTCCTGGAACTCTTGAGGGGGTGGGTCAGGAGGCGCGGCGACGGCCCGCGAGAACCCCGAAGGCCACACCGGCGACACCCACGATGATGCCCACGATGCCGAGCACCCGGGCGGTGGTGTCGCTGCTGGAGACCGCGGCAACGGTCTCCTTCTTGCCGTCGTCGTGCGAGTCGGCGGCCTTGGAGTCCTTGGCCTTCTTGTCGTCGGCGGCCGGAGCCGCACCGTGCCCGTCGCCCACGGGCGCGGTCAGCTTCAGGACGGGCGCCGGGGACTGCGGCTCCGGCTGACCCTCCTTGGGCTCCTCGATCCAGCGCACGACCTCGTCGTTGTCGTACGTCTGGATGGCCTTCAGCACGATCTGGTCGGCGTCCTCGGGAAGCTTGCCCAGCGAGAGCGGGAACTGCTGGAACTCACCGGAGCCGACCTTCCCGCCGGTCCAGGTGATCTTCGAGACGGCTTCCTTGATCTCCTTGCCGTGCACCTTCAGCGGCTTGTCGAGCGTGGTCTTCTCGACCTTCACGGTCCAGCCCGGGACGGCCTGCGGCATCACGGAGGTCAGCGGGTGCTCCTTGACCGGGAAGCTCACTTCGAGCTTCACCGTCGAGGCGTTGTCGCGCTCGTTGGGGACCTTCACGTTGACGGTGGCGTAACCGCCCTTGGCGGCCGCGCCGACCGGCTGCACGCTGACGTGCGCGAAGGCGGGTCCGGCGAGCACCACGACGGATGCGGCCGCGGCGACACCGACGGCGGAGAGGCGTGAGATACGGGTGCGACGGTTTGCGTTCATGACTGTGAACCCCACATGGCAGAAGTGGATCGGATGAGGGGCACACCCCGACAGGCGCATCGGTGTTTCACGTGAAACGTCGGAACGTGGAACGTCGGAACGTGGAGCGTCCAAACGTGGAACGTGAACCACCGGGACGCGCCGCGACGGGGCGCACCGGAAGCACGACCCGCTCCGCCGTCGTCTTGTGTGCGTACGTACGTGAGGGGGCCGCGTCAGGCAGCGAGGAAGAACGCCGTCGCGGGCGGCCCGCGCCTGATCACCGAGTGCTGGAGGTCCTCCTCGCCCGCGCGCACGGGCACGAGGAAGGGTGCGGGCACCGTCACGGGCCCACACGAAGGAGCCCCGGAGAGCCCCGCCCACAGGGCGCGCACCAGCGCGAAAGCAGCACGCAGGGCGCGTACGAGCGCGCCCGTCGCCACTTCCTGCGCCCCGTACGCGGAGAGCCGGGCCAGCCTGCGCAGCGCGAGGTCGCCGTGCCGCAGCAGCCACCCGGTGGCGAGCGCGGCCAGCAGATGACCGAGCAGCATGGGAAGGCTGGGGACCAGCGAGTGCAGACAGTCGGCCGCAGCGGCGCCGCTGTCCTGTCCACCGCCCGTACCGACGGCGCCGTAGCCGACGTACGACTCGGTGGACGTGCCCGCCCCGTGTGCGGAGTGCGCCCCGGCGGTCGGATCGATGCCCGCCGTGGCCAGAACGTTCCGCGCCTGGGCGTCGCTCATGCCCGTACCGCCGCCGCACATCAACTGGGCGGCGAGCGCGGACAACGGCCCTTCGCCATCGCCCTGGACGGTGCCCGCATGGCTCTGGCCGAGGCCGAACAGGGCGTGCAGCGCCAGCTGTCCCGCCGTCATCGCGAAGGTGATGCCGGGCAGGGAACGCGTGCGTCCGGCCAGCGGCGCGGCCAGCGCGAACAGCCCGGCGAAGCCCACCGCGAGGGTCCACCACGGCACGGTCGCCGTGGAACCCAGTACGTGCCCGATCGCGGACAGCACGACGCAGACCGCGGCGAACACCGCGGCCCTGGCGAGTCGCGGAGCGACCCGGTCGTATGCGCCCGGCGAGGCGATGGGCTGTGACATGGCGGAGCCATCATCGCACTGCGCTCCCGTAGCGGACCGGGCAGGTCCAGAAGCTCACCATCGTCCGGTACGTCACCTTGGCCCGCCCGCCGCCCGGTCCTGCGGCGGCCCCCCTACACCGGCGCACGGGGTGCGCGCATCCGCCGAATGAGCGCTCTCGCACCGATTACTGGCTTACCGACCGCCTTCGGCGGCAATAGGTAGTCGTATGTCGAGCCGCAGCCAGGAGGCTGGAGCATGAGCATCTGGTGGTCACTCCACTTGCGGCGCGAAGCCGCGAGCGTTCCGCTCGCCCGCCGTCTTCTGCTCGACAGCATGAACACCGCGGGCGTCGATCCGGACATCTCCTACGACCTTTCGGTCGCACTCAGCGAAGCCTGTGCGAACGCCGTCGAGCACGGCGGTGACGACGAACCGGGTCCGCATTGCGCGGCGTACCGGGTCACCGCGTACCTCGACGGCGACACCTGCCGCATCGAGGTCACCGACTCGGGACCAGGCTTCCCGGCGGTCCGCAGACGCGGTGCGGGCAGTACGGGTGCGGGCGGTACGGGTGCGGGCCGCCCCGGCGCGGCCCGGCCCGCGGCGCACCTGCGGGAGAACGGCCGGGGGCTGCGCCTCATCGAGCAGCTCGCCGACCACGTGCACTTCCGCAACCGGCCGGGGCGGGGCGCGGTGGTCAGCTTCGACAAGATCCTCAAATGGCGCGAGGGCGCGCTGCTCCAGGCGTCCTGAGGACCCCGGGGCGAACGCGCCCTCACCCACCCGTGCACGTCCCGTGCCAGTACGGGACCTACTTGGCGGCCTTCGTCGCCGCCATCCACGCCTCGACCTCGTCGGACCGGCGCGGCAGCGCCGCCGACATGTTCCGGTTGCCGTCCTCGGTGACCAGGATGTCGTCCTCGATCCGGACGCCGATGCCCCGGTATTCCTCCGGCACCGTCAGGTCGTCGGCCTGGAAGTACAGGCCCGGCTCGACGGTCAGGCACACGCCCGGCTCCAGGGTGCCGTCGGCGTACGCCTCGCGGCGCGCGGCGGCGCAGTCGTGAACGTCCAGGCCCAGCATGTGGCCGGTGCCGTGCAGGGTCCAGCGGCGCTGGAGGCCCAGCTCCAGGACCCGCTCGGCCGGGCCCTCGACGAGGCCCCACTCGACGAGCTTCTCGGCGAGCACGCGCTGCGCGGCCTCGTGGAAGTCACGGTACGAGGCACCCGGCTTGACCGCCGCGATGCCGGCCTCCTGGGCCTCGTACACCGCGTCGTAGATCTTCTTCTGGAGCGGCGAGAACGTGCCGTTGATCGGCAGCGTGCGCGTCACGTCGGCTGTGTAGAGGGTGTGGGTCTCCACGCCGGCGTCGAGCAGCAGCAGGTCGCCGGAGCGCACCGCGCCGTCGTTGCGCACCCAGTGCAGGGTGGTGGCGTGCGGGCCCGCGGCGCAGATGGAGCCGTAGCCGATGTCGTTGCCCTCGACGCGGGCGCGCAGGAAGAACGTGCCCTCCAGGTAGCGCTCGGAGGTCGCCTCGGCCTTGTCGAGGACCTTCACGACGTCCTCGAAGCCGCGGACGGTGGAGTCCACGGCCTTCTGGAGCTCGCCGATCTCGAAGGCGTCCTTCACCACACGGGCCTCGGAGAGGTAGACGCGCAGTTCCTCGTCCGTCTCGGCGGTGACCTTGTCGGCGAGTGCGGCCTCGATGCCCGCGTCGTGCCCTCGGACGTTGCGGACCCGGCCGGTGGCCTCGCGCAGCGCCTGCGGCAGCTCGCGGACGTCCTTGGCGGGCAGGCCCAGCACCTGCTCGGCCTCGGCGAGGGAGTGCCGACGGCCGACCCACAGTTCGCCCTGGCCGTCCAGCCAGAACTCGCCGTTCTCCCGGTTGGAGCGCGGCAGCAGGTAGACCGTCGCGTCGTGCCCGGTCTCGGTCGGCTCCAGGACCAGGACGCCGTCGTGGGTCTGGTCACCGGTCAGGTACGCGTACTCCGTGGAGGCGCGGAAGGCGTACTCGGTGTCGTTGGAACGCGTCTTGAGGTTGCCCGCGGCGATCACCAGGCGTTCGCCCGGGAAGCGCGCGGAGAGCGCGGCGCGGCGGGCGGCGGTGTGCGACGCCTGCGCGATCGGCTCCAGGCCGTGCAGCTCGGTGTCGGCCCAGCCGGACTTCATGTTCTCGGCGAGCTCGTCGGACAGTCCCGGGTACAGCCCGTTCTTGCGCTGCTTGATGGGCTCTTCCTCGGTGGCCTCAGTCTCGCCATCCACGATTTCCGGGGTCTCCGGCTTGAGCTCCTCAGACACGACACGTCTCCTCATACGACACAGGGCCAGGGGTTTCCCGCCTCCTGGCCCTCCATCGTATGTCCGTGCGGTCGAACGTTCCCCAGCCTGTGGATAACTGTGAGAAATCATTCCCGGACAAGGGACGACCTCAGACGACCTCAGTCGAAACGTGCCGCCAGCAGCACGATGTCCTCCGCCGAGTCCACCTCGTCCAGCCCGTCCGGCAGCACCGTCCGCAGCACGTGGTCGGCGATCGCCCCCGGGTCGTCCCGGATCGCCTTCGGCACGCCCACCGCCGCCGCGTGCAGCCGCGCGAACGCCCGGTCCATCGGCTCCCCGGTGCGGTGCAGCAGCCCGTCGGTGTACAGCAGCACGGTCTCGCCCGGCTTCGGGCTGATCTCCACGCTGGGCGCCTCCCAGCAGGACAGCATCCCCAGCGGTGCCGACAGCGACGTCTCCGCGTACTCCGTGCGCCGCTCGCCGATGATCAGCGGCGGTGTGTGCCCCGCCCCGGCGAGCACGATCTTCCGCTTGGCGGGTTCGCAGTACGCCAGCAGGGCGGTGGCCGAGCGCGCGGGCTCCGTCAGCCGCATCAGCAGCTCCAGATCGGAGAGCACGGCGACCGGGTCCTCGCCCTCTATGACGGCGTACGCCCGCAGGCTCGCCCGCAGCCGTCCCATGGCGGCGGTCGCGCTGGGCCCCGCCCCGGTGACCGAGCCGACGACCAGGCCGAGCGCCCCTTCGGGCAGCGGCAGCGCGTCGTACCAGTCGCCCCCGCCGCGCGGCCCGGTCCGGTGCCGTACGGCCAGCTGTACGCCGGAGACCCGGGGCAGGCGGCTCGGCAGCAGCTCCTCGACGAGCGTCCTCGCGTGGGTGCGTGCCCGCTCCAGTTCGAGCAGCCGGGTCAGGTGCTCGGACGCGTACCTGCCGTAGAGCCCGACCAGGTGCCGCTGACGCTCCACCGGCTCGGCGGGTTCGTCGTACAGCCAGACGACCGCGCCGAGCCGCCCCGAGGAACCGGTCAGGGGCAGCGCGTAACTGGCGGCGTACCCGAGGCGCGCGGCCACCTCGCGGTGCAGCGGGTCGAGCCCCTCCTCGTGCAGCAGATCGGGGCTGGCGCTCGGCCCGCCGTCGCCGGGTTCGGTGGTCCCGTCGAGGAAGCGGCCGTACGCCGTCGCGTCGCGCGGCACGGTCTCGATGTGACCGAGGTCGGCGTGCGCGAGGCCGAAACCGACGGTACTGGCGGGCCCGAGGCCGTCGGCGGGCTCCAGGACGGCGAGGCCGCGCCTGGCCCCGACGAGGGCGGCTCCGGCGCGCACCACCTCGTGCAGTGCCTCGTCGAGCGCACCCGTTCCCACCAGGCGTTCGGTGAGTTCGTGAAGAGTGGTCAGGTCGGAGACCCAGCCCGCCAGCCGGTCCTGGATCACTGCTCCCGCAGGCGCGGGAGTCTGCGCGGGGGGCGGAACCAGTGGATCGATTCCGGCCACTTTCGGCACGTTCGGGGCGCTCATGTCAGCCGGCTTTCCACCTGGTGCGTAGTGCTCAATAGCATCGCAAACCCCCATGTCATTCTGCGCCGCTATCAATAGATCCACATCTACACGCACATGTAAGGCGATGTCCAGCATTGTCCTGGCGGGATTGATGGTGTCCCTGGGGAAACGAGGGAACACGTACTTGGCGTGAAAACGCAGCCCCGTACACACATTTGCGGTCGACTGGGGGCGTTCGACAGCGCGTCATATCAAGCCGCGCTGGGTATCTGACTCCGTGATGACCGGGGGACCGCGGCCGTGCCGCTGTCGTCGACCCGGAACCCGGCGGCGGGCGCAGGCGTCCTATCCGCTGTGGGCCGGGCGCCGTCACCGAGTGGCGGTCATGGACCGTCAAGCACCAGGGATCAGCACCACCGGAAGATCTGGCGACGTCCCCTGGGGACGGGGAAGCGCCCTGTGCGCGCCACCCCTCGCCACGTTCCGCGCTCGGCCCCTGTGGGGCTGCCGTACCGCAGGCTGTTCAGAGGCTCTGTACGTCTACCAGTACGCGCAGTGAGTACGTCCCCAGTACACGCAGTCAAGTGATGCACACATGGTGTCATGTGGACCTCGGCGTTCAACGGAAAGGAACGAGCGCTCATGCGCGAGATCCTCGGAAGGCGACGCAGGCTCCGGTTCCGGCGAAGCGAGCGGCCAGTTCTGCCCGGTACGGCGCTCACCTGCGCCACCGCGTGGCAGTGGCCGGTGCTCCCGGGAGTGGGGCTGACGGCGGCCGGCGGCCGCGCGGGTGCGGCGAAGCGCTGCGCCTGCCCCGATCCCGAGTGCGTGGTGCCCGGCGCGCACCCTTTCGACCCCGGGCTGATGGCAGCCACCACCGATGCGCGCATGGTGCGCTGGTGGTGGGAGAAGCGACCGGACGCACCGGTGGTGCTCGCCACCGGCGGCCGCGCCCCCTGTGCGCTCAGTCTCCCGGCGCTGGCGGGCGCGCGGGCGCTGGTGGCACTCGACCGGATGGGAGTGCGGCTGGGTCCCGTGGTGGCGACGCCCACCCGGTGGTCGCTCCTGGTCTCCCCGTACTCCCTGGAGCGGCTCGGTGAACTCCTGTACGCGAAGGACCGGGTGCCCTCTTCTTTGAGGTTCCACGGCGACGGCGGCTATCTGGTGCTGCCGCCCGCCGAAACCGGTGCGGGACAGGTGCGTTGGGAGCGGCGGCCGACGCTCGACGGGGACGGGCTCCCCTGGCTGCCGGACGTGGAGACCGTGCTGGACGCCCTGGTGGTGGCCAGCAGTGGTGCCCCGGGCGGCGGCAGCAGGCTGGCGTACTGAAGGCGCGGGCGCGGCTGCGGAAGCTGCGCCCGTGGTGTCACGCAGGCGCGTTGCGGAAGCGCGCACGGAGCGCGGGAGAGGCGTTAACCGCCGTGCGCCGCTCACTCGTAAGGGTGTGAGACGGCGCGAGTTCAGCGGAATTGGGCGCGCGGCCGACAAGTCGCGCCCCATCCGTCGATATCTTCGGCCCACCGTCACGAATTCCCCGGCAGTTGACAGGTGGGACTCCCTTGAATATCCGCATGATCGGACTTTCGGCCGTCGTGGTGTTCACCGTTCTGCTGCCGTTCGCGGGAGCCTCGGCAGGGCCGGCCGGATCTCCGGCCGAACCCGAGAAGGGTCACGCCGCTCCCGTGACGGACGACCCGAAGGCACAGGAGGACGCCGCGGAGGGACCGGGGCGCACGCGGGCCCGGTGCGGTCCCGAGGTGTCCTCCCCCGACGGCGTCGAGGCGCAGACCTGTGTGCTCACCGAGAAGGGCGAGACCTGGGCGCGTACGTACTACCGCAACGCCACGGGGGAGGAACTCGACGCCGTACTCACGCTCATGGGGCCGGCCGGGCGCACCGTACGGATGCGCTGCGAGGTCGGTGCGGGGGACGAGCCGGGATCGTGCGAGACACCGCGCGAGGGAGTGCCGAAGCGGACGGTCGCGGAAGCGGGCGGCGAAGCGGGCGCCGGGACGTACACGGCGGTTTCGGAATTCGCGAGTCCGGGAGACGGTCCCCTGCTGCTGCGCTCGGGGAGCAACTCACCGGAGTCCGCAGGGCCGTAAGGCGGCCGTAAGAACGAAAAGACCCGGTCGCTGGCGACGGGGGATGCACCAGCGACCGGGCTCCTAGAACGGTAACAAGAGATCCGCTGTTCGCAAATTCGATCTCGTGTATTCAGACAGGGATTTACTCGCCAGTACGACCCGGTGTGACCGGAATCACCGCGCCCGCTCCGTCCCGTTGTGCGACGTGCAACGGAGGGGCTCCGCGGAGCCCCTCCGGGCGGGTCAACTCAGCGTCACCTGACGGTTGGTGAGGCCGCCTCGGGAGCGCCGCTCCTCGGCCGTCAGAGGCGCGTCCGACGCGAGTGCCTCGGCGAGCCGCTCGGCGAACGCGGCGGCGGGCTTCTCGCACTCCTCCGCGGTCATCGCGCTCGGCAGGTCCCAGACCGGAACGATGATTCCGTGCGCCCGGAACGAGCCGACCAGACGCGTGTCCTCGCCCAGCGACGAGGTGCCCGCGGCGTGCAGCCGGGCCAGCGCGTCGAGGAGCTTCTCCTCGGGGTGCGGCATCGCCCACCGCAGGTGGTTCTTCTCCGGCGTCTCGCACCAGTAGGCGCAGTCCACACCCGTCAGCCGTACGGTGGGGATGGCGGCGGCGTTGGCGCGCTCCAGGGAGGCGGTGACCTCGGCGTTGGCGTTGTCGGCGTCCGGCACCCAGAACTCGAAGCCCGTGTGCACGTCCGGCGCGAACGTGGCGTCCGGGTCCAGCAGGTCCTGGAGGCGAGGCCCGTCGGCGGGCGCCTTGTCGGCGGTGACCGGGTTGCCGGGCTCGGCGACGAGTGCCCTCTGGAGGGTGTTCGCGAGATCGCGGCTCAGGTCACCGGAGGGGGTGTCGTTCTGGAGCCCGAGGAGGACCGATCCGTCCTCGCGGCGCAGCGCGGGCCACGCCATCGGCAGTACGGTCGCGAGCGTCACCGAGGGGACGCCCTCGGGCAGCCCGTCCTTGAGGGTGAGTTCGACCGTCGCGGCCGGGACCAGCTCGCGCAGCGCGACCCAGTCGCACTCTCCGGCCAGGCCCTCGAAGGGGCGCTGGACCAGCTCGGTCACGGCGTGCGACGCGGCACGGCCGTGACACGCCTTGTAGCGGCGGCCCGAGCCGCACGGGCAGGGCTCGCGCGCCCCGACCACCGGCACGGGCTCGTTGCTGGTGTTCTGCGGCTTGGCGGCCTTGGTCTGCGGGCGCTTCTTGGCCATGCGTGCTTCTCCCATTGCGGCAGTGCGGTGTCGGCGCGAGCCTAGCCGCAATGGCGAGCACGTCCTTCGTGCCGCGAGCACCAGCGCTGGTGAACAGGACGGGCCCGCCGCGAGCACCAGCGCTGGCGGCGGACCCGCGATGTCAGCCCAGATCGTCGAACGGCACTGCGAAGTCCAGCGCCGGAGGCGCGACGCGCGTCGCGAAGTCGCTGTGCCGGTCGCTCTCTTCGAGCACCACCCACACCGTCACCTCGCCTGACGCCCTGTCGTCCCGTACGCCCCAGTCACGGGCGAGCGCGCTGATGATGTTCAGCCCGCGACCGCCCCGTGCGGTCACCGAGGGAGTGGCCGGAACAGGGCGGGTCGGCCCGCCGCCGTCCGTCACTTCCACGGTCAGCCGCCCCGTGGGACCGACCCCCCACGCGGCGCGCACGTCCCCGTCGCCTACCTCTGTCGCCCCCAAGGGCCTGCCGTGGCGGCAGGCATTGCTCAGTAGTTCGGAAAGGACCAGAACTGCATCATCGACGACCGATTCAGACACCCCTTGTGTGCGCAACTCCGTACGCATCTGGTGTCTTGCCGCCCCCACGCCGGCAGGGCCATGCGGAATGGCCATGCACGACGACGTGGGCACCTCCTGTGCCTCCATCAACGCCACCCCCGAGACCTCCTTCGCCCCACGCCACCGTGTGAATTCCCCAATGGCCTGGACCGGAAACCGGCCAAGCGTTGGCCAATGATGCACTCGTAACGATCGAATACGGTACGGATGCGCCGGAGCACTCCCCGTAGCGCTGTCCTGGTCGGTGCGAGGGGTCAGGCGCGGCCGAGTTGGGCGAGCACCTGCTTGGGGCGGTTGGTGATGATCGCGTCCACTCCCAGGCGCACGCACAGCTCGACGTCCTCCGGCTCGTTCACCGTCCAGACGTGCACCCGGTGCCCCGCGCGGTGCAGGCGGGCGATGTACCCGGGGTGGTTGCGCACGATCCGCATGCCGGGCCCCGCGATCCTGGCCCCCGCAGGGAGTCGCCCGTCGCGCAGCCGGGGCGTCACGAACTGCATCAGGTACACCGTCGGGATGGTGGGGGCGGCGAGGCTCACCCGGTGCAGGGAGCGCGCCGAGAAGCTCATGATCCGTACGGGAGCGGGCGCGCCGGCCTCCTTGGGCGGCCCGTCGAGCCCGAACCGCTGGAGCATCTCCAGCAGCTTCTCCTCGACCTGTCCGGCCCACCGGGTGGGGTGCTTGGTCTCGATGGCCAGCTGGAGCGGGCGGCCCGCGTCCGCGACCAGTTCGAGCAGGCGCTCCAGTGTCAGCACGGAGGTGAGGTCTCCCCGGCCCGGGTCGCGGTCCGGGCGCTCCCCGCTCTCCTCGATGCCCTTCCAGGACCCGAAGTCGAGGGCGGCGAGGTCGGCGAGCTCCAGGGCGGAGACCGCGCCCCTGCCGTTCGACGTACGGTTCACTCTGCGGTCGTGCACACAGACGAGGTGGCCGTCGGCGGTCAGCCGCACGTCGCACTCCAGGGCGTCGGCCCCGTCCTCGATCGCCTTCCGGTACGCGGCCAGGGTGTGCTCGGGGGCCTCCTCGGAGGCTCCTCGGTGGGCGACTACCTGGATGGTCTGCTGTCGTGCGTGAGTCACCGCGTCATGGTGTCACCGACGGCGGGCAGGTGTACGCGAAGCGGTGTGGGGAACGGGCGGGAAACAGGCGAGGAACGGGATGCCGCGAGGGAATTCCGGGGCCGTTCGGCCTCTTCGGGGACGCTCCCGGATGCGTCCCATTAGTCCGGAATAAAGGATGAGGGGCGGACGCACAGGTCCCGTTTACAGTGCTCTGACGTGCCGTGGGAAAAGCTGACAGCACACACGTGCACAGTGGGAAAAGGCATACAGGGGGGCGAAGGGCCCCGAAATGTGCCGGATCATCAGAAGCAGGACGACGCGGAACCGAGGAGAGAGCTGTGAGCACCGAGAACGAGGGCACTGCGGTACCGGCCGCCCCGTCCGCACCGCCGTCTCCCGTCCCGGCCACGGATCAGAGCACGCCGGAACTCGGTGCGCCCGCGGACAGGGCGCCCGCGCCGGAGCCCACCGCGGAACTCCCGGTGACCGCGCAGCCTCCCGTGCAGCAGCCCGCGCAGCCCCCCGTGCAGCAGCCCGCGCAGCCCGCCGCGCAGCAGCCTCCGGCGCCGCACGCTCCGCAGCACCAGGCCCCTCAGCACCAGGCCCCTCAGCACCCGGCCCCGCAGTCTGCCGCCGCCCCGCACACTCCGGCCCCGCAGCCCCCCGTACACGAAGTACCGGCAGCGCAGCCGTACCCGCAGCCCCAACCGCACCAGCAGGCAGCCCCCGGGGCGGCATGGCCCCCGCCGCCGCCCGCGTACCCGGCGTACGGCAACGCGTACGGCACGGGTGGCGGCGGTGACGCCCACCACGGCGGTGGCGGCGGCAGTGACCCCTGGGGCGCCCCCCTGGGGTCCGACGCCCCCCAGCCCCGGCGCAAGGGACGCGGCGGGATGATCGCCGCCGTCCTGGTCGCCGCGCTGGTCGCGGGCGGCGTGGGCAGCGGCATCGGTTTCTGGGCGGCCAACCGTGAGGCCAACTCCCCCGGCGGCTCCACCACCATCTCCGCAGCGGGCAACCCGCAGGACTTCAAGCGCGACCCGGGCACCGTGGCGGGCGTCGCGGGCAAGGCGCTCCCCTCCGTCGTCACCATCGATGCGCAGAGCGGCAGCGGCGAGGGCGGCACCGGCACCGGCTTCGTCTACGACAAGCAGGGCCACATCCTCACCAACAACCACGTGGTCGCCTCGGCGGCCAACGGAGGCGACCTCTCCGTCACGTTCTCCAACGGCAAGAAGTACGCCGCCGAGGTCGTCGGCCGCGCCCAGGGCTACGACGTCGCCGTCCTCAAGCTCAAGAACGCGGGGGACCTCAACCCCCTTCCGCTGGGCGACTCGGACAAGGTCGTCGTCGGCGACGCGACGATCGCGATCGGCGCCCCCTTCGGCCTGTCCAACACGGTCACCACGGGCATCATCAGCGCCAAGGACCGCCCGGTGGCCTCGGGCGACGGCCAGGGCAGCAAAGCCTCGTACATGAGCGCCCTCCAGACGGACGCGTCCATCAACCCGGGCAACTCCGGCGGCCCGCTCCTCGATTCGCGCGGCGCGGTCATCGGCATCAACTCCGCCATCCAGTCCGTCCCGAGCGGCGGTTTCGGATCCGGCGGCGGCCAGGCGGGCTCCATCGGCCTCGGCTTCGCGATCCCGATCAACCAGGCCAAGACGGTCGCCGAGCAGCTCATCAAGACGGGCAAGCCGGTCTACCCGATGATCGGCGCCACGGTTTCGATGGACCAGAAGGGCGACGGCGCGAAGATCGCAGAGGCGGGCACGGGCAACACCCCGGCCGTCACCCCGAACGGCCCGGCCGCCGCGGCCGGTCTCAAGCCCGGCGACGTCATCACGAAGTTCGAGGACCGCGTCATCGACAGCGGTCCGACCCTGATCAGCGAGATCTGGACCCACAAGCCCGGCGACAAGGTCAAACTGACCTACACGCGCGGCGGCAAGGAGTCCACCGCAGAAGTAACCCTCCAGGCACGCGAGGGCGACGGCTGACCGGCTAGGCTGTCCTCGCGTCGCCCCAGGTGGGGTGATGCGAGGGTGGGTTGCCCGAGCGGCCTAAGGGAACGGTCTTGAAAACCGTCGTGGCAGCGATGTCACCGTGGGTTCAAATCCCACACCCACCGCAGGTGCACGGCCCCCGACCGGGGAAACGGTCGGGGGCCGTTCGCATGTCCGGGGGCGGTGACGAGGTGAGGGTCATGCCTTCGTGCCCGCGGTGAGGCGGGCGGCCGAGGCCAGGGTGGAGCGGATCTCCGGGAGGGTGAGGCCCGTGTGGAGGGCGGCTTCGGTGAGGGGGGCGGTGAGGGTGGGGCCCAGGCCGTTCTCGTAGGCGCGGCAGGCGGCCCAGAAGAGGCGGGTGTTGCGCTGGCCCTCGCGGGCGGTGCGGACGAACTCTACGAGGCCGTGGCCGTCGTTCGTACGGGATAACGGGGATGACGGGGGTGGTGGGTGATCGGGGCGCTCCGGGCGCTCTGGGCGTTCCGGGGTGAGGAGTGTGAGGAGGGGCGGTGGGCAGGGGGCGGCCGGGAGGTGGGCCGTGCCCGGGGCCAGGCGGTAGACGCCGTGCGACGTCAGGGAGCCGGGGCCGACCAGGTAGCCGCCGGTGCCGCGGACGTCGATGCCGGGGGCGAGGCGGCTCGCGGAATTGGGCACCGTGACGCCGGGCGGACCGGACAGCCAGAGGTGGCGGCCGCCGGAGGGGGTGAGCACGGTGAGGGTGGTGGGGACGGTGAAGTCGTTTTCCTCGGCCAGGCGTTGGAGGGCGGCGAGGGGGTCCGCTCCGTGCTTGGTGTCCAGGTCGATGCCGATGAGGTGGTGCGGGGGACGGCCGCAGGCGATGCCGTAACCGGTGGCCCAGGGGGCGGCGGCGAAGAGGGCGCGCACGACCGTGGGGTCGGTGGAGGCGTCGTGGACGCCGTGGCCGGGGAAGCCGCAGGCGCCTCGGCAGGGTCCGCCTTCCGCAGGAGGCTCCTCGCGGTGCGGCGAGGGCAGCGCCGGCAGCTTGGTGCGGGACAACGGGATGACGGGGAGGCCGCGCTCCGCCGCCGAGAGGGCGTGTGCGAGGGCCAGTGTGGCGGTGAGCCGGTCGGGAGTGGCCATGACTCCATAGTCGTACGAATGTTCGAACAAGGGAAGCCGGAAAGTTGGCCGAAAATCTGCCGGAACGGTTCTCCTTGTGGGGTTACTGGGCTTCATGGGCCATTTGGCCGATCGATGGCGGTTTTGGGGTGAGGTTGGGGGTTTATCGATAAAACCTCACGCTTGCGAGCGAATAAGGGCGTGGTGGGTGGTTCGCCGGGGATTCGGTAGGTCAATCTGATGTCGCGACGTCGTCACCAGTACCGAGGCAGTCGGCCAACTTCCTCGGAAAAAGCCGTACTTAACAGTTCCTGGAGGAATTGACATGGCACGTATCCGTACCGCCCGCGTCATCGCCGCTGTCGCCGCCCTGCCCCTCGCGGCCGCCCTCTTCACGGGTGTTGCCACCGCCGACAACGGTTCCTTCGCGGACGACGGATCGAACGCGACCGTTGCCACGCAGAACGGCACCGGCGTAGGCGGCACGAACAACGGCAACTCCACCACCACGCAGCAGGTGGCGACGGGTGCCGGTGCTTCGAACCAGAACAACACCGCCAGCGTGAACGGCTCGGACGACACCGCCATCCAGCAGGGCAACGAGAACGTCGCGGTGAACTTCACCGAGCTTTGGTAGTACAGCGCGGCCTGATGGGGGTCTGTGCTGCGGGGTGAACGACTGCCTGTGCGGCGGTGCTTCGGCGCCGCCGCACAGGCATGTGTGCGTGTGGTCGGTGACCTTGACACGACGACTGGATCTGACGGACAGTCAGAAATCCTTTCGCGTACGTCCGGACCACTTCGCCGGAGGCCATCGCCGTGCACCTCGCACCGACCGAGCGCCAGCAGCGACTGCGCGCCGAACTCCGCTCGTACTTCCGTGAACTGATGCCGGACGGGCCGCCGACGGAGGCGGCCGGGCAGCGCGCGCTGCTGCGGCGGATCGGCGCCGACGGGATGCTCGGGCTCGGCTGGCCGAAGGAATACGGGGGCCAGGGGCGCGGCCCCGACGAGCAGTTCGTCTTCTTCGACGAGGCGTACCGGGCGGGCGCGCCGGTGTCGATGGTCACGCTCAACACGGTCGGGCCGACGCTGATGAAGTACGGGACCGAGGCCCAGCGGGGGTTCTTCCTGCCGCGGATCCTGCGGGGCGAGCTCGTCTTCGCCATCGGGTACAGCGAACCGGAGGCCGGTACCGATCTGGCGGCGCTGCGCACCCGTGCGGTGCGGTCGGCGGGTGGAGCGGGTGGGGTGGGTAGAGCGGGTGATGCGGGTGGGGTGGGTAGAGCGGGTGACGCGGGTGGGGTGGGTGGGGCGGACTGGGTGATCGACGGGCAGAAGGTCTTCACCAGCAATGCCCAGAACGCGGACTGGATCTGGCTCGCCTGCCGCACCGACCCCGAAGCCCCCAAACACCGGGGGATATCGATCGTCCTGGTGCCGACGGACGCGCCCGGCTTCTCGTGGACGCCGATCGAGACGGTCGGGGGGCTGACGACCACCGCCACGTACTACGACGGGATCCGGGTCCCCGCCGGGAATCTCGTCGGGGACGAGAACGAGGGGTGGGGGCTGATCACCAACCAGCTCAACCACGAACGCGTCGCCCTCGCGGCCATCGGCATGCAGGCCGAGGAGACCTTCGCCCAGGCGCTGGAACATGCCCGGCGCATCGACCCCGACACCGGCGAAAGGCCAGGTGAGAGGCCCTGGGTGCGGGCCCGTCTGGCCGAGGCGCATGCCCGGCTGGCGATGGTGCGGCTGCTGAACTGGCGGCTGGTCGGGGAGGTGGGGGCGGGAACGCTGGCGCCCGGGGACGCCAGCGGCGTGAAGTTCGTGGGGACCGAGAGCGCGGTCGCCGTCTATCAGCTCTGCCAGGAAGTGGTGGGGGACGCGGGGCTGGTGCGGGCCGGGTCGCCGGGGGTCTTCGGGGAGGGCGAGTTGGAGCGGATGAACAGGGCCGCCCAGATCAACACCTTCGGCGGCGGGGTGAGCGAGGTGCAGCGGGAGATCGTGGCGACCATGCGGCTCGGGATGCGGAGGACGAAGCGGTGACGGAGAGTCCGGAGAAGCTGAAATTCGTCGCAGAAAGTGACGACGGTGGGGAACTCGACGGATTCCACGCCCGTTTGAAGAAGTACGAGGGGCAGGCGGCGGCCACCTCGGCAGTGGGCAAGGACCTGGTCAACGAGCCGATGATCAGGCATTGGTGCGAAGCGATGGGAGACACCAGTCCGGCATATGTGGGGCCGGACGCGATAGCTCCGCCGACGATGCTTCAAGCCTGGACGATGGGCGGGTTGTCCGGGCACACGGATCGATCGTCGGCGTACGAGGGCCTGTTCGCGCTGCTCGACGGCGCCGGGTGTACGTCGGTGGTGGCCACCGACTGCGAGCAGGAGTACGTGCGGGACTTGCGGCCCGGGGACCGGATCACCTTCGACGCGGTGATCGAGTCGGTGTCCGACCGCAAGACGACCAAGCTGGGCACCGGGTACTTCGTCACGACCCGGATGGACGTCTACGGCGACGGGGAGCTGGCGGGCACGCACCGCTTCCGCATCCTCAAGTACGCCCCGGCGCGGAGGCGGACCGGCCCGGCTGCGAGGAAAACTCAACAGGGAGCGGCCGAGCAGGAGAACACGGCGTCCCAGGAGAACGCGGCGTCCCAGGAGAGCACTCCTGCCGCGCTGCGGCCACGGCCCGTGATCAACCGCGACAACGCCGGTTTCTGGGAGGGGGTTTCCGCTCACCGGCTGCTGATCCAGCGCTGTGCGGCGTGCGCACTGCTCCGCTTCCCGTGGCTGCCCGGATGCAATGGGTGCGGGTCGGCCCGGTGGGACACCGTCGAGGCGAGCGGCGAGGGCACGGTCTTCTCGTACGTGGTGATGCACCACCCGGCGTTCCCGGCCTTCGATCCGCCGTACGCGGTCGGGCTGATCGAGCTGGCCGAGGGCGTGCGGATGATCAGCAACGTGGTCGGGGTGCCTGCCGAACGGGTGCGGATCGGGATGCGGGTCCGGGCGGAGTTCCAGCGCTGCGACGAGGAGTTGGAGCTGCCGGTGTTCCGCGTCGTGGAGGGCGTTGAGGGCGTCGAGGGCATCGAAGGAGACAAGGGCGTCGGGACAGCCGAGGGTGAGGGGTGAGCGGGATGGATTTCACTCCGACCGAGGTGCAGCAGGAGGCGCGGGACCTGGCGGCGCGGATCTTCGGCGACCTGTCCACGCACGAGCGGCTGAGCGCGGCCGGGTCGGGCACCGATGCCGAGCTGTGGAAGCGGCTGGGCGAGGCCGGACTGCTGGAAGCGGTGGAGGAAGTGGGGCTGCTGGGACTCGTCCTGCTGCTGGAGGAGCAGGGACGGACCACCGCACAGGTTCCGTTCGCGGCCACGGGAGTCGCGGGTTTGCTCGCCCTGGGTGCTTTCGGGACGCGAAAACAGCAGGAAACGATGGGTCCTGGTCTGCGAAACGGGTCCCTCGTAGCCGTAGGTGCGTTTTCAGCCAACGGGCCCGGACACGTTCGGGTGAGCGGCGGTGCGGAGAGCAGCGACGGCTCGTACTCCTGTGCGCTGACCGGGGTGGTGCCGGTGGTGCCGTGGCTGCGGGACGCCACCCATGTGCTGGTGCCGGACGCGGACCGGGGGCTGTGGCTCGTACGGACCCAGGAGGAGGGGGTCGGGGCCGAGCCGGTGGAGACCACCGCGCCCTGGTCGGCGGGGCGGCTCACGCTCGACGGGGCGCGGGCGGAGCGGCTGGGAGGGCCGGGGCCTCAGGCGTACGGGAGCGTGCGGCGGGCGACGGTGATCGCCTTCGCGGGGTTGCAGGCGGGGGTCTGTGCGGGGACGGTGGCCCGGGCCGTGGAGTACACCTCGCAGCGGGAGCAGTTCGGGCGTCCGCTGTCCACGAAGCAGGCTGTCCAGCTGCGGGCCGCCGACGCGCACATGGACACCGAGGCGATCCGGGTCACCGCGTACGAGGCGGCTTGGCGGTACGACCAGGGCCTGCCCCACGCGACGCACGCCCTGACGGCGGCCTGGTGGGCGTCCGAGGCGGGGCGGCGCGTGGTGCACGCGGGCCAGCACCTGCACGGCGGGATGGGCGCCGACCTGGAGCACCCCGTACACCGGCACTTCCTCTGGGGGCGGCAGATCGACGCGTACCTGGGCGGTGGGGGTCAGGCGCTGGAAGAGCTCGGACGGCTTCTCGTGGAGGAAGAGGAAGAGGTGGAGGGATGAGTTCCGGAGGGGTGCGGGGGTTGCGGGCCGGTGAGGAGCTGGCGCCGCTGGAGATCGCGGTGACGCGGACGCTGATCGTCGCCGGGGCGGTGGCCTCCCGCGACTACCAGGACGTGCACCACGACGCCGAGGCCGCGCGGGAGAAGGGGTCCCCGGACATCTTCATGAACATCCTGACGACGAACGGCCTGGTCGGACGGTACGTGACCGACAGCCTCGGCCCCGGGACGCGGCTGCGGGCGGTGAAGATTCGGCTGGGTGCGCCCAACTACCCGGGCGACACGCTGGTGTTGCGCGGGACCGTCACCGAAGTCGACGAGTCGGAGGGCGTCGCCGAGATCGGGATCGTCGGCGCGAACGGCATCGGCCGTCACGTCGCCGGCACGGTCACCGTGGCGTTCGGTGCCGCAGGGGAGGAGCTCGCATGAGTATCCGCAGGGCGGACGAGCTGGGCGGGAAGGCCGCGATCGTGGGGATAGGGGCGACCGAGTTCTCCAAGGACTCCGGGCGCAGCGAACTGAAGCTGGCCGTCGAGGCGGTGCACGCGGCGCTGGACGACGCCGGGCTGACGCCCGCCGACGTCGACGGTCTCGTCACCTTCACGATGGACACCAGCCCGGAGATCACCGTCGCGCAGGCGGCGGGGATCGGCGAGCTGTCGTTCTTCTCCCGCATCCACTACGGGGGCGGCGCGGCGTGCGCGACCGTGCAGCAGGCGGCGCTGGCGGTGGCGGCGGGGGTGGCCGAAGTCGTGGTCTGCTACCGGGCGTTCAACGAACGGTCGGGGCGCAGGTTCGGGTCCGGGGTGCAGCGCAGGGAGCCGTCGGCGGAGGGGGCGGCGATGGGGTGGGCGCTGCCGTTCGGCCTGCTGACCCCGGCGTCCTGGGTGGCGATGGCGGCGCAGCGCTACCTTCACGCGTACGGGCTCACCCCGGAGGCGTTCGGGCAGGTCGCGGTGGTCGACCGGAGGCATGCGGCGCGCAATCCGGCCGCGTACTTCTACGGCAAGCCGATCACGCTCGCCGATCACGCGGCCTCGCGGTGGATCGTGGAGCCCCTGCGGCTGCTGGACTGCTGCCAGGAGACCGACGGCGGGCAGGCGATCGTGGTGACCAGCGCCGAACGGGCCCGTGACCTCGCGCAGCCGCCCGCCGTGATCGTGGCCGCCGCACAGGGGGCGGGGCGCTCGCAGGAGGCGATGACCAGCTTCTACCGGGACGACCTGACCGGGCTGCCGGAAATGGACGTGGTGGCACGGCAGTTGTGGCGGACGTCCGGGCTCGCGCCGTCGGACATCGACGTGGGGATCCTGTACGACCACTTCACGCCGTTCGTGCTGATGCAGCTGGAGGAGTTCGGGTTCTGCAAGGCAGGGGAGGCGGCCGACTTCGTGGCGGCGGACGCCCTGCCGCTGAACACGCACGGGGGGCAGCTCGGCGAGGCGTACCTGCACGGCATGAACGGCATCGCGGAGGCGGTCCGGCAGGTGCGTGGCACCTCGGTGAACCAGGTGGCGGGGGCGGCGCGGACGCTGGTCACGGCGGGCACCGGGGTTCCCACATCCGGGTTGATCCTGGGCGCGGATTCCTGACCGGCCCGGCGTGCGTCGTGGACTCGGCCACTGAATGACCGTTAGCTAACGGTATGTACCGATTTGCTGGCTCAACGTACGTATCGTACGTACGAAAATGGTCGTCCGGCAGAGGCGTGGCGCTCGCCCTCGCGTTCGCCGCCCTGCTCGCGCTGCCCACGCCGGGGGCGGCGGCACATCCCGGAGAGGGAGAGGCTCGGTCCGCTGAGGCCAAGCCGTACTCCGGGCGGCCCGTGCACTTCAACGGCTGGGCCTTCGACACGTGCGAGGCCCCGTCCGTCGCGACGATGCGGGCCTGGCGGTCCTCCCCGTACCGCGCCGTCGGCATCTACTTCGGCGGCCGGGCCCGCGGCTGTCCGCGCCAGACGAACCTCAACAAGCAGTGGATCAAGTCGGTGGACCGGATGGGCTGGTTCCTGCTCCCGGTGTACGTCGGCTCCCAGTCCCCGTGCGTCACCGTCAAGCACAAGCGGCGTTACGCGATCGGCCGCGACTCCTGGCGGCAGGGTGCGGCCGAGGCCCGGGACGCGGTGACGCGCGCCCGCTGGCACGGCCTGATCCCCGGCAGCACCCTCTACCTCGACATGGAGTCGTACGACGTGGGCAACCGCGCCTGCGCCGCCCGCACCCTGGACTTCGTCCGCGCCTGGAACCGCGAGCTGCGCCGCCACCGCTACATCCCCGGCTACTACAGCAGTGCCGACTCCGGCGTCGTGCACCTGGAACGGGCCCGCCGGGCGAAGGTCAAGGACCTGCCCACCGTGGTGTGGTTCGCCCGCTGGGGCAAGAAGCCGTCGGTGACCGGGGAGCCGGCGCTGCACCCCCGGGCCTGGATGCCGCACCGCCGCGTCCACCAGTACGCGGGCAACGTCAAGGAGACCCACGGCGGGCACCGCCTGAACATCGACCGCAACCGGATCGACGCCCTGGTCGCCCGCACCTGGGAGTGACCCGCCCCCGTCCTGGTCAAGTGGCTCCCACCCGTCCCGGCCAGGGGGTTTCCCCGGCAGTCCCCCTGGAGCGACTCGCTCACCCCGCCCTCCGACCCTCACCCCGGACGCGTCCCGACCCTGAGGTCGGACCGGCCCCCCTCCACCTTCAGGAGGTGGGGCCTGCCCCACCCCTACAACCTGAGGCGGACATGCCTTCGGGACCTGGGGCCGATCCCCGGGGCCGCCGCCACTTCTAGCGTGGAACACATGACCACGCCTGTCTGCACCAGCGCATCCAAGGCTGCCACCGGGCACGCCGGGCACACCGCGAACCCCGGCCGCTCCGCCTTCACGGGGTACCCGTCGTTCTCCTCCTACGTCCGGGCCCGGGGCCCCGTCCTGCTGCGCACCGCGCGCTCGCTGACGGCCAACCCGAGCGACGCCGAGGACCTGCTGCAGACCGCGCTGACCAAGACGTACGTCGCCTGGGAGCGCATCGAGGACCACCGCGCCCTGGACGGCTACGTGCGCCGCGCGCTGGTCAACACCCGCACCTCCCAGTGGCGCAAGCGCAAGGTCGACGAGTTCGCCTGCGAGGAACTGCCCGAGCCGAGCACGTCCTCCGTCGCGCCCGCCCCGGACCCCGCCGAGCGGCAGGTCCTGCACGACGCCATGTGGCGCGCGATCATGAAGCTCCCCGACCGCCAGCGCGCCATGGTCGTCCTCAGGTACTACGAGGACCTCAGCGAGGTGCAGACCGCCGAGGTGCTCGGCGTCTCCGTCGGCACCGTCAAGAGCGCCGTGTCGCGCGCCCTCGGCAAGCTCCGCGAGGACCCCGAACTGACTCCAGTGCGCTGACCGGCGACGATCTCCACAGCGGGCTCCCGGATTCTGCCTGCTTTTTGGTTACCTCCAGGTAGTGACATACCGCTGGGTACGCGCGCAGAATCGGCCGCACACGCACGGGCGACATTTCGCTGCCCCGTGCCCTTTGTGCCTTTTCGCGCGCCCACCGGGAGGACGCCGTGCTCAGCACCATGCAGGACGTATCGCTGACTGTGACCCGCATCCTGCAGCACGGGATGACGATCCACGGGAAGTCCCAGGTCACCACATGGACCGGTGAGGCCGAACCGCAGCGCCGCAGCTTCGCGGAGATCGGCGAGCGCGCCACCCGGCTCGCGAACGCCCTGCGCGACGAGCTCGGAGTGGTCGGCGACCAGCGCGTCGCCACCCTCATGTGGAACAACGGCGAGCACGTCGAGGCGTACTTCGCGATCCCCTCCATGGGCGCCGTGCTGCACACCCTCAACCTGCGGCTGCCTCCGCAGCAGTTGATCTGGATCGTCAACCACGCTGCCGACCGCGTGGTCATCGCCAACGGCTCCCTGCTCCCCCTCCTCGCCCCGCTCCTCCCGCACCTGCCGACGATCGAACACGTCGTCGTCGCGGGCGCCGGCGACCGCTCCCTCCTCGACGGCTGCGCCCCGCAGGTCCACGAGTACGAGGAGCTCATCGCGGGCCGCCCGACCACCTACGACTGGCCGGACATCGACGAGCGCTCCGCCGCCGCCCTCTGCTACACCTCCGGCACCACGGGCGAGCCCAAGGGCGTCGCGTACTCCCACCGCTCCATCTACCTGCACTCCATGCAGGTCAACATGGCCGAGTCGATGGCGCTGACCGACAAGGACACCACCCTCGTCGTGGTCCCGCAGTTCCACGTGAACGCCTGGGGCCTCCCGCACGCCACCTTCATGACCGGCATCAACATGCTGATGCCCGACCGCTTCCTCCAGCCCGCCCCGCTCGCCGAGATGATCGAGCGCGAGCGTCCCACGCACGCCGCCGCCGTCCCCACCATCTGGCAGGGCCTCCTCGCCGAGGTCACCGCCAACCCCCGAGACCTCAGCTCCATGAGCCAGGTCACCATCGGCGGCTCCGCCTGCCCTCCCGCCCTCATGGAGGCGTACGACAGGCTCGGCGTCCGGCTCTGCCACGCGTGGGGCATGACCGAGACCTCGCCGCTCGGCACCATGGCGCACCCCCCGGCCGGTCTCACCCCCGAGGAGGAGTGGCCGTACCGGATCACCCAGGGCCGCCTCCCGGCGAGCGTCGAGGCGCGGCTGATCGGCCCGGCCGGGGAGACGCTGGCATGGGACGGCGAGTCCGCCGGTGAGCTGGAAGTACGGGGCGCGTGGATCGCGGGCTCGTACTACGGCGGCGCGGGCGGCGAGAACTTCCGCCCCGAGGACAAGATCAGCGAGGACGGCTGGCTGAAGACCGGCGACGTCGGCGTGATCAGCCCCGGCGGCTTCCTCACCCTCACCGACCGTGCCAAGGACGTCATCAAGTCCGGCGGCGAGTGGATCTCCAGTGTCGACCTGGAGAACGCGCTGATGGCCCACCCCGACGTCGCCGAGGCCGCGGTCGTGGCCGTCCCGGACGACCGCTGGGGCGAGCGCCCGCTGGCCACCGTCGTCCTCAGGGAGGGCGCCACCGCCTCGTACACCGACCTGCGTGACTTCCTCGCCCAGAGCATCGCCAAGTGGCAGCTGCCGGAGCGCTGGGCGCTCATTCCGGCGGTGCCGAAGACGAGCGTCGGCAAGTTCGACAAGAAGGTGATCCGCAAGAGCTACGCGGACGGGGAGCTGCAGGTCACCGAGCTCTAGCCTGCGGCAGCGAGTCCCGCCCTGCGGCAACGGGAGAAGGGGCGGGTCATGTTTCACGTGAAACATGACCCGCCCCTTCGCGATGTTTCACGTGAAACACCAGCCGCCGTCGGTCAGTTGGTGCCGATCTTCGCCAGCAGATCCACGATCCGGCCCTGCACCTCGGCGCTCGTGGAGCGCTCCGCGAGGAAGAGGACCGTCTCGCCCGAGGACAGGCGCGGAAGCTGCGCCTGGTCGAGTCCGGCCGACGTGTAGACGACGAGCGGAGTGCGGTTCAACTGCCCGTTGGCGCGCAGCCAGTCGACGATGCCCGCCCTGCGGCGGCGGACCAGCATCAGGTCCATCACGACCAGGTTCGGCCGCATCTGGGTGGCGAGATTGACCGCCTCGGTGTCCGTCGCGGCGCGGGCGATCTGCATGCCCCGCCGCTCCAGGGTGGCGGTCAGCGCGAGCGCGATCTCCTCGTGCTCCTCGATCAGCAGGACGCGCGGCGGGTGCTGCTCACTGTCGCGCGGGGCGAGCGCCTTGAGGAGTACGGCCGGGTCGGCTCCGTACGCGGCCTCCCGGGTCGCCTGCCCGAGCCCGGCGGTGACCAGGACGGGCACCTCCGCCGCCACGGCCGCCTGACGCAGTGACTGAAGCGCGGTACGGGTGATCGGCCCGGTCAGCGGATCCACGAACAGGGCGGCGGGGAATGCCGCGATCTGCGCGTCGACCTCCTCGCGGGAGTGCACGATCACCGGCCGGTACCCACGGTCGCTGAGCGCCTGTTCCGTGGAGGCGTCCGGCGCGGGCCACACCAGCAGCCTGCGCGGGTTGTCCAGCGGCTCCGGGGGCAGCTCGTCGTCGACGGGCTGCGGCACGGGCCGGTTGGAGACCTCCACGGCGCCACCCGGCCCGTCCAGCGGCTCGGGGCCCTCGCTGCCCTCGTCCGGGGCTCCTATGGCGTACGCACGCCCTTCGGATGCCTCGGGGATGAGTTGCTGGTGCTGCGGGGCGGCCGCTCCGGTGGGCGTGCCGCCGGTCGGGGTGTGCTGGGGGCTCTGCGGGTGCGGACGGGCCTCCGGCTCTTCGGCGGCCCCGGAGAGCGCGGCTGCCGCGGGGCGCTCCGCCTCGGAGGGCGCGGCCAGTTTGCGGCGGCGTCCGGAGCCCAGCGTCTGGTTCTGCTGCTGGGCGATCTGCTGGGAGAACGGCATGCCCTGCCCGAGCGTCCGCACGCTGAAGGCGCGCCCCTGGGTGGAGTGCGTGGACCCGGCGGGCAGGGGCAGGGGCTGCGGCTGCGGCTGCGGTGTCGTGGGGATCTGCGGCGGCACCTGCGGGAGGGGCTGGGCCTGCGGGTGCTGCGGGTTCGCGACGTCGGCGGAGGGCGTGGGCCAGCCGCCCGGAGCGGGCTGGGCGGCCCGCTCCTGCGGTACGTCACCGGGCCGTACGTCACCGGGCCGTGCGTCACTGGCCCGGGCCGGAACGCGGTCCGCCTCGGCGGGCGGCAGTGCGAACGGGCTGCGGGCCTCTTCGGGTTCGGCGGGCGCGGTGGCCAGCGCACGCCGGGCCCGACGTCCGCCCCCGGCCTGGCCGCGTAGCCCCTGCCCCTGGTGCGGGGCGGCTCCGGCGGACGCGAGGACCTGTTCGTGGCCGGAGGTGTCGTCCGGCGACGGTGCGGTCCCGTCAGGACGGGCGGCGGCGGGCATGGCGGAAGCGTCCGCTCCCGGCGGCCGCTGACCGTAGGGGGCGGGAGTGCCAGGCGCAGAGGGCGGGGCGGGCGGCAGGGCGGGCATGCCGCTGCTCGCGGGCGAGGAGCCCCCGTCCGCGTGCGGGGCACGACGCCCTGCGGCCCCTGCCTCCGCAGCACCCTGCGCGGAGAGCCCCTGCGCTGGAACGACGTGCGGAGGCACGCCCTGAGGAGGCACCGTCCCTCCGAGCGCCGCGCGCCCGGAGGAACTGTCACCGGCCGGTACGACAGAGCCCCCGGCTGGCCCGGGGTGTGCGCCCGGTCCGCCCCGCACCGGAGGGCCGCTCAGGTCGGCGGGCTTGGAGGGGCCGGGCAGCGCGAGAGCCTGACCGGCACCGGGCGCGGGAGCATCCGCGCCGGACACGGCGGCACCCGTATCGGAACCGTCGTGCGAGGCACCCGTCGGCGCAGGCTCTTCGGACGGGCTCGGGCGACCGCGTCGGCGGCCCGTGCCACCACCGCCCGCACTCGTGCCGTCGCCCGTGCCCTGCGCCGGGATCAATTCCTGCTGCTCGTCGGAGGGGCCGCGACGCGCCCTGCGCCGTCCGCTCGGCGCGGCGGCAGAAGCGTCACCCACAGGACTGCCACCCACAGGACTGCCACCGGCCGGAGTGCCACCGGCCGGAGTGTCACCGGTCGTGGCAGCACCCGCCCCGGCGGACTCCGAGGGCTTCTGCTCCCCGTCGAGGAAAGCGTCGGTCGAGGACCGCCTGGCCCGACGGCCGCCATTCTGCTGCGCCGGTACGGGAGCAGGGGCAGGGGCTTCCGCCTGGGCCGCGGGGGCCGGAGCCTGGTCGACGCCCGAGCCCGCGCCGATCGGCACCTCCAGGACGTACGCGTTGCCGGTCATGCCCGGCACCTCGTGCGTCTGGAGCACGCCGCCGTGCGCCTGGACGATGCCCCGCACGATCGGCTCGTGCACCGGGTCGCCGCCCGCGTACGGGCCGCGCACCTCGAAGCGCACGACTTCGCCGCGCTGGGCCACCGCCACCACGATCGTCGAGTCGACGTAACCGCCGCCCGCAGCCGTTGCCGAGGCCACCTTGCCCGTCGAGTCCACCCCGGCGACGTCCGCGACCAGGTGCGCGAGCGCGGTCGCCAGCCGACCGCCGTCCACCTCGGCCTCGATCGCGGGCGCGTGCACCGCGAACTGGACACGGCCGGGACCGATCAGCTCGACGGCACCCTCGACGGCCGCCGCGACCACACCGTCCACCAGCACGTTCGCCTTGACGAGCGGCTCGACGCCGGAGGCCAGCCGCTGGAAGCCGAGCACGTTGTCGACGAGGGTCGTCATCCGGGCGTACCCGGCGGCCAGGTGGTGCAGCACCTGGTTGGCCTCGGGCCACAGCTGTCCCGCCGGGTCGGAGGCCAGCGTGCCGAGCTCGCCGCGCAGTTCCTCCAGGGGCCCGCGCAGCGACCCGCCGAGCACGGCGCTCAACTGGGTGTGTCGGTCGGTCAGTTCCTCCAGCCGCTCCTGGCCGAAGGCCACCTCGGCGTCGTACCGCTCACGCGTCGCGGACAGTTCCTCGGCGTGCTGGGCGGTCAGCCGCTCCAGCTCCTCGGCGTGCCCGGTGGTCAGCCGCTCCAGTTCTCCGGCGTGCCGGGTCGCCTGCTCCTCGTACGAGCGGCGGTCGGTGAACGTCATCACCGCGCCCACCAGCTGCTCGCCGTCGCGCACCGGTGCCGTCGTCAGGTCGACGGGCACCTGCTTGCCGCTCTTCGCCCACAGCACCTGTCCGCGCACCCGGTGCTTGCGCCCGGACTTCAGGGTGTCGGCGAGCGGAGACTCCTCGTACGGGAAAGGCGTCCCGTCGGCCCGCGAGTGCACGGCGAGCGCGTGCAGTTCCTTGCCGCCCAGGTCGCTCGCCCGGAACCCGAGGATCTGCGCGGCGGCCGGGTTGGCGAGGACGATGCGGCCCTCGGTGTCGGTGCCCACCACGCCCTCGGACGCGGCACGCAGGATCATCTCGGTCTGCCGCTGCGAACGGGCCAGTTCGGCCTCGGTGTCGACGGTGCCCGAAAGGTCTCGTACGACCAGCATGAGCAGTTCGTCACCCGTGAGGGAGGTGGCGCCGGTCGGTCGCTCGGCGGAGAAGGCGTCCCGGCCGTCCTCCAGGTTGGCGCTGGTGACCTCGACGGGGAACTCGCTGCCGTCGGTGCGGCGGGCGATCATCCGGGTCGGCTTGGTGCGGCCCAGCGCGTCGGTGCCTGCCGGGCGGCGCATGGACCCGGGGATCAGCTTGGAGTCGAACTCCGGCAGGAGGTCGAGCAGTCCGCGCCCCACCAGTGCGGTGCCGGGAGTCTCGAAGGTCTCCAGGGCGATGGTGTTGGCGTTGACGACGGTCCCGTTGCAATTGACGAGCAGGAGCCCGTCAGGAAGCGCGTCGAGTATCGCTGCGAGGCGAGCAGCGCCTCGGGATGGCCTGCTGCTCACGACGACGGTTCCTCCCTGAATTACTGCGTTGTGCCCAGTCGGTGACCCCGGGTCGGCCCCAATTTTTCTCCTCGGGGCGCACGTTGTCACTGGAAGGAGTCTAAAGGCTGGGGATACGGGCGTGACGGCGGATGACGGGGAGCTGCTGTGGAGCTGCACACGTCGGTGAAGTGGATCTTCGTGTGGCGAGGGGCGGGTCGCGGAGTGGATCTTCGGAGGGTGCGGGCCGGCTCGTGGAGCTGATCTTCGGGCGGAGCGAAAGGGATCTTCATCGCGAATCGCCCCGACCGGCCGTCACAAGTGCTTTGCTCTGTCGCCCCGACGCCTAGTACCGTGGGGTGCGATTGGTGACACCGCGCAATGCTGTGCCATCATCTGCAACGCACCTACTCGCGAACGCGCAAGCGCTGGCGTGTGTGGGTTGTGCTGGAGGCGTCGCCTAGTCCGGTCTATGGCGCCGCACTGCTAATGCGGTTTGGGTTTTAAAGCCCATCGAGGGTTCAAATCCCTCCGCCTCCGCCAGCACCATCGAAGCCCCGGTCCACCAGGACCGGGGCTTCGGCCGTTCTCGGGGTTCCGGGCGCGCTCGGGGGTGCTCGGGCGCACTCGGGCAGCCCCGGCTGATGGCTGGGGTGGTCCTGCGGGGGATTTCCGGATGTGATCGTCGGGAGCGGCCGGAGGGACGCGCCACGCCCGTCACTCGTCCGGGTGTTTGGGCAGGTCAGGCCGGGTGCGCGGAATGGATTTCGCATGACGGCGCAGGTCATGTAATGTTCTTCTTGCAACGCCGACGGGGCGGAAAACGGCCCGGAAGCACAGCGACAAGCACTCGTAGCTTAACGGATAGAGCATCTGACTACGGATCAGAAGGTTGCAGGTTCGAATCCTGCCGAGTGCACAGCAGGCGAGAGGCCCTCAGGAGAAATCCTGAGGGCCTCTCGCGTTTCCCGGGACGGCAGTGGTGGACGGCAACTGTCCCGGCACGGCATTCAGACGGCAGCAGACGGCCCCGGCCGTCCGTGCCGAGACACGGATGACCGGGGCCGCAAAGGGTCTGGAGTACTAGCTGACCGGGCACTTCTTCCAGGCGAAGTGGTACTTGGTGTTGAAGCTGCCGTCGGTCGAGTCCATCGTCATGAAGCTGGTGCGGGACGGGTCCGATTGGCCCTTGTTCACCACCAACTCGGTGTTGATGTTGAAGTTCCGCTGGGCACCGCACGGCGCGAAGACGAGCGCTTCGATACCGGTGCGGTCGGTGACCTGCCAGTTGCCCTGGTACGGCCCGCGCACCTGGTGGGTGCGCCGGTCGGTGTCGGACATCCCCTGGAAGTAGAAGCTCGACTTCTGAGTGCCGTACGCGCCCTGGGCCAGGTCCGCGAAGCCGCGGTGGTCGGCCTTGGCGACGGCGTACGTGTACCCCTGGGGGATGTTGACCTTCAGCCCGAGCTGGCAGTTCTTCCGGGAGTCGATGAATTTCGCGCCCTGGCCGACCTGTGCCAGGTACTCGCTGTACGTCACGGTGAACGCGGTGTTGTCCGGCGACACGGCCACGGAGGCGGTGCCGGGCCGACAGCCCGAGCCGTTGACCTGCGCGACCTTGATGGTGACCCGGTCCTTCGGAGCGGCAGAGAGCTTCGCCGCAGGGGCGGCCGGAAGCTCCGCCGGAGCGGAGGAAGCCGAGGGGAGGGAAGCGGCGGCCGTGAGTGCGGCGGCCGCGCCGATGAGTGCTGCCTTGAGCATGGGGATTCCTTCAGCTTCAGGTCCGGGGCGCGGCGATCCTCGCGCGCGACTGGCGACCAAACTCAAACACATTGTAAACATTTGTGCGCATTGAGTGAGATTCTGGTGGGTGTGCGGGGGTTTGCAAGGGCAGGAAGGGGCGTCCCGCCGAGTGCTCCACCCGGTAGCCGCCCGGGAGGACCCGCCCCCCTTCACTTCTTCGTGGGCGCAGCTCAGTACGGCAGGTCCCCGGCACCTCGGGCCACCGCCGCGCTCGGGCGCGGTGGGCGGATGACCCTGTCTGCCGCCTCGCCCCGCTTCGCGCCGCCGCTGCCACGCGCAGGCATCAGGGAGGGCCGGAGTCCCGTGGCTGGGGCAGGCTGACGGCAGCGCTGATGGCAACGACGGCACGTGGGGGTCGTTGATCACCGGCGACGGCGACGGCGATCGGCTCAGGAGGTCGGGGGAGCATCCCGTAAGGGGCTGCCCGGTCGTACGGATCAGAAGGTTGCAGGGTCGAATCCTGCCGAGTGCACGGTGAGGGAAGCCCGTCGGACACAGTCCGGGGGGCTGATTCGTGTCTGTGGACGCGGGGGCGTTGTCAGTGGTGGGGGACACACTGGGGGCATGGAGAGGGAGCGGGCGGGGCGGCGGGAGTGGCGGAGTGCGGGGCTGAGCTGGGCCGGTGGGGCGCCGGGGCTGCGGTGGGTGGCGGGGGCCGGTTCCGGGAGCGGGCCGGTCAGTCCGTTGTCGTACGGGGTGGGGGCGGGGGGTCTCGTTTCGTACGGGCGGGAGATCGGCTTTCGGGTGGTCGGGGAGCGGCGGTGTGTGGGGGTGCGGGGGAATCCGTGTCCGCTGAGAGCTGCGGTGCCGGGGCGTGCCACTCAGGCGCAGTGCGGGGAGTGTGCGCGGCTGGACCGGTCGCGGTCGGTGGCGGCGGACACCATGGCCGACGATCCGCGGCCGTACGCGGTGTATCTGGCGTGGTTCGGGCCGGGGATGGTGAAGGTCGGCATTACGCGGGAGGACCGGGGGGCGGCGCGGCTGCTGGAGCAGGGGGCGGTGGCGTTCAGCTGGCTGGGGCGGGGGCCGTTGATGGCGGCGCGTCGGTGCGAGGAGCTGTTGCGGGCGGGGCTCGGGGTGCCGGACCGGATCTCGTACGCGAAGAAGAGGGCGGTGCGGGCTGCGTTGCCGGGGGCGGGGGAGCGGGCGGCTGAGGTCACGGAGTTGCATGCGCGGGCGGTGGGGTTGGCGGCGTGGCCGGAGGCGTTGGGGGTGGCGGAGTGCGAGGTGGTTGATCATGCGGGGGTGTTCGGGCTGGAGGGGTTGGCGGGGGCTGTGGGTGTGGTGAGGGAGCTGGTGGGGGGTGGGTGTGTGGCGGGGAAGGTGGTGGCGGTGGCGGGGCCGGACGTGCATGTGGAGGTACTGGGGGTGGGGGTCGTGGTGGTGGACAGCCGGTTGTTGGCCGGGTGGGGGCTGGAGAAAGGGGAGGTGGGGGGTGGGGTGACGGTTCCGGTGAAGCTCGTGGAGAGGGAGGGGGAGGTGGGGGTGCAGGAAGGGTTGTTTTGAGGGGGAGGGGTGGTGCGGAAATGGGCGCTTGTCGCACTTCGGGGTGAACTTCGGCTGTTTTCGGGCCAGTTGGCGTATCGGCGTGTCAGCTTCTGGGGTGGAGGTGATGCTCGATGTACGAGCAGAACAGGCCGCCGGAAGACGCGGCGGAGCGCAAGCAGGACGCGATCGAGGTCGGGGACTTCGTGTACGCGGCGACGGGGTCGCGGGTGCGGAGGGTGACGTTGCCGGATGGGGAACATTGGTTCCCGGCTGCAGACGTAGCCACGCAACTTGGCTATGCCAACACCCGTGATGCATTGCGCAATCGTGTTGATCCGCAGTACTCAACGTCGCTCGGTAAGCTTGCACGAGCCGTCGATTGGGCCGACGGGTCGTGCAAGCTTGCAGGTCACGGGCTTATGCGGCACATGAGATTGGTCAACCTGCGAGGGCTTGTCCAGCTTGTCAACGGATGCAAGAAGCCAGAGTCGAAGGCGTTCAAGAATTGGGTGGCCGAGGTCATCGCGACCATCCAGCGGGACGGCACCTACGCGCTGGAGCCAGCTCCAGTGCAGTCCGTGGCGCAGGGTGGGACGGCGTACGTCATGCCGCCCGAAATGATTGACGTCCTCGTGCGGCTGGAGGAGCGGAACGTACTGGCGGATGAGCACTTCGCTGCTGCGCAGGCCGAACGGGTTGAGCAGGTTCACCGGACCAATGACCTGCTGGACAGGATCGCGGGCTCTCTGGAGACCTTGGTCGAGCGCATGGAACCTCGGGTTCCGGTACAGGTGGAGCCGGAGGTCACTCCGCAGCAGTTGCTGGCCACGTGGCGGCAGCGGAATCTGGTGGTGACGGACGACGTCCACGCGGTGGCGGCGTACCTGGCGCCCGCGCTGGTGCGGGGTGGGGCGCGGTACCCCGTCGAGGTCATCGCGGCGCAGACCGGGCTGCCGCAGGTGCGGGTGCATGACTGTCTGCGGTTGCTGCTCAAGCGGGGGTGCATGAAGCAGCGGGGCCTCGCCGGGGATGGGGCGCCGGTCTACGAACTGCCGTAGGTAACGCGGGATGGCAAACGGCCCGAAGCCGCAAAACGAAGTTGCGGCTTCGGGCCTTGTCGTACCGTACCCGACGTTTCACGATCTTGAAGATGTTGCACGAAGCGTCTGTGGGCCAGACGCTTCACGCAGCATCGCAGGTCAAGCCCTGTGGATAACGTGCTGTTTCTTGAAGCAAGTTGATGCACGTAGCGTGCCGCGCATGACGAACAGTGCAGAGGAAACAGCCCGAGTGAGGGAGTTCTGGCAGAGGCTCGGGATTCCGGGGTTGGTCGATGTGCATACGCACTTCATGCCGGAGCGGGTGTTGAAGAAGGTGTGGGCGTACTTCGATGCCGTGGGGCCGTTGACGGGGGTGGAATGGCCGATCACGTATCGGTTCGAGGAGGAGCGGAGGGTCGAGCTGTTGCGGGAGTTCGGGGTGGTGGGGTTCACGTCGCTGATCTATCCGCACAAGGCGGGGATGGCGGAGTGGTTGAACGGGTGGGGGGAGGAGTTCGCGGAGAGGACGGAGGGGTGTTTGCGGACGGGGACGTTCTTTCCGGAGCAGGGGGCCGAGGAATACGTGCGGCGGGCTGTGGAGGGTGGGGTGAGGGTTTTCAAGGCGCACTTGCAGGTGGGTGCGTATGACCCGAACAGCGTGGAGCTGGAGGGGGTTTGGGGGCTGCTGGCCGAGGCCGGGGTGCCGGTGGTGATGCATTGCGGGTCCGGGCCCGTGCCGGGGAAGTTCACCGGGCCTGGGCCGGTGGGGGAGGTGTTGGCGCGGCATCCCCGGTTGCGGGTGATCGTGGCGCACATGGGGATGCCCGAGTACGGGGAGTTCCTGGGACTGGCGGAGAAGTACGGGGAGGTCAGGCTCGACACGACCATGGCGTTCACGGACTTCAGTGAGCGGATGGCGCCCTTCCCGAAGAGCGAGCTGGGGCGGCTCAGGGATCTGGGGGATCGCGTGTTGCTGGGGAGCGACTTTCCCAATATTCCGTACGGGTACCTGCACCAACTGGAGGCGCTGGAGCGGCTCCAGTTGGGGGAGGAGTGGCTGCGGGCCGTGTGCTGGGGGAATGGGGCGCGGTTGTTCGGGCTGGAGGCTGTGGGCTAAGCCCCTAGAGGAGGGCCTTGGCCAGGGCGCGCCATTCCGAGCGGGGGAGGGTGGTGGCGCGGTCGGCGGAGGGCAGGACCTGGAGGGCGAGGTGGTCGGCGCCCGCCGCGTAGAACTCCTCGGCCTTGGAGCGGATGCGGTCCTCGTCGCCCAGGGCGAAGAGGGCGTCGAGGAGTCGGTCGCTGCCGTTGTTCGAGAAGTCGGAGTCCGTGAAGCCGAGGCGCAGGAGGTTGTTGGTGTAGTTGGGGAGGGCGAGGTAGCGGCCGAGCATGGTGCGGGCGGTCGTACGGGCCTCGGTGAGGTCGGGGTTCAGGACGACGGTCAGTTCCGGGGCGAGGAACGCGTCGGGGCCGAGGGCCTCGCGGGCCTGGGCCGTGTGGGCCGGGGTGACCAGGTACGGGTGGGCGCCGGCGGCCCGGGTGGAGGCGAGCTTCAGCATCTTCGGGCCGAGGGCGGCGAGGACGCGGCGGGAGGCGGGGAGGGGAGTGGCCGCGCTGTCGAGTGCGTCGAGGTAGGCGGTCATGGCTGAGTAGGGGCGGGCGTACTGGGGGGCGAGGGCGTCGTGGCTGACGCCGAGGCCGAGGACGAAGCGGCCGGGGTAGCGGTCTTCGAAGGCGGCCGCCTTCGCGGCTACGTCCTCGGCCTCGTGCTGCCAGATGCTGAGGATTCCCGTGGCGACCTTGATGTGGTCGGTCGCTTCGAGGAGCGGTGCGACGTCGTCGGGGGACGGGCTGCTGCCGGACCAGATCGTTCCGTATCCGAGGTCTTCCAACTCCGTTACCGCGTCGGTGAGTTCGAGGTGGCTCTCGGGGGTGGTGGAGCGGAGGGCTCCGCTCCAGATGCCGAGGCGGCCGTACGTACGGGTGTGGGTGGAGCGGGGGGAGAGGGGGGAGTCGGAGGTCATGTGGGGGCTAACGGGCAGGTCGATGGGGCTATTCCGGGGAGGGGGACTTCTCTGCGGAGGGGGTGGGCTTCTGCGTGGGAGGGGGTGGGCTTCTGTGTGGAGGGGCTGGGGTTCTGGGGGAGGGGCCGGCCTTCTCAGGGGATTCACAGGAACGGGCAAGGGTGCTTTCACCGGAGGTCGTGAGGGTGGGCCCCATGCGGACGACAGCGAGTGTGAGTGGGATCCGGGCGGGCGAGTGGGCGGCGACCGGTGCGGCGGGCAGTGGCGGCAGGCGTGGTGGAGGCGGCAGTGAGGCCGTGCGCGTGCTGGTGGTGGACGGCGAGGCTCCGCTCGCGGAGTTGCTGTGCATGTCGCTGCGGTACGAGGGGTGGGAGACCCGGAGCGCGGGAGGCGGGGCCGAGGCGGTGCGGACCGCGCGGGCGTTCCGGCCGGATGCAGTGGTGCTGGACGTGATGTTGCCGGACATGGACGGGCTGGCGGTGCTGCGGCGGGTGAGGGCTGATCTGCCGGACGTGCCGGTGTTGTTCTTGACGGCGAAGGACGCCGTGGAGGACCGGATCGCGGGGCTCACGGCGGGGGGCGATGACTACGTGACCAAGCCGTTCAGCCTGGAGGAGGTGGTGGCGCGGTTGCGCGGGCTGATCAGGCGGAGCGGGGGCGGGCGGGTGGTGGTGCGGCCCGATTCGGAGTTGGTGGTGGGGGATCTGCGGCTCGACGAGGACAGCCACGAGGTGTGGCGGGGCGAGAAGGAAGTACGGCTGACGGCAACGGAGTTCGAGTTGTTGAGGTTCCTGATGCGGAACCCGAGGAGGGTGCTGAGCAAGGCGCAGATTCTGGATCGGGTCTGGAACTACGACTTCGGGGGGCAGGCGAATGTGGTCGAGCTCTACATCTCGTACCTGAGGAAGAAGATCGATGCGGGGCGTGCGCCGATGATCCGTACGCGGCGTGGGGCGGGCTATTTGATCAAGCCGGGTGGGTGACCGGTGGCGAGACCTTCATGGCCGGGATCTTCCACGAGCACTCAACCGTGGCCCTCGCCCCGTACGCCGCCGCCCTCTGTGACCTGACCTGACCTGACCGAGTGCCTCGCCCGCTTATCAACTTTACGACGTACAAGAGGCTCCTCTACGGTGTACAGCAAGACCTGTACACCGTAGAGGAGTTTCGTCATGGCAACGACGACCACCAAGAACGCACCCGGGAACACGCCCCCCGCCCCCCTCGGCCACCCCCAGCGCTGGCTGATCCTCGGCGTCATCTGTCTCGCCCAGCTCACCGTGCTGCTCGACAACACCGTCCTGAATGTCGCCATCCCCTCCCTCACCGCCGAACTCCACGCGTCCAGCACCGACATCCAGTGGATGATCAACGCGTACGCCCTCGTCCAGTCCGGGCTGCTGCTCACCGCGGGCAGCTCCGCCGACCGCTACGGGCGCAAGAAGCTGCTGGCCATCGGGCTCGCACTGTTCGGGATCGGCTCGCTCGCGGCCGGACTCGCCCAGACGTCCGGGCAGTTGATCGCCGCGCGCGCCGGGATGGGCGTCGGCGGCGCGCTGCTGATGACCACCATCCTCGCCGTCGTCGTGCAGATCTTCGACGACGAGGAGCGGGTCAAGGCGATCGGCCTGTGGGCCACCGTCAACATGCTCGGCTTCGCCGCCGGGCCGTTGATCGGCGGCGTGATGCTCGAACACTTCTGGTGGGGCGCGATCTTCCTGATCAACATCCCCGTCGCGATCCTCGCGCTGATCGCGGTCCTCGCCCTCGTGCCGGAGTCCAAGAATCCGGCGGGCGACCGGCCCGACCTGCTCGGTGCGGTCCTCTCCACCATCGGCATGACCGCCGTCGTATACGTGATCATCACCGGGCCCGAGCACGGCTGGTCGGCCGGACAGGTGCTGGGCGCTGCGGCGGTCGGCGTCGTCGCGCTGGTCGCGTTCGTGTGGTGGGAGCTGCGGATCGAGCATCCGATGCTCGACATGCACTTCTTCCGCGACCAGCGCTTCGTCGGGGCGGTCGCGGGCTCGATCCTGGTCGCGTTCGGGATGACGGGGTCGCTGTACCTGCTGACCCAGCACCTTCAGTTCGTGCTCCAGTACGACCCCCTGGAAGCCGGGCTGCGGACCGTGCCGCTGGCCGCGACCGTCGTCGTACTGAACCTGACGGGGGTCGGCGCGCGGCTGCTGCCCAAGCTGGGCACGCCGGGGACCATCGCGGTGGGCATGGGCTGCGTCGCGGCCGGGCTCGCGGCCATCGCGGTCCTCGGGGGCGACGGGTACGGCGGCATGGTCGTCGGGCTCGTGGTGATGGGCGTAGGCGTCGCACTGGCCGGGCCCGCCATGGCGAACGCCCTGATGAGCGCGATTCCGCCGGAGAAGGCGGGGGTCGGCGCGGGGATCAACGGCACGCTCGGCGAGTTCGGCAACGGGCTCGGGGTCGCCGTCCTCGGCGCGGTCCTCAACTCCCGCTTCGCCGCCCTGCTCACGGGTGCGGCCGGGGCCCTCTCGCTTCCGGCGGCCATGGCGGCGGCCCGTGGCGCGGAGGAGCGGGAGCGCGTCCGGGACGCCTTCGCCTCCGGTCTGGAGACGAGCCAACTGGTCGGGGCCGGGGCGGTGCTGGCCGGTGGAATTCTGGCTGCCGTGCTGCTCAGGCGGGCGGAGGCGGCGTCCCGTGCTGCTTCCCGTACCCCTGCGGGCTGATACTGAATAGCATCGGACCGGGCTAACCGGAACAACCTGGTCCGTCTCTGGGCAGGAGAGCTCCAGAGCAGGAGAGCTCCAGAGCGGGAAAGCTTTAGAGCAGTGAAGCTCCAGAGCGGTAAGGCTCCAGAGCGTAGAACAGCGGCGCAGTAGAAGAGCAGAGCAGCAGAACCGAGGAGTGTGCCCCATGGTGCCCGCGGCCGATCCCGTCAAGAAGCCTGGACTGCGCAGCGTGTGGCTGGACGCGAAAACGCCGCGCGGGAGTGGAAGCGGGAGCAAGAGCGGGAGCAAGAGCGAGACCAAGGGCACCGGCGGAGGCGGCGGGCGCAAGGGGGACCCCGCCGCCGCGCTCGATCTGGAGAAGATCACCGCGGCGACCGTCGCCCTGCTCGACGCGGAGGGCCTCGCCAAGTTCTCCATGCGTCGGCTCGCCGCCGAGCTGGGCGTCACCGCCATGTCCGTCTACTGGTACGTCGCCAACAAGGACGACCTCCTGGAACTCGCCCTCGACCGCGTGGCCGGTGAACTCAGCCCGCCCGATCCCGACCCCGAGGACGACGCCGACTGGCGGGTCCAGCTCCGCCAACTCGCCCAGAGCTACCGGGAGATGCTCGTCGGCCACCCCTGGACGACGGGGCTGATGAGCCGGTTCCTCAACATCGGGCCGCACATGATGGCCTTCTCCGGCGCCTCGATCGCGGTCATGCGCAAGGGCGGCGTCCCGGTGGAGCGGCAGGGCGGCGCCATCGCCGCCGTCTTCCAGTTCGTGTACGGATTCGCCAACAGCGAGGCGCAGTTCTACCAGCGCGCGGCCGAGGCCGGGATCACCGGGGACGAGCTCTACCGGCAGTCGATGGGGAGGGTCACCGAGGAGGCCGTGGACGCGGAGCTGTTCCGGGCCTCCACCGAGATCATGGCGGCGCGGGGAGGGGACACGGTCGTCGAGATGTTCGGGCGGGACTTCACGTACGCGCTGGACCTGCTGATCGCGGGCATCGAGGCGTCGGGGCCCTCGGGGCCCTCGGGGCCCTCGGGGTCCTCGGGGTCTTCGGGAGTCTCGGGGTCCTCGGGTTCCCTGGGGTCCTAGAGGATCCAGAGGTCCTGGGGGCCCTCGGCCCCGTCGGTCCCGCCCTCACAGCTCCTCGTCGCCCGCCACCGCGTCCGCCACCGACGCGTACACCGGTACGTCCCGCCTGATCCCGGTCAGCGTTACCACCCGCCGCACCACCCCGCTCTCCGGCACCGCGAGCCGCACCGTGATGCCCGACCGTTCCGCGTACTCCCGCGTGGCGGAGATCAGCCGGGCACCGCGGCTGTCGGTGAAGGTCGTCCTGGTGAAGTCCAGCACCAGCACGTCCGCCCGGTCGCGCCGCTGGTCCACGGCCTCGCGCACGGCCGCGTACAGGTCGTCGCTGTTGGCGATGTCTATTTCCGGCGGCATCAGAAGGAGCGTGCACCGGGGCAGGTGCGGCAGGCAGGGGAGGTCACGGAGGGTGAGACGCAAGGGCACAGTGGTCACCTGTCCGAAGCCGACGCGATGATGCGCGGCGTGGTCGGGGGGCCGCTTCCTGACCGGGAACTTCATTGGACCATGCGGGCGGCGGGCGGTCGAGGGTGTCCGGACAATGCCCGCCGAAGCTTTGCACTGGCGTCGGGGCCTGGCTGATCCACTGCTGCTTGCTTTGCCGTAGGACAGAAGCGGATAGAGTCTGTTCGTCCTTTGCTCGCAGTCGGGAATGTGCTGCGGAGCTCTCCCGGGCACGGCCGCACCCTGGGCCGTGCACGCCGAAGAGGTTCGTGGTGACTGCGTCCGACATTCCCGAAATTCCGCATGACCAAGTCGACTTTGGGCTGGTCGATTTCAGACTGGCCGATTCCCGGCAGGTCGACACAGGGCAGGCTGATTCCCGGCAGGCCGATTCCTGGCAGGTCGATTCCCGGCAGGCCGAGTTCGGTCTCGCCGATGCCCTGGCCTCCGCCGCGCTCGAACTGCACGCCGCCGAAGGCCGCGAGCAGACCGCGCGCACGGCCGTACGGCTCGCCCGGGAGCTCGTTCCCGGTACGGACCGCGCCGGTCTCTTCGTCGTCGAGCGCTCCGGCAGGGTGCGTACCCTCGCCACCACCGATGACGTACCCGAGTCCGAACTCCTGCCGCCCGGCGAGGAGTTGTGGGACACCCCGCTCTCCGTCGTCGACGACGGCGCGGGCGGCTGCGCGCTCTTCCTGCGGCTGCGCGGCCACCCGAGCCGGTTCAGTGTGCTGAGCCTGTACGCGAAGCGGCCCGGCGCGTTCGCCGACGAGGCGGTCGTACGGGTGGGCCGACTGCTCGCCGCGTACGCCGGGATCGCCCTGGAGACCGTCGCCGTGACCGAGCAGCTGACCGAGGCCATGCACACCCGGGACGTCATCGGGCAGGCCACCGGGCTGCTCATGGGGCGGCTCAACATCGACGCCGCCGAGGCGTTCGACCGGCTGGTGCGTGCCTCGCAGAAGGGGAACGTGAAGCTCCGTGACATCGCGTCGCGCATGGTCGACGCATCGGCCGCCGAGTGATGACAGGGTGATGAAGGTGTGGCGACGGTGAGTGACGGAACGGAGTTTCCGGCCGGATCTGGGGCACGCGCGGAAGTATGACTGACATGACTGACGCCATCGCCGGCACGGGAGGCGGTCCGGGAGGCGAACCGGGAGACGGTCGGGGACGGAGCCGGGTGAACGGCTTCGACCTCGCGTCGATGCACGACGCGCTCACCGACTGGCGGGGCCTGGACTCCTTCCTCCAGGAGCTCACCGAGCAGGCCGTGCACGCGGTCGAGAGCGCCGACTCGTGCAGCGTCACCATGCGCAGGAACGGGCGTCTCGTGACCACCGCCAGCAGCGACTCGCAGGCGCTCACGCTGGATGCCCTGCAGTACGAGGTCGAGGCCGGGCCGTGTGTGTGCAGCCTGGAGAACGGGATCGAGGAGTACGTCGCCGACACCCTCGCCGAGGAGCGCTGGGGGCCGTATCCGGGGCTGGCCGCGGGGCAGGGCATCCGGTCGGTCTTCGCGGTGCCGCTGTCGGTGCAGGGGCGGCCGCCCTCGACGGTGTCCGACGCGGAGTCCCGCCGCTTCACGGCCGGCGCGCTGAACCTGTACTCGCGGGAGCCGGGGGCCTTCGCCGACCGGCGCGAGGTGGCGCGGCGGTTCGCGGAGCAGGCGGCGGGGGCGGTCGCCGTCGCCGAGCGGATCGAGAAGGAGACGGAGGCGGCGCGGGATCTGCGGGCGGCGATGGAGTCGCGCTTCGTGATCGACCAGGCGATCGGGATCGTGATGGCGCGGCAGAGGTGTCCTGCTGAGGCGGCTCTGGGGGTGCTGCGGCGGGCCTCTCAGGGGCGCAACGTCAAGCTTCGTGAGCTGTGTTACGAGCTGGTGCTTCAGACTGGGGGGCGGCCGCCCGAGCCCGGCTCTTTCGCCCGCCGCACCTGACCCTCCACCCCCCGGCCCTCTTGGCTCTGCCTCCGCCTAGCCCCCTTGGCCTCTGCCTCCGCCTAGCCCTCTTGGGCGGCGGGGCTTCCGCCCAGCCCCCTTGGGCGGCGGGGCCGCCCCCCGGGGGCGGAACGGGCGGGCAAGGGGGCGGCCCCCTCGCTCCGGGCCCGCCCCGGTGCCGCCCGCCGTTACCTCCGCCATCAGGTGCGCCGCACCCCGGTGCGCCTGCGGCGGGCCGCCCCTCCCCACCCCTTCACCTAAACTCGCGAGGCTTGGGGGTTCGGATGTGCGGGTGCGTCGGGGCTGGGCGCGCAGTTCCCCGCGCCCCTCAGGCTCAGCGGAGCCGGGAGCGTGCGCGCGGCGGAGCCGCACAGGGATGCGGACCCGCGCCCCTAAAGGGGCGCAGACCCTTGTACGGCCTGGATGTCCAGTTCCACCCTCAGCGTGGCCCCGATCGCCGAGATCCCCGCCTGCACCACCTGGTTGTAGTTCATCGCGAAGTCGTCCCGCCGCAGATCCGCCGTCGCGCGGAACGCCGCCCGGACCCCGCCCCACGGGTCCGGCCCCGTGCCCAGGTAGCTCAGGTCCAGGTCCACCGGGCGGACCACCCCGTGCAGGGCGAGGTCCCCGTGGACCGTCCACCGGTCGGGTCCGGCCGGGACCAGACCCGTACTGCGGTACGTGATCTCGGGGTGGGCGGCCACGTCCAGGAAGTCCGCCGACTTCAGGTGCCCGTCGCGCATCGCGTTGCCCGTGTCGATCGTGGCGGACGAGATGACCGCCTCGACGCGCGACTTCTCCACGTCCTCCGCGATCTCGATCCGGCCGGAGAAGTCCGTGAACCGGCCCCGCACGCTGGAGATACCCAGGTGCTGGGCGACCGCGCCCACCGAGGAGTGGACGGGGTCGATGGTCCAGACGCCCGGCGGCGGGAGTTCCACGCCGCCCTGACGGGCCAGCACCACGTTCCCCGCCTCGATCCGCCCCGCCGCCGTGACCAGCGCCGTCGAGGCGACCGGCGCGTAGCCGACCGCCGTCACGATCACCGTGTACGGGCCGGGGGCGAGCGTCGCCGCGTCGGTGACGACCCCGTCCGCGTCCGCCGCCGCCCGCAGCACCTGCGTGCCGGTCATGTCGGTGACCGTCACCACCGCGTGCTGCACGGCCCAGCCGTCCCGGGTCCGTACCTGTGCGCGAAGTCCCATGCCGCTACCTGCCTTGCCCTTCGAAGCTCCGAAGCTCCGAAGCTCGTCGAAGCTCTTCCGTACGTACGCAAAAAGAAAAAGAGGGGGCGGCAGGCCGTCCCCTGCCCGCCGCCCCCGACTCCACCAGCCCCGGAACACGTCTCCGCTCGAAACGCGTCCCGGGGGCCGGAGGTCCGGACTACTCGCCCGGGTGGGCGAGTTCGATGTCGTGCGCGTCCACGCCGCGCCCCGCCACCGTCAGGTTGCCCGCGACCGGCGGGTAGCCCGTCGCGATGACCGTGTACTCGCCCGCGTCCAGGTCGGTGAAGGCGTACGCGCCGTCCTCACCGGTGGTGGAGGTCGAGACCACGTTCCCGGCCGCGTCCATGATCGTGACGCGGGCGTCGGGGAGCGGGCGTCGGGCGGTGCCCGCGCGGACCGTGCCCTGGACCAGTGCGCCCGCCTGGAGGACGGCCTCGATGCGGGTGATGCCCGTGCCGCCGATGTCGACGGGGAGCGCCATCGGGCGGAAGCCGGACGCGTTCACCGCGACCGTCACCGTGCCGGGGACCAGTTCGGCGAAGGCGAATTCACCGTTCTCGCTCGACTTGCCCGTCGCCAGGACGTCACCTCGGACGTCCGTCACGATCACCATCGCGTCCGCCACACCCGTACCGTCGGCCGCGCTGCGGACGGTTCCGCCGAGGCCGCTGGTGCCGGAGAGGAGGATGTCGTACGCGATCGGCTCGTCCCCGACCGTGACCGTCGACGCCTGCGGCTGGAAGCCGTCGGCGGAGGCGATCAGGACGTAGGAGCCCGCCGCGGGGGCGTCCAGTGCGTAGCGGCCGTCCGGCTGGGCCACCGAGCGGCCCAGCTGGCGTCCCGCGAGGGAGATGAGGGTGACGGCCGCGCCCCGGACCGACGTGCCCTCCGCCGTACGGACGGTGCCGTGCAGGGTGCGTCCGGTGGGCGGGGTGGTCGGCAGCGGCTGCGTGGGTACGGGTGCCTCCTCGTGGACCGGGGTCACTCCGGCCAGGCCCTCGGCGGCCGATTCCACCGGGGTCTCCGAGGCGGTGGCGGCGGCCGGGACGTCGCCGTCGTGGGAGGTCTTCAGTGCGACCTCCTTGACGAAGAGGACCAGGATCAGGCCGAGCAGCGCGATCGGGGCCGCGTAGAGGAACACGTCCGCGATGCCGTCGCCGTACGCGCTCTCCATCACGCCTCGGATCGGGGCCGGGAGGGCGTCCATGTCGGGGATGCCGCTGCCGCCGCCCGTGCCGCCGCCGGGGAGCTTGATGTGGAGGGCGTCCAGGCCGTCCTCGACGTAGTGCGTGATGCGGGAGGAGAGGACCGCGCCCAGCGCCGAGACGCCGATGGCGCCGCCGAGGGTACGGGTGAAGGCGACCAGCGAGCTGGCCGCGCCGAGCTCCTGCGGCTTGACCTGGTTCTGCGTGGCGAGGACCAGGTTCTGCATCATCATGCCGAGGCCGAGGCCCAGGACCGCCATGTAGACGGCGACCTGCCAGTACTCGGTGTCGTAAGCGATGGTGGAGAGGAGGCCGAGCCCTGCGGTGAGGCCGATGCCGCCGCCGACCAGGAAGCCCTTCCAGCGGCCGGTCTTGGTGATGACCGCGCCGGAGACCGTGGAGGAGATGAACAGGCCCGCGATCATCGGGATCGTCATGACGCCGGACATCGTCGGCGACTTGTCCCGGGCGAGCTGGAAGTACTGGCTCATGAAGACCGTCGAGCCGAACATCGCGACACCGACGAACAGGCTCGCCGCCGAGGTCAGCGCGATGGTGCGGTTGCGGAAGAAGCGCAGCGGGATGAGGGGTTCGGCGACCTTGGACTCGATGATCACGAAGATGACCGCGAGGAGGACGGAGCCGCCCGTCATCACGTACGTCTGCCAGGAGTTCCACGCGTAGTTGTCGCCCGCGAGGGTCACCCAGATCATCAGGAGCGACGCGGAGGCGGCCAGGAAGAGTGCGCCGAACCAGTCGATCTTGACCTTGCGCTTCATGACCGGCAGGTGCAGCGTCTTCTGCAGGATGACGAGTGCGATGGCCGCGAACGGCACGCCCACGTAGAAGCACCAGCGCCAGCCGAGCCAGTCGGTGTCGGTGATGACGCCGCCGAGCAGCGGGCCGCCGACGGTGGCCACGGCCATCGTCGCGCCGATGTAACCGGAGTACCGGCCGCGCTCACGCGGCGGGATCATCGCGGCGATGATGATCTGGGACAGCGCCACCAGACCACCGGTGCCGATGCCCTGGAGCACGCGGAAGGTGATCAGGACGCCGGTGTTGTGCGAGAGGCCGGCGAGCGCCGAGCCCAGCACGAAGATGACCAGCGATATCTGGACCAGCAGCTTCTTGCTGAAGAGGTCCGCCATCTTGCCCCAGATGGGGGTGGTGACCGCCATCGACAGCATGGCGGAGGTGACGACCCAGGTGTACGCGCTCTGGGTGCCGTCGAGGTCGCGGATGATCTCGGGAAGGGCGTTCGACACGATCGTCGACGACAGCATCGCGACGAACATGCCGAGCAGGAGGCCCGCGAGGGCTTCCATGATCTGGCGGTGTGACATCGGTGCGGAGCTGTCGGAGGCAGGAGCGGCGGGGGCTCCGTGCTTGGCGTGGCCGCCCCGCACACCGGTGGGTGTGGTCGTAGCCAATTGAATCCTTGTCCTTTACGCGGGTGTTGCGGGTATCGCGGAAGTCGTGAGCGCCTCGGTGCCGGGTGCCGGGGCGGTGAGTGCCGGGGCGGGGAGCGCTGAGGCGGTGAGTGCGGCGGTGCAGTCGAACGGCACGGGCGGCCAGGAACGGCAGTCGCCGAAGCTGTCGCGCAGGCGGGCGAGCATCGCGTTGAGCTGTCCGACCTCGTCGTCGGACCAGTCGCCCAGGGTGTGGGCGAGGGTTTCGGTGGTGCGCCTGGACAGCTCGCGCAGAACGGCTTCGCCGTCCGGGGTCAGGCGGAGGATGCGCGAGCGCTTGTCGCCCGGGTCGGGCGAGCGGTCGATCCAGCCGCGTTCGGCGACGTGGGTGACGTGACGGCTCGTTACCGACATGTCGACAGCCATCAGCTCGGCGAGGCGACTGAGCCTCATCTCGCCGTGCCGGTCGAGAAGCGTGAGTACGGCGGCGGAGCCGGGCGGGCACTCGGGAGGCAGGATGCGCCCGAGGCCCCGTTTCACCGCGCCGATGGCACTGAGCTGGCGGGCCAGTTCCTCGTAATGACTCTGTGCGGCCACGGCACCTCCCTGCGGGTTTTCGGCACGTCTCGGTTCATCTTGTTGCTTAGGGCAACGATAGGATTAGTTGGTTGCTTCAGGCAAATTAAATTCGGGCTGATCGGGCAAAGGAATCCAAAAGGCTCCCTGATCGGCCGGTCAAGCGCTCCGAGGGGCCGGGTAAAGCCGCAGGTCGGCGGGTGCCAGGGGGGTGTCCGGCCGTTACTCCGCGCACAGTGGGGCCCTGGGGTGTCGCTCGGGTACCCACCTTCGCTAGGGTCACGCGCATGGCACACAACCCCCACGCCCCCCAAGGCCAAGGTCCCGAGGGCAACTACGACCCGGCGGGCAGCACTCAGATGTTCCGCGCGTTCGTGGACGAGGAGCCCGCGCAGCAGCAGCAACGGCGTTCGCAGCCCGCCGCGCAGTCGTCGGGCCCGAAGACCGGCCTGATCATCGGCATCGTCGCCGTCGTCGCGGTCCTGGCGGCAGTGGCCTGGCTCGCCCTCGGCTAGCCGTTCCTTCTCGTACGTCCGCTACTTCCAGGCGGCGGTGACCCCACGGGTCTCCACGTGCATGCCCAGCGGCACCCGCCAGGCGTCCACGCAGACGGTGTACGTCGCGTTCCTGGTCTCTCCCGGGCCGATCGGGCCCGGGAGCGGCTGGGTGGACGTGCGTGTTCCCCAGTCGATGCCGAGCGCCCCGATGATGTGCGTCGCGAACGTGACGCTCCCCGAACGCGCCTCGGTCCCGCCCGAGTTGCGCAGTCGCACCGTCACCTTCTCGCACCATCGCCGGTCCGCCTTCGCGCGCACGGGCGCGCCCACGGAGAGCGCGGCGGGGCTCGCGGGCGGCTTCGGCCCGGACGTCGGCGGCTTCGGCTGCGGAGGTTGCGGGGGCTGCGGGGGTTCTGACTCCGGGGGCTTCGCGTTCCCGGGGCCGGAAGGTGCGGAGCCCGAGCCGGAGGGTGCCGACCCCGCCGGGGTGCCCGTGCCGCTCGCCTTCCCGGGCGTACGGGTCCCGGTGCCGTCCGCACCGGACGGGCCCGGCTTCGTGGCGCCGACGGAGCCCGGCGGCGTACCGGACGCGTCTCCGGTGGACGGGCGTGAACCGCTTCCGCCGCCCCGTGAGTCGGGCGCGTCCTGGTCCAGCGGGAACAGCTCGACGGAGCCTTCCGGTGGCACGGCCCGCGTCGGAGCGCCCTCGGGGCCCGCTCCGGCCGCGCCCACCGCGACGAAGCCCTTGCCGCCGCCACCGTCGCCGGACACGGCCAGCAGGCCGCCCAGGCACAGCGCGACCGCACCAGCCCCCACTGCCACACCCTGACGTCGCATCGCGCCAGTGTCACTGACGACCCGTCAAATAACCAGCCCCGTCGGCGACTTGGCGCAGACGGGGCGTTGGGTCATGCGGTGCCCGGTGGTGATCGGCGAGCGATCGGCGAGCGCTCAGTCGGCGGTCAGCGGACGATCAGTCGGTGAGGAACGGGCGCTCAGTCGGCGATCAGCCCTTCCCGAAGCTGCGAGAGCGTACGGGTGAGCAGCCGGGAGACGTGCATCTGCGAGATGCCGACCTCCTCGCCGATCTGCGACTGCGTCATGTTCGCGAAGAAGCGCAGCATGATGATCTGCCGTTCGCGCGGCGGGAGTTTGGCGAGCAGCGGCTTCAGCGACTCGCGGTACTCGACGCCTTCGAGCGCCGTGTCCTCGTAGCCGAGCCGGTCCGCGAGCGAGCCCTCGCCGCCGTCGTCCTCCGGGGAGGGCGAGTCGAGCGAGGAGGCCGTGTACGCGTTGCCGACCGCGAGGCCGTCGACGACGTCCTCCTCGGACACGCCCAGTACGGCGGCGAGTTCGGGCACGGTGGGCGAGCGGTCCAGCTTCTGGGCGAGCTCGTCACTGGCCTTGGTGAGCGCGAGCCGCAGCTCCTGGAGGCGGCGCGGGACGCGCACCGACCACGAGGTGTCGCGGAAGAAGCGCTTGATCTCGCCGACGACGGTCGGCATCGCGAACGTGGGGAATTCCACGCCGCGTTGGCAGTCGAAGCGGTCGATCGCCTTGATCAGGCCGATGGTGCCGACCTGGACGATGTCCTCCATCGGCTCGTTGCGGGAGCGGAAGCGCGCGGAGGCGTACCGCACGAGCGGGAGGTTGAGCTCGATCAGGGTGTCACGGACGTACGTGCGTTCCGGGCTGTCCTTGTCGAGGACGGCGAGCCGCAGGAACAGGGAGCGGGACAGCGTGCGGGTGTCGAGTGCCTCCGGCTGGGAGACGATCGGCGGCGCCGGTGCGGGTCCGGGCTGAGCCGGAATCGCGGTGATCGCCGGAGCGCGGTCGAGCATGTCGGGCGCATCCTTGATGAGCACCTTCGAACTGCCCTGTTCTACGGACATGCCACCCCCTCTTAGGGTCGCGGACGGTAGCGGCAGACGCTTCCCGTCGAAGGAAGCAGCCTCCACCTGAATACCGGCGGCGGAGCTGCGGCAAACGCGGTTCCAGCAGAATGTCACATGTCGGCAACACGCTGTAGCGCCAAGTCGACAAATACATGCAGGAAAGAGGGGGTGTGCGGCATTTCTTCCCCCCACAGCTTCCAGCGGGATATACCCGTGAGGATTACGCCTCGATCCTATTTGCGGACCTCAGACGTGCGAAGCTGCGAGCGAGCAAACGCGAGACGTGCATCTGGGAAACGCCCAGCTCGGCGCTGATCTGAGACTGCGTCAGATTGCTGTAGTAACGCAGCATCAGGATCCGCTGCTCGCGCTCGGGGAGCTGTACGAGCAGGTGGCGGACCAGATCCCGGTGCTCGACCCCGGCGAGCGCGGGGTCCTCGTAACCGAGCCTGTCGAGCAGTCCTGGCAGCCCGTCGCCCTCCTGGGCGGCTTCGAGGGAGGTCGCGTGGTAGCTGCGGCCCGCCTCGATGCAGGCGAGGACCTCCTCCTCGGTGATCCGCAGCCGCTCGGCGATCTCGGCGGTCGTGGGGGACCGGCCGTGGGCGGTGGTGAGGTCCTCGGTGGCCCCGTTGACCTGCACCCACAGCTCGTGGAGGCGGCGCGGGACGTGCACGGTGCGGACGTTGTCGCGGAAGTACCGCTTGATCTCGCCGACGACGGTGGGCATCGCGAAGGTCGGGAACTGCACGCCCCGGTCCGGGTCGAAGCGGTCGATCGCGTTGATCAGCCCGATGGTGCCGACCTGGACGACGTCCTCCATCGGCTCGTTGCGCGAGCGGAACCGGGCGGCGGCGTACCGGACCAGCGGGAGGTTCGCCTCGATCAGTGCCGCCCGTACCCGGGAATGCTCCCCGCAGCCGGGCGCCAGGCCCTTGAGCTGGCCGAACAGCACCTGCGTGAGGGCCCGGGTGTCGGCGCCACGGGTGCGGGCGGCGGGGGTGCCGGGAACGCGGTCCGGGGTCTCGACGAGCGGTGGTTCCGAGGGCTGGAGAGGCTCCGGGGGCTGGTGGGGCTCTTGGTGCTGCTGAGACGTTTGGGCCTGGTGGGGCGGGGCTTGCGGAGCAGTACTGGCCGGCACAGTCACACGCCACACCCCTTTTTCGGTCGGTATGTGGACACTTCGTTCCACTCATCCGTCAAAAGCGGTCATAGCATCACAAGACATGTGCACTGTGTGCAAGCACCGTATAACGCCGTGTTGAGGGCAAGTTGGGGCATACCTATGCAAAAACCCCGCACCGAAAGGTGCGGGGCTACGGTGTGGCGGGCCTGGCGGAGGACCTAGAAGGGGTAGTCCGCGATGACCCAGGTGGCGAACTCCCGCCACTGTCCCGCGGCGGCCTGGTGGGCCGGGTGCTCGATGTAGCGCTTCAGCGCATCGGCGTCCGCCACGGCCGAGTTGATGGCGAAGTCGTACGCGATCGGGCGGTCGGTGATGTTCCAGGCGCACTCCCAGAACTCCAGCTCCGGAATGACCCCTTCGAGTTCGGCGAACGCCTTCGCGCCGGCCTGCACGCGCTCCTCGTCGCGGGAGACGCCCTCGTTGAGCTTGAAGAGGACCAGATGGCGGATCACGGGGCACTCCTTGGGGAAGGGGAGCGGCCGAAGCAACGGGCGTACGCGCCGGGCGTACGGGCCTACTTCACGAGGTTGGTCATGAACGAGCCGATCCCCTTGGCCGCGTCGGACAGGCCCTGGAAGCCTAGTCCGACCATGTTGGCGGCCTTCTCCGGGGAGGTGATGATCGTGTACAGCACGAAAACGACCACGATGTACAGAATGGCCTTCTTGATGTCCATGCCCAGACCCTCCCCTGTGGTCCGCTGAGCAGTCGCGAGAGTCTAACCGTACGACCGGACAACTCAAGTGGCCGTATGCGATCACGCTGCGAGTCCTTCTGGAATCGCCCGCTCCACGCCCGCGTCCCCGTTCTCCGCCCCTACGTGACCTTTAAGGACCAAGGGCCCGGCCATGGGGGCCCTTCGGCGGGGATGTCGGGCTTGCGGGGGGAGCAGGATTGTCCATGAGCCCGGAGGGATCTGGCAGGAATCCACCGGGCGAGGAACGGGACCTCACTGCGGGGTCCGAGCCGCGCACTCCCCTGACTGCGGCCCGGACTTGGAGGACCGTTCTCATCGGGGGAAGCGGCTTGTCCCCCCGATGCCGCTTCCCCCGTCCTCATCTTCTCCCGCCCCCACGAACAACCAGAAGCCCCGGCCTCCCCCAAGGCCGGGGCTTCTGGTTCACCCCTGCGGGATCCGGCGCGTGCCTACCGCCGCCTGTGCCGGGCGCCCCCTCGGGATCCGGACGCCGCCCGGTAGACGGTCGTACCGAGTCCGAAGCAGAGCAGCGCGCCGACCGCCCACACCGCCGGGTCGACGCCGACGCCGCCCGAGGCGAGGGTGCGGTGGGTGCCGCTGCCGCTGCTGCCGGAGACCGGCTGGACGTACTGGACCTGGGCCCGGGATCCGGCCCTGGACTCGGCCTGGGACCCGGCCCGGGATCCGGCCTGGGGCAGGGCCCTGACCCGGGCGGCCTGCGGCCCCGGCAGGCCGGGCCCCGGCTTGTGCCCGCCGGTCGTCGGCCCGACCGGCGCCTGTCCGACCGGCTTCGGCCGTACGGCCACCGGCGCCTGCCCGACCTGGAACGTCAGGTGTGCCCTGTCGTCGTCCACCGGCCCCGGGCGGTGCACGTTGCTGCCCGTGACGGTCGCGGTGAGCGGTGCCGCGCCCGTGCGGCCCGCCGTGGTGACGTACACCCGGCTGGCGCTGCCGCCCGGCGGAAGGTCGCCCACGGTCCAGCTCTGCGGGGCCGCGGCGCGGCTCGTGGCCAGGGTGAGCCCGGAGCCCCCTTCGACCCGTACGGACACGTTCTCGGCCTTCGCCGGGCCCTTGTTGGACGCGGTCACCGTGACCCCGACGCGCTCGCCGACCGCGACGGCGGTCCGCTCGGCGCGCACCGTGACCCGTACGTCCGCCTTCCCGAAGGCCACCGGCTGTACGACGACCGGGTTCTTCACCCCGAAGGTGACGGTCCCGGTGTCGTTCCCCGGCGTCGGGTCGACCGTGCCGAGCGAGCCCAGCGACGCGGTGACCGAGCCCTCGCCCGGCGCGGAGCCCGTCACCTCGACCTCGCGGGTCACCGACTGTCCGACGGCCAGCGCCGGAACCTTCCACTCGATCTCCCCGGCGGGCGCGAGCCCGGCACCCGGGTTGATCTTCACGACGGCGTCCTTCGCCGCGTCCGGGCCGTGGTTGGCGAAGGTGACCAGGACCCTGTACGGCTTGCCGGTCTCGGCGTCGCCTGACGGGGCGGTCACCCGCGTCCCGACGTCGCTCCGCTGCTCCACCGGCGGCACGACCGGCGCGTCCACGACCTCGAAAGGACCGGACGCCTTGTCGTTGGCCGCCACCTTGTCGATGGTCTCCACCGACGTCACCGCCGCGTCGACCTTCACGTCACCGGGTACGGAGCCGGTCACCTCGATCTCGCGCGTGACGGTCGCACCCACGGCGAGCGCCGGAATCTTCCCGTCCGCGGCGGCCCCGGTCAGGGTCAGCCCCGGACCCGGCGTGATCGCCACGACCGCGTCCACGGCGGCGTCGGGCCCCTTGTTGGTGACGCTGACACTCACCTTGTGCGGCTTGCCCTTCTCGGCCACGGACCCGGCCGGGGCGACCGTGACCTCCAGGTCGGAGTCCTTGCAGACCACGTCGTTCGGCCAGGGCGCGCAGATCGCCCTCCGCAGGTCGGGGCTGCGCATCGTGTCGCGCTGCACCTTGCCCTGGTGCAGGTGGTTGTCGATGGCGAGCATCATGCCGCCCTGGCTCATCCCGGACAGCTTGCGCGCGTACCAGGGCAGTCCCGGATGGTCGGCGGCGTTCTTCTGCTCGAACGCCTTGTCCTCGGCGGCGTCCTCCGCGCTCGTCCCCGGCTTCTTGTTCTTCTCGTACGCCTCTCCCAGCTCCGCCGCGCTCAACGCCTTGCGCGTGTACGAGTAGTTGAGCCCGAGGCGCGGGTGCCAGACCCCGGGCACCTGCATGAAGTGCCGTACGGCAGCGATCGACTCGGCCGGGAGGAAGGGAACGACCGAACCGGCCGCGTGCGGCTGGAGCGTGTTGTCGCTGTGGACGTGCCCGCCGCGCAGCGGGGGCGACCCGTAGACCCGGTAACTGCCGTTCTTCTCCGCGTCGTCCGGGTCGGCCGGCGGCCCGTCCGCGTCACTGCGGCCCCAGGCGTCCTTCCCGTACTCCGTCATGATGTCCGGCAGCACGTCGTGCTGGTCGATGGCGAACTGCCGCGCCGCCTTCGCCGCGAGCCCGGTGTTCTCCGCCCAGTCGACCGCCTGGTCCTGCTGCCCCGGCAGGGTTTCCTTGCCGAGCCTTTTGAAGTCGATCCAGCCGTGCGTGAACATGTACGCGAACATCGAGCCCTCGAAGGTCGGCACCAGCTCGATGCCCTTGTACGCACGCCGCTCCCGCGACCACGCGAACCAGGCGTCGGTCGGCGCCGGATGCGTCGTCGACCCGGCCGCCTGCAACTGCACGACGAAGCCCTCGTCGGTCGGCCGGTCCCAGTGCTCGTCCAGGTGACAGCCGTGCCCGCCCGCCGCCGGAATCCGCTCCTCCGGCTTGATCCGCGCAGTGCAGAAGGAGTCCGGGTACCAGCTGAAGTACGGGAACGGCACCTTCCCCGGCCGCTTGTCCGTCATCCAGTCCCAGTCGACCCGCTCGGTGATCTTCGTTGCCATGTCCACGACGTCCGGCACGTCCCGGTAGTGCTCGCGGATGTGCTGGACGCCCATCAGCAGGAATCCGGAGTCGACCGTCGACAGCTCGCCGAAGGCGCGCTTGCCCTCGCTGTTGGTCCAGTGCCAGTACAGCCCCCGGTACCCGTTCTGGTGGACGGTGTCCTCGGGGTCGGACCCGGCCCGCTGGCCCTCGTAGAGCTTCTTCAGCGTGTTCCGTACGCGGCCCAGCGCCTCGTCCCTGGTGATCCAGCCCCGGTCCTCGCCGATCGCCATCGCGCTCAGACCGTATCCGGTCGCCGAGATGTTGATCTGCCAGAGCTTGGTCGTCTCGGACTGCCAGAGCCCGCTCTTCTCGTGGTAGTAGTCCACGAAGTACTGGAAGGCCCGTTTCTCGGCGAGCTCCAGCACGCGGTCGTCGGAAGCGGTGGCGAAGTCCTCCGGCGTCCCGTCGCTGTCGACGAACTCGATGTCGTCGACCAGGATCGTGCCCTTCTGGATGCCGTCGGCGGGCGCCGGGTCCTCGTTGACGAGGAAGTTCACCAAGTGCTTCGGATCGACGTCGCCGGGCGAACCGGCGTTCCACACCGTCCGGTCGGTGAAATCCAGCGGCAGGTCGACCGTCTGCCAGGCGTCCCCGGCCGCGAACTCCTGGACGTGCCAGGCTTTCTTGCCCGCCTTGTCCTGGAGCCCGATGAACAGCTCGACCTTCTTGCCCGCCGGACCCATCGGCTTGATCTTCAGCCGGATCCGGTCCAGCGTGACCTTCTCGTCGCCCCGGCCCCTCACGCCGCGGAAGAAGTCGTCCCGGTCGAGGTAGACGTTGTCACCGCTGCCGCCCCACAGCTTCTCGCCGTAGTACCAGCCGCCGCCGCCCGCGAAGTCGTAGTCCAGCCTGCGTACGCCGGGTCGCCCGTCGGGGCCCTTCTGCCCGTCCCAGGCGCTCTTGATGACGTCGCCGTTGACGATCCGGTGGTCGCCCAGGAGGTCGTTCTTGTTGATCTGCGGGTCGTTGGAGAGCAGCGGATAGACCACTCCCGGCCCTGCGGCGGCCCGCTTCTCCTCCGGAGGCGGCTGGTCCGCCAGATGGGCTGGTGCGGCTGCGCCCAGGAGAGCGGTGCTGGTCAGCACCGCCGTCACGGCAGCCAGAATCCGTCGCATGCTCTGCCTCTTCCGTACCCGCGAAGGGACAGGCGGGCGCCCGGCCCCGCGATCAGGCAGAACGCTAAACGGAAAGGCATACCTTTTGTCCCGATACGGCCGAACGGGGGCGCGTCCCGGGGGCGCGTCACGGGGGGCGTCTCGGGTGGGCGAGGAGGGGGCGAGGGGGTGCGAGGGGGTGCGAGGCATGAAGAAAGCCCCTCCGGAATCCCGGAGGGGCTTTCTTCTGATGGCGGTAGCGGTGGGATTTGAACCCACGGATAGCTTGCACCATCACACGCTTTCGAGGCGTGCTCCTTAGGCCACTCGGACACGCTACCGAGACAGAGTCTAGTACACGCGGGGCAGTGCTCCGAAACTCATCTCCGCAGGCCCGCCACCGCCCGCGGAATCACCGCCCCCGGAAGAACGCGGTCAGCTGCTCCGCGCACTCCTCCTCGCGCACTCCGGCGATCACCTCGGGCCGGTGGTTGAGCCGCCGGTCCCGCAGCAGGTCCCAGAGCGAGCCCGCGGCCCCGGCCTTCTCGTCGCGGGCCCCGTACACGACCCGCTCCAGGCGCGACTGCTGGATCGTGCCCGCGCACATCGTGCACGGCTCCAGGGTGACGACCAGCGTGCACCCGTTCAGCCGCCACTCTCCCGCCCGTCGCCCGTCACCCCCCTTGTTCGAGGCGCTGCGCGCCGCCATGCTGTTCAGCTTCTCCGCGCCCCGCCGGATGGCCAGGACCTCGGCGTGCGCGGTCGGGTCGCCGTGCAGCTCGCGTTCGTTGTGCCCGGTCGCCAGGACCTCCCCGGCCGGGGACAGCAGCACGGCACCGACCGGCACATCGCCGGACCGGGCCGCCGCCGCCGCCTCGGCCAGGGCGCGCGTCATCGCCGTACGCCATGGATCGCGTACGGGATCGGGCGCGCGGCCCGGCAGCTCGTCGGGATCGGACGGGGGGACCTCCTCGACCACTAGCGCACGGCCTCCAGGATCTCCGCGGCCCCCAGCGCCTCGGCGATCGCCGACAGCGCGTCGCTGTCGAGTCCCAGGAGCTCCTTCTCGGTCATGCCCAGGTCGACCAGGATCTGCCGGTCCCCGGCCGGACCCGCGACCGCGGGACCCCCCTGGGCCGGAACGAGCGCCACGACGTCGGACTCTGTGTCCTCCGGGTCCCCCGTTTCGCTCTCGCCGTCCTCGGTGCCGTCGAGGTCCAGCGCTTCCAGGTCGGCTTCGACGTCGACATCGTCGTCGGAGCCGAGCAGTTCGTCGGTGAGGATTTCTCCGTACGAGGAACGGGCGGCCGCGGCTGCGTCGGAGACGTAGATCCGTGGGTCCTCCAGTTCCTCGACGCGGACGACGCCGAACCAGGCGTCCTCCTGCTCGATGAAGACGAGCACCATGTCGTCGTCCACCGAGCCCTCGCGGGCAAGTTCGACGAGGTCCGCAAGGGACTCCACGTCGTCGAGCTCCGTGTCGCTCGCTTCCCATCCGTCTTCGGTGCGCGCGAGCAGTGCGGCGAAGTACACCGTGACTCTCCCACTGGTAAGAGGTGACGATTCAGCGGTGCTCAGACGGCCCCGCCCACTCGGAATCGTGGCAGAAACCTGGCCCGAGCGGGATGTCTTCCGCTCTTGCGTCGTGCATCAGTCCGGTGGGTGAGCAGTTCGCAGGGGTCTTCGGGCCATTCGTACGACTGCCGGTGGCTACCAGCGGAAGGTGCGCATCCGCATCTGCTGGCGCATTCTCGCCGCCCTGGCACGCCTCGGCTGGACCCGGTCGCGCAGTTCCTTGGCCTCGTTGAGTTCGCGCAGGAACTGGGCGCGTCGACGCCTCCTGGCCGCGTCGGACTCCTGGGCGCGCTGTTCGTCCGAGAGCTGCTCGGCGTGGAGTGTGTCCTGTTCTGGCTGCTGCGTCATGGGCCCGCACCGTCCTGATGAGGCGTGTTTGGTACGTCTTCACCTTCCCTCCGGGTGGGGGGATGATGCGAGCCGGGAGTGTCGCGCACCACCGGAAGGGCCGTTCGACCCGGTCGGGGCGGGTTCGTGGGGGAGCAGGGGCCCGGCACGCCCGGTTACTGTGGAAACATGCGGATACACGTCGTCGACCACCCGCTGGTGGCGCACAAACTCACCACGCTGCGCGACAAGCGCACCGATTCCCCCACCTTCCGGCGCCTCGCCGACGAGCTGGTCACCCTGCTCGCGTACGAGGCCACCCGGGACGTGCGCACCGAGCAGGTCGACATCGAAACGCCGGTCGTCGCGACCACGGGCGTCAAGCTGTCCTACCCCCGCCCCCTGGTCGTCCCGATCCTGCGGGCCGGGCTCGGCATGCTCGACGGCATGGTCCGGCTGCTGCCGACCGCCGAAGTGGGCTTCCTCGGCATGATCCGCAACGAGGAGACCCTCCAGGCGGAGACGTACGCGACCCGGATGCCGGAGGACCTCTCCGGCCGCCAGGTGTACGTCCTCGACCCGATGCTGGCGACCGGCGGCACGCTGGTGGCGGCCATCCAGGAGCTCATCAAGCGCGGTGCGGACGACGTCACCGCCGTGGTGCTGCTCGCCGCGCCGGAGGGCGTGGAGGTCATGGAGCGCGAGCTGGCGGGGACGCCGGTGACGGTCGTGACGGCCTCGGTCGACGAGCGCCTCAACGAGAACGGCTACATCGTGCCGGGTCTGGGCGACGCGGGCGACCGCATGTACGGCACCGCGGAGTAGTTCTTCCCCGTACGGGAGCTACGCGCTCGCGTGCGTGTCACTGGCCGTGCGCGTCATTAGCAGCACATGTCACTCGCGTGCGTGTCACTCGTACGGGAGCGGCGTACTCAGCACTTGTCGCCGGAGGGCGCGGGGGCGGGCTTGGCCAGGGCGGCCAGGGCCGTGTCCGCGTCCTTCTTGGCGTCCAGGGCCTTGAAGGCGTTGCCGATGATGAAGTCGACCTCCTGGGTGCCCCGGGCGTCGGCCTTGGTCTCGGCGCCCTTCAGCTGCGTGCCGAGCACCGGCAGCTGGCCCTCCAGGGACGTGGGCGCACCGACGAGCAGGGCGGTGGCCTTGACCTTCTTGTCGTACTCCTTGGGCGCGTTCTCGAACTTGACGACGTTGAAGCCGCGCTTCTTGAGCTCATCGGCGACCTGCTTGGCGAGGCCGCCGCGTACGGTCGCGTTGTAGACGTTGATCTTGATCGCTGCGGGCTTGGGGAGCTTCCCCGCGTTCTTCGCCGGGAGGGCGGGGGTGGTCGCCGCGGGCTTGCAGTCGGGCTTCTTCGCGCCCGCCACGGCCTTCTTCTCGCCCCCCGTGAAGACGTCGATGAGCTGCATCGTTCCCCACCCGGCCAGGCTGAGCGCGACGACGGCCGCGACGGCCAGGACGATGATCCGGCGACGGCGGTGGGGACGGCGCATCCGGGGATAGGCGTTACCCGTGATGCGGTACTTTCCGCCCATGCCGGGGGGAGTCAGCATGCTCATGGGCGCAGCGTAGTGCCGTCCGGAGCGAATGCGTACTAAATGATCAACGAATGGGTCAATGACCGACCCAAAAGGGCCAATGGGACACCCGAGTGCCGTGGCAGATGCCTGACGGGCCCGGAAGTCCCTTGTGCGTCCGTCCAGTTAGGGACCGGCCGCAGTCAGCCCATGTCGAGGACGCGGGCGTGCAGCACCTGGCGCTGCTGGAGCGCGGCGCGGACCGCGCGGTGCAGTCCGTCCTCCAGATACAGATCGCCCTGCCACTTCACGACGTGCGCGAAGAGGTCGCCGTAGAAGGTGGAGTCCTCGGCGAGGAGGGTCTCCAGGTCCAGCTGGCCCTTGGTGGTGACGAGCTGATCGAGGCGGACCGGGCGCGGCGCGACGTCCGCCCACTGCCGGGTGCTTTCCCGGCCGTGGTCGGGGTACGGCCGGCCGTTTCCGATGCGCTTGAAGATCACACGGAAAGCCTACCGGGGAAGGTGCTCCGGGCGCAGCCATGAGGGAGGGATGCAAAGGTCGTATTCAGCGCCAGAACGGGAGCAAACGATGAGCGGAAGTACCCCCTCCGGTGACATGAGCGAGTCGACGGCGTCCGGAATGCCGGTCGAGGCGGCGGCCATCGCGGGCGGGTACGCCTTCACCGGGCCCGCACTCGATCTCGGCGCGCTGCTGTGGGACGGGGTCTGCCTGCCCGGGGCACAGATCCGCATCCCGCTCGCCATGCTCAACCGGCACGGGCTCGTGGCCGGGGCGACCGGCACCGGAAAGACGAAGACGCTCCAGCTGATCGCCGAACAGCTCTCGGCGCAGGGCGTGCCGGTGTTCCTGGCCGACATCAAGGGCGACGTCTCCGGGATCAGCGCTCCGGGTGAGGAGAACGAGAAGGTACGGGAGCGGGCGGCGGCCGTCGGCCAGGAGTGGGCGGCGACGGGCCACCCCTGCGAGTTCTACGCACTCGGCGGGATCGGGCCCGGGATTCCGCTGCGGGCGACGGTGACGAGCTTCGGCCCCGTCCTGCTGTCGAAGGTGCTGCAGCTCAACCAGACGCAGGAGCAGTCGCTCGGCCTGATCTTCCACTACGCGGACGCGAAAGGGCTGGAACTCGTCGATCTGAAGGATCTGCGGGCGGTCGTCGCCTTCCTGACGTCGGACGTGGGAAAGCCGGAGCTGAAGGGGATCGGCGGCCTGTCGACGGTGACGGCCGGGGTCATCCTGCGCGCGCTCACCGCCTTCGAGCAGCAGGGGGCGGGGGAGTTCTTCGGGGAGCCGGAGTTCGACACGAGCGAGCTGATGCGGCAGGCGCCGGACGGGCGGGGCCTGGTCTCGGTGCTGGAGCTGGCGGCCGTACAGCGCAATCCGCAGCTCTTCTCGACGTTCTTGATGTGGCTGCTGGCGGATCTGTTCCACGACCTGCCGGAGGTCGGGGACCTGGACCGGCCGAAGCTCGTCTTCTTCTTCGACGAGGCGCATCTGCTGTTCAACGGGGCGTCGAAGGCGTTCCTGGAGTCGATCACCCAGACGGTGCGGCTGATTCGCTCGAAGGGGGTCGGCGTCTTCTTCGTGACGCAGACGCCGAAGGACGTTCCCTCGGACGTGCTGGCGCAGCTGGGCAACCGGGTGCAGCACGCCCTGCGGGCGTTCACGCCGGACGACGCGAAGGCGCTCAAGGCGACGGTGAAGACCTTCCCGAACTCGCCGTACGACCTGGAGGAAGTGCTGACGGCGCTCGGGACGGGCGAGGCGGTCATCACCGTACTGAGCGAGAAGGGGGCGCCGACCCCGGTTGCGGCGACGAGGCTGCGGGCGCCGCAGTCGCTGATGGGGCCGGTGGGGGAGGAGGCGCTGGAACGGGCCGTGAAGTCGTCGCTGCTGTACGGGCGCTACGCGGAGGCGGTCGACCGGGAGTCGGCGTACGAGAAGCTCCAGGTCGCGGCGGCCCCGGTTCCGCAGGCGGCTCCGGCATCTGCTGCGGAGAAGGACGATCCGTCGTTGATCGAGCAGGTGGTGGGGAGCGGGATGTTCAGGTCCCTCGCCCGGTCGATCGGGACGCAGTTGGGGAGAGAGATCAGCCGGTCGATTTTCGGGACGTCGCGTCGGCGGCGATGAGTTCGGGGCGTGGGGCCGGTCTTGTACGGCAGAAGGCCCGCATGCCTTCTGCACCGTTTTCACCGCTGTGAGGAGTGCGCGATGAGCATCACCCGAGGATTCGTGACGACCCTGTGGTTCGACGGCCGGGCCGAGGAGGCGGCCGACTTCTACCTGTCGGTCTTCAAGGACGGCAAGCGCGGGCGGACGCTGCGCTACAACGACGCGGGGCCGGGTCCGGCCGGATCGGTCGTGACGGTCGAGTTCGAGATCAACGGGCAGCGGTTCGTGGCGCTGAACGGGGGACCGGAGTTCACGTTCAGCGAGGCCGTCTCCTTCCAGATCGACTGTGCCGACCAGGCTGACGTGGACCACTACTGGGCGGCGCTCACGGCGGACGGGGGGCAGGAAGGGCCGTGCGGGTGGCTCAAGGACAAGTTCGGGGTGTCGTGGCAGGTCGTTCCGACGGAGCTGATCGAGCTGATCGGGGACGAGGACAGGGCGGCGGCGACGCGGGCGACGAAGGCGATGTACGCGATGGGGAAGATCGACCTGGAAGGCGTGCGGAGGGCCCACGCGGGCTGAGGGGCGACGTGGGCCGAGAGGCGACGTGGGCCGAGGGTCCGCGTGGGCCGGTCCTGTCCGGTTATGCCGTGGGGGTGCCCGGGACGCGGCGGTTGCCGCCGTTGCGCGACTGCCAGGCGCGGTAGACGTCCACCGCCGCCTCGCGGGCGTCGTGGTGCATCGGGAGGCGGCGGTCCTCCCACGACTTGGCGAATTCCTCGTAGAACGTGCCGAGTTCGAAGTACTTGCGGTCGTCCACGTAGTGGGGCTCGTAGGCGTCGCGGGTGGTGAGGAAGACGACCTCTGCGGGCGAGCAGTAGTAGAGCGAGCCGAGGCACATCGGGCACGGGTGAGCGAGGACGTAGATCGTGCAGTCCGTGAGGTGCTCCGTGCCGAGCTTCGTGCACGCGTCCCGGATGGCGAGGATCTCGGCGTGGGCCGTCGGGTCGCCGGTCTGGGCGACCTTGTTGCCGCTCTCGGCGACGATCTCGCCGTTCCGGACGATGACGGTGGCGAAGGGGCGACCGCCCTCCTCCACGTTCGCGCGGGCGATGTCGATGGTGCGCTGGGCGAAGTCCATGTGCGTTGCCTTTCCGGGGAGTTGGACGAGGGGGCGGGGGCGGGGATGTTTCACGTGAAACATCCCCGCCCCCGAGGGCCGACTAGAACGGCTTCGTGGGGAGGTACTTGCCGTCCAGCGTGATGACGGCACGCTCGCCGCCTTCGGGGTCCGCGACCTTCTTCACGTCCAGCTTGAAGTTGATCGCCGAGATGATGCCGTCGCCGAACTCCTCGTGGACCAGGGCCTTCAGCGTGGTGCCGTAGACCTGGAGCATCTCGTAGAAGCGGTAGATGGTCGGGTCGGTGGGGATGCCGCCGTTGCCGACGATGCTGCCGCGCATCGGGACGGTCTGGAGGAGCAGTACGGCGTCGTCGTCGAGGCCGAGCAGGTCGGCGACCGTGCGGGCGGCGTCGGCCGGGAGCGGGTGCTGTCCGAGCAGGGCGGCGGTCACGAAGGCGACGGAGAGGCCGGTCGGCTCGGAGATCTCCTTCCAGGACAGGTCACGGCGGGTCTTGGCCTCGATGGCGGCGACGGTGAGCTGCTGGCGGGAGTTCTGGTCGGCCTGGGCGTGGAGGTTGTTCATGGTGATGGGGTCCTTACGTGTGTGGGGGGTGTGGGGGTGGGGGGTGTCAGACGGTGGTGGTGCCGGTCAGCAGGGCTGCCGCGCCTGTCGTGGCGTCGAGGGTCTCGACGCGGCCGGAGCCGATGTCGTAGACCCAGCCGTGCAGGGCGACCTCGTCGCGGGCCAGGGCGCGGGCCACCGAGGGGTGGGTGCGCAGGTTGGTGAGCTGGGCGAGGACGTTCTCGCGGACCAGGGCGGCGACGCGGTCGCCGGTGTGGGGGGTGGCGTCCAGGAGGGCCCTGGAGGAGTCGGCGTGGCGCAGCCAGTCGGCCGTGGCGGGGAGCCCCGACATGTCGGTGCCGGTGGCGAGGGCGGTCATCGCGCCGCAGGCAGAGTGGCCGCAGACGATGATGTCGGCGACGCCGAGGGCGTTCACCGCGTACTCGATGCTGGCGGCGATGCCGTCCGCGTTCTGCCCGTACGGCGGGACGAGGTTTCCTGCCGTACGGATGACGAACAGTTCGCCCGGTTCGCGCTGGGTGATCAGCTCGGGGACGACCCGGGCGTCCGAACAGCCGATGAACAGGGCGTTCGGGGTGTGGGTCGTGGCCAGCCGCTGGAAGAGCTCGGCCCTGGGTGGGAAAGCCTCGCGCCGGAAGCGCTCGACACCTGCTGCGATCTCCTGCATGGGATCACTCCTTGCGACTGGCTGGTGGGTTTGTTCTGGGGTTTTCACCCGTTTCGCCGGGCGGTCCGTCCGACGTGTTCCACCATGCATGAGCTGGGTCTATAGAGTCCAAGAGTTGCTGTCGCTGTGAGCGATAGATGCGGTCTATAGTCGATGGCATGGCTGCTCTCGAACTCCGTCATCTCCGCTATCTGCTCGCCGTCGCCGAGTACGCGAACTTCACCCGCGCCGCCGAGGCGCTGCACATCTCGCAGCCGACGCTGTCGCAGCAGATCAAGCAGTTGGAGCGGGCACTGAAGGTGCAGTTGCTGGACCGTTCAGGGCGGTCGGTGCGGCTCACCGATGCGGGTGAGGCGTATGTGACGTACGCGCGGCGGGCGTTGACGGATCTCGCGGCGGGCGAGCGGGCGGTGCTGGACGTGGGGGACCTGTCACGGGGCACGCTGCGGGTGGCCATGACGCCGACGTTCACGACGTACCTGGTGGGGCCGCTGGTGGCGGACTTCCACGCCCGGCACCCGGGGATCTCGCTCGACGTACGGGAGATGACGCAGGCCCGGATGGAGGCCGAGCTCCTCGACGACCGGGTCGACGTGGGGATCGCCTTCCTCGGCGAACACGCGGCGGGCGTGACGGCGAAGCCGCTGTTCAGGGAGGGGCTGGCGCTGGTGGTGGGGGACGGGCATCCGTACGCGGGGCGGGCGGGCGCGGTGCCGCTGGAGGAGGTCGGGCGCGGTCAACTGGCACTGCTCAGCGAGGACTTCGCGACGCGGCGGCAGCTGGACGCGTACTTCGAGGGGCACGGGGTGCGGCCCGGGATCGCCGTCGAGGCGAACTCGTTGAATGTCCTGGTCGAGGTCGTCGGGCGCGGCGCACTGGCGACCGTGCTCCCGGAGCCCCTGGCGGCGGGCGACGACCGGCTGCACCGGGTCCGCGTGGAGCCCGCGCCGCCGTCGCGCACGGCGGCGCTGCTGCTGCGCGAGTCGGCGTACCGGAGCGCGGCGGCGCGGGCGTTCGAGGAGCGGATGGCGGGGTGGGTGCGGGAGAAGGGGTACGGGGTGGAGGGCGGCGCGTAGCCGTTACGGCGCGGAGGCGTGCAGCCGTTACGGGGCGGAAGCGTGCACCCGTTACGGCGCGGAGGCGTGCAGCCGTTACGCCGCGGACGCCGACACCGGGGTGCGGCTCGGCTCTGCCGGTTCCTGGGCGACCGCGACGGTGACCGGACGCGACTCCCGCCACGGGTACCCGTGCGCCCGGAACGCCGTGCTCAGCGCGTGCCGCGTGGCCTGGCGCGGTCCTCGGGACAGTTCGCGCCCCGCCGCGTCGAGCACCACGAGGTCCCGGCGGTCCAGGTACACGGCCGCCACGTCCGCCCGGCGCAGCGTCCTGGCCTTCTTGCCGTCGCGCGGTTCGATGCCCAGCGAGTCGTCCGTGACGGTGACCCGGGTCGCGTCGGCGACGGCGACGTACGCGGCGAGCAGCCCGAGCGCGGTGGCGGCCAGCGCGCACAGCGCGATCTGCCAGGGCTGCTCCAGGCCGCCGAGCGACGCGAAGAGGTGGCGCAGCGGCCCGGTGGCCGAGCCGTCGACCCAGCGGGCGAGCGGCGGCAGCAGGAATCCGATGCCGAGGCCGACGACGGGGAAGCCGACGAGGATGCGCAGGACGCGGGTACGGGAGTACCCCAATACCGTTGCTGTGGCTGGGCTGTTGTGGCTCATTCGCGTCTCCCCCGTCGGTGGGCATGGGTCGTGCCCTTTCGAGTTTCGAGCCTAGCCAATGGGGGAAGCGCCGAGCGTCAGCCGATGGGTGGGGACGCAGTGACTTCGGTGTCCGACGCGGGAGGGAGGGGGGTCCTCCTTTGTGCGTACACGAGCTATGTCTTCGGTCTCACCCCCGACGGCCGCTCCCCGAGAGACTCGGGATATTTACCGAGGCTGGTGGGGTGCGTGGTGCTCACGGGGACCGGTGCAGCCCTGCCCGGGGTGCTCACGGGGACCGGTGCAGCCCCGCCCGACGGGCCGCCAGGGTCAGTGACGTCACCGTCGACGCGCAGATCTGCTCCTTCACGAAGGCGGCGGCCCGCCCCGTGATCACCAGCCGGCGCGGCGAGTCGTCGCGCCGTACCGACTGGACGAGCCCGTCGTGCCTGCCGAGGCTGACGCACTGGAGGACGTACGAGATCGGGCGGGCCACCGGCCCCCGCCCGCGCCCCTCCGAGACGATCGACGCCGCGACCCGCGTGCCCAGGGGCAGCGCCGCCTGGCACGACATGCGCTGGGTGCCGCCCGCGTCACCGGCGACGTAGATCTCCGGGTACGAGACGGAGCGGCGGGCGGCGTCGACGTCGATGCGGCCGTGGGAGTTGAGGGCGAGACCGGCGGCGACGGCGAGGCCGGTGTTCGCCGCCATCGACGCGGACCAGAGGACGGCGTCGGCGTCCACGTCGGCGGGATCGTCGACGCGGGTGCCCTCCTCGACGCGTACGCCGAGGGCCCTGAGGCTCTTGCGGAGATGGGCGCGGCCCTTGTCGGAGACGCTCGGGGCGAGCTCGTCCGAGGTGAGGAGGCGGACCTCCCAGCCGCCGCCGTGCCGTTCGGCGAGCTCGGCGGCCATCTCGACGCCGGTCAGTCCGCCGCCGACGACGGTGAGGCGGCCCGGTCCGTCGAGGAGCCGCTTGTGGAGGGCGGGTGCGGTCTCGGCGGTGAAGAGGCGTTCGTGGTGGGCGGCGGGGAGCCGGGTCGTGCTGCCGAGTGCGTACACGAGGCGGTCGTACGGCATGACCTGGCCGGAGTCGGTGGTGACGGTCCGCGCGACGGGGTCGAGGGCGACGGCGAGACCGGTGTGGTGAGTGATGCGGGTGTGGCGCAGGAAGCGGGCGGTGAGGGGGTGGGTGACCTCGGACTCGGGGCGTCCGGCGGCGACCTCGTGGAGGCGGATGCGCTCGGTGAGGTGGCCGACGGGGTCGAGGAGGGTGACGTGGGCGTGGGGGGAGAGGCGGAGGGCGGCCATGAGGCCGGAGTAACCGGCTCCGACGACGAGGACGCGCTGCTGCTGTGTGTGGGTGTTCATGTACCGGGGACGGTACGGGGGCGCGAGGTGTGATGTGACGCGCGTCACATGGGGAAATCCAGTCCCTCCGGCGTTTGAGGAGCGGGGGTCCGGGGGCAGCGCCCCCGGACTGAACCGCAACCGCCCACTCAGCCGTGCGGGATGCTCACAACACGTCGAAGTCCAGGTGGCCGAGCTTCTCCGGGTTCACGACGAGGTCGATCCCAGTGATCAGGCCGTCCTCGCCGACGGTGAACGACAGCACCCCGCCGTAACCGATCGGGCGCGCGTCCATGACGAGCCCGGGCGCGCCGTTCACCTCGTACGGGATCAGGCGCATCGTCGACGGGTCGAAGAACCGGGCGATGCCCTGCGCGAACGCCGCGACCTTCGCCGCCCCGACGATCGGCCTGCGCGCGGCGCTGACGATGCCGCCGCCGTCGGACCGCCACACGACCTGCGGGTCGAGGACGCTCAGCAGGTCGTCGATGCCGCCGCCCCCGGTCACGGCGGCCAGGAAGGTCTCCACGGCCCGCCGGTGCTCGGCCCGCGCGACGGACCGCCGGGGCTTCGCGTCCCGTACGTGCTTGCGCGCCTGCGAGGCCGACTGCCGTACGGAGGCGGGCGACTTGTCCAGCGCCTCCGCGATCTCCGGGAACGGCACCCCGAAGACGTCGTGCAGCACGAAGGCGACCCGCTCGGCCGGGGTCAGGCTCTCCAGCACGGTCAGCATGGCCGTGCTGACCGACTCGTCGAGGGTCGCCCGCTCCTCGGGCCCGTCGGCCGCCGGGGCGGCGAGCAGCGGCTCCGGCAGCCACGGCCCCACGTACCGCTCGCGGCGGGCGCGGGCCGAGGTCAGCTGGTCGTAACAGAGGCGGCTGACGGTGGTGGTGAGATACGCACGCGGGTTGTCCGCCGTCCCGTCGGCGAGCGCGTTCCAGCGCAGCCAGGCATCCTGCACGGCGTCGTCGGCGTCGACCACGGACCCGGTGATGCGGTAGGCGACCGCGTGGAGGTGCCTGCGGTGCTGCTCGAACTCGGCCTGGTCCGCCATGGGTTCCGCTCCGGGGGTGGGCGTGGGGGCAGGGTCCCCACGAGCCTATGCGGCGGCGGGATTTGCTTGAATGCGGTCATGGCCACACTCATCGCCTTCTTCGTCCACCCCGACGACGAGGTCCTGCACGCGGGCGGCACGCTGGCGCGCGCGGCGGCGGAGGGTCACCGGGTGGTGCTGGTGTCGGCGACGGACGGGGAGATGGGTCCCGTACGGGAGGACCCGGTGCGCCTCTCCGAACTCCGGGCGAGCGGGGCGGCCCTCGGAGCCTCCCGCGTGACCTGCCTCGGCTACGCGAACAGCGGCCACGGCAAGCACCTTTACCCCGACCCGCCGGACCGCCCTCGCTTCATGCGGGCCCCGCTCGACGAGGCTGCGGAACGTTTGGCCGCGATCCTCCGGGAAGAGGGCGCGGACCTCCTCCTGACCCACGACACGGGCGGCGGCTACGGCCACCGGGACCACGTCCGCGCCCACGACGTGGGACTTCGCGCCGCCCAACTGTCCTACGTGCCACGGGTATGGGTGGCAGCCATCCCCCGCACGGCCCCCATCCGCCTCACGTACCTCCTGCGGTCGCCCCGCGCTTTCCGTACGGCGATGCTCGGCGTCGACCACACCCCGCGCGCACGGATCACGCACGCCATCGACGCCCGCCGGTACGCCTCCCACAAGCAGTGGGGCGGGAGTGGTTCACGGAGGTGCCCGCGCACCACACGGGCTCCTAGCCCGTTGCCGCACACGGTGTGAACTGGGGCGATGGTGGTGGGAGGACTGATTGTCAGACCCCTGTGGAAGCATTCTTCACGTCAGCTGTAAACGACGTGTTTGCGGGTGGGGGTCATGATCAGTTCGTACGGATGTGAGGCGTGCGGCGGGCCGCAGGGCAGGTGGCGTCCGGTGCTGGGGCGTGCGGTGTGCGCGGCCTGTGAGAAGGGTGATGGCGGGCGGGAGCCGGTGTTGCTCGCCGAGGTGTTGGCGAGTGCCGCCATCGAACTGGGGGCTGCCGCGCGGCAGTTGAGGGCCGTGCCCGATCCGCGTACGTCCGGGGGTACGTCCTGCAAGCGCTGTGGGGCGGCGGCCGAGTGGCACCGGACCGTGCGCGGGAAGTGGATCCTGATCGAGCCCGGGGAGCGGGTCGTGGGGTCCGTTCCGGCGGGGAAGCGGTGGCGGATCGCGGGGGACGGGACGGCCGTGAACCTGGGGTCTTCGATACCGGCGGACACTTGCCGGATCAGTCATTTTGATTTGTGTCCGGCGAGGTCGGCAGCGGTCGCGTAGGCGGGGTGGGTGTGGTGCGGGCGGAAATTGGTTTCGCCGGGCGGTCACACTTTCGCGGCGGGGCGAGTCATAGGGGTGTACGGGCCGAGCGGCCCGGTGGAGCGGGCCCGAGTCCTGCTCCGGAGCAGACCCTTTGAAGATTCGCTGAGGAGCCCGCCATGTCGACCACCTACGTTGTCGTGACCGTCGTCGCCGCCGTCATGGTCGGCTTCTCGGCCGGTTCGGCCGCCTTCGGGGCCAAGTGGGCCGTGGAGCCGATGAAGGACTACGGCGTTCCGCAGGAGTGGCTCCCCCGGCTGGCGGCGGCGAAGGCGGCCGGAGCGGTGGGGCTGCTGGTGGGGCTGGCCGTCCCGGCGGTCGGGCTCGCCGCCGGGATCGGCCTGGTGTTGTATTTCGCTGGGGCCGTCGTGACCGTGGTGCGGGCGCGTTGGTACGCGCACATTCCGTTCCCGCTGGTGTACGTGGCTCCGGTGGTGGGCGCCCTGGCGCTGGGGCTGGCGGCCTGAGGCAGTACCGCGTCCCGGCCCTCGGGCCCGCCCTCCCGGCCCCCGGCCTCGTACCGCCTGTGGATCACAGGGCGGCGGGGTTCAGGGCCTCGGCCATGGCGCGGTAGCCCGCGTCGTTGGGGTGCAGGTGGTCGCCGCTGTCGAAGGCGGGGTGGAGGCGCTCCGGGTCGGCCGGGTCGGCGAGGGCCTTGTCGAAGTCGACGTAGGCGTCGTATGCGCCCGACGAGCGGACCCAGCTGTTGAACTCGTCGCTCGCTGCGGCGGCGCGCTTGCCGTAGTGGTCGGAGCCGCCGAGGGGGAGGAGGGTGGCGCCGACGACGCGGACGCCCTTCGCGCGGGCCTGGCGGATCAACTCCTTGTGGCCATTGATGAGTTGGGTGCCGGTGATGTTCGGGGCGGGCTTGTAGAGGGGGTGGTCCGTCTCCTGGAAGCCGATGTCGTTCAGACCTTCGAGGACGACGACCGTACCGACGCCGGGCAGGTCGAGGGCGTCGCGGTGGAAGCGGCTGGTGGCCCGCTCGCCGAACCAGGCGGAGTCGTTGAGGACCAGGTTCCCGCCGATGCCGGAGTTGAGGACGGGGCGGGGCTTGCCCAGGGACTTCAGGCGGGCCGCGAGCGCGTCGGAGTAACGGCGGTCGGCGTTGACGGTCGAGGCGAAGCCGTCGGTGATGGAGTCGCCGAAGAGGACGATGCCCCGTTGCTGGTTCGCTCCGGTCCTGCCGCTCACGTCCACGCCCGACAGGTAGTACCAGGACTCGGTGGACTCCTTGAAGGCTGCGGCCGAGCCGTCGGACGCGTGGTCGCCGCTCGCCCGGTAGGAGTCGGTGAAGGACTGGGCGTGGAAGGTCGCGGGGCCGGTCGTGCGCTGGAGGTAGAGGGTGACGGTGACCTGTTCGCCCGAGGCGAGGGCGAGCCGGGCCGGGTCGCTGGAGAGCTGCCCGCCCGCCGGGACCGAGGCCGACGTGCGTCCGGAGAAGGTCAGCTCGCGGACCGTGCCCGCTCTGACGGCCGCGCCCTTGTCCGTACGGGCCACGGTGGCGCGCTCCACCCGGAGCGGGGAGGTGCCGTACGCGTTGGAGAGCCGGATGCGGGCCTGTGTTCCGCTCGCGGTGACGCGGACGACCTGGCGGACGGTGTGGTTGTCGAAACCGGCCTCCGACCAGTTGGGCTTGAAGCTGATGGAGGGGCGCTGCGGGGAGGCGGCCCAGGCTGCCGCCCAGGTGGCGGCCTTCTTCGCGGCGGCGCTGTGCGTCACCGGGGCGGCCTTCGTGCGGTCCACCGCGACGGCGGTCGATCCGGCGCTCAGGGCGAGGGCGGCGGTGGCGGCGGTGGCGGCGAGCGCGGTCTTGCGGGCACGTGAAAGCACGGTGGCTCCAAGGGAGTTGGTGGGGCAGGGATCGTCCCGGCCGTTCGAACCGGACTCCTCAAAGATCCTCCGGAGCACCGCCCCGAACAACGCCGATTCGTGCAACGATCGATAACTCAGCTCAATTGATCCGGTGGGTTTGGCCGGCGGCGATGCGTGGAGGTGCGTGGCAGTGATGGAGCGGCACGAGACGGAGATCTTCCTGACCCTCGCCGACGAACTGCACTTCGGCCGCACGGCCGAGAAGCTGCTGGTCTCCCAGGCCCGGGTCAGCCAGGTCCTCAAACGCCTGGAGCGGAAGATCGGCGCCCCGCTCTTCGACCGCACCAGCCGTAGCGTGGGCCTGACCCCTCTGGGCCGTCAACTGCACACCGAACTGGCTCCCCTGAACGCCCAGTTGACCGCACTCGTCCAGCGCGCCCGCGCCGCCGCGCGCGGCATCGACGGCGTCCTGAACGTCGGCTTCCTCGGCTCCGGGGCCGGTCAGCTCACCCGCGACATCCGGCGGACCTTCCGGGAACGCGCCCCCGGCTGCGAGGTCCGCATGCGCGAGGTGCAGTTCGCCGACCCGCTCGGCCCCCTGCGTACGGGCGAGGTCGACGTGCTCTTCACCCGGCTGCCGGTCGAGGAACCCGACCTGACCGTCGGTCCCACCGTGGTCTCGGAGTCCCGGGTGCTGGCCGTGCCGTGCCATCACCCCCTCGCCCACCGGGAGGTGGTGTCGCTGGAGGAGGCGGCCGGGGAGCGCTTCTTCGGCGTGACGGGCGGGGCTCCCGCCTACTGGTGGGACGCCCAGGTGCCGCGCCGCACGCCCGGCGGGGCGGTGCTGGAGCGCGGTCAGGACGTGTCGACGTTCCAGGAGATGCTGTCGATGATCGCCGCCTGCCAGGGCGTCTCCCCGGTCGTCGCGTCGGTGGCGACGTACTACGCCCGCCCCGACCTCGCCTACGTCCCCCTCGCCGACGTACCGAACAGCGAGGTGGCCCTCGTCTGGCGCACCGACGGCACCAACGCCCGCTCCGAGGCGTACATCGAGGCGGTACGGGAGGCGGTCGCGGCACACGGCGGACCCATGGCGCTCTGAGCCACGGCAGGTGTTTCACGTGAAACGTTGGTGGGGGCACGGCGGTTGGCCGCCGTGCCCCCACCCTCATGCCTCAGCTGTCAGCTGGTTTCGCCCTCGTGGTCGTGACCGGCGTGGCCGCCGCTGCCGCTGTCACCGCCGGTGGTCGGCTTCGACACGACCGGCTTGCTGACCGAGCTGATGTCGTGCGCGTACGTGCCGACCGCGTTCGCGATCACGTCGACGTTGATGTCGAGCGCCTGGTCATTGATGTTGGAGAGGTTGTCGCACTTGGAGTGGTAGCACTTGTCGTACGCCACCCCGGCGGTGCCGCCGAACTTCGCCGCCTGGGCCGCCGTCTTGAGGCCCTCGGCGCCCGTGAAGGTGCCGCCCGACGGGATGCCGACCTCGATGAACGGGCCGTAGTCCGAGCGGCCGCTGAAGTCGGTGCCCTCGTGCGGGAAGTTCTTGCTGTCGAGGAAGTCGTTGATCCCCTTCTCCAGCTGGGCGGAACCCTCCGGCCCCGGGCCCGAGCCGACGCCGTCCGAGTCGTCGCCGTCGTAGACGAACTGGCCGAAGTTCGGCGAGGCGATCATGTCGAAGTTCAGGTACAGCTTGATCTGCGCGCGCTGCTCGGGGGTGAGCTTGGTGACGTAGTCCTCGGCGCCGAGCAGGCCCAGCTCCTCCGCCGACCACCAGGCGAAGCGCACCTTGTTGGCGGGCTGCTTGCCGTTCTTGGTGGCCTTGGCGAGCTTGAGGGCGACCTCGATGAGACCGGCGGAGCCCGAGGCGTTGTCGTTGATGCCGGGGCCCTCGGGGACCGAGTCCAGGTGGGCTCCGAGCATCACCGTGTTGGCGGCGTTGCCGCCCTTGGTCTCGGCGATGACGTTGCGGGTGGTCTTGTTCTCCTGGAGCTGGCGGATCTCCAGGTTGATCGTGACCGGGCCCTTGGCGATGTCGGCGGCCAGCGCCTCACCGTCGGCCTGGGTGATGCCGCCGGTGGGCAGCTTGCCCTCGGCGGCGCTGTTGAGGGTTCCGTTGAGCGTGCCGGGCACGTTGTTGTAGATGATCGCGCCGACCGCGCCCGCCTCGGCGGCGACGGCCTGCTTCTGCGCGAAGGAGCAGCCGCCGCGCTTGATGAGGGCGATCTTGCCGGTGAATCCGGCCGCGTAGTCGCCGATCTCGCAGCCGGTCGTGTCGTCGACCGGGACGTTCGCGAGGGTCGCGTTCAGGCCACCGACAGGAGTCGACTTCGTGTACGACATCGCGATGATGTTCACGTCGCGCGGCGCGGGCGAGACGACCTTCAGCTTCTGGGCCTGCGTCGTGATCGAGACGAAGTTGAACTTCTCGTAGTGGACGTCGTAGCCCGCGTTCTTCAGCAGGCTGAAGACGTACGCGCCGGAGGCGTCGTGGCCCAGCGAACCGGCGGCGCGGTTGCCTCCCGCCGAGTCCGATATCGCCTGGAACTGCTTCAAGTGCTGGAATGCGCCCGGCCCTGACGAGTCCTTCACCAGTTGCTTGGCCAGCTTGGCGGCGTCCTTCGCGGGGTCGGAGCCGTCGCGCTGCGCGGCGGCAGGGGTGGCGGCCGCCAGCAGGAGGGGCGTGGCGATCGCCAGGGACGCCAGGGCGGCCATGGATCTGCGACTGCGGGATGAAGCGTTCACAGGAGTCCTCTCGGTGCGAACAAATGTGAGGGGAAGTTAGCGATTCCATGGGCGTCTGGGAATGCTTTTCCGAATACTCACGTGACCGAGTGTGCGGACGGGTGTGCGGAGACGCACGTGACAACGGCTGAATGGCGCTCTTGTGTCGCCCGGGGTGTGCATGGCAGCGGTTGGGGTGTGCGTGCCTCCTGAGGGGCTCCCGGCAGCGCCCTCGCATCAGCCCGTATGAGTCCGCGTCAGTGCGTACGGGGCCGCGTCAGTCCGTATGAGTCCGCGTCAGTCCGTCAGGTGCAGCGCGAGGAGTTGGTCGAGGCCCTCCTTGATCTGCGCCGCCGTCGCACCGCGATCCTCGTGCAAGTGCTGGACGATGCTCGGCGAGAGCGTCGCGAGGAGCAGATGGGCCACCAGTGCGGCGTTCGCCTGTGGCTGGATCTGGCCCACCAGCATCGCGGTGTGCGTGTGCAAAGTCAGGTACGGGGCCGTGCGGTACCGGCCCTGCGGTGCCGCGCTGTCGGCGGCCAGCAGCATTTCCTCGCTCTCGACCGTGTGGTCCGCGAGGGCGTGGAGGAAGGCCCGCAACCGTACCGAGGGCGTCGTCGGAGGGGCGGGCAGGGCGTCCGGGCCCAGTGGGGGCGGCCCGGCCATGAACGCCGACTGGAACCGCTGCTCCCGGTCGTCGAGCAGGGCGTACAGCAGCTTCTGGACGTCGCCGAAGCGCCGGTAGACGGTGCCGACGCCGATCCCGCTGGCGTGTGCGACCGCGTTCATGGTGAGGGCCGACGGGCCCTTCGCGGCCACGATCTCGGCGGCGGCGTCGAGGATGCGGCGCCGGTTGCGGGCGGCGTCGGCCCGCTCGGGCGGCGGCCCCTCGGCCAGCGGCAGTACGGAACGGCCCGCGGGCGGCGGGACGACGGGGCCTGCGCTGCCGGAACCGGGACCGTCGGTCGCGGGGTTACCGGGCGGGGAGCCGCTGTCTCCGGTCGCGGGGTCGCCGGGCGGGGAGCCGCCGTCTCCGGTCGCGGGGCCGCCGGGAGTGTTCTCGGGCTCGTTCATGGCCGGGAGCGTACCCGAAACGGACAGCTATCCACTTGGTCTGCACAGGCTCTTGCCAACCGGATAGTCATCCGCTTAACGTCATCGACGTCAACTCAACCGGATAGCAATCCGGTTGGAGTGCGGACCGTCGCCATCTCCCGGAGGACCCGTCATGACCGCCACCGCCCCCACCGCCACCGCCCCCGTCACCGCCGCCCCCGCCAAGATCGCCGTCGTCTACTACTCGGCCACCGGCAGCGTCCACCACCTCGCCCAGGCCCTCGCCGAGGGTGCCGCCAAGACCGGTGCCGAGGTCCGCCTCCTGCGGGTCGCCGAGCTCGCCCCCGACGCGGCCCTCGACGCCAACCCGGCCTGGCGCGCGCACGCCGACGCGACCCGCGACATACCGGTCGCCACCCTCGACGACCTGCGCTGGGCCGACGCGTACGCCTTCGGCACCCCGACCCGCTACGGGAACGTCTCCTCGCAGCTCAAGCAGTTCCTCGACAGCACCGGCGGCCTCTGGGCGAGCGGCGTCTTCACCGACAAGCCCGTCACCGGCTTCGTCTCGACGTCCAACCCGCACGGCGGCAACGAGTCGACCCTGCTCGCCCTCTACAACACGATGTACCACTGGGGCACGCTGATCGTCCCGCCCGGCTTCACCAGCCCCGCCGTCTCCGCCGCGGGCGGGAACCCGTACGGCACCACCTTCGTCTCGCGCGGCGGCGAGCCGGGCGCCGAGACCCTGGAGGCCGCCCGCTACCAGGGCGAGCGCCTGGCCACCGTCACCTCCCGGCTGCTGGCGGGAACGCGCACGGAGGAGAGCGCGGGGTGAGAAACCAACTGCGTTACGCGGTAGCCGAGTTGGTCCTGACGGCGGCGCTCCTCTTCCTGGTCGTCACCGCCGTACGGTGGCTCCTCGCGCCCGACTCCCCGGCGGTGGGGGCGGCCCCCGACCCCACCCTCCGGCTGGCCGGTGTCGCGCTGGCGGTCGGCGCGGCGATCGCCCTCGTGATGTCGCCCGCCGCACAACGGTTCACCGCAGGACACCTCAATCCGGCGGTCACGGTCGGCCTGTGGGCCCTGCGCGAACTGCCCGGCCGGGCCGTACTTCCCTTCGTCGCGGCGCAGTTGGCGGGCTCGGCCCTGGGCATGGGTCTTGGCCGGGCCGTGTGGGGGCCGATGGCCGACACGGCGGCGGTGGCCCCGGGGGAGACCTGGGGCGGCGCGACCGTACTCGTCCTGGAAGCCGTGGCGATGGCCGCGATGATGCTGCTCGCGGCGTACGCGCTGATCGCCCCGAGGGTGGCGCGGGCGCTGCCGCCGCTGATGGGCGCGAGTGTGGCGGGGGCGATCGTGGGCCTCGGCCCGGTGACCGGGGGAGCGGTCAATCCGGCGCGGCAGTTCGGCCCGGCGCTGTGGTCGGGGCAGACCGCGCACCTGGTCGCGTATCTGGTGGCACCGGTGCTGGGGGCGCTGCTCGCGGCGGCGGTCTTCAGGGCCGTACGACCGCAGAGGAAGGCAGGGCACCCGCCGCTGAGGAAGGCAGGAGCATCCACCCCTCCGCCCCGGCCCGCCGAACACACCAGCCCCACTGGCCCCCCACAGCCCCACCACGCCCTATGAATCACCTCACAGAGAAAACTCACGCCCCGTGGGCAACTGTCGCGAATGACCGCGTTCGTTCAAGCAGTTGTCGGCGGGACACCCCGTAGGGCGTGAAATTTCCCTTCTCCGGCCCGTTCTCCGGTCGTACGATCACGGGGCCGCGCCGCCCGCGTGAGACCTCACTCCGCGGCGACGCCCCCACCTTCTTTCCCTTCTTCTTCCCTTCGAGGTCTCTGCGACCGGAGACCCCCTTCCCAGAAAAGGGCCCGCGTGAAGATACGCCGCATGCTCTCGACGGCCGTCGCCGTGGCCGTCGCCACCCCCGCGCTGCTCCTGTCGGTCACTCCCGCGTTCGCCGCCGACCCGGTCCCGGCCGGTCAGGTGCAGGACGAGAAGCCGAAGCCGACGCCCGCCGAGCTGGAGAAGCTCAAGAAGGCCGTCGCCGACGCGAAGACCGCGTACGACGAAGCCGTCGTCAAGGCCGACGCGGCGAAGACGTACGCCGACCACTACCTGGATGACGACAGCCCGGCGCGGAAGTACGTGGCCGAGAAGAAGAAAGAGGCCGAGGCCGCAGGCACCGCGCTGACCGAGGCCAAGGACGCGCTGACGAAGGCCCAGGAGGCCCTTGCCAAGCTGCCCGCGAGCACCCCCGAGGCGGAGGTCACGGCCGCCAAGGACGCCGTCAAGAAGGCGCAGGAGAAGTACGACGCCGCCGGCAAGGCCAAGTCGGACGCGGACAAGACCCTCGCGTTCGAAGAGGGGAACATCTTCAAGGGACACATGGACGCGCAGAGCCGTGCAGGCACTGCGGCCAACGCGGCGACCACCGCGAAGAAGACGTACGACGACGCGGTCAAGGCGTACGAGGCGGCCAAGGCGGAGGCGGAGAAGCCGGACCCGACGGACCCGACCGACCCGACCGACCCGACGGACCCGACCGACCCGACGGATCCCACGGACCCGACGGACCCGACGGACCCGACCGACCCCACGGACCCGACGAAGCCGAAGCCCCCCTTCGACCCGAGCAAGTGCGTCAAGGACGCGGCGCTCGCCACCACGCTCAACGGCCTCCCGTCGAAGATCGTCGCCGGTACGACGGTGGAGTTCACGCTCCACGTCGCCAACGGCACGAAGAAGGACTTCAAGGAGATCAAGCCGTTCGCCGTGGTCTACGGCCACAACAAGAACGACTTCACCAGCATCGACGACCTCCTCCAGCTCCAGTCCGCCGCCGCGGGTTCGAACGACTGGAAGGACGTCGGCGAGGGCCAGTTCGCGGGCACCATCACCAACCTGGCGGCCGGTAAGTCCGCGGACCTCAAGCTGCGCCTCAAGGTCGACAAGAAGGCCCCGTCCTCCGAGGGCCTGGCCTTCGCCTCGGGCGACTTCATCGCCGACCCCGAGAACTGCATCCGTAACCCCCTCAAGGAGTACCCGTTCTCGGTGCTGCCCGAGGGCAGCAAGATCGACGACGTCGACGACTCGAAGCCGAGCGACGTGAAGAACGCCGACAACGTCAAGACGCCGCAGGGCAACTCGTCGGTCGTCCCGGTCTCCACCGACGCGGGCAACCTCGCCGCCACCGGCTCCTCCGGCACCCCGCAGCTCGCCCTCGCATCGGGCGCGGCGGTTGTGCTCGGTGCGGGCGCGGTCTTCGTCGTACGGCGCAGGAAGCCGGGCCAGCAGGCTTGAGCGTGAGGGTCGTACGAGCTTGAGCGGGAGGGCCGTACGGGCCTGAGCGTGACGGCCGTACGGCTGTGAGGGGCGGGGAGTGAACCGGTACGCACCGGTCCTCCCCGCCCCTTCCTGCGTCCCCGCTCCTTCACCCGTTCGGACCAGAACAAGACCAGAACAAGACCAGAACAAGGGGGCGCGGAGGCGCGTACGGCCGAAGTACCGGCAGGGAGCGCCAAGGGAGTTCGAGCATCCAGCCAGAAAGCCAGAAGGAGAGGGTCTACTTCCCGAGCAGCCCCCGCACCGCCGCCCGGTCGACGTTCGTCAGCGCACGGACCAGCTTCGGCGTGAGGAAGACGACGGCGAGCCCGACCAGCGAGACCGCCGCGAGCTGGAGCGGAGAGGTGATGTCGTACGTGTGCTGGATGCCGCCCGAGGTGTAGTCGTACACCCGGTATCCCTCCCAGTCCCCGACGTACTTCGGGAAGACCCAGTTGTAAACGGGCAGCAGCGCCACGGCCCATCCCACCGTCAGGAACGTCACCGACATCACGAAGCTGAAGATCCGGTACGGGAGCATCACCACGTGGAACAGCAGCGCCTTCCACCCCGCCGCGTCCCCGAGCCGCGCCCGCATGGCCGCCCAGAACCCGCCCCCGCCGACGACCGGAGCGGGACCCTCCACGGCCAGCCCCAGCGCGAGCCTGGCCCGCTCGCGCTCGACGGCCCCGAGCCCGCGCGCCCCGGCCAGCATGGCGGCGAGCACCGGCAGCCCGAGGACGGTCACGGCGAGCCCGGCTCCCGCCGCGAACAGCGTCACGGCGAACGCGAACCCGATGACCGCCACCGGCAGCGAGGTGATCGTGTACCCGATCTCGCGGTACGTCGACCCGGCGAACGGCCCGCGCAGAAAGCCGACTTCGCGGTCGTCGCGGGTGGGGTAGGAAGGGAGCGGGGCGGTTGCGTAGGCGGTCATGACGGGCCTCGAATCATCGCGGTGGGGACGGGCGCGCAACGTGTTCGTTGACAAGACCCACGATCCCGAATCCGCCCGCCGAAAGGCATGGTGCGACCCTGCCGACCCGAGGTGGTGCTAACCCCCGGCTCAGGGAAGGGTCACCCTTCGCCCCGCCGCCTGACCCCGGCGCTCGCCCGCATCCACACCCTCGCCCGCACCCGCACCCGCACCTGCCCCCGCCCCCGCCCCCGCCCCCGCCCCCGCTGCCTGCCCCGCCAGCAGTCGCAGTGCGTCCGTCGAGGCCGGGTCGTTCGGGGTGTAGACCTCCAGGCGGTGGTCGGGGCTCTCCGGCTGGAGCCACACCTGGTAGTCGACGGAGAGCGCGCCGACCGTCGGGTGGCGGAAGTCCATCGTCCCCACCGTGCAGTCCGCGACTTCCCCCTTCGCCCACAGCCTCGCGAACTCACCGCTCCGCATGGACAGTTCACCGATCAGCTCGGCGAGACGGGCGTCGTCGGGGTAACGCCCCGCCGTGAACCGCAGGTACGCGACGTGCGCCCGTGCCAGCGCGTCCCAGTTCCCGAACAGGTCCCGCGTGAGCGGGTCCAGGAAGAACAGCCGGGGTATCGAAGGCCGCCGCGCCGGATCGCGCGGCGCCTCGAAGCCGACGTGCTCGGCGACGAGGGCGTGCCCGGCGCGGTTCCAGTCCAGTACGTCGCCGCGCCGCCCCAGCACCACCGCGGGCGTGCTCTCCCCGATCGACCCCAGCAGCGCAAGCACCCGGGGATGCGGCTTCTCGGGGCGGGGCCGCACCAGGCGCGGTGCGGCCGGGTGGCGGGCGAGGTTGTGCAGGTGGGCCCGCTCGTCCCGGTCGAGCCCGAGCACCTGGGCGAGCGCGTCCAGCACCTGCTGCGACGCCGTACCGGCCTGGTTCTGCTCCAGCCGCGTGTAGTACCCGGCACTCACCCCGGCGAGCTGGGCCAGTTCCTCGCGCCGGAGCCCCGGTACGCGCCGCGCCGTTCCGTACGTACGCAGTCCGACGTCAAGGGGGGTGACACGGTCGCGACGGCTCTTGAGGTACGCCCCGAGGCTCTCCAGTTCCATGGACGAGAGCCTAGGCACGCTCCCTCGCGACCGGCCTGCCCCTGCGAGGTGTACCCACGGCACGGGGATGGCTGGCCCGCGCGCCCCGCCGCAGGCTCGCCCCATGAACACACCGACCGCACCGCGCCCGCCGAAGCCGAAGCCGAAGCCGACACCGACCGCACCGCGCCCGCCGAAGCCGACACCGACCGCATCCCACACGACCCCGACCCCGACCCCGACCCCGGCCCCCGCCCGGCCAGGGCCGAAGGCATGGCTCGGTCTTCTCGTCGTCCTCGGCCCGGTCCTGCTCGTCGCGATGGACAGCTCGGTCCTCTTCCTCGCGATGCCAAAGGTCACCGAGGCACTGTCCCCGACCGCCGACCAGGCCCTCTGGATCCTGGACGTGTACGGATTCGCCGTCGGCTCGCTCCTCGTCGCGTTCGGCACGATCGGCGACCGCCACGGCCGCCTCAGACTCCTCCTGACCGGCGCGACGGTCTTCGGCCTGGCCTCGGCGGGCGCGGCCTTCGCCACCTCCGCCGAACTCCTCATTGCCTTCCGCGCGTTGATGGGCGTCGCCGGAGCCACCCTCCTCCCCTCAGCCCTCGCCGTCCTCAGCGAACTCTTCCCCGACCCCCGCGCCCGTACGAAGGCGATCGGCATCTTCGCCGCCACCTTCGCCGCCGGTTTCGCGATCGGCCCGGTCGTCGGCGGGCAGCTCCTCAACTCCTTCTGGTGGGGCTCGGTCTTCCTCATCAACCTCCCCGTCGTCGCCCTCTTCCTGGTCCTCGCCCCCACCCTCCTCCGCGAGGTCCGCACCACCCGCACCGGCCGCGTCGACGCCCTGAGCGTGGTGCTCTCCGCCGCCGGAATCCTGCTCTCCGTGTACGGCGTCAAGCACACGGCGGCCGAAGGCCCGAGCCCCCTCGCGCTGGCCGCCGGAGCGGTCGGGATCGCGGCCCTCACCTGGTTCGTCCGCCGCCAACTCCACCTCCCCCACCCCCTGATCGACTTCGGCCTCTTCCGCGACCGGGTCTTCACGATCGCCGCGATCACGGGCCTCCTCCCCCTCGCGGCCTGGTCGGCGACGGCGTACCTCGGCGGCATCTACCTCCAGTCCGTCCTGGGCCTGACCGTTCTGAACGCCGCCCTCATCGCCCTCCCCGGCGCCGCCGCCCTCACCGTCACCTGCATCGCCACCCCCGCCCTGGTGGCCCGCACCGGCACCCGCGCCGCCCTCATCACGACCCACTTCCTGATCACCACGGGCCTGCTCCTGCTCCTCGCCACCACCGCCACGCAGGGCATCACCTGGTACGTCGCCTCCACCGTCGTCGCCGGAGTCGGTTACGGCATCTCCTTCAGCGTCGTCGCCGACACGGCCATCTCCGCCGTCCCCCCGGAGCGCGCGGGCTCCGCGGCCGCCATCGCCGAGACGAGCAACGAGATCGGCAACGCCCTCGGCATCGCCCTCCTCGGCTCCCTGGCCGCCCTGCTCTTCCGCCTCCAGGGCCCGGACCTCGCGGGCACCCTCGACGCGACCCTGAAACTCCCGGGCCTCGCCCCCGCCCTGGCCGACGCCGCGAAGTCCTCCTTCGTGACGGGCCTGCACGTGGCCGCAGCGGTGACCGCCGCACTGCACGCGGCGCTCGGCCTCTTCGCCGTACGCCATCTCCCGAAGGCCGGACACCCTTCCGCCGACTCCGCCGACTCCGCCGACTCCGCTGACTCCGCTGACTCCGCTGACTCTGCCGACTCTGCCGACTCCGCCAGCTCCGTCACCTCCGACCTTCCCGCTGCGCGGCCCGCGCAGGCAGTGCCGTCGCCGTGAAGGCGAGCACCGAGGCGACCGCGATCACGACCAGGTAGGCGAACAGGCCGCCACCCACGGCGGTGCGGACCTTCCCGGAGGCCGGGACGCCGACCGCCTCTCACTTCCCGTCGGGTCGAGGACTTCACCGGCCGACGGCCCTACGGTTTCCCGAAGACGGCGGAAGCGCTCCGCCCGCGGCCGGGTTTCACGTACCTCGGAGGCGTCCCATGCGTGCAGACGCACGGCACAACCGTGCTCGGATCCTGCTGGCCGCCCGGCGGGCGTACGCGGACGAGGGGCCGGACGTTCCACTGCACGAGATCGCCGACCGGGCGGGCGTGGGGATCGCCACGCTCTACCGCCGTTTCCCCAGCCGCAGCGCGCTGATCCGAGCGGTGGCCGTCGACGTCATGGAGTCGTTGTACGAGGCGGCGACGGACGCGGCACAGGGGGAGAGCGATCCGGTCGAGGCTCTGCGCAGCTTCATGCACGCCGCTCTGGACAGCAAGGCCGCGACCGTCGTGCCGACGCTCTTCGGCAGGGTCGAGAGCGTCCTGCTGTTCGACGAGGACCGGGACGCCCTGGGCCCCCTCGGCCACCTGGTCGCGCGGGCCCGGGACGCGGGACTGCTGCGCGGCGACGTGGTGACCGGGGACGTCGTCTTCATGATCCTGCGCCTGGCGCGTCCGATGCCCGGCGCGGGGTTCTCCCAGGACGAGGCGCTCGCGCATCGTCAACTCGACATCTACCTCGACGGGCTGCGGACACCGGCGGCCGGACCGCGCCGAGGGGGACTGCCGGAGCCCGCGATCTCAGTGGGGTGGGTCCGGCACATCCGCGCGTGGATGGCGACCGGCGGTCGCGCGTCCGCTTCCCCTCCCTTCTCCGGCAGCCGCTGACCGACCAGACACCGACCGAACAACGGAGGAACACGATGACGAACGCGAGGACGAACACACCGACGAACACACCGACGTACGCACCGACCCACGCACCGACGCACGCAATGCCGAGCAGCCACACTCCCGCCCCCAAACTGACCGGCGTCGCCGCCACAGCGCTGGGGGTGACGGCGATTCGCGCACGAGAACACCGCCGCCCCGACCGCCTCTTCGCCGACCCCTACGCACAGCACTTCCTCGACTTCTCCGCTGACGACGCCCCCACGACAGGAACACAACCGGCCCCCACGCCCGAGCTGTTCACCTTGATGGCCGACCAAGTGGCCGTCCGCACCCGCTTCCTGGACGACGTACTGACCAGCGCGGCGCGAGCGGGAACGACCCAGATGGTGCTGCTGGCCTGCGGCATGGACGCGCGGTCGTTCCGCCTGGACTGGCCTCCCGCGACGACCCTCTTCGAAGTCGACTTCGCCGACACGCTCGCCTACCGCGCGGCCGTGCTCGTCGCTCACGGCATCACCGCCGGCTGCCGACGGACGGAGGTGCCGACGGACCTGCGCGAGGACTGGCCGACCGCACTGTGCGCAGCCGGCTTCGACCCCGGCCTGCCGACCACCTGGCTCATGGAAGGCATCCTCTACGCCCTGACCCCCGTCGCCGCCGACCTGCTCCTCGGTCGCGTCACCGCCAACTCGGCCCCCGGCAGCATCCTCGCGCTGGACCACCAGGAGGACTCCGCACTGCTCCGCGGCGCCCGCCGGGCACTCTCCGAGGAACTCGTCGACCTGTGGCACGGCGGACCCACGGAAGCCCTCGCCCCCTGGCTCGCACGCCACGGCTGGCAACCCGAGGTGCACACCCTGGAAGAACTCACGGCGCAATACGGCCGCCCGGTGCCGCCCCCCTTCGACCCGCAGCACCCCGCCACCGGCCGCAGCTGGCTCGCCACCGGCCACCTCCCCGCCTGAACCGACCGGGAACAGTCCCTGAGCCGCGCCGCCGAGAAGCCGAATGATCCCGGAAACGACAGAGGCCCGGACCACCGAAGTGGTCCGGGCCTCTGGCCGGCGGAGGATACGAGATTCGAACTCGTGAGGGGTTGCCCCCAACACGCTTTCCAAGCGTGCGCCCTAGGCCACTAGGCGAATCCTCCGCCGCAAACAATACAAGACGTTGGAGGGTGCTTGCGACCGCGTTCCCGGTGAGGGGGTCGGGGGAGGGGGGTGGAGGATTCGCAGGTCGGCCCGGGTCGTTTTTGGTGGGGGCGATCGGCTAGGGTGGGGTTCAGCCCCTCACGTGGCGCTATCTGACTGAACTCCCCCAGGGCCGGAAGGCAGCAAGGGTAGGTTGGCTCTGGCGGGTGCGTGGGGGGTCTTTGCGTTCCCGGGGGCAGTGGGCCGCGTGGGCGTCTCGGGCTCGGGGCGGGACCGGTTGTCAGTGGGTCCCGATAACCTCGTATGTGTGTCGTCCCTTGCGCTGTACCGCCGCTATCGCCCCGAGTCGTTCGCCGAGGTCATCGGGCAGGAGCATGTCACTGCCCCGCTGATGCAGGCCCTGCGGAACAACCGGGTCAACCACGCGTACCTGTTCAGCGGGCCGCGGGGTTGTGGAAAGACGACCAGCGCGCGGATTCTGGCGCGCTGTCTCAACTGTGAGCAGGGACCGACGCCCACGCCGTGCGGCGAGTGCCAGTCCTGCCAGGACCTGGCGCGGAACGGGCGTGGGTCGATCGACGTCATCGAGATCGACGCGGCTTCGCACGGTGGTGTGGATGACGCCCGTGACCTGCGGGAGAAGGCGTTCTTCGGGCCTGCCAGCAGCCGGTACAAGATCTACATCATCGACGAGGCGCACATGGTCACCCCGGCGGGCTTCAACGCCCTGCTGAAGGTGGTCGAGGAGCCGCCGGAGCATCTGAAGTTCATCTTCGCCACGACCGAGCCCGAGAAGGTCATCGGGACGATCCGGTCGCGGACCCACCACTACCCGTTCCGGCTCGTGCCGCCGGGGACGCTGCGCGACTACCTCGGCGAGGTGTGCGGCAGGGAGAACGCCACGGTCGAGGACGGCGTGCTGCCCCTGGTCGTACGGGCGGGGGCCGGGTCCGTGCGTGACTCGATGTCCGTCATGGACCAGTTGCTGGCGGGCGCGGCCGACGACGGTGTGACGTACGCCATGGCGACGGCCCTGCTCGGGTACACCGACGGGTCGCTGCTGGATTCGGTGATCGACGCGTTCGCGGCGGGGGACGGGGCCGCCGCGTTCGAGGTCGTCGACCGGGTGATCGAGGGCGGTAACGATCCGCGGCGGTTCGTGGCGGACCTGCTGGAGCGGCTGCGGGATCTGGTGATTCTGGCGGCGGTCCCCGAAGCGGGGGAGAAGGGGCTGATCGACGCTCCCGCCGACGTCGTGGAGCGGATGCAGGCGCAGGCGTCCGTATTCGGCGCCGCTGAGCTGAGCCGGGCTGCTGATCTGGTCAACTCCGGACTGACGGAGATGCGGGGGGCGACCTCGCCCCGGTTGCAGCTGGAGCTGATCTGCGCGCGGGTGCTGTTGCCTGCGGCTTTTGACGACGAACGGTCGGTGCAGGCGCGGCTGGACCGGTTGGAGCGGAGTGGAGGCGCGGGCGCGGGCGGGTTCGTGCCGGGTGGGGGCATGCCTGGCATGCCGCCCGTCGGGTACGTCCCTGGGCCTGAGGCGCATGGGGCTCCGGTGGCACCCGTTGCGGCCGTGGCGCCCATGGCACCTGCGGTTCCGGTGGCTGCTCCGGTGCCTCCGGTGGCCGTTCCGGTGGCGCAGGCTCCGGTCGTGCAGCCTCCGGTCGCCCAGGCTCCGGCTCCTGAGGCTGCTCCCGCTCAGGCTCCGGTGCGTCGGCCCGGGGGCTGGCCCACGGCTTCCGCTCCCGGGCAGGGGCGGCCCGAGCCCGTGGCGCCGCAGGCCCCGGTGCCCGTCGCGGCGGCGCCCTCCGGTCCCGCGCAGCCTGCTCAGGCCGCGCCCAGCCCTGCCGCCGCGCAGGGAGCCGTCCAGGTGCGGAACATGTGGCCCAACATCCTGGAGGCCGTCAAGAACAAGCGGCGCTTCACCTGGATCCTGCTCAGTCAGAACGCCCAGGTCGCCGGTTTCGACGGCACGACGCTCCAGGTGGGCTTCCTCAACGCCGGTGCGCGCGACAACTTCGCGAGCAGCGGGAGTGAGGACGTACTGAAGCAGGTCCTGGCCGAGTCCTTCCAGGTGCAGTGGCGGATCGAGTCGGTCGTCGACGCGAGCGGGGGCGGAGCCGGTGGGGGACCGGGTTCTGGGCCTTCCGGGGGGTACGGGGGCGGAGGCGGCTTCGGCGGTGCAGGCGGGGGCGGGGGCGGAGGCGGCTTCGGGGGGAGCGGTGGCTTCGGGGGTGGGGCGCCTGCTCCCCAGGCCGCGCCTCGTCCTCCGCAGCCCGCCGCGCCCCAGGGCGGCGGGGCGATGGGGCAGCAGCAGCCCACGCCGTCGGCCGCGCCCCAGCAGGCGGCCGCGCAACCTTCGCAGGCGGCGTACCAGTCCTCCGGTCCTGCCTCCTCGGGGCCGCCGTCGCAGGCCGCGCAGGCTCCGCAGAGAGTGCCGGTGTCGGCCGAGGACGACATGCCGGAGGACGATGATCCGGATCTGGTGGACGAGGCCCTGTCGGGGCACGACCTCATCGTGCGGGAGCTGGGGGCGACGGTGGTCGAGGAGTTCGTCAACGAGTAAATGAGCTAAACGAGTAGGGGAGCCGTGGCCGGGATTACTGCCGGGGGCTCCGTCCCCGGGCTCCGGCCCGCCTTCGGCCGGATGAGTCCCCTGGCCCGGGCCCTCAAGCGCTCGCCGCGCGGCCTTTCCGCCACCGTGCGGGTGCGTCGTGGCTGGGCGCGCCCACGCGGCGGAGCCGCACATCGCCACAGCCCCGCGCCCCCAACGGCGGGCCCTCGTAGCAACGCACAACACCTCGCACCCGGCCCCTTGAGAGGGAACTCCAGCCCCGGGGGACCGGGCGGCCTCGCCAGGCCCTAGGCTTCACCCCGTGAAGGTCCTCGTCATCGGCGGCGGCGCCCGCGAACACGCCCTGTGCCGCTCTCTGTCCCTCGACCCCGACGTCACCGCCCTCTACTGCGCCCCCGGCAACGCCGGCATCGCGGAAGTGGCGGAGCTGCGTCCGGTCGATGCCCTCGACGGGGCCGCCGTCGCGCGCCTCGCCACCGAACTCGACGCCGGTCTCGTCGTCGTAGGCCCGGAGGCCCCGCTCGTCGCGGGCGTCGCCGACGCCGTGCGCGAAGCCGGGATTCCGGTGTTCGGGCCGTCCAAGGAGGCGGCCGAACTGGAAGGGTCCAAGGCGTTCGCCAAGGACGTGATGGCCTCGGCCGGAGTGCCCACGGCGCGCAGTTACGTGTGTACGACGCCCGAGGAGATCGACTCCGCGCTGGCCGCCTTCGGCGCTCCGTACGTCGTGAAGGACGACGGGCTCGCGGCGGGCAAGGGCGTCGTCGTGACGGACGACGTCGAGGAGGCGCGGGCGCACGCGCTGGCCTGTGAGCGGGTGGTGATCGAGGAGTTCCTGGACGGGCCCGAGGTGTCGCTGTTCGCGATCACCGACGGGGTCACCGTGCTGCCGCTCCAGCCCGCACAGGACTTCAAGCGCGCGCTCGACGGCGACGAGGGGCCCAACACCGGCGGCATGGGCGCGTACTCGCCGCTGCCGTGGGCGGACCCGAAGCTCGTGGACGAGGTCATGGAGTCCGTGCTCCAGCCGACCGTGGACGAGCTGAGGAGGCGCGGGACGCCGTTCTCCGGGCTGCTGTACGCGGGTCTGGCGCTCACGTCGCGCGGCGTCCGCGTCATCGAGTTCAACGCCCGCTTCGGCGACCCCGAGACCCAGGTCGTCCTCGCCCGGCTGCGCACTCCCCTCGCGGGAGTCCTCCTCGGCGCGGCCAACGGCACACTCGACGTCCTGCCGCCGCTGGCCTGGCGTGAGGACGCCGCCGTGACGGTGGTCGTCGCGTCGCACAACTACCCCGGTACGCCGCGTACCGGCGACCCCGTCGAGGGGCTCGCGGACGTGGCCGCCGAGGACGCCCCGCACGCGTACGTCCTGCACGCGGGGACGAAGCTGGACGCTTCGGGCGCCGTGCTGAGCGCGGGCGGGCGGGTGCTGTCGGTGACCGCGACCGGCGCCGACCTCACCGAGGCGCGCACCCGTGCGTACCGCGCGGTCGAGCGGATTCGGCTCGACGGCTCGCAGCACCGTACGGACATCGCCCGGAAGGCGGCCGACGACGCAGCCGACGAAGCGGTCGGCGAGGGTGCGGGACGGGCCTGACACCGCAGCCGACCGGCACGTCACGACCGCTGCGACCGGCACGGCACGACCGCTGCGACCGGCACGGCACGACCGCTGCCGACCGGCACGGCACGACCGGAGCCCACCGGCCCAGCACGACCGGAGCACGACTGACCCCCGGGTTCGCCCGGGAAAGCCAGCACCTTTACCCAAAGCCATTCCATCGGGTGACGGCTCGCCCATCCGGATGACTCGCGCGAAAGCCCCAACTAGGGTGCCGCGCAGGCGTTCCGGCACTTGGCCCACCGACATTGCGGTGTCAGTGGCGGGTGCCACAGTGGGGGAGTGAGCAACCCACTGATGGGCGATCAGGGCAGAGGGGGTGAATCCGGTCATGTCCGGTGTGTCTGATTCCGGTGCCAGTTCCACTGGCCCCGATTCTCGGTCAGGTTCTGGTTCCACGGGCTCCGGGGGCCCCGCCTCCGGGGGGTCCGGGGGCTCCGGCACCGCCGGAGGGCCTCCCGGTGCCTTCGGTACGGAGCAGGGCGCGCAGGCCGCGCGGTCCCGTGCCCTCGCGGTGCTGCGCGTGCGCAGCCGTGCGGTGGCGGCGGTCCTGCTGCCCGCCGCCGCAGCCGTGGTGCTGCTGGTCGGCGGAGTGTCGGGGCGGCTCGAAGGGGCGGGCTGGGACGTGGCCCGCTGGGTCGTGTCCTGCGTCGCCCTGGTGGTGCTGCTGGTGGGGGGCGCGGTCGGCGCCGTCGTCGCGCGGGCCCGGCCCGCCGTGACGCCGACGGTGGAGCTGAGTGAGGAGTCCGCGCCGGATCTGTACCGCCTGGTGCGGGACCTGGCCGCCCGGCTCGACGTGCCCGCGCCGTCCGCGATAGCCCTGACGCCGGACTGCGACAGCTGGCTGGAGGACCGCTCGCACCCGTCCGTACGGGGCGGAGGCCACCCGTCCGTACGGGGCGGAGGCCGCGCCGCCCACGAAGGCGGGCGCGCCGCCGAGTCCATACGCGGCGGGACCGCTCCGGTGCTGGTCATCGGATCGCCCTTCCTGTGGTGGATGCGCGTCGCCGAGCTGCGGGCCGTCCTCGCCCCGGTCGTCGCCAGTACGGGGCCGTCCGCGCACCCCGACATAGCCGCCGCCCGCCGTTTCGTACGGGGCCTGGACGCGGCCGCGGCCATCGCCGCCACACCCGGTCAGGGGGTCGTGCGGCGGATCGCGCTCGCCCCGCTGGGCCGGATCTCCCGCGTCCTTCTCGCCGCCTGCCGCGAGCACATCACCCAGCTGGAGCGGGGCGTCGCCGCCGCAGCGTCCGAGCGCGCACAGGCCGTGGACTACGGGCTGCGGATCGTCGCCCAGGAGCAGGTCGGCCTCGCCTACGCGGGCTGGGACCGGCTGCTGACCAGGGTCGCGCTGCCCGCCTGGCGGATGGGTCGCTGGCCCTCCCGGCTCGACGCCGGAGTCGTCTCCGCCCTGACGGAGCTGTCACGGCGGGACCGGCTCGCCGACGGGTTCGCGTCCCGGCTCGGGGAGCGGCCCGCCTGCGACCTCCTGGAGGAGCCCGGCGCGGTCGACGAGGCCGCCTCGCTGCTCGCCGCCCGGCTCTTCCACGGCGGGCCCGCCGCGGTCGGGCCCGACTGGTCGCCGGTCGACTGGCAGGCGTATCCGGAGGAAGTCGTCGACCGGAAGTGGCGTACGGAGGCGGCCCGGCTGCACCGGGTGCTGGACCGGTTGGAAGCCCCCCGTACCGGCGGCGACCGTACGGGGCCCACGCTGGCCCGCGTCATGGACCACCTCGCCGCCGAGACCATAGCGCTCAACGGTGCGCCGGGGCCCGACGACGGGCGCAGCGACGAGGAGCGTACGGATGCCCTCGCCGCCGGGATCACCGCCGAGGCCGCCCGCGAGGAGGCGGCGGCCCCCGTGCCGGTGCCGGTCGCACTCGGTGAGGGGCAGGAGTTCATGGACGGCGGTGCGTGGGGCGGGGATTCGCTGCCGGTCTTCCCGATCCAGCCGCCCCGGACGGGGCGGGACCTGCTCGCCGACCACGTCACCGCGATGGTGTGCTGCGCGGCCGTGGACACGGCGGGGGCGGCTCCCGGGCTCGACTGGCTGGACGGTCCTTCGCTGCTCGTCGAGGGGAAGCGGCGGAACGATCTCGCGGGACCGGTGCTCAGCCTGGTCGAGGACGGTGATTCCGGCCCGCTCCGGAGCTGGCTCGCCGAGGTCGGTGTCCGCCCGGAAAAGCCGGTCCGCCTGGTGTGATCCCCTCCGTGCGCGGCACCCGTCGGCCCGTGGCGCCGCCCCGGTCCGGCCCCTTCACCCCGTACGCCCGCCCCACCAGTAACTCCCGCAGAACCGCCGACAGGTCCCACGAACGGAGTATCAGGTTCCGCTTCACGTCAATTCGCGACGAACGGTGACGGAGTGAGTGCTTTATGTGATGTGCTGGCCTCTTGGACCTGACAGCCGATGCACCACCGTTGTACCGGTGACCGGTGTCGTCCTGGGGCGGCCGAGGGAATCAGAGGGAGGGGAGTGACGTGGGGGCGGAGCAGATTCGCTGGGACTCGGGGGCACTCGCGCACGCCGTGTCCGACCCCTTCGGCCAGGGCCCCCTGCCCTGGCTCCGCGGCGGCGACCAGTACCTCGACGCCGACGGCACCGTCGTCCCCTGGTACGCGGACCTCGACCCGGCCACGGGAGCCAGGGTCCCGCCGCCCCGGCGCTCGTCGGGCCCGCGCGCCGCCGACGACGTGAACTGCCAGATCAAGGGGTTCACGTCCTCCGGTTCCGTGTCCCCCGGCGGCGCCGTCGACTTCCACGTCACGGTCAATCCGCCGCAGGAATTCTCCCTGTACGTCTACCGGATCGGGCACTACAGCGGTGCCGGCGCCCAGAAGGTCGACACCAGCCCCCGCCTCTCCGGCATCGTCCAGCCCGCCCCGCTGGCCGTCGACCGCACGGTCTCCTGCCACCACTGGTGGCAGTCCTGGCGGCTCCAGATCCCCGAGTACTGGAGCCTCGGCGCGTACGTCGCCGTCCTGACCAGCGCCGACGGGCACCGGACCCACGTCCCGTTCACCGTCCGCGACGACCGCCCCGCCGACTTCCTGCTGCTCCTGCCCGACGTCACCTGGCAGGCGTACAACCTCTTCCCGGAGGACGGCCGCACCGGTGCCAGCCTCTATCACGCGTGGGACGAGCGCGGGCGGCTCCTCGGCGAGGAGGACGCCGCCACCACCGTCTCCTTCGACCGCCCGTACGCGGGCCAGGGCCTGCCGCTGCACGTCGGGCACGCGTACGACTTCATCCGCTGGGCCGAGCGGTACGGCTACGACCTCGCGTACGCCGACGCCCGCGACCTCCACGCGGGCCGCGTCGACACCTCCCGCTACCGGGGGCTGGTCTTCCCCGGGCACGACGAGTACTGGTCCGTCCCCATGCGCCGCGCCGCCGAGCACGCCCGCGACCAGGGGACCTCGCTGGTCTTCCTCTCCGCCAACACCATGTACTGGCAGGTCGAGTTGGGCCCCGCGCCCTCCGGCGTCCCCGACCGGCTCCTGTCCTGCCGCAAGCGCCGCGGCCCCGGAAGGGCCGCCCTCTGGCGGGAAGTCGACAAACCGGAGCAGCAGCTGATGGGGATCCAGTACGCGGGAAGAGTCCCCGAGCCGAGCCCCCTGGTCGTGCGCAACGCCGAGCACTGGCTCTGGGAGGGCACCGGCGCGGGGGAGGGCGACGAGATCCCGGGACTGGTCGCGGGCGAGGCCGACCGCTACTTCCCGCGCACCGCCCTGCCCGAGCACCGGGGCCGCATCCTGCTCGCCCACTCCCCCTACCGCGACGGCGAAGGCGCCCTGCGGCATCAGGAGACGTCCCTGTACCGCGCGCCGAGCGGCGCCCTCGTCTTCGCCTCCGGCACCTTCGCCTGGTCCCCGGCCCTGGACCGCCCGGGACACGTCGACCCCCGCATCCAGAAGGCCACCGCCAACCTCCTGGACCGCATCGCCAAGGGCACCTGACCAGCATCCGCGCCCCACCGCCCGCACCCTCCCCCCGCATCCGTAGGGACCCGTTCCGCGCGCTCCGGCCACCCTGACCGGGGGCTTCCCCCGCGCATACGGGAGAATCGAGACCGATTGGCCATAACCACGGGGAGGAACCGTGTCCGGATTCGTAGTAAAGCCCGAGCCCCAGCAGGTGCCGGGCCTGGTACATCTGCACACCGGCAAGGTGCGCGACCTGTACCAGAACGAGGCGGGCGACCTCGTGATGGTCGCCAGCGACCGCACCAGCGCCTTCGACTGGGTGCTGCCCACCGACGTCCCCGACAAGGGCCGCATCCTCACCCAGCTCTCGCTGTGGTGGTTCGACCAGCTCGCGGACCTGATCCCCAACCACGTCCTCTCCACGGACGTGCCCGACGGCGCTCCCGCCGACTGGGCCGGGCGCACGCTCGTCTGCAAGTCCCTGCGCATGGTGCCCGTCGAGTGCGTGGCCCGCGGCTACCTGACCGGCTCCGGACTCGTCGAGTACAAGGAGTCCCGCACGGTCTGCGGCCTCGCCCTCCCCGAGGGCCTGGAGAACGGCTCGGAGCTGCCCGGCCCGATCTTCACACCCGCCACCAAGGCCGCCGTCGGCGACCACGACGAGAACGTGAGCTACGAGGAGGTCGCCCGCCAGGTCGGTGCGGAGACCGCAGCCCAGCTCCGCCAGGCCACCCTCGCGGTGTACGGCCGGGCCCGCGACATCGCCCGCGACCGGGGCATCATCCTCGCGGACACCAAGTTCGAGTTCGGCTACGAGCCCGACGCGTCCGGCGACGGCGAGCAGCTCGTCATCGCCGACGAGGTCCTCACCCCGGACTCCTCGCGCTTCTGGCCCGCCGACGACTGGCAGCCGGGCCGCGCGCAGAAGTCCTTCGACAAGCAGTTCATCCGCGACTGGCTGAGCTCGCAGGCGTCCGGCTGGGACCCGAAGTCCTCGAGCCCGCCGCCCGCCCTCCCGCAGGAGATCATCGACGCGTCCCGCGCCAAGTACGTCGAGGCGTACGAGCGCCTGACCGGCCAGAGCTGGTCGTAGTACGGCCGTCCGGCACCGGAACCCCCGGTGCCGGACAGCACGAAGAAGGCCCCGGTCGCGATGACCGGGGCCTTCTTCCCATCTGGAGCGGACGACCAGGTTCGAACTGGCGACCTCAACCTTGGCAAGGTTGCGCTCTACCAACTGAGCTACGTCCGCGTTGCGCCGTGGCGCGAGGCCAACTATACCCAACCTCGCTCGCGGGCGAGACGCACCGCCGCATGACGGTTCTCCGCCCCCAGTTTCGACGCCGCCGACGACAGGTAGTTCCGTACGGTCCCCTGGCTGAGCGCGGCCCGCTCGGCGATCTCCGCGACCGGGGCCCCGTGCGCCGCCAGCTCCAGCACCTCGGCCTCCCGCGCGGTCAGCGGCGAGTCCCCGGCCGCGATCGCGTCCGCCGCCAACTCCGGGTCCACATAACGGTTTCCGGCCTGTACGGTACGGATGATCTCGGCCAGCCGCTGCGCGCTCACGGTCTTCGGCACGAACCCCCGCACCCCCGCCGCGAGCGCCCGCTTCAGGTGCCCCGGCAGCCCGTGACTGGTCACGATCATGGTCTTGCAGTCGGGCAGCGCGGTCCGCAGCGATGTGGCCACCGCCACACCGTCCATCCCCGGCATCTGAAGGTCCAGCACCGCCACGTCCGGCCGGTGCTGGAGCGCCATGGCCAGCGCCTCGGGCCCGGTCGCCGCCTCCGCGACCACCTCCAGGTCGTCCTCCAGCGCGAGCAGCGCGGCCAGCGCCCCCCGGATGAGGTGCTCGTCGTCGGCGAGCAGTACCCGTACGACAGCACTCATGCGGCACCCGCCTTCGCGCCGGAGCGGCCGAACCGCCCGAAGAGCCTCGCCGTGCCGCCCGGGGCGGGTGCGCTCGATTCCGGTGCCATTCCCTCGACCTTCTCTTCCGTACGCGGACGAACACGTGACGCGGGATCGTCCGGAGCCGTCAGCGGGACCTCCGCCCGGACCCGGAACAGGCCGTCCTCCGCCGCCCCCGCGACGAGCGACCCGCCCACCGCGGCCAGCCGCTCCCGCAGCCCCGCCAGGCCCGAGCCGGACAGCCCGGACGGTCCGACGGGGGTGCCGGAGCCCGCCCCGTCGTTCTCGACGACCAGGACCGCGCGGACCCCGTCGGAGGTGAGGCGCAGGGTGCAGCTCTTGGGGTTGCCGTGCCGCAGCACGTTGGTGGTCGTCTCGCGGACGACCCAGCCGAGCGCCGACTGCACGCCGTCCGGCAGGTCGGCGGCGAGGCCGTCCTCGACGACGCAGGTGATTCCGGCGGCGGCGAGCACCCCGCGCGCCCCCTCGATCTCGTTGCGCAGGTCGGCCTCCCGGTACCCGCGCACGACCGCCCGCACCTCGCGCTGCGACTCCTGCGCGATCCGCTGCACCTCGGCCATCTGCGCGACCGCCTCGGGCCTGCCGCGCTCGGCGAGCTGCACCGCGAGCTCGCTCTTGAGCGCGATGACGGCGAGGTTGCGGCCCATCACGTCGTGCAGGTCCCGCCCGAACCGCAGCCGCTCCTCGGCGACCGCGAGGCGGGCCTCGGTGTCCCGGGCCCGGTCGAGCTCCCAGATCATCGCCATGAACCAGAGCGAAGGGCGGTAGACCCCGAGGACGGTCAGGGCCGCGACCGGGAACATCAGCGCGACAGGCAGGGCGAGGTGCTGGCTTCCCGTCGCGGCGTACACGCCGACGGCCGTCAGGACCGCGGCCACGGCCGTGCCCAGCAGCAACCGGGGCACCGTCGACAGGCCGAAGACGCACAGCCCGGCGGGGAGCAGCCCGTAGAAGATGAACATGACCATGTCCGCGCCGACGGGGTCGATGTCTCCGAGCCCGCCCACGGTCTGGAGGGCCACCGCCAGCACCACGACCAGCGCACCGAGCAGCAGGGCCACCACGGCGGTCCGCCACGGGGGCGGCGCTCCGTGCAGTCGGTGGGCGAACCCGTGCGTCATGGCATACATCGAGAGCGCGCACAGCACCAGCACCACGGCGATCAGGCCCTGGAGCAGCGCGGTGGAATCCGGGTCCCGCATCAACTGCGCGGGCACGGGGGCCAGCAGCCCCAGCGGAATCGCCCACGGGAGCATGTACAGCGTGCCCCGCATGTACAGATCCAGCTTCGCCGCCTTGCTGCGCCCCCGCCAGAAGCCCTTCATCCCCGCCACCACTCCCTCGACGAACCGGCCCCCCGCCCCGGGCCGGGACGGAGGCCGGAGCCCGGCTGCTACCGCCGCGGCTCCCAGTGGAACCGCCTCTTGGCCGTGTACACCGACAGTACGGTCCAGGCCGCCACGATGGCCACGTCCCCGAGCGCTCCGGTCCAGCTCAGCCCGCCCGACCAGCCGCCCCGCATCAGCTCCACCACCGGGGAGAACGGCAGCAGTTCGCAGATCCTCGCGGCGGTGTCCGGGAGCGCCTCCAGCGGGAAGAACAGCCCGGAGCCGAACATCGACAGGAACATCACCGGCGCGATGGTGAGCTGCGCCCCCTCCGCGCTCTTCGTGAACGCCGTGGTCGCCACCGCGAGGAGCACCGCGAGACCGATCCCCAGCACGATGCCCACCACCACGAACAGCACGTTGGACGGCATCTGAGCGTCCAGCAGCACGACCCCGGCCACCAGCAGCAGCACGGCCTGCACCAGGCCCGCCACGAGCGCGGCGATCGAGGTGCCCGCCAGGATCTCGATGTCGCCCTGCTCGCCGGTCCGCAGCCGCTTGAGCACCAGCTCCTCGCGGCGGGTGACGTACGTGCCGACCAGCGTGGTGTAGACGCTGCCGATCATCACGTACGTCATCGCCGTCGGGATCAGCATCGTGCCGAGCGACAGACCGTACTTCTCCAGGTCCATCCCCTTGGTGACCGAGAGGGAGGAGAAGGTCAGGACGACCGGCATCACCAGGATCATCACCAGACTGGCCTTGTTGCGGCCCAGCAGGGTGAGTTCGGCCCGCGCCATCGCCTTCATCCGGCCTGCGGTCGTGGTGCGTGCGCCGTCCGACGCCGCCTGGCGCGTGTCCTGCGTCAGCGTCACGCTCATCGCGCCGCCACCTCTTCCTTGTCCTTGCGAGCCGCGTTCGCGGTCGTGTTCGCCGTCGTGTCCGCCGTCGTCTTCGCGTCCCGCGCGATGTGCAGGAACGCCTCCTCCAGCGAGGCCGACCGCACGTCGAGTCCGCGCAGCTCCACCCCTGCCGACTCCGCCCAGACCAACAGCCCGGTGGCCGCGCGCTGGAGGGCCGGAGTCGTCAACTGGACCGTCCTGCCGTTCAGTCGGTGCTCCGTTACGCCGAGCTGTCCGAGCGGCGGCAGGTCCCCCAGGTGGTATCCCTGCGGCAGCTCGAAGCTGATCCGCGACGGGTGCGCGGCGACCACCTCGTCCACCCGCCCCTCGGCGGCGATCCGGCCCTCGTGCATGATCGCCAGCCGGTCGGCCAGCTCCTCGGCCTCTTCGAGGTAGTGCGTCGTCAGCAGTACGGTCGTGCCCTGATCGCGCAGCTCCCGCACCAACTCCCAGGTCTCGCGCCGCCCTTCGGCGTCCAGGCCGGTCGTCGGCTCGTCCAGGAAGAGCACCTCGGGCCGCCCGAGCACCGCCATCGCCAGGTCGAGCCGCCGCCGTTCACCGCCGGACAGCTGGATGACCCGTACGGATCGACGCTTCGCCAGCCCCACCAGCTCCAGCGCCTCCTCGACGGGACGTGCGCCGCTCGTGCAGCCCGCCCACATCCGGGCGGTCTCCAGCACCGTCAACTGCGAGGGGAATCCGCCCTCCTGGAGCATCACGCCCACATGGGGACGTACCTGCGCCCGCTCGGTGAACGGGTCGTGCCCCAGGATCCGGACCCGGCCGCCGGTCGGTGCGGCGAGACCTTCGAGCAGCTCCAGGGTGGAGGTCTTGCCCGCGCCGTTGGTGCCGAGCAGCGCGAAGAGTTCACCGCGAGCCACGGAGAAGGAGACGGATCGGACGGCCTCGAACCCCCCGGCGTACGTCCGCCGGAGCCCTTCGACGTCGATGACAAGCTCTGCGTTGGTGGTCATGTCCCCAGACTCCCGTCGGCCGGGAGGCGGTGGCAGTGCGCGCTGTCACGATTCCCGATGACAAATGTCATGAGGGGCGTCGGCGTCGGAGTAACGCGAAAGGCCCCGGTCGCAATGACCGGGGCCTTTCACATGGAGCGGACGACCAGGTTCGAACTGGCGACCTCAACCTTGGCAAGGTTGCGCTCTACCAACTGAGCTACGTCCGCAAGGGGTACTGCTTGGTGGTGCTGCTTCACCTTACCCGATGCTCCGGGGCTGCCGGAAACCGGTTGAGGCGATGCAGAGCGGGTGACAGGAATTGCACACTGCGCCTTCCCCCTGGAAGGAGGATGTTCTGCTACTGAACTACACCCGCACGCTGCGTGAGGCGGGGCCTTGCGGCCTTGCCCTTCGGCGTGCTCCAGACTTTAGCCCAGGTACCCGGGTGTGATGCAAATCGGTTCCGGCCGACCTCGCGGGCCGGACCGGACATCTGTCGCTCCGTCAGGAGGCGTCCCGACAGGAGGCTTCCCGTCACAAGGCGTCCCGTCAGAAGGCTTCCGGTCAGGAGGCTTCGGCGAACGCCTCGTAGACCTTCTTCGGGATGCGGCCCCTGGCCGGTACCTCCATCCGGTGCGACCGCGCCCAGGCGCGCACCGCCGCCGGGTCGGGGGCGACCGAGGTGTGCCGGTACACATTGCCCGACTTCGAGTGCTTTCGCGCTGCCGTCACGTACGGCATCAGAGCCGTGCGCAGTTTCTTTGCATTGGCGGGATTGAGGTCGATCTCGTACGACTTCCCGTCGAGGCCGAAGGTCACCGTTTCCGCCGCTTCTCCTCCGTCGATGTCGTCGGAGAGCGTGACCACTACGCGTTGAGCCACGGATATCGGTCCTTCCTAGCGGACGAGTACCGGCGGCAGTCCCGAGGTCACCGCGCTGACGTGCGGCGATGTCGGCCTTCCGACGGTTTTGAAGCAACTCAAGTGCAATGTTGCTTTCCCTTGTATTCCTTTGTACAGGGGGAGGCATTGCATTGTGAAGCCCAGTCAATTCCGTCCGCGTGTCCGAGGCAATGAGGGGCGCCGCATTTTTCCTTGATTTTTCCTCGGGTTGCCGGTGCCGATACCGGAACGTGATCGTTCGAGACGATATCTACCCGCGTAGAATTTTTGGGCGGGTACGCTGGTGAAACCGCCTTAAGCACCACACCACACCGGGAGTGCCAGTGGCACGCGTCGTAGTCGACGTCATGCTCAAGCCCGAGATTCTCGACCCGCAGGGACAGGCGGTGCAGCGTGCACTGCCCCGTCTCGGCTTCAAGGGAATCGCGGACGTCCGCCAGGGGAAGCGTTTCGAGCTGGAGGTGGAGGGGCCGGTCGACGAGGCCGCCCTCGCCCGCATCCACGAGATGGCCGAAACGTTCCTCGCCAACACCGTCATCGAGGACTTCACCGTGAAGGTGGAGGAAGAGAAGTGACTGCTCGCATCGGAGTCGTCACCTTCCCCGGCACGCTCGACGACCAGGACGCGCTGCGCGCCGTCCGCCTCGCCGGTGCCGAGCCGGTGTCCCTCTGGCACCGCGACAAGGACCTCCACCAGGTCGACGCCGTGGTCCTCGCCGGGGGCTTCTCGTACGGCGACTACCTCCGGGCCGGAGCCATCTCGCGCTTCTCCCCGGTGATGGACACGGTCATCGAGCAGGCGAAGGCCGGAATGCCGGTCCTCGGCATCTGCAACGGCTTCCAGATCCTCACCGAGGCACACCTGCTGCCCGGCGCGATGCTCCGGAACAACCACCTCCACTTCATCTGCCGCGACCAGAAGCTGCGGGTGGAGAACACGGAGACCGCCTGGACCCTCGATTACGAGCAGGGCCAGGAGATCTCGGTACCGCTGAAGAACATGGACGGCCGGTACGTCGCCGACGAGCGCACGCTCGACGAGCTGGAGGCGGAGGGCCGGGTGGCGTTCCGCTACCTCGACACCAACCCGAACGGCTCGCTCCGGGACATCGCCGGGATCACGAACGCGGCGGGCAACGTCGTCGGTCTGATGCCGCACCCCGAGCACGCCGTCGAGCCGCTGATCGGTACGGGCCGTACCGACGGGCTCGGGTTCTTCACCTCGATCCTGAAGAAGCTGGTCAACGCCTGATGACGACTGAGCGCAGCGAAGGCGCAATCAAGCACAGCCTGGACACCGTCAAGCACGCTGCGGGAACCCCCGAGGTCGAGCAGCCCTGGAAGGAACTCGGCCTCAAGGAGGACGAGTACGCCAAGATCCGCGAGATCCTCGGCCGCCGTCCCACCGGCGCCGAGCTCGCCATGTACTCCGTGATGTGGTCCGAGCACTGCTCGTACAAGAGCAGCAAGGTCCACCTCAAGCAGTTCGGCGAGAAGGTCCCGGCCAACGACGCCATGCTCGTCGGGATCGGCGAGAACGCCGGTGTCGTCGACGTCGGCCAGGGCTACGCGGTCACCTTCAAGGTCGAGTCGCACAACCACCCCTCGTACATCGAGCCCTACCAGGGCGCGGCCACCGGCGTCGGCGGCATCGTCCGCGACATCCTCGCCATGGGTGCGCGTCCGGTCGCGGTCGTGGACCCGCTGCGCTTCGGCGCCGCCGACCACCCCGACACGAAGCGGGTACTGCCCGGTGTCGTCGCGGGCATCGGCGGTTACGGAAACTGCCTCGGGCTGCCGAACATCGGCGGCGAGGTCGTCTTCGACGCCTGCTACCAGGGCAACCCGCTGGTCAACGCCGGTTGCATCGGCGTCATGAGGCACGAGGACATCCACCTCGCGCAGGCGTCCGGGCCCGGCAACAAGGTCATCCTGTACGGGGCTCGCACCGGCGGCGACGGCATCGGCGGTGTCTCGGTGCTCGCGTCGGAGACCTTCGACGATGCGAAGCCCACCAAGCGTCCCGCCGTCCAGGTCGGCGACCCCTTCCAGGAGAAGCTCCTCATCGAGTGCACCCTGGAGATCTTCCAGGAGAAGCTGGTCGCGGGCATCCAGGACCTCGGCGGTGCCGGGCTGTCCTGTGCCACCTCGGAGCTGGCGTCCGCCGGTTCCGGCGGCATGCGCGTCGAGCTGGACACCGTGCCGCTGCGTGACTCCTCGCTCTCGCCCGAGGAAATCCTCATGAGCGAGTCGCAGGAGCGCATGTGCGCGATCGTCGAGCCGCAGCACGTCGAGCGCTTCCTGGAGATCTGCGAGAAGTGGGACGTCATCGCCACCGTCATCGGTGAGGTGACCGAGGGCTCGCAGCTGGAGATCTTCTGGCACGGCGAGCAGATCGTGGACGTACCGCCGAGGTCCGTGGCCCACGAGGGCCCCACCTACCACCGGCCGTACGCCCGTCCCTCCTGGCAGGACGCCCTCCAGGCCGACGACGCGAACAAGCTGGCCCGCCCGGCGAACGGCGCGGAGCTGCGCGAGCAGGTCCTGAAGCTGGTCGCCTCGCCCAACCAGGCGTCCAAGGCGTGGATCACGGACCAGTACGACCGCTTCGTGCAGGGCAACACGGTGCTGGCCATGCCCGAGGACGCGGGCATGGTGCGCATCGACGCCGAGACCGGTCTCGGCGTCACGATGTCGACGGACGGCAACGGGCGCTACGCCAAGCTCGACCCGTACACGGGTGCGCAGCTGGCGCTCGCCGAGTCGTACCGGAACGTCGCGACGACCGGTGCGAAGCCCCTCGCCATCTCGGACTGCCTCAACTTCGGTTCCCCCGAGGACCCGGACGTGATGTGGCAGTTCGCGGAGGCCACCCGTGGTCTCGCGGACGGATGTCTGGAACTGGGAACTCCGGTGACCGGTGGCAACGTTTCTCTGTACAACCAGACCGGTGAGACCGCGATCCATCCGACGCCCGTCGTCGCGGTCCTCGGTGTGATCGACGACGTCGCGCGCCGCACGCCGATGGCGTTCGCGAAGGAGGGGCAGCTGCTCTACCTCCTCGGCGACACGCACGAGGAGCTCGGCGGCTCCGCGTGGTCGGAGGTCGTGCACGGCCACCTCGGCGGCATGCCGCCGAAGGTCGACTTGGCGCGCGAGAAGCTGCTCGGCGAGATCCTGATCTCGGCGTCGCGGGACGGCATGATCGACGCCGCCCACGACCTGAGCGACGGCGGCCTCGTCCAGGCCGTCACCGAGTCCTGCCTCCGTGGCGGGAAGGGTGCGCGGCTGGTGGTGCCGGACGGTCTCGACCCGTTCGTGTTCCTGTTCTCGGAGTCGGCGGGCCGTGCGGTCGTGTCGATCCCGCGCAGCGAGGAGCTCCGCTTCAACGACATGTGCGGGGCCCGTGGGCTGCCCGTCACGCGCATCGGTGTCGTGGACGGCGACGAGATCGAGATCCAGGGCGAGTTCAGCATCCCGCTGAGCGAGCTGAAGGCGGCGCACGAGGCGACGATTCCCGGCCTGCTGGCCTGAGTCGTCCTGTTCGTCCGTTACGTGGATGAGTGCGGCCCCGCCCCGGGGTGACCGGGGCGGGGCCGCTTCCGGTGGGGTGCGGGGGACCTGGTCGGGGCCGCGCGCAGGGTCCGTACACAGAACACAGAGAACGACGGGGTGGAAAGAGCCATGGAGAACACCGAGCACTCGAAGGCCCCCGCGCCGAGGTCCACCGCCGATCCGCGGCAGTGGTCGACCACCGCGATCGGCCGGGCGGTGGGCGCGTTCTCCCTCTTCCTGGCGGCCACGGTGATCGTCGTGATCCCGGCCGGCGAGATGACCTGGTCGGTGTGGGTGGCGGTGATCTCCCTGCCGTTCTGGGTGTCCGCCGCCGCGACGGGGCTCAACTGGCGGGTGACGGCCGACCGCTCCGGGGTCTGGGTGGCGGGACCCTGGCGGGTGAAGCTGGTGCGCTGGGCGGATATCAAGAAGATCGAGAGCGACAGCGACAGCTTCGTCGTACGCGGGGCCAAGGGCTCGGCGGCGGCCCTGCGGCCGACCGGCTGGACGAAACTGGAGCAGCGGAACGCGGCCGGGCACACGGCGGGGCAGGCCGCCGAAGCGATCCGCGCGATGCTCGCCGACCCGGAGCTGCGTCCCGTGCGCGACAGTGCGCCGGCGGAGCAGGGGATGCCGTTGGGGCCGGTGCTGGTGGTGGTGCTGCTGGTGTGGACGGCGTGCGTGTACTGGCTGTTCTGAGGGGGGACCGGCGACGTCCGGGGGCGGGGCGACGGCCCTGACAGAAGCGGGCGTTCCGCCGATACTGCGCCCATGAGCGATTTCGCCGCGTTGCCTCCGCGCACCCCGCTTCCGGCGGGTGCGCATCCGCCCGAGGCCGAGCCCTGGAGCCCGGAGGCCGCCGAGGCGTGGCGGGCCGCCGCGCTGCCCGGGTGGCTGCGGCCGTGGGCCGTGGGGTGGGGGCTGGCGGTGGTGCTGCTGGCGGGCCTGATGCTGCTGGGGTCCGCCGATACCGGGCCGCCGTGCACGGAGGACGACACGTGCGGCACCCAGTGGGGCGGCTACCTGCTGATGCTCTTCGTGGGGCTGCTGCCGTACTGGTGCGTGCGGATGCCCCGGGTCGCGCTGTTCACGCTGCCGCTGGCGGTACTGGACGGGGTGGTGCTGGCGGTCCAGGGCGGGGCCGGGTACGTCGCGACCGACTGGGCGGGACTGGCCCTGTTCACCGCGGGACCCGCGCTCGCTCTCCTCCTCGTCGTACTGAGACTGCGGGCGCGGCGGCGGCAGAGCGCGGTGGCGCTCGACGCGAGCAAGGGGCGCACGGCGCCGCTGCCCAAGGGGTTCGGGCCCGACGCGAGGGTGCGGCGGAGGCTGGGCGTGGGGGTGCCGCTGGTGCTGGTGGGATGTGCGTTCCTGGTGTGGGGCGTGGTGGCAACGGCGGTGCACGACGCCCGGGACGCGCGAGCCACGCGCGGCACGGGGGCGGTGCTCTCCCGGACGGTGGTCGACGACGGCGCGGCCGAACCGTACGACGCGATCGGCCAGCAGCTGGCCGCCCTTCCCTTCCTGCTGCCGGGGATCGCGCTGGTGGTGCGCGGGTTCCAACTGCGATCCGTACGTCGGGCGTTGAGCACCGGGGAGCAGCCGGTGGTGCGGATGCTCGTTTCGGGCCGGCCGACGCGGCAGCGGCTGACCGCCGTCATGGACCCCCGGTCGGCAGGGGCGGCGATCGGCTGTCGGGCGGTGGCGTACGAGGAGTCGTTGTTGGTGGTCGGAGGGGAGGGGGTGCAGGACGCGGGTCCGGTCCGGGCCGGGGACGCTGTTGTCTACGGAGCTCTCCACGAGGGCGCGGGGGTCGCGGTGCTGTACTCGCCGTGGGCTCCGGGGAAGGACGGCAGGGAACACGTCCGGCTGGCCGGGGTCGACGTGGTCGGGCCGGTGGAGCCGTCGTGACCGGCGTTGTCAGACCCGGCCTCTAGTCTCGGAGACATGGCACAGAACACTCGCTCCGCGAAGGGCTCCGCGACCGGCCGGAAGAAGCCCCGTGCGTACGACCCGGTGAAGACCCGGGCCGCCGTGCTCGCCCAGTTCGGGCTGGTCCGGGAGGTCGTCGAGGGGCTTTCCGAGGAGCAGCTGGCAGGGCCGAGCGGGCTCGGGGAGTGGTCGGTGCGGGAGCTGGCCGCGCACCTGTCGATGGCGGTGAGTTCTGTCGTACGGGGTCTGGGTGAGCCCGCACCGGAGTCCGCCGAAGTGGGCCTGCTGGACTGGCCGTTCACGACGGAGAAGTACGCCGGGCAGGTCGCGGACGACACACGGGCCGTCGCGGCGGGCGCGCCCGTCGCCGAGCTGTACGGGCGGGTCGCGGCCGACATCGCCGAGGTGCTGCCGGGCGCGGCCGACGACCGGGTCGTGCGGACCCGGGTCGGGGCGATGCGCTTCGCGGACTTCCTCGTGACCCGTACGGTCGAGCTGGTCGTGCACAGCGACGACCTGGCCCGGGCCACCGGCGTCGAGGTCCCGTTCGACCGGCAGGCCCTGGCCGCCTGCACGCGGGTACTGGCGGACGCGCTCGCCGTGAAGGCCCCCGGAGCCTCCACGGAGGTACGGATTCCGCCCTTCGCGGTGGTGCAGTGCATCGAGGGCCCCAGGCACACCCGGGGCACCCCGCCGAACGTCGTGGAGACCGACCCGCTGACCTGGATCCGGCTTGCCACAGGACGTACACAATGGGCCGACGCGATTGAGAAAGCGCAGGTCAGGGCCAGTGGGGAGCGTGCGGATCTGGTGGGGGTGCTGCCGATTCTGGGATGAAAGGGAAGCCCTGTGCCGGGGGAAGTGGAACCGGTGCCGCCACCAGTTCCGTCACAGCGGCATGCAGAAGACGCCGAAGCTCAAGACGCCGAAGCTCACGCCGCGAATGAGCACGCCGCGGATGCGCACGCCGCTGAAAGTGCTGGGGGTGCCCGTCACCGTCGTGGCGCTCCTCGCGCTGAGTGCCTGCGGTACGGAGACGACCCCGGGTTCCCAGGCGGGCGGCGACAGAAAGGGCAACGAGCAGGGCACCGTGCAGACGGACCTCGCGCTGACCGGCGTCAAGTGGACGGTGGAGAGCGCCACGGTCGGCGGCCGGAAGGCCACCGCGCCCAAGAACACCTTCGTGCAGATCGACGACAAGGGTGCGGTCAAGGGCAACTACGGCTGCAACTCCTTCACCGGCAGGGCCTCCGTCAAGGGCGACGCCGTCGATCTCGACAAGCTGATGTCCACTCAAATGGCCTGTGACGTACAGGACTTCGAGCTGTCGATGCGCAAGGCGTTCAAGGAGCAGCTGAAGGCGAAGGTGGAGGGCGACCGGCTCACCCTGACCACGGCCAAGGGGGACACCGTCGCGCTGACGTCGAACCCCAAGGCGGAGGCGGCGGCCCCGCTCGCCGGGACCAAGTGGACCGTCACGTCGTTCGCGGACCGCAAGACCGTGGGCGGCGGCGACAGCACCGCCGCCACCCTGCCGCAGGACCTCGCCGGGAAGGCGTACCTGACCTTCGGCAAGGACGGTTCGGTACGCGGTCGCACCGGTTGCAACTCGCTCAACGGGAAGGCCGAGGCCAAGGACGGAACCCTCGCATTCGGCCGCATCGCCACCACGCGGATGATGTGCCAGGGCGCGGCGGGCGAGGTCGAGAAGAAGCTCCTGAAGGTGCTGACCGGCGAGGCGACGTACACCGTGGACGGCCGCAGCCTCTCCCTCACCGGTCCTGCCGGTGTGGGACTGGAGGCCACGGCCACCCCGTAGGCGTCACCGGAAGAGGCCCCTCCGCCCCGTCCCGAAAGGCCCTGACCTGGGCAGCAGCAGGACCGTTTCGTCCCGGGTCAGGGCCGGTTCGTATCCCCAATTCGGACCAGTGGTCGATCTCGCCTACACTCGGTGCCGTGCCTCGTGGTGATGGACGACTCAACCACGACCTGCTCCCCGGTGAGAAAGGCCCCCAGGACGCTTGCGGCGTCTTCGGTGTCTGGGCTCCCGGCGAAGAGGTCGCCAAGCTCACCTATTTCGGACTGTATGCACTGCAACACCGTGGACAAGAGTCCGCCGGTATCGCAGTAAGCAACGGGTCCCAGATCCTCGTCTTCAAGGACATGGGACTGGTCTCGCAAGTCTTCGACGAAACCTCTCTCGGCTCCCTCCAGGGCCATATCGCGGTCGGTCACGCCCGCTACTCCACCACCGGAGCCTCGGTGTGGGAGAACGCGCAGCCGACATTCCGTGCCACCGCGCACGGTTCGATCGCGCTCGGCCACAACGGAAACCTGGTCAATACGGCGCAGCTCGCCGAACTGGTCGCCGAGCTCCCCAAGGAGAACGGCCGTGCCACCCAGGTGGCGGCCACCAACGACACCGACCTGGTCACAGCCCTCCTCGCGGGCCAGACCGACGACGACGGCAAGCCCCTGAAGCTGGAGGAGGCCGCCGCAAAGGTGCTCCCCAAGGTGAAGGGCGCCTTCTCCCTCGTCTTCATGGACGAGGGAACGCTGTACGCGGCCCGCGACCCGCAGGGCATCCGCCCGCTGGTGCTGGGCCGTCTGGAGCGCGGCTGGGTGGTGGCCTCCGAGTCCGCCGCCCTCGACATCTGCGGCGCTTCGTACGTCCGCGAGGTCGAGCCGGGCGAGATGATCGCGATCGACGAGAACGGTCTCCGCACCTCCCGATTCGCAGAAGCGAAGCCCAAGGGCTGTGTCTTCGAGTACGTCTACCTCGCGCGCCCCGACACCGACATCGCGGGCCGCAACGTCTATCTCAGCCGGGTCGAGATGGGACGCAAACTGGCCAAGGAAGCCCCTGCCGAGGCCGATCTCGTCATAGCGACACCCGAATCGGGCACCCCCGCCGCGATCGGTTACGCCGAAGCCAGCGGGATTCCGTACGGCTCAGGTCTCGTCAAGAACGCCTACGTCGGCCGGACCTTCATCCAGCCGTCCCAGACGATCCGCCAGCTCGGCATCCGTCTGAAGCTCAACCCGCTCAAGGAAGTCATCAAGGGCAAGCGCCTGGTCGTGGTCGACGACTCGATCGTCCGAGGCAACACCCAGCGCGCCTTGGTGAAAATGCTCCGCGAGGCGGGCGCGGCGGAGATCCACATCCGCATCTCCTCGCCGCCCGTGAAGTGGCCGTGCTTCTTCGGCATCGACTTCGCGACCCGCGCCGAGCTGATCGCCAACGGCATGACCATCGAGGAGATCGGCACCTCGCTGGGCGCCGACTCCCTCTCGTACATCTCCATCGACGGCATGATCGAGTCCACGACGATCGACAAGCCGAACCTCTGCCGTGCCTGCTTCGACGGCGAGTACCCCATGGAACTCCCCGACCCGGAGCTCCTCGGCAAGCAGCTACTGGAGACCGAACTCGCGGCGGGACCGGCCAACACGGCCGCCGCCGACGCGCTCCGTCGCCCGTAGCTCGCCCGTCTGACCCTGCTGTACGACACGAAAGTTCTCACCCTCATGCCTACTGAGTCTTCTGGGTCTGCTCCGCAGACGGGCACCGGTGCCAGCTACGCGGCCGCGGGCGTCGACATCGAAGCCGGCGACCGTGCCGTAGAGCTGATGAAGGAGTGGGTGAAGAAGACGAAGCGCCCCGAGACCCTCGGTGGCCTCGGCGGTTTCGCCGGTCTCTTCGACGCCTCCGCCCTCAAGCGCTACGAGCGTCCGCTGCTCGCCTCCGCGACCGACGGCGTCGGCACGAAGGTCGACCTCGCCCGGCAGATGGGCGTGTACGACACCATCGGCCACGACCTCGTCGGCATGGTCGTCGACGACCTCGTCGTCTGCGGTGCCGAACCGTTGTTCATGACCGACTACATCTGCGTCGGCAAGGTGCATCCCGAGCGTGTCGCCGCCATCGTGAAGGGCATCGCCGAAGGCTGCGTCCTCGCGGGCTGCGCCCTGGTCGGCGGCGAGACGGCCGAGCACCCGGGCCTGCTCGGCCCGGACGACTTCGACGTGGCGGGCGCGGGCACCGGCGTCGTGGAGTACGACCAGTTGCTCGGTGCGGACCGGATCCGGGAGGGCGACGCGGTGATCGCGATGGCCTCCTCCGGTCTTCACTCCAACGGGTACTCGCTCGTGCGTCACGTCGTCTTCGACCGCGCCGGCTGGTCCCTCGACCGCGAGGTGGCCGAATTCGGCCGCACCCTCGGCGAGGAACTCCTGGAGCCGACCAAGATCTACTCACTGGACTGCCTGGCCCTCACCCGCACCGCCGAGGTCCACGCGTTCAGCCACGTCACGGGCGGCGGCCTGGCCAACAACCTGGCCCGGGTCATCCCGGACCACCTGCACGCCACGGTCGACCGCTCCACCTGGACCCCCGGCGCCGTCTTCGACGTCGTCGGCCAGGCGGGCAAGGTCGAGCGCCTGGAGCTGGAGAAGACCCTCAACATGGGCGTCGGCATGATCGCCGTCGTTCCCCAGGAGTCGGTCGAGGTCGCTCTGGCCACGCTGGGGGACCGGGGCGTCGAGTCGTGGGTCGCGGGCGAGATCCTGGTCCGTGGCGAGCACCGCGACGGCGCCGAGCTCACCGGCGACTACGCGAAGTAGGACACGGAAGCCCGGCCATGTCCCACCTGGCCGGGCACCGCACCCCACCGCGCACGCCCCGGGACGCACAGAACCCGGCCCGGGGCGAAAGCCCAGGACCGGGTCCGGTGGAACTGCTCAGACCTTATGAAAATGTTCGAGGTGTACGAACGCCAGAACTGCCAGAACCCAACTGAACCGAACTGAACGCACCAGAACCGAAGCGTCAAGCGCCCCGGCGCTGCGACGAAGGACCCGACTCATCGTCGTCGTCATCGTCGTTGTACTGCGACGCGTACTGTGCGTACGGGTCGTCTTCCTCGTCATCGTCCTCGAACGGCTCGCCATTCGGCGGCTGTTGCGAAGTCGAAGCGCCCAGCTCATTGGCCAGACGCGAGAGGTCAGTCCCGCCGCTGCTGTACTTCAGCTGGCGGGCGACCTTCGTCTGCTTGGCCTTTGCCCGGCCGCGCCCCATGGCTCGACCCCCTCGGTGACGGGGCTCGACGGCCCCAGAGTCTTGACACGCGTTCATGGTTGGGAACGGGCTCTCCGTGAAGAGACCGGTCCGCAGGACTTCAACGGTACCTGCTTCTTTGGCCATACGGTACGCCGCCCGCAGGAGACACCTCGAAGCACCGCCGGCGAGGAGCCCCGTCCCCGCTGGTCAACCGCGATTTTAGCCCCTTCCTGACGCCCGACCCGCCGAGGGGGGTGAGCGATGTCTCCCCCCGCCCCCTCCCGACGGCGAGCCGGGCCCGCGAGTCAGCGTCGGGCGCGCGCCTCGGCCATCCGTGCCTCGGCGATCCGGTCGGCCGCCGCGGCCGGAGGAACACCCTCTTCCTTTGCTCGTGCGAAGATTTGCAGCGTGGTGTCGAAGATCTTCGCGGCCTTCTTCTTGCACCGGTCGAAGTCGAAGCCGTGCAGCTCGTCGGCGACCTGGATGACCCCGCCCGCGTTCACCACGTAGTCGGGCGCGTACAGGATCCCCCGGTCCTGGAGGTCCTTCTCGACCCCCGGGTGCGCGAGCTGGTTGTTGGCCGCGCCGCACACGACCGACGCGGTCAGCACCGGCACGCTCGCGTCGTTCAGCGCACCGCCCAGCGCGCAGGGCGCGTAGATGTCGAGGCCCTCGACCCGGATCAGCGCCTCGGTGTCGGCGACCACGCTCACCTCGGGGTGCTTGTCGGTCACCCGCCGCAGGGACTCCTCCCGTACGTCGGTGATCACGACCTGGGCGCCGTCCTCCAGCAGGTGCTCCACCAGGTAGTGCCCCACCTTGCCGACCCCGGCGACGCCGACCTTGCGGCCGCGCAGCGTGGGGTCGCCCCACAGGTGCTGGGCCGAGGCGCGCATGCCCTGGAAGACGCCGTACGCGGTGAGCACGGAGGAGTCGCCCGCGCCGCCGTTCTCCGGCGAGCGCCCGGTCGTCCAGCGGCACTCGCGCGCCACGACGTCCATGTCGGCGACGTACGTGCCGACGTCGCACGCCGTCACGTAACGGCCACCCAGCGAAGCCACGAACCGGCCGTACGCGAGGAGCAGCTCCTCCGTCTTGATCTGCTCCGGGTCACCGATGATCACGGCCTTGCCGCCGCCGTGGTCGAGTCCGGCGAGGGCGTTCTTGTACGACATACCGCGCGAGAGGTTGAGTGCGTCCGCGACGGCCGCCTCCTCGCTCTCGTACGGATAGAAGCGCGTGCCGCCGAGGCCAGGACCGAGGTCCGTGTTGTGCAGGGCGATGACGGCCTTGAGGCCGGAGGCGCGGTCCTGGCACAGCACGACGTGCTCGTGGCCTCCCTGCTCCGAACGGAACAGGGTGTGCAGGACGCCGTCGGAAGATGCGGTCACTGTGGTGACTCCCAAGTACGAGGCGGTGAAGCCCTCTTGCGGGTGGAGAGGGCCGATGGGCACGAGAGTAGGGCCTGAAGCCCCTGTCGCAGGGGCCAGTGCCCGAGATCACCCCCTTTCCGACTACCCCCGTGGGACGATTTGCTTCCGGTCCGCAGTCGTGCCGTCACGGCGGCCGTAGGTGAGGAGCAGGCGTGCCCCTGGCGTCTTCGGTGATCGTCCCGTACGTGTCGTCCTTGCGGGTGTACGAACCGCTGGCGGCCTTCCCCGAACCGGAGCGCACCCACTGGGCCCGCTACGCGCGTCGCCCCGCCCTGCCCACCGGGCAGGACGAACTCCGCTCCGCGCTCGCCGACTTGCTGCCCACCCCGCCCGTCGCCGTGCCGGTCCACGAGAGCGGCGACGCGTACGTGGCCGAGACCGACGGGGTCGTGGTGGTCTGCCCGTGGCGGACCCGGCTGCGCGGCTGGCAGGCCCTGGAGGAGCTGCCCGAGCACTACCCGGCCGCGCTCCTGGACGCCGTACTGCCTCCTCTCGTACGACGGCAGGCGAGCGCGGACTACGCGCGCTGGCGGGAGCGGAATCCGGACGCCCGCCCGTGGATCAGGACCTCGGTGTGGCACGTGCCGGTGCGGTGGTTCGTGCTCTTCGGGGACGAGGAGCGGGAGTTCACGAAGGCGGACGGCGGGGAGGCGGCGCTGCTGCGCTACCGGACGCCGATGGTGCAGGCCCGGCGCCGGGTGGCGCGCGGCCTGCGGACGCTGCGGCAGCACGAGGGGGCGGGGCAGGGCGGGCGCGGCGGCGAGGAGGGTCCGCTCGTGACCGGTCTGGTGGACGTGGGGCGGTGGCTGGAGGAGTTCCATCCGCGTTCCCTCGTCGAACTGGACTACGGGGGTCTCACCCACGTCCTCGACGAGGCGCACCTCGCGGAGGACCGGTCGGCGGCGGACGTGGCCGAGGGGATCGGCGCGCTGCGGGCGGGTGACGCGGACGGCGCGGCGGCGGCGTACGAGCGGCTCGCGGAGCGCTGGAGGGCGGTCCGGTACCGGCAGTTCGCCAACTGAATGCTGAATACCGCACACGATTTGAGCAAAACCTGAGCTTTATCTGAACCACACCGTGATGTGGTGCGTGAGACATGTGAGGGCAGAGGGGTGGTTGGGTCGGGACCTACGTCCTGATCCGGGCTTTTGTGTCAAGCGTGACGGACGGCACTTATCTGCCCCTTGCGCCCATCCCCCGCCCTCGTGTCAAAATAGGACAAGGAGTCCGGGGAGGGCTCCTTCCGTCCAACTAAGGGCGGAATGCTCGGTATTGCTCGCTATGGGGGGTCTGACGACTCCCGATTGCTCTGTGACTGATCGTCACTGTGACGTAACTGTCCGCTATGGCATGGTCCATCGGCTTCCGTCGCTGATGAACACCTCAGAGGGCAATTCCGTCGGTTTGGCCCACACGGCTGGACGGATGGTGTAGTTGTAGTGCCGAGGACAAGCCGTTCGTCCTATAACCGACTCGGCCCGCGTCCGCCATTTCGGGCAACGCGGGTCAAGGTGCAGAATTTAGAGGAAAGAACCGTGAAGGTTCGGTTCTCCCGAGGAGGCCGCTCATGACCGCTCGCACCCCTGACGCCGAGCCGCTGCTGACCCCGGCTGAGGTCGCCACGATGTTCCGCGTGGACCCGAAGACGGTGACCCGCTGGGCCAAGGCAGGCAAGCTCACGTCCATCCGCACGCTGGGTGGGCACAGGCGCTACCGCGAGGCCGAGGTCCGCGCACTGCTTGCGGGCATTCCGCAGCAGCGCAGCGAGGCCTGACGCTTCGTATTACCTCGCATTACCGCTTCACCTGCGTTATCGAGTCACAGTGTCGATTCACAGCTTTACCCGCAGTAACGGCAATACAGGGCAACACCCCGCAATATCAGGGTAATTCGGACCCGGGTCCCCCAACTCGGGCCGTCCGCCCGCCCATGTACCGCTCGGCATGCGCCCGCCCCAACGGGTGCCGTGCCATTGATCGCGTCGGACTCCGCCGAGTCCGGCGCGATTTTTTTGTGCCCCGGCCGTCGTGTGCGGCCCGTGTCCCCGGCGTCGTGCGCGGCTGCGGCCCGGGGCCCCTCGCGATCGGTGCTCGCAGGGGCGTCAGGCGGCCCCTCGGGGGCCTGTGTGCCCCCTGTGGCCGACGGGGCGGGTTACCGGCGGTCCGGGGGCTCCGTCCGCGCTGTGGCGGCGTGCCTCGCTCCGGAGGTCCGGCGGCCTCGTCGCGGCCGTGACCTGGGGAGGGCTCGGAGGTGGTCCGCGGAGGAGGCCGGAAGGGCTCCTGAGGGTTGGTGCAATTGCACATATTAAATTGGCACGTTGTAGGGAGGGGATAAGCGCACCCGTTCCACAAACCCTTCGCGTGACACCCGTCACATGTCATCACGCTTCTCACAACTGAGCTTGCCACCGGAACGGATGCCGGATCGCGAGGCGATGGTCACGGGATCGGGGGACTTTCGTCCCGAGCCTTCTCCTTCTTCTTCTCCCCCGCCTCCTCTTCCGCCTCCTCGTCGAACTGCTCGACGATCTGCTCCGCGATGGCCAGTCGCAGCAGCCGCAGGCAGATGGGGCAGTTCCCGGTGCGGTGCCGATATCTCGTGGCGGCGGCCAGGTGGGCGCGCAGCAGCGCCCGCGTCTCGTGCTTCTCCTTGGACGCAGCCACGCGCCACCTCCACCCGCCCGGGGTCCCGGGGCCGATGAACCCTTTGACTCCGGAGTACCGCTGGCAGATGCCGCCGTCAAGACACGCAAAAGGCCCGATCCAGAGGATCGGGCCTTTCACTTACTGCGGTCCTGACGGGATTTGAACCCGCGGCCTCCACCTTGACAGGGTGGCGAGCACTCCAAGCTGCTCCACAGGACCTTGCTTCGCAGCCGCTCCGCAGGTGTCTGCGTGTTGCTGCGAGTCAGACTGTACAGCAGGTCAGAGGGTGCAGTCGAACCCGTTCGGCCTGACCGCTCCCGCTACGGTGCCGCCGCGTCGATCGCCTTCACGATCCGCTTGTCGGAGACCGGGTACGCGGTGCCCAGGGCGTGCGCGAAGTAGCTGACCCGCAGCTCCTCGATCATCCAGCGGATCTCCCGCACCTCCTGCGGCACCGGCCTGCCCTGCGGCAGTTGCTCCAGCAGCCAGGCGTACTCGTCCTGCATCTCGTGGACCTTCTCCATGCGCGCGGTGTCGCGCTGGGCCCCGGTCGGCATCTGCTGGAGACGGCGGTCGGCGGCCACCAGGTACCGCATGAGGTGCGGCAGCCGCTTCAGCCCGGTCCTGGTCACGAACCCGGCGGGCATCAGGGCGTCGACCTGATTGCGTACGTCCGCGAGGTTGGCCAGCAGCACCGGGCTGCTGGTCGACTTCAGCCGCCGCTCGCACGCCTGCCAGGCGGCCAGCACCTGCTGGACCTGGCCCACGGTGCGTACGGTCGCGTCGACGAGGTCGGCGCGCACCTTGTCGTACAGCGTGCGGAAGGACTCCTGGTCCCAGGCCGGGCCGCCGTGGTCGGCGATCAGCTTGTCCGTGGCGGCCATCGCGCAGTCGTCGAACAAAGCCTGGATGGACCCGTGCGGATTGCTCGACAGCGCCAGCTTCTGCTGGTTGGTGAGCTTGTCGGAGGCGAACTTCGCCGGGTTCACCGGGATGTTGAGCAGGATCAGCCGCCGCGTCCCCGCCCACATCGCCTGCCGCTGCTCGGCCTCGCTGTCGAAGAGCCGTACGGAGACGCTCGTGCCCGCGTCGACCAGCGCCGGATACGCCTTGACCGGCTGCCCGGCGCGCTTGGTCTCGAAGACCTTCGTCAGCGTCCCGATCGTCCAGTCGGTGAGGCCGGTGCGCTCGATGGTCTCGCCGCCGGAACGCTCCGCCGTGGCGGCCGCCGCCTGGGAGAGCGCCTGGCGCGCCTTGGGCCGCAGCTTCAGTCGCAGCGCCTCCAGATCCTTGTCCTCGGCGAGCTTCTTGCGCCGCTCGTCGACGATCCGGAACGTGATCCGCAGGTGGTCGGGGATGCGCGAGAGGTCGAAGTCGGCGGCGGAGACCGGCACCCCCACCATCTTCTGGAGCTCCCGGGCGAGCGTGAAGTGGACCGGCTCCTGCAACGGAACCGCCCGGTCCAGGAACTTCTGCGCGTAGTTCGGGGCAGGCACGTAGTGACGGCGGATCGCCTTCGGCAGCGACCGGATCAGTTCCGTCACGACCTCCTCCCGCAGCCCGGGGATCTGCCAGTCGAAGCCCTCGTCGGTGACCTGGTTGAGCACCTGGAGCGGAATGTGGACGGTCACACCGTCCGCGTCCGCGCCCGGCTCGAACTGGTAGGTGACGCGGAACTTCAGCTGCCCCTGCCGCCACGAATCCGGATAGTCGTCCTTCGTGACCCCGGCGGCCTTCTCGTTGATGAGCATCTCGCGCTCGAAGTCGAGGAGTTCGGGCTCCTCGCGCTTCTTGTGCTTCCACCACGAGTCGAAGTGCGCGCCGGACACCACGTGTTCGGGGATCCGCTGGTCGTAGAAGTCGAACAGCGTCTCGTCGTCGACGAGGATGTCGCGACGCCGCGCCCGGTGCTCCAACTCCTCGACCTCGGTGAGGAGCCGGCGGTTGTCGGCGAAGAACTTGTGGTGCGTGCGCCAGTCGCCCTCGACGAGCGCGTTGCGGATGAAGAGGTCCCGGGAGACCTCCGCGTCGATCCGCCCGTAGTTCACCTTCCGCTGCGCGACGATCGGCACGCCGTACAGCGTGACCCTCTCGTACGCCATGACGGCCGCCTGGTCCTTCTCCCAGTGCGGCTCGCTGTACGTGCGCTTGAGCAGGTGCTGGGCGAGCGGCTCGATCCACTCCGGCTCGACCTTGGCGTTGACGCGCGCCCACAGCCGGGACGTCTCCACCAGCTCGGCCGACATCACGAACCGGGGCTGCTTCTTGAAGAGCGCGGAGCCGGGGAAGATCGCGAACTTGGCGCTTCGCGCACCCAGGTACTCGTTCTTCTCCGTGTCCTTGAGCCCGATGTGCGAGAGCAGCCCGGCGAGGAGCGAGGTGTGCACCGAGACCTCCGGCGCGTCCTCCTCGTTCGGATGGATCCCCATCTGCTTCGCCACGGACCGCAACTGGGCGTAGATGTCCTGCCACTCCCTGATCCTCAGGAAGTTCAGGTACTCCTGCTTGCACATGCGCCGGAACGAGGAGGACCCCCGCTCCTTCTGCTGCTCGCGGACGTACCGCCACAGGTTCAGGTACGAGAGGAAGTCGCTCGTCTCGTCCTTGAACCGGGCGTGGTTCTGGTCCGCCTGCTGCTGCTTCTCCACGGGCCGCTCGCGCGGATCCTGGATCGACAGCGCGGAGGCGATGACCATGACCTCCCGCACGCACCCGTTCTTGTCGGCCTCCAGGACCATGCGGGCGAGCCGGGGGTCGACGGGCAGTTGCGAGAGCTTGCGCCCCTGCTGCGTCAGCCGCTTCTTCGGGTCCTTCTCGTCCGGGTCGAGCGCCCCGAGCTCCTGCAACAGCTGCACGCCGTCGCGGATGTTGCGGTGGTCCGGCGGGTCGATGAACGGGAACTTCTCGATCTCGCCGAGCCCGGCGGCGGTCATCTGGAGGATGACGGAGGCGAGGTTGGTGCGCAGGATCTCCGCGTCCGTGAACTCCGGCCGGGTGACGAAGTCGTCCTCGGAGTAGAGCCGGATGCAGATGCCGTCCGACGTACGCCCGCAGCGCCCCTTGCGCTGGTTGGCACTGGCCTGGCTGATCCGCTCGATCGGGAGCCGCTGCACCTTGGTCCGGTGGCTGTAGCGGGAGATGCGGGCGGTGCCGGGGTCGATGACGTACTTGATGCCGGGGACGGTCAGCGACGTCTCCGCGACGTTCGTCGCGAGCACGATCCGCCGTCCGGTGTGCCGCTGGAAGACCCGGTTCTGCTCGGCGTGGCTGAGGCGCGCGTAGAGCGGGAGCACCTCGGTGAGGTGCAGCTTCCGCTTGTTCAGCGCGTCGGCGGTGTCACGGATCTCCCGCTCCCCCGAGAGGAAGACGAGGATGTCGCCGGGCCCCTCGGCCTGGAGTTCGTCGACGGCGTCCGCGATCGCGGTGATCTGGTCCCGGTCGGAGTCGTCCCCCTCCTCTTCGAGGAGGGGACGGTAGCGGACCTCCACCGGGTACGTCCGCCCGCTGACCTCGACGATCGGCGCGTCGCCGAAGTGGCGGGAGAAGCGCTGGGGGTCGATGGTCGCAGAGGTGATGACGACCTTGAGGTCGGGCCGCCTGGGCAGCAGCTGCGCGAGGTACCCGAGCAGGAAGTCGATGTTCAGGCTTCGCTCGTGGGCCTCGTCGATGATGATCGTGTCGTACGCGCGCAGCTCGCGGTCCGTCTGGATCTCGGCGAGCAGGATGCCGTCCGTCATGAGCTTCACGAAGGTGGATTCCTGGTTCACCTGATCGGTGAACCGGACCTTCCAGCCGACGGCCTCGCCCAGCGGGGTCTTCAGCTCGTCCGCGATGCGTTCCGCCACGGTGCGGGCGGCGATGCGGCGGGGCTGGGTGTGCCCGATCATCCCCTTCACCCCGCGCCCCAGCTCCATGCAGATCTTCGGGATCTGGGTCGTCTTGCCGGAGCCGGTCTCGCCCGCGACGATCACGACCTGGTGGTCGCGTATCGCGTCGGCGATCTCGTCCTTCTTCTGGCTGACGGGGAGGGCTTCGGGATACGTGATCGGGGGCACGCGTCCGGCCCGGGCGGCCACCTTGCGGGCGGACTTCTCCGCCTCGACGGCGATCTCGTCCAGGACGGCCTGCCGGGCCTCCGGTTTACGGATACGACGGGCGCCTTCGAGGCGGCGGCCGAGGCGGTGTGCGTCACGGAGCGAGCTCTGGGCGAGGGTGGCCTGGAGGTCGGCGAGGGAAGTAGACATACCGGTGCCAGGATCTCACTTGGCGTCTGTTCATGGCGAACTCATTTCCGGGGCGGTCGGAGGGGCTTTCCCGAGGGGCGGGTGCGGCTCCGCCGCGCGGGGAGTCCGTGGCCACGTACCCTCGGGGGCAGTCCGTACCCGTTTCCGAGAGGCACCCGTGTTCGTCGCGCCCACCCCCTGGAGCCGGTTCGCCGCCGTGCTCGGTGTGCTCGCGACGGCTCTCGGCCTCCTCTGCGGCCCGGCCGCCGCCGCGCCGAAGGCAGCGGAGCCGCAGGTGGCCGTGACGGTCTTCGTCACCCCCGACGACACCCCGGGCTGCGAGCAGGCCCCCTCCGACGGCACCGGGCGCCCCGCCGCCCCACCCCGCTCCCTCACCTCGTACGAGCTGATGCCCGCCCTCTTCGAGGCACGCGGCGCGGTCGGCGGCTGGGGGCTGGACCGGCTCGTGGTGTGCCGGACGGCCGGCCGCGCGCCGCCCCCGACGGGCCCGCCGACCCCGGTCGACCTCTCCGTACTCCTGCGCGTCTAGGGAGCGTGACGGGCACACCCCTGCCCGTTTCCGGCCCCGAGCCCCGCCCTTTTCCCGTCAGGAGACCAGCACCCGCATGCCCAGCAACAACAGCAGCAACAGCAGCAGTAACAACAACAAGAAGCGCAACGTCCTCATCGGCGCAGGCGTCGCCCTCGCAGCCGCCGCCCTCGGCCTCGCCTCGTACTCCGCGACCAAGCCCGCCGACACCACGATCCGGCCGACGGAGGCCAAGGAGACGGCGAAGGGCCCCGCCGCCGAGGTCGAGACCGACCCGCAGTCCGGGGTCTACCCGGAGCTGGAGAAGCTGGCCCGCCGCGAGGCAGGGGACAAGCTGGCCCAGGGCCGCCCCGACGCGCCCGTCGTGATGGTCGAGTACGCCGACTTCAAGTGCGGCTTCTGCGGAAAGTTCGCCCGCGACACCGAGCCCGAACTCGTCAAGAAGTACGTCGACAACGGCACCCTGCGCATCGAGTGGCGCAACTTCCCGATCTTCGGCGAGGAGTCCGCAGCCGTCGCCCGCGCCTCCTGGGCCGCCGGACAGCAGGGCCGCTTCTGGCAGTTCCACAGCGCCGCCTACGCCAAGGGGGCCAAGGAGAAGGGCTTCGCCGCCGACCGGCTGGCGGAACTGGCGAAGGAGGCCGGAGTCCCCGACCTCGCGAAGTTCACCGCCGACGCGAACGGGGAGGCGGCCAAGGCATCCGTCCAGAAGGACCAGACGGAGGGCTACTCGCTGAACATCAACGCCACCCCGGCCTTCCTGATCAACGGCCGCCCGATCGCCGGGGCCATGCCGGACGACGTGTTCGTCGACGCCATCGAGAAGGCCGCGAAGACCGCCAAGTCCCGGCCCGCCGGGGGCACCGGAGCGAAGAACCAGGGCGGGGACAAGTAACCGTGAGCCCCGACATCGGCTACTTCGCCGCCTTCCTCGGCGGCCTCCTCGCCCTCGTCAGCCCGTGCAGCGCCCTGCTCCTGCCCGCCTTCTTCGCGTACTCGATCGACTCCACCTCCCGCCTCGTCGCCCGCACCGCCCTCTTCTACGCGGGCCTGGCCACCACGCTCGTACCGCTGGGGGCGGCAGGCTCGTACGCCGGACGGTTCTTCTACGGAAACCGGGACCTGCTGGTCACCCTCGCGGGCTGGCTGATCATCGCGCTCGGCGTCGCGCAGATCCTCGGCATGGGCTTCGCCTCGAAGAAGATGGCCGAGCTGTCCGGCCGCATCCGCCCCACCACCGGCTTCTCCGTCTACGCGCTCGGCGCGGTCTACGGCCTCGCGGGATTCTGCGCGGGCCCCATCCTCGGCAGCGTCCTCACGGTCGCCGCCGTCAGCGGCAGCCCCGTCTACGGCGGCCTGCTCCTCGCCGTCTACGCCCTCGGCATGGCCGTCCCGCTCTTCGTCCTGGCGCTCCTCTGGGAACGCTTCGACCTGGGCCGCCGCCGCTGGCTCCGCGGCCGGACCTTCTCCCTCGGCCGCTTCTCCCTCCACACCACCTCCCTCCTCTCCGGCCTCTTCTTCATCGCCCTGGGAGTCCTCTTCCTCGTCTTCGACGGAGCGACGGCCCTCCCCGGCCTCCTCGACGTCGACGACTCCTTCGCCGTCGAACAGTGGGCGTCCCGCCTGGGCGACGCGGTCCCGGACTGGGCGCTGCTGGTGGGTGTGGTGGCGCTGGTGGGAGCGGTCCTGGCAGTACGTGCCGCACGCGGCCGGAACAGCGACTGCCGCTGATTCCCGCACGCCCCCTTCCTCCGCGGCTTCGGCCGTCGGGGGAGTCGGGGGAGGGACCGCGGGCAACCGCACGGGCACGGATACGGTCACGGTCACGAATACGGACACGGACACGGGAACGCCGAAGGCCCCGATCCTGGTGGGGATCGGGGCCTTCGGAAGATGGTGGCTGGGGCCGGGATCGAACCGGCGACCTATCGCTTTTCAGGCGATCGCTCGTACCAACTGAGCTACCCAGCCACTGCGACCGGAATCGCAAGCGGTCCTGACGGGATTTGAACCCGCGGCCTCCACCTTGACAGGGTGGCGAGCACTCCAAGCTGCTCCACAGGACCAAGCTTGTGCGAAACGCGCTGACGCACGTCTCACACAGGTTAATGCGTACCCCCAACGGGATTCGAACCCGTGCTACCGCCTTGAAAGGGCGGCGTCCTGGGCCACTAGACGATGAGGGCTAATTGGCCCGCCTTCGTGCTTCGCAGCGCGTCGGGGACGTCAGAAGCATATGGGATGCCGAGGGGTATCGCCAAAACGGTTTACGGCGACGGTCGCGGAGGGGCCGGGGAGGCGGGTGGGGCGGGCTTGGCTCCGGGCCTGTTGGACTCCGGCAGATGGCGGCTGACCTCGGCCGTGGTCAGGCCCAGGCCGCCCAGCGTGATCTCGTCCCAGGCTTGCAGTCGGCGGGTGTCGCGGTCCAGGTAGAGCAGCGAGGCGCGGATCTTCTCCGGCTCCCCCTCGCCCTCGACGGCGCGCAGGCCGCCGCCGCCCGTCGACCCCTCCACCATCAGCCGGGTGCCCCGGGGGAGGACCTCCGTCTTCCGCGAATGGGTGTGGCCCGCCAGGGCGAGCGGGACCTCGCCGTCGGTCTGGGAGGCGGCGACCGGGTTGTGGGCGACGGCGATGTCGACGGGGGTGCGGGCGGCCTTCTGGGCGCGGAGGGAGGCGGCGAGCCGTCCGCCCGCGAGGCGTTCGTCGGCGTCGCCCTGGGGCTTGACGGAGCGGTCCGGGGTGAACTGGGGGTCGCCGGTCCCCGCCACCCGCAGGCCGCCCGCGACGGTGACGGCGCGGCCGTCGTCGAGGACGTGGACGTTCTTGAGGCGGGACATGTACGCCTGGGTGGCGGCGGAGTCGTGGTTGCCGCGCACCCAGAGGTAGGGCGCGCCCAGGTCCGGGATCGGGTCGAGGAAGACGTTCTCGGCGCTGCTCCCGTGGTCCATGGTGTCGCCCGAGTCGACGATCGCGTCGATGTCGTACTGCTCGACGAGCGAGCTGATGATGCGCCAGGACGCCGGGTTGAGGTGGATGTCCGAGACGTGCAGGACGCGGTAGGTGGAGGGGGAGGGCTGGTAGGCGGGGAGGGTGGAGGCGGCGTCGTACAGCTTCGTCACATTGGTGACCAGGCGGGCGAGTTCCTTCTGGTAGACGTCGAACTCGGTGACGATGCTGCGCGCGTCGCCGACGACGGAGGGGGCCGAGGAGAGCAGTCCGGAGAACTTCGGCTCCAGGACGGACTTCGGGTTCCAGGTGGCGTACGAGGTGATGCCGGACGCGGTGAGGAGCGCGAGGGCGAGCCCGCCTGCGGCCAGGGCGCGGCGGGGGCGGCGGTAGACGGCGAGGCCGAGGGCGGTGGCGCCCGCTAGGACGGCGACGGAGGAGCGCAGGGCGAGGTCGAGGGTCCCGGCCTCGACGTCCCTGGTGATCTCCTCCTGGAGGCCGGATATCCGCTCCGGGTGGTTGACGAGGGCGGCGGACCGTTCCGGGTCGAGGCGGTCGATGTCGACGTCGAGGCGGATGGGGGCGGTGTGCGAGTCGAGCTCCAGGGCACCGAGGGGGGCCACGTTGATCTTGGTGCCGCCGGTGAGGGAGGGGCGCAGGGTCATGGTGGTGTCGACGGGGCCGACGGGGGTGCGGACGTCGCCGACGGCGAGCAGCCCGAGCCAGGTACCGAGGAGGACCACGACGAGGAGCCCGAGGGGGCGGGACCAGGGGTGGGGGGCGGGGTGGAGGGAGCCGGTGGGGGTGGTGGGGGCGGGGCGGAGTCGGAGCCGGGCTCGGGGCATTGGGGGCGTATGCCCGTGGGGGTGCGGGGGTATGCGGGGCGCCCCCTTGAGGGGCGCGGGGCTGTGTCACTGTGCGGCTCGGCCGCGCGTGCGCTCCCGGCTCCGCTGAGCCTTAGGGGCGCGGGGAACTGCGCGCCCAGCCACGACGCGCCCGCACGTCTGAACCCCCAAGCCTCGCGAGTTTAGGTGAAGGGGTGGGTCTGGGGCGGCCCGCCGCAGGCGCACCGGGGTGCGGCGCACCTATGGGGCGAGGTAAGGGCGGGCGGCTCCGGGGTGGGCCCGGAGCGAGGGGGGCCGCCCCCTTGCCCGCCCGTTCCGCCCCCGGGGGGCGGCCCCGCCGCCCAAGGAGGCGAGGCGGAAGCGGAGGGGGCTGGCCCCGGCGCCCAAGGGGGGGCGAGGCGGAATCGGAGGCCGAGGGGGTTGGGTGGAGGCTGAGGGGGTGAGGCGGGGTGGAGTTCAAGGGGGTGGGTGGTCCCGCAGTCGAGGGGGTTGGGCGGAAGTGGAGCCCGAGGGGCGGGGTGGGTGAGGTGGAGCAGTGGGCAGGTCGTCGCGGGCGCGGGGGACGCAGAATGGGGGAGTGCTGGAGATGACGCGTGAGGAGTTCGAAGAGCTGGTCGCCGAGGCGCTGGACCGGATACCGCCGGAATTGACGCGGTTGATGGACAACGTCGCGGTGTTCGTCGAGGACGAGCCCGCCCCGGACGATCCGGACCTGCTGGGGCTGTACGAGGGGACGCCCCTGACCGACCGCGGGGAGTGGTACGCGGGCGTGCTGCCCGACCGGATCACCATCTACCGGGGCCCCACCCTGCGGATGTGCGAGGACCGCGACGACGTCGTCGCCGAGACCGAAATCACCGTGGTGCATGAGATCGCCCACCACTTCGGCATCGACGACGAGCGGCTGCACGCCCTGGGGTACGGGTGACGGACAGGGGCGACAAGGGCGACAAGGGCGACAGGGGTGCCTGGCCCGTGCTCGCAGCGATCTCCGCCGGAGGTGCCCTCGGCGCGACCGCGCGCTACGCGGCCCTGCTGGCCTGGCCCGCGTCCGCCGGGGGCTTCCCCTGGGCGGTGTTCGGCATCAACGTCGTCGGGTCCGGGCTCATCGGCGTCCTGATGGTGCTGGTCGCCGAGGACGGGCGGAGCGCGCATCGGCTGGTGCGCCCGTTCCTCGGGGTGGGCGTGCTGGGGGGCTTCACGTCGTTCTCCACGTACGCGATGGACGTGAGCGGTCTGCTGGAGCGGGGCGAGCCGCTCACCACGCTCGGCTACCTGTTCGGGACGCTCGCCGGGGCGCTGGGCGCGGTGTGGGCGGCGGCCGTCGTGACGCGCAGGGCCGTGCGCGGGGCGGAGCAGCGGGCCGTGCGGGAGCGTGCCGCGTGAACTGGTTGCTCGTGGCCGTCGGCGGCGCTTTCGGCGCGCCCCTGCGCTACCTGACGGACCGTGCGGTGCAGGCACGGCACACCTCCGGCTTCCCCTGGGGGACGCTCGCCGTGAACGCCGTCGGGAGCGTGCTGCTGGGCGCGGTGACCGGGGCGGTGGCGGTCGGCGCGGCGTCCGGTTCCGTACAGCTGCTGGTCGGTACGGGGCTGTGCGGGGCCCTCACGACGTATTCGACGTTCAGCTACGAGACGTTGCGGCTGGCCGAGACCGGGCAGCGCCTCGTCGCCGGGGCGAACGCGGCGGTCTCCGTGCTGGTCGCGCTGGGCGGGGTCACCCTGGGGGCGGCACTCGGCCGGGCGTTGGGCGGCTGAGGCGGGGCGCGCGGGGGCCCGTACGAGCTGTGGTGGTGGGACGGCACGCGTGGGGCGGCACCGTGGCGGTCGCGTGCCCGAGCGGGTCAGAGCGGGGCAAAGCGTGCCCGAGCGGGTCAGAGCGTGCCCGAGCGGGCCCGCGCGTGTCCCCGGCGGGGCAATGGGAGTTGAGAGGGCAGACCCCAACTCGCCCGACCCCAACGGCTGTGGGAGTGCCGCCGACCCGTGCGGGCGCATCCCGGGGCCGTCTCCCCGGAGGTGCGCCCGTGCGCCAGTCGCCCGTCCCTGTCCGACTCGTTCGCCACGTCCGGCTCGCTGCCGCGATGCTCGCGGTGGCGGCCTCCGCGGGCTGCATGAGCGTGGGTGACGACGAGGGGGAAAAGCTGCCCGCGCGCCCCGCCGCCAAGCAGGAGCAGGCCGGGCCCGACGGGGGCGCCGCAGTCGGCGGCGAGGGGCAGGGGCGCAGCGACGGCAAGCCCGTCGTACGGGGCGAGGGGGCGGCGGGCGAGGCGGCGGACGACGGCGCGCCGGGCGGTCCCAGCGCGTCGCCGGGGCCGGCGGCCACGCCGTCCGCGCAGGCCGGACCCCCGCCCGGCGTCACACCCTCCCCGGGGGCCCCTGGCGGCCGTGCCACGCCGTCCCCGGGGGCGCCGACGCCGTCCGCGACCCGGCCCGCCGAGGAGCCGACGCCGACCCGGCCCGAGCCGACCCGGCCTCCGGAGCCCACGCCGACGCCCACCGAGCCCCCGCCGCAGCCGACGCCTTCGGAGACCCCCGCGGCGGAGAACCGGGCGGTCGACTCGCCGTCGCCGGTGGAGTACCGCAGGACGAGTTCGCCGACTGGCGTGAAGCCGGGTGCCGTGAAGCCGAGCGCCGTGAGGTCGGGTGCCGTGAGGTCGAGCGCCGAAAAACCGCAGGTCGCAGCCGTGTAGCGGAGTCGATTTGCCAGGTGTGGGGGAGGGTGCGTATGGTTATAGATCGTTTGATCCCATTGCCCGGCGCCGACACAGAAGAGCGCCGTGTGGCGCGTACTCTCCCTTGCCGTGGCTGACCGCATAGAGGCGGTTTCACTTGCGATTCACGGAGTTTGGGCGCGTGCCGAGACTCCGAGAGGTTTCGCATCCGCATGTCTGTTTCCAGTTCTGACCGCACCGCCATGCCCGCTGACGACGCGATCGTCGTCACCGAGGCTGTCGAGACGGTCGACACCCCCACCACCGAGACGGTCGAGACGGCGGTCCAGTCCGTCGAGGACGCCGTGACCGACGCGGTCGTGGAGACCGTCGAGGTCCCCTCGGTGGACACCATCGAGGCCGCCGAGGTCGTCGAGGCCGCCACCGAGATCGTCGAGGCCGCTGAGGCCGAGGCCGTCATCGAGGCCGACGAGGCCCCCGCCGCCGAGGCCGACCAGGTCGAGGACGACGCGTCCGCCGACGAGGACGACGCCGAGCCCGGCATCTCCTTCGCCGACCTGGGCCTGCCCGAGGGCATCGTCCGCAAGCTCGCCCAGAACGGCGTCACCGCGCCCTTCCCGATCCAGGCCGCGACCATCCCGGACGCCCTGGCCGGCAAGGACATCCTCGGCCGTGGCCGTACCGGCTCCGGCAAGACCCTCTCCTTCGGTCTGCCGACCCTGGCCCAGCTGGCCGGCGGCAGCACCGAGAAGAAGAAGCCCCGCGCGATCATCCTGACTCCGACGCGTGAGCTCGCGATGCAGGTCGCGGACGCCCTCCAGCCGTACGGCGACGTGCTCGGCCTGAAGATGAAGGTCGTCTGCGGCGGTACGTCGATGGGCAACCAGATCTACGCCCTGGAGCGCGGCGTCGACGTCCTCGTCGCCACCCCGGGCCGTCTGCGCGACATCATCAACCGAGGCGCCTGCTCGCTGGAGAACGTGCAGATCGCCGTTCTCGACGAGGCCGACCAGATGTCGGACCTGGGCTTCCTGCCCGAGGTCACCGAGCTGCTCGACCAGATCCCCGGCGGCGGCCAGCGCATGCTCTTCTCCGCCACCATGGAGAACGAGATCGGCACGCTGGTCAAGCGCTACCTGTCCAACCCCGTCACGCACGAGGTCGACAGCGCGCAGGGCAACGTCTCGACCATGACGCACCACGTCCTCGTCGTGAAGCCGAAGGACAAGGCGCCGGTCACGGCCGCCATCGCCGCCCGCAAGGGCCGCACGATCATCTTCGTCCGTACGCAGCTGGGCGCCGACCGTATCGCCGAGCAGCTCCAGGACTCGGGCGTCAAGGCCGACGCCCTGCACGGCGGCATGACCCAGGGCGCCCGTACGCGCGTCCTGGAGGACTTCAAGAAGGGCTACGTCAACGCCCTGGTCGCCACCGACGTCGCCGCGCGCGGCATCCACGTCGACGGCATCGACCTGGTCCTGAACGTGGACCCGGCCGGTGACCACAAGGACTACCTGCACCGTTCCGGCCGTACGGCCCGCGCGGGCAAGTCCGGCGTCGTCGTCTCGCTCTCGCTGCCGCACCAGCGCCGCCAGATCTTCCGGCTGATGGAGGACGCGGGCGTCGACGCCTCGCGCCACATCGTCGGCGGTTCGGGCGCGTTCGACCCGGAGGTCGCCGAGATCACCGGCGCCCGTTCGCTGACCGAGGTCCAGGCGGACTCCGCCACGAACTCCGCCAAGCAGGCGGAGCGCGAGGCCAAGGAGCTCACCAAGGAGCTGGAGCGCGTGCAGCGCCGGGCGACCGAGCTGCGCGAGGAGGCCGACCGTCTGGTCGCCCGTGCCGCCCGTGAGCGTGGCGAGGACCCGGAGACCGCTGTCGCCGAGGCCGCCGCCGCCGCTGAGGCCGAGGCCCAGGAAGAGGCTCAGGCCGAGGCCGCCGCTGCCGCGAAGGCGGCGGAGGAGGCGCGTCAGCGCCGCGACGACCGTGGCAACTTCGAGCGTCGTGACAACGACCGTGGTGGCTACCGGGGCAACAACGACCGTGGCGGCGACCGCGGCGGGTTCCGTGGCAACGACCGTGGCGGCGACCGTCGTGACGACCGGGGTGGCGACCGTGGCGGCTTCCGTCGCGACGACCGTCCGTCCGGTGGCTTCCGTGGCAACGACCGTGGTGACCGCCCCGCGTCCGGCGGCTTCCGTCGCGACGACCGTGGCGACCGTCCCACCGGTGGTGGCTTCCGTGGCGGCGACCGTCGTGACGACCGGGGTGGCGACCGTGGCGGCTTCCGTCGCGACGACCGTCCGTCCGGTGGTTTCCGCGGCGGCGAGCGCAGCGGCAGCGACCGCCCGGCGGCCACCGGCTACCGGGGAAACGACCGTCGTGACGACCGGGGTGGCGACCGTGGCGGCTTCCGTCGCGACGACCGTCCCACCGGTGGCGGCTTCCGCCGCGACGACCGTGGTGACCGCCCGTCGACCGGTGGCGGCTTCCGCTCCGGCGGCAGCGACCGTCCGTTCAACCGCGACCGTCGTGACGAGCGCCCCTCGGGCGGCTTCCGTGGCGGCGACCGTCCGTCCTCCGGCGGCGGCTTCCGTGGCGGCGACCACCGTGGCAGCAGCTCCACCGGCACCGGCACCGGCTCCTTCGGCCGCCGCGACGAGAAGCCGCGCTGGAAGCGCAACGGCTGAGTCGGCCTGAACGCGCAGTAACCCCCTGAAAAGGGCCCGCTCTTCCCGAGCGGGCCCTTTTCTTCTGCACCGGCGACTTGGGTGGGGAACATCAGTGCGTGGTGACCGGTGGCACCGGCACCGCCGGTGCCCGCGAGGCTTTCGAGACGGGCCGGCAGGGCCGTACGCCGGTCTTTCTGGCCCGGTCGCTCCCGGCCATCAGGGACAAGGCCGTGAGGACGGCGGCACCGTGCGGTTATGCTGGGGCGCGCGGGCCGCTAGCTCAATTGGTCAGAGCAGCAGACTTTTAATCTGTTGGTTGTGGGTTCGAGTCCCACGCGGCCTACCGGAAGCCCCCTTTCCCGTCCCGGGAGAGGGGGCATCGCTGTGTCCCGGGCGGCAAGGTGGTCGCGAGGGGTCCTTCGGATGGCGTAGGGTTGTGTTTACCGACGCGGGGTGGAGCAGCTCGGTAGCTCGCTGGGCTCATAACCCAGAGGTCGCAGGTTCAAATCCTGTCCCCGCTACTGGATAGCACCGAAGGCCCGGAACTCCTTGAGTTCCGGGCCTTCGGCGTTCCCGTGCGTACGTGCTCCGTCCCCCACATGGCGGACGTCGATTCGCCGTACGGCGCGGCTCCGGCCAGCCTGGGTGGGGAGCGGTACCGTCCGCACCCGGTGCGGACCTGGGCAGGAGAGCTGACGGTGGCGGGGTACGGGCGCGACGGACATGGGGGCGACGCGAGCGGCGGGCCCGGGGACGGCAGGAGCGGGGTTCCGCAGGAGAGCGGGCGCAAGACGCGGCGGTTCGTACGGGCGCTGCCCGCGCTGATGATCGTCGGCGGCATCTTCTTCGACGCGCTGACGCCGGACGACTTCACCTCCTCCCCGCTCTTCGCGGCGGCCCCGTTGGTCGCTGCCCCGTTCTTCTCGCTGGCCAACACCGGGCTGACCGCCGTCGCCTCGATCCTGGCGGTCCTCGGGCTGCGGGTCGCCGACGACGAGATGACGACCGTGGTGGCCGTGACCGAGCTGGTCACCGTGCTGACCGTGTCCGTGCTCGCGATCCTGATCAACCGGGTCGTCCGGCGCAGTGGCCGCCAGCTCGCCTCGGTGCGGGTCATCGCGGAGGCGGCGCAGCGGGCCGTGGTGCCGACGCCGTCGGACCGGATCGGCGGCCTGGAGATCGCCGCGCGGTACGAGGCCGCCGAGGCCGACGCGTTCATCGGGGGCGACCTCTTCGCGGTGCAGGACACGCCGTACGGGGTCCGGCTGGTGGTCGGGGACGTACGGGGCAAGGGGCTTGAGGCCGTCGAGGCGGTGGCGGTGGTGGTCGGTGCGTTCCGGGAGGCGGCCGAGACGGAGGGCAGCCTGGAGGGCGTCGCGCAGCGGCTGGAGCGGGCGCTGGAGCGGGAGGGCACCCGGCGGGACGGGCTGGACGCGCTGGAGGGGTTCACGACGGCGGTGCTCGCGGAGATCCCGCGCGGCGAGGGCGTCGTACGGCTGGTGAACCGGGGGCATCCGGAGCCGCTGCTGTTGTACGCGGACGGCGAGCTGGACGTACTGGAGCCGGAGGAGTTCGCGCTGCCGCTGGGGATGGGGGACCTGGGGGACTGGCCGGACCGGGCGCGGGAGTTCACGTATCCGCCGGGGTCGACGCTGGTGTTCTACACCGACGGCCTCTCCGAGGCGCGGGACCAGGCGGGCGTCTTCTACGACCCGGCGGTGCGGCTGCGGCGCTCGCTCTTTCCCGGGCCCGAGGCCGTACTGGACGCGCTGACCAGTGATGTGCGCGTGCACACGGGCGGCAAGCAGACCGACGACATGGCGCTGCTCGCGGTGGGGCGGCCGGGGGTGGGGCAGCCGGGGCGGCGGCGGACGGTGGAGATCGTCAAGCGGCCGTAGGAGGAGGGCGGCGCGGCGGGGGATCACACCGGTGTGCACGGTCCGTCACGGGGTGTGCGCGACAGGGATCTCTTCACATAACAATTGACGATCTATCAGTTGTGGAGGGTTTGCGAGGGTGGGAAGGGTGGGGCGGAAGGGGTGGTTGGAGAGCCGTGCTTCCGCCCTGATTCGTTGTCATATCGCCCTGAATGTCATGGCCATGGGTGCGTGCGCAGCGTTAACGATCAAGAGGGACAGCTTGGAATTCCACTTGTGTGTCTATTAACGTTCGATAACGCAGTGCGGTCGTCCCAGCCGTCGTCAGAGGCGGCGCCGCGCGCGTGCGCCGAATTCCGTGAGGAAACCGGGGAACCACCATTTGGGGTGAATCGGGCTGAATTTGGCCCGTAGGAGACCTTCCTGCTCCGAACCCGTCAGCTAACCCGGTAGGCGAGAAGGAAGGAAAGGAGCGCGCCCCCGTGGCGTCCAACAGGTCTGCCTCCGCAGCCCCCGCTTTCTCGGCCCCTGGGTTCTCCTACCAGGCGTACGGCGTTCCGAACGACGACCACGAGGCGGGACCCGGCATCGGGGACACCGCCGTCCTGGCGCCGCAGGTCACGCATGCACCGCAGGATCCGCACTCACCCCAGGCGTCCCAGATCCCGCAGCAGCCTCGCGGAGGCTTCGAGGGCTTCGTGGAATTCGACGCTCCGGACGGCTCCGCGGCTCCCGCGGCCTCCGCCGAGGAGTGGAACCCCACCGCCGACACCCTCGCCCCCGTACGCGGCAAGCACCGGGTCGCCAAGCAGCGCGGCTCCCTCGCCCGCAGCTCCACGGTCCTGGGCGTCGGCGTCATCGCCGCCGTCGGTGCGGGCGGCATCGCCACGGCGCAGGACAAGCCCGCCGTGTCGATATCGCTGCCGGACCAGATCACCGAGTCCCTCGACTCGCTCGCCGACTCGCTGCCGGACGCCACGTCCCTGCCGGGCGTGGGCGCGCTGGTCGGGGATGCGGACACGGACGCCGATGACGATGACACAGCGGACGCGGGCGTCGCCGTCGCCGCGGCTCCGGCCGCCGCCACTCACGCCTCTGCCGGGGGCCAGTCCACCGGCGCCGGTGAGAGCCTGCGCGCCCGCATCCTCCAGCAGGCCGACCAGCAGCGCGCCGCCGCCGACGAGGCCGTCCGGCAGGAGGCCCGCGAGCAGGCCGTGAAGGACGCCGCCGCCGAGGCGAAGAAGGCCCAGAAGGCGGCCGACGCCAAGGCGGAGCAGGCCGAGAAGGAGCAGGCGGCGAAGGAGGCCAGGGAGAAGGCCGCAGCCGAGGCCAAGGCGGAGGCCGAGCGTCTCGCCAAGCTCGCCGCCAGCTTCTCGCTGCCCGTCTCCTCGTACACCCTCACCGCCACCTACGGGCAGGCCGGTTCGATGTGGTCCTCCGGGCAGCACACCGGCCTCGACTTCGCGGGCCAGGCGGGCACCCCGCTCAAGGCCGTGCACGGCGCGACCGTCAAGTCGGCGGGCTGGTCGGGGCCGTACGGCTACCGGATCGTGCTGGAACTCCAGGATGGCACCGAGGTCTGGTACGCCCACCTCTCGCAGATGAACGTCTCGGCGGGCCAGCAGGTCACCACGGGCCAGGTCATCGGCAACATGGGCGCCACCGGCAACGTCTCCGGCGTGCACCTGCACCTTGAGGTGCACACGCCCGGCGGCGACGGCATCGACCCGGCGGCCTGGCTGCGCGGCAAGGGCCTGACCGTCTGAGCCGTCCCACCCGTCGGGCCACCCATCCGTGGCTCGTGCACGGAATAGGCCCGGCGGGCGCGGGGGTTGTCGTACGACATGACTTCCTCCCCTCTTCGCCCGCTGGGCAACTCCGGTCTCGACGTGTTCCCGCTCGCCCTCGGCGGCAACGTCTTCGGCTGGACCGCCGACCGTGACCAGTCCTTCGCCGTCCTCGACGCGTACACCGCCGGCGGCGGCAACTTCATCGACACCGCCGACGTCTACTCGGCCTGGGCGCCGGGCAACGAGGGTGGCGAGTCCGAGCGCCTCCTCGGCGAGTGGCTGGCCGCCCGGGGCAACCGGGACGACGTCGTCGTCGCCACGAAGGGCGGCGCGCACCCCTCGTACAAGGGCCTGAGCGCGGTCACCGTCAAGGCCGCCGCCGAGGAATCGTTGCGCCGCCTGGGCACCGACCACATCGACCTCTACTACACGCACTACGACGACCCGACCGTGCCCGTCGAGGAGATCGTCGCCGCTCTCGACCAGCTCGTACGGGACGGCAAGGTGCGCGCGGTGGCCGCCTCCAACATCGCGCCCGACCGGCTGCGGGAGTCGCTGGACTTCGCCGAGCGCGAGGGCCTCGCGAAGTACACGGCGCTCCAGCCGCACTACAACCTCGTCTCCCGCGACACGTACGAGGGCGAGCTCCAGGAGGTCGCCTCGCAGGCGGGCCTGGCGGCCGTCCCGTACTACGCGCTCGCGTCCGGCTTCCTGACCGGCAAGTACCGCGTCGACGGCGAGGCGGTGAACAGCGCCCGCGCCGAGAGCGCGGCCAAGCACCTGACCACCGAGCGCGGCCGTGCGGTCCTCGCCGCCCTGGACGAGGTGGCCGCCGCGCACGAGACCGAGGTCGCGTCCGTGGCCCTGGCCTGGCTGGCCTCCCGCCCGACCGTGGTCGCCCCGATCGCCAGCGCCCGCACGGTCGAGCAGCTCCCGGCGCTGCTCGCGGTGGCGGACCTCCAGCTGACGGACGCCGAGCTGAGCAGGCTGACGGTCGCCGCCGCCTGACCGGACGGCCTCAGTAGGTCTTGTACGGGTTGTAAGTGGCGGCGTAGGCCGGGTGGTACGGCGGCGGGAGCAGCCGTATTCGCCCGGTGACCTGCGCCGCGTACACCAGGGCGGGGCCCGCGATCCGCTTGCGCTCCCACAGGCGGTGGAGCAGTTCCCGTTCGCGGGCCTGGAAGGCGGCGGCCCGGTCGGGGGTCGCCGCTCCGCGCCTCGCCCGGTACCGCAGGAAGGCGAGCGAGGTCGCCGCCGCCTCGTACTCGGCGACGGCCTTCGCCGCGCCGGGGCCGTGCACCCGGGCCGCCTGCCCCTGGGCGATCGAGCGGGCCCGCATCGAGGACAGGGCGAGAGGTTCGGCCGGGTCCAGCCAGCCCGCGACGGCGTACGCGGGCAGCTCCGCGCCCAGCAGCCGCAGCTCGCGCTGCCGCGTCCAGATCGCCAGCCAGGTCAGGAACGCGAAGACCGGCACCATGAAGAGCCCGTACACGGCGTAGAAGGCGAGCGGGCCGAACGACGCCGAGCCGTTCCACAGCGCGTGCATGCCCATGGCGAGCAGCAGGCCCGTCAGCGGGAGCAGGAAGCGCCGGACCCGCACCCAGGTCCTGCCGCGCATCCGGCGGGCCGGGGCGAGCGCCACCAGACCGAAGCCGATGCCGGTGAGCACGGTGAAGAGGGGATGCGCGAACGGCGACATGATCACGCGGACGAAGAAGGTCCCGGCCGTCACCGACCCGAGCCCCGAGAAGCCGAACTCCTGGTCCTCGCCGAAGGCGTTGCCCAGATAGAGGATGTTCTCGGTGAAGGCGAAACCGGTCGCGGTGAAGCCCGCGAAGACCACGCCGTCGACGATTCCGGTGAAGTGCCGTCTGCGGAAGAGGAAGACCAGCAGGATCGCCGCCGCCTTCGCGCTCTCCTCGACGACCGGGGCCACCACCGTCGCGCCCAGCGTGTCCGCACTGGCGGGATCGGCCGTGGCCACGGCTATCCAGCGCACGGCGAAGCTGTTCGCGGTGATGGCGACGAGGGCCGCCGCGCAGGAGCCCCAGGTGAAGGCGAAGACCAGGTTCCGCCAGGGGCCCGGCTCGACCCGGTCCAGCCAGCGGAACGCCAGCAGGAGCAGCGGCACCGGGAAGACGGCCAGGCCGAGCCCGACGAGGAAGCCCCGGGTGCCGGTCTGTTCCCGTACGAGAGCGAGCAGGATCAGGCCCGACAGGGCGAGCAGCAGGATCAGCGCGGTGGCACGGACCGCCCGGTTGCGCCAGAAGGCGCGGTGTCGCAGACCGCGGAGGAAGCCCGGCCCGGTGGCAGGCGCTGCGGCAGGCCCGGCTGCCGCGGGCTCCGGCGCGGGGGCCGGGGCCGCGGGCGGCGGGGGCGATGCGTACGTCTCGTACATCCAACGACCGTACCGACTGCCACTGACACTCGCGATCGTGTTCGGACAGTCGCCGAGGGGAAGCGGCGTGTCAGTGGCGCGTCGAGCGGGGCGTCCAGCGGGGCGTCGAGCTGTGCGTCAGCGGTGCGTCAACTCGTGTGCGGGACGCGCCGGAAGAGCAGGTCGTGGACGACGTGGCCCTTGTCCAGGCCCTGGCCCTCGAAGCGGGTGAGCGGGCGGAAGGCGGGCCGGGGCGCGTAGCCGCCGTCCTCCTGGGTGTTCTCGAAGTCCGGGTGCGCGGAGAGGACTTCGAGCATCTGCTCGGCGTAGTCCTCCCAGTCGGTCGCGCAGTGCAGTACGGCACCGGGGGCGAGGCGGGTCGCGGCGAGGGAGAGGAACTCCGGCTGGATCAGGCGGCGCTTGTGGTGGCGGGCCTTGGGCCAGGGGTCGGGGAAGTAGACCCGGAGGCCCGTCAGGGAGTCGGGGGAGAGCATCTCGCGGAGGAGGATGACCGCGTCGCCGTTGGCCACCCGGACGTTGGAGAGGTCGTTGCGCTCGGCGAGGCCGAGGAGGTTTCCCTGGCCGGGGGTGTGCACGTCGACGGCGAGGATGCCGGTCTTCGGGTCGTCGGCGGCCATCTGCGCGGTCGCCTCGCCCATCCCGAAGCCGATCTCCAGGACGACCGGGAGCCCGTCGAACATCTCGCCCAGGTCGATGACGCTCTGCCCGTCGATGTCGATGCCCCGGGTCGGCCACCACTTCTTGAGGGCCTCGCCCTGGCCGGTGGTGACCCGGCTGCGGCGCGGCTGGAAGCTGCGGATGCGGCGCTCGAAGTGCGATCCGGCGGGGTCGGGGGACGGGCCCGTCCCCTCGGGGAACATGCGCAGCGCCCTTGGACGCATCCGCTCGGCCCGCTCGTACGCGGCGGCGCGCTGGGCGGCGGCGGCCTGGGAGGGGCCGGGCGCTGCGGCGGCCTCGGCGTCGGCGGTCGGGTCGGGACCGGCTTCGGGGGCCTGCGGCTCGGGGCTCTGGGGCATCGTGGGCTTCTCGCTCTTCTGGGACACGGGCTCCTCAATCCTACGGAGCGGATGGCGAGGGGGCGTCCCGTGCTCGTCCGCGCCGTTGCGCGGTACGGGGGGCGCGTGCGGCGGGCCGCCCCTCACCGCTCCTGCGCCTCGACGCTGACGGGGCTGGAGTCACGGATGGGGGCTGCGCCCCTCGCCCCCTGCACGGCTTCGCCGCGCGTCCTCAAACGCCGGACGGGCTGAGAACCCCCAGTACCCCGAGAACGCGCCGTGCGACCTCCCGCCCGATCGGCAGCGAAGCGGTCGCCGCAGGCGAAGGCGCGTTCAGCACGTGCACCGTGCGCGGTGCCTCCCGTATCAGGAAGTCGTCCGCCAGCGTCCCGTCCCGCAGGACGGCCTGCGCCCGCACCCCTGCGGGCGACGGCGTCAGATCGGCCTCCGTGACAGCGGGGAGGAGCCGGCGCACCGCCTCCGTGAACGCCCGCTTCGACAGTGACCTGTGCAGCTCCCCGGCCCCGTACCGCCAGTGCCTGCGCGCTATCCGCCAGGACCCCGGCCAGGCCAGCGTCCCCGCCAGGTCCGCGGGGCGCACGGCTCCCCAGTCGTAGCCCTCGCGGGCCAGCGCGGGCACCGCGTTCGGTCCGACGTGCACTCCGCCCCCGACGCCCCGCGTCAGGTGCACCCCGAGGAAGGGGAAGGCGGGGTCCGGCACCGGATAGACCAGGCCCCGCACCAGCTCCGGCCGCGCCAGGTCGAAGTACTCGCCCCGGAACGGGACGATCCGCATGCCGGGGGAGTCGCCCGCCATCCGCGCCACCCGGTCGCAGTGCAGCCCCGCGCAGTTGACCAGGGCCTTCGCCCGGACCACCGTGCCGTCGGCGCACCGCACCGCGATCCCGGACGCGCGGCGCGCGATGACGCGGACCTCCGCCCCGTACCGCACCTCGGCCCCGGACGAGCGGGCCAGCTCCTCCGTCACCCGCCCGTAGTCGCACACGCCCGTCGAGCCGACGTGGATGGCCGCGAGACCGCGCACCTCGGGCTCGTACTCCTCGATCTGCGAGGGACCCAGTTCGCGCACCGGGATGCCGTTGAGCCGTCCCCGCTGCACGAGGGAGTGCAGCCGGGGGAGCTCCTCCCGCTCCGTGGCGACGATCAGCTTCCCCGTCACCTCGTGCGGAATCCCGTGCTCCGAACAGAACTTGATCATCTCGGCGGCCCCGCGCACCGCGTACCGCGCCTTGAGCGAGCCGGGGCGGTAGTAGATCCCGCTGTGGATCACCCCGCTGTTGCGCCCCGTCTGGTGCCGGGCGGGGCCCGACTCCTTCTCCAGCACCACGACCCGGGTGCCGGGCGCCGCCCGCGTGATGGCATGCGCGGACGCCATCCCGACGATCCCCCCGCCGATCACCAGCACGTCGCAGTCATGACTCATCGCTGCCACCTCCCACCCCGAATAGTGCACTGGCCCACTGACAACGCAGTCAAACCCCATGGACAGGAGTTATGGCCAACGCCACGCGCTCCGGTGTGCTTCCACGTGTCACGCGCCGCGCGTGCCTCCCTCGCCCACCGGGCGGCCCCGTACTACGCCGGAGCCACCAGCAGTGGCCTCGCCCGCTCCCGCAGCTCTGCCACCCGTGGCTCGTCGCCGTACGGCTCCAGCCGGTGCAGCAGGTCCCGTACGTACTCGGTGGTGCGCGCCGAGGAGATCCGCCCCGCCACCTCCACCGCACGCGTGCCCGCCGCGCACGCCGCGTCGAGGTTGCCCGACTCCAGTTCGGCCACCGCGCTCACCACCAGGCGCAGCCCGTGCGACCGTACGAACTCCTCGGTCGGCCGGGAGAGCGCCTGCTCGGTGAACCGGCGCACCTGGCGCGGCAGCTTCAGGTCGCGGTAGCACTCCGCCGCGTCGGCGGCCAGCCTGTCGTACGAGTAGAAGCCCAGCCAGGACGGGTCGGGGTCGCCCTCCCGGGCCCGCTCCAGCCAGCCCTCCGCCGCCTTCAGCGCGGCCCCCGCCGCCACCGGATCGCCCGCCTTCGCATGCGCACGCGCCTCGACGAGGCGGAAGAAGCTCATGGTGCGGGCGGTGGCCAGGCCCCGGTTGCGCTCCAGGGCGGCCTGCGCGAGGTCGACGCCCTCGTCGGCGAAGCCCCGGTAGGTGGCCTGGAGGGACATCGACGCCAGTACGTAGCCGCCCAGAGGCACGTCGGCGGCGGCGCGGGCGAGGCGCAGCGCCTGGATGTAGTACCGCTGGGCGGCCTCCTGCTGACCGGTGTCGAAGGCCATCCACCCGGCGAGGCGGGTCAGTTCGGCGGTCGCGCCGAAGAGGGAGCGGCCGACGTCGTCGCTGTACGAACCGAGGAGGAGAGGTGCGGCGTCGACCCGCAGGCACTCCGGGACCATCGACGAACGCCAGTCGCCGCCCCCGTACTTGGAGTCCCAGCGCCGCGCGTCCTCGGCCGCCTCGCGCAGCTTGGCCACGTCGCTGTGGCCGACCCGTAACGGCGTCGCGTCGGGCGAGCCCTCGGCGACGGTGGAGTCCCGGGCCACGGACGAGTCCGCCGGGGTTATCAGCCAGCGCGAGGCGGGCGTGGCGTACGCGCTCACCGCGAAGGAACCGGCGAGGGACTGCCAGATGCCGCCGCTGCCCGCCCTGCGCCCGGCCAGATCCAGCCGGTACAGCTCGGTGGCGTGCCGCACCGCCACGGACACGTCGCGCGGGAAGGCGAGCCCGACCTCGGGGGCCGGGTCGGCGTCCGCGAGACCGATCTCGTGCAGCGGTACGGGACGGCCCAGCTTGGCGCCTATCGCGGCGGCGATCAGGTGCGGGGCGGCTCCCTGCGGAACCATGCCCTTCGACACCCACCGCGCCACCGACGTCTTGTCGTACCGAAGCGTCATACCGCGCTGCGCACCGAGGTCGTTGACCCGGCGCGCCAGCCCGGCGTTGCTGATTCCCGCGAGGGCGAGAACCGTGCCGAGCTTGTCGTTCGGCCCGCGTTGCTCCCTGGACATTGCGCCACCCCTCACGCAGACGGCCGCCGCGGGCCCGGCATAGGCTCGCGGCATTCGTAAACCCAGCGTAGTTCGCCGCATCCCAAGCGTTAAGGGCATGTGTCCCGTATGGCGAGATTGTTGTTCGGTCAGGGGGTCGGAGACGGGCGGAGAGGAACGTTCCGCCCGTTTCGTGCTCCCTTTGTGTGGCTGTGCGCCCGCCCGTGCGCTCTTACCGGGTGTCGGGGGCGGCGCTTCCATGGGACGTGCGTGGGTCGGCCCGCTGCACTGGACCCAGTGGGCTGGGGGACGCCGCCACCTTCATCCCCGCGGGTGGCGGACCGGTCCGGGAGGCGAACAGCGCCTCCCGGACTGCGCGCGCCCCGGTGAACTTGGCCGGATGTGGTCGGTGCGGCGGCGGTTGGGCCGCAGCGCCGCCCCCGCCTTGCTCCCCGTCTCGCCCCCCGCCCAGCCCTCGGTGCCGCCTGGTTGGCTTCCGCCGGTGGGTGCCGCCGTGCCCGGGTGCGCCTGCGGCGGGCTGCCCCTCCCCGCCCCTTCACCTCAAGCGCTCGCCGCGCGGCTGTCTCGGACACGTGCGGGTGCGTTGGGGCTGGGCGCGCAGTTCCCCGCGCCCCTGGCGGGGCGCGTCCACCCAGGGCCAGCCGAGCCGCAGTTCCAGCACGGCCCGCGCCCCTGAACGGGCGCCCCCTGCAAGGGCCCCACCCCAATTGCCCCCCAACTCCCCCTTTGCCCGCGCGCATTGGCCATCGCCACCGCCCCCCGCACCCCCACCCCCACGCCCCAGTCGTGGCAGCATGGTCCCCACGCGCGCGAGCGCACGGCACGGTGCACGCACCGGGGCGACGAGGCGGCCGGACGGCACGAGCACCACCACACCGCGACCGGCCAGGTCACCCGCGCACCGCGAGCAAAGTTGTCCACAGCCTGTGGAGGCGGCGATGCGTTGGTTGGTGGGATGGAGCAGTGTCGCCGCGAGCTTCGGCACGGTCGGAGCCGTCGGCGCGCCCGGCACCGAGCACGAGGGCGACACCGTGCAGCCCGTCGGGGCCCAGCTCCTGTGGGGCGACCCCGACCCCCTGTGGGCCGTCGGCGACTGGCGTCCCGACGAGGTCCGCACGATCACCATCGACGCCTTCACCCGCCTCGCCGTCCTCGGCTGCTGCGGCGCCACCGACGAAGAACTCCGCGTCGGACTCTTCGCGGCGCGCGGCGGCGCACTGAGGCACCTGACCGCCTGGCCCGGCTCCTACACCGCCGTCGTCCAGACCGGCAGACGCGTCACCATCGCCGGTGACCTGGCCGGAGCCCGCCCCGTCTTCTACACGCCCTGGGCGAATGGCACCGCGTACGCCACCGCCGCGCTCCCCCTCGCCGACCTCATCGAGGCACAGCTCGACATCGGCCACCTCGCCGCCCTCCTCGCCTGCCCCGACGTACCCGAAGCCCTCCGCGACGGCACTCCGTACACCGGCGTGAAGCGCATCCCGCCGGGGCACGCGCTCGTCCTGCGCGAGGGTTCGCGCGAGATCACCGGGTACGAGCCGGTCGCGTCCCTCGCCGTCGCCGCGCCCCAACTCGACCCGGAGAGCGCCGTGGACGGCGTACGGGACGCGCTCGTCGAAGCGGTACGGGCCCGCCTCACGGCCCCCCGCCACGCGCCCGACGCCCCCCTCCCCGACCCCGGCCCGGTCCCCGGCATGGGCCCCGCCGAACGACGCGCCCGCCGCCGGGGCGCCCCCGTCCCCGGCATCGGCTCCGACCTCTCCGGAGGCAGCGCCTCCGCCACCCTCGCCCTCCTCGCCGCGGGCCTCCCCGGCCTTCCCGGTACGGTCCTCGGCCACGGCACCGGCGCGGGCGAACGCCTCCTCGCCGTCACCTTCAACGACCTGGCCGCGACCCCCCGCGCCCGCGAGACCGACCTCGCCCCCGAACTCGAACGCGCGGGAGCCATCGCCGCCAACCCCCGCCTCCACCACATAGTCGTCCCGGGCGCCGAAGAGGCCCTCCCGTACGCCGACTTGGAGTCGGGCCCCCTCACCGACGAGCCGGGCCCCTCCCTCGTCACCGCCGAACGCGCCCGCCTGCGCCTCCAGTCCGGCAGCGCCGACCACCTCGTCGGCAACGGCGCCCGCCAGGTCCTGGACGCGCACCCGGCCCGCCTCGCCGACCTCCTGATCGACCGCAGGCGGCGCCACATCCTCCGCCCGGCGACAGCCCTCGCCAAGGCCGAAGGCACGTCCCCCACCTCCCTCCTGGTCCCCCTCACCGTCTACCGCGCCGCCCGCCGCCTCGCCCGTACGCCCTACCGCTCGGGCATCGAGGAGGCCGCAGTCCGCCTCACCCACCGGGACACCGCGGCCCCGGCCACCCCCACCGGCGCCCTGGACGCGTCCCTCGAAGCCCTGACCTGGTCCCGCCCCGGCCCGGCGGCCCGCTGGCTCACGGGCGAAGCCCTCGCCGAAGTATCGATCCGCCTCCAGGAGTCGGCCCTGCGCCCGGCCTCCTCACAGCGCCCCGGCGAAGCCCGCGCCCGCGCGGCCCTGGCGCGCCACGCCTACGACCACCGTGTCTTCGAGCAGGCCGCCGAGGTCCGCAGCCAGCGCCTCCACGCCCCCTTCCTCGACAATCAGGTCGTACGGGCCTGCCGCGCGCTCCCCGAAACCCTCCGCGTCCAGCCGGGAGCCCGCGCCGCGATCCTCCGCGCGGTCCTCGCGGGCACCGGAATCCACGACCTCCCCGCAGGCTGGGGCGCCGCCACCGCGCACACCACGTCAACCGCCACCGCCCAGGCGGGCATCCGCGCGGCCCTCACGACTCTCCTCGCCCTCTTCGACGCCCCCCTCCTCGCGGACGCGGGCCTGATCGAAGCCCGGGTGGTCCGCAAGGCCCTGCGCGCGGCGGCCGAGGGCGAACCGGTCCCCCTGGACGGCCTCGCCGACCTGACCTCCACAGAACTCTGGCTCCGCCGCCTGATCTCCCGCCGAGGCACGTGCTGGACGGGCTCCGCCGCCCCGAGACAACGCGCGGTCGCGGGCGGCGTCCCGCTCCGCCGAAGCCTGTAGCGCCCAAGCCTGAGGCGGAGGGAGCCTGTAGTGGAGGAGTCTGAGGCGGAGCCGTCCCGGCGTTACCGCTCAGCCCAAGCCCCTACCCACACCCGATCCGCGACCCCGCCCAATCCGCGAACGCCGCATCCGACACCCCCTCACCCACCGACTCCGTCACCAGCCGCAACACCTTCCGCCCCGCGATCCCCACATGCACACCCACCGCCCCGTCCCCACCCCGCAGCACCGGCGACCGCCACAACAACGCCCCGTCCCCGTACACGGAGAACCGCACAGCCCCACTCCCCATGGTCATGTCGTCGACCCCGACCCTCGCGTCGTACGTCGAACACCTCCGGTTCAGGTCAATCACCACCGACGACGTCGCGGGCACCGAAATGCCGCTCCCCTGCGTCACCCCGCCGATCGACATGTCCGCCCGCTGCCACACCGCACTGCTCTCCCCGATCCGTACCTCCGGCTCGGTGTGATCGCCCATCGGCGAGTACGCCAACTCCGCGACGGGGTACCCCTCGGGCTTCGGCGCGGGAGCGGGCGGAGGCGGCGGAGTCGGCCGGGGCTTCGGCGGCCTGGGCGCGGGCTTCACCGGCGGCGCGGGCGGCTTCGGCTTCGCCCGGCTCGGCGTCGGCGACGGCTTCGGCACCTCGGAAGGCGTCGGCCTCGGCGCGGGCGGCGGCACCACGGGCGGCACCGACGGCTTGGGCTTCGGCACCAGAGGCTTCGGCACCGACGGCTTCACCACGCGCGGCTTCGCATCCACCTTCGGCGGGATCGGCGCCTCGTCCCCCGCGAACGCGAACACCAGCCCCGCCGTCACCGCGACGGCGACCGCCGCCCCGATCCCGACCTTCGCCGGAGCCCCGAGCCCCTCCGCCACGGCCCCGCCCCCGGCCGCACCCCCAGACCCACCCGCACCACCCGAAGCCGCTCCCCCAGCCCCCGCCGCAGCCCCCGCTCCGACCCCGGCACCCACCCCGACCCCACCGGCCACGACCCCCGCGGCCTTCACCGCATACCCCGCAGCCACCCAGCCGATGACCGCCACCGGCAGCAGCGCCGGAATCCCCGCGTTCACATCGCGCAACTCACCGGCGGCGAGACGGCACTTGGCACACTCCTCCAGGTGCTTCCGCAGCCCCCGCTCGGCCCGCATCCGCAACCCGCCCCGCGCATAGGCGCCCAGCCGGTCCGCATACTGCGCACAGTCGCCCCCCGCCGTCAGCGCCGTACTGACGTGCGCCTGCAAGTACGCCTGCTTCAGGCCCTCCCGCGCCCGCGACGCCAGCACCGCCGTCGCGTTCGCCGTGAGCCCGAACAACGGAGCCACCTCACTCGGCGACTCCTCCTCGACGGTCGTGTGCCACAACACGGCCTGCCACCGCTCGGGCAGCGACCGGAACGCCTGCATGGCGAGCGTCTGCTCCGCCTCGTGCATCGCGCGCACGTCCGCACCCAGGTCCAGCGTGTCGTCGTCGCGCGCCTCCGACGCCCGCGCCGCCTGGTCGACGAACACCGCGAAGTCCTCGACCAGTTGCTCGCGCCGCGCCGTCTTGGTCCACGCCGCGGCGACCCGCCGCACCGTCGTCATCAGATACGCGCGTACGGCGTGCTGCGGCCCGGCCCCGCCCCGCACCGCCTGCAACGTCCGCGCGAAGACCTCGGCGGTCAGGTCGTCAGCGGTGTGCGCATCCCGGCAGCACGTCCTGGCATAGCGCCGTACGGCATCCGAGTGCCGCCGGAAGAGCTCCTCGTACGCACCGTCGTCCCCGGCCCGCATCCGCTCGACCAAGTCGGCGTCGGAGGGGCCCGGTTCGCCGCGCGAGGTGCCGCCACCGCGCTGCTGCGGCACGCTCGTCGGATCGGGTCCCCGCTCGACGTCCGGCGCGGGAGTGGCCCCCAGCGGACCGCCCTGACTCGGCACCTGCCGAGGCGGCAGCCCGGCACCGGCATCGGAGCTCTCGGCCACGTTGTTGTCGTCGCCGTCCCCGAGAGACTCGTCCCGCTCGTCAACACCCATGGCGGAAGCCCCCGTACGCGCCCATCGACCGCAATATCCGGCCAAGACTCCCACAGGGCGACGCGCCGAAAGCCGATCAAGCCCGCCAACCACTCGTCCGGGGAGTTTTCCCGAAACGGAGCGCTAATCCTCACCCTTTAGGGGAGGCGTTGGCGGGCTATCGGTACGACAAACCCCCCACCACGGAGGGCCTCTTCCCACGGCGGACGTCACGCGGGCCGCGAGCGCAGTCCTTCCAGCAGGATGTCCAGGAGACGCGACGAGGCCGCCGCCTGCTGCGCCGCGTCCGGCAGCGAAGGAGCCGCTGTGGCGATCACCAGCAGCACGTCCGCCACGGTCACGTCGCCCCGCAGCTCACCCGCCGCCCGCGCCCGGTCCACCAGCTGGCCCACGACCTCAAGGAGCGTCGCCGCCCCCGCGTCGTCCAGGTCGCCCCCGGCGGAGCCGCCCACCGAGCCGTCCTGCTCGACCAGCCGCAGATCAGGAGCGGAGTCGGCCTGCCGCTGCTGCGGCACCCGGGTGGCATCGCGACCGGCGGTGTCGAACACACCGTCGCCCTCGGAGTCGTGCACGCCCACCCGCAGCACCTGCGGAGGCAGCAGCCTGCCCGCACCCGACGCCACCGACGTGCGCAGGAACCGGGACAGGGCCGACCACGGCTCGTCCTCCTGCCCGAGCGCCGTGCGCGCCTGCTCGGTCAGCCGGGAGGTCTCCTCCTCGGCTATCCGCCGCACCAGTACGTCCTTGCTCGGGAAGCGCCGGTAGACCGTGCCGACCCCGACCCGGGCCCGGCGCGCGACGTCCTCCATCGGAGCCCCGTAACCGAGCTCCCCGAACACCTCGCGGGCGGCCCGCAGTACGTGTTCGAGATTGCGCTGTGCGTCCACGCGGAGCGGTGCGGACCGGGGCACCGCGGACGAACCGCCCGCACCCACCCGCCCGTTGCCGTCCGCCACGGTGGCCGTCGTCGTCACAGCCGCCGAAGCGGCCGAACCTGCCGACGACACGGCAGCCTGCCAATGTGAATCCTGAATGTGCATCAGCGTTCCCCCGGTAATGATGTCTCCCCCCGGAGACACTCCCCGCCCTGACTGCCGGAGTCCACGAGTCGCACGAGCACTCACCCCGCCACCCCGACGAGATACGAACATAGTTGAGCGCGGGGCGATTCAGAAGGGGGTTGTTCCGCACGGTGTGCCCCCCGAACGGAGCAGTTGCCCGGCTCTTCCCGTCGTCAGGCCGCCCCAAAACCCCCATCTCACCCCCTGACCAGCGCATTGATCACACGTATCAACGACCGGCAGCAACGTCTGCGCGCCAAAAGAAGACTGGCGTCCAGTCACACAATCCGTCGGCCCTGTGGACAAAGCCCAGCGCCCGTTGCCTCATGGGACGGTGACAAATCCAGTGCGCATTCTCGTGGTAGGCGGCGGATACGTCGGCATGTACACCGCGCTGCACCTCCAGCGGAAGCTGAAACGGCAGCTCGCCCAGGGGAGTGGACAGGGGAGTGGACGGGGCAGCGGGCAGGGCGGTGGGCAGGGCGGCGCGGAGATCACCGTGGTCACCCCCGACCCCTACATGACGTACCAGCCCTTCCTCCCCGAAGCGGCCGCCGGGTCGATCTCCCCGCGCCACGTCGTCGTGCCCCTGCGCCGCGTCCTGCCGCACTGCCGCATCCTCGTCGGTGAGGTCAACGCGATCGACCACGCCAAGCGCACCGCCACCGTCACCACCCTCGCCACCGCCGAAGAGGGCACCGGGCCACGCCGGATGACGTACGACGAACTGGTCCTGGCCCCCGGATCCGTCTCCCGCACCCTCCCGGTCCCCGGCCTCGCCGACCACGGCATCGGCTTCAAGACCGTCGAGGAGGCCATCGGGCTGCGCAACCACGTCATCGAGCAGATGGACATCGCCTCCTCCACCCGCGACCCCGCCGTCCGCGACGCCGCCCTCACCTTCGTCTTCGTCGGCGGCGGCTACGCGGGCGTCGAAGCCCTCGGCGAGCTCGCGGACATGGCCCGCTACGCCTCCCGCTACTACCACAACATCAAGCCCGCCGACCTGAAGTGGATCCTGGTCGAGGCCAGCGACAAGATCCTCCCCGAGGTCGGCGAGAAGATGGGCAAGTACGCCGTGCGGGAGCTGCGCGGCCGGGGCATCGACGTCCGTCTGAACACCCGCCTCAACTCCGTGGAGAACCGCGTCGCCGTCCTCGACGACGGCGCCCGCTTCCCCACCCGCACCCTCGTGTGGACCGCCGGCGTCAAACCGCACCCGATCCTCGCCGCCAGCAGCCTCCCCCTCGACGAGCGCGGCCGCCTCCGGTGCACCACCCGCCTCACCGTCGACGGCGCACCGCACGCGTGGGCCGCCGGGGACGCGGCGGCCGTCCCCGACCTCACCTCGCCCGAGAAGGGCAAGGAGTGCGCCCCCAACGCCCAGCACGCCGTCCGCCAGGCCAAGGTCCTCGCCGAGAACATCGTGGCCTCCCTGGAGGGACGACCCCTCACCGACTACCGCCACAAGCACGTCGGTTCGGTCGCCTCGCTGGGCCTCCACAAGGGAGTGGCGTTCGTCTACGGCCGCCGCCTCAAGGGCTACCCCGCCTGGGCCATGCACCGCGCCTACCACCTCAGCCGCGTCCCCACCTTCAACCGCAAGGCCCGCGTCCTCGCCGAATGGACCCTCTCCGGCCTCTTCAAACGTGAGATCGTCTCGCTCGGCTCACTGGAACACCCGCGCGCGGAATTCGAACTCGCGGCGGGCGGCGAACCTCCCAGGCCCCGCTGACGTCCTCTCAATTACCGGCTGTCAGTGCGGTCCGTCACACTGGACGTGTGACGATAGGTTGACCCGCGCCTGCACACCGTGATCACGCACGCCGCCCCGTGCGCGCTCACCGCCCGCACGGCCGTCGCACCAGGCGGTCGTACGGGAAGGACCACGCGGACCGGCCTACTGCGCACTTCAGCACCCGCCCCACCGAAGTACCGCAGCACCCCGGGCGATCCCCGGGACCAAGCCGACCTGCACCACCTCTCCGATCACGAGGCAAGTAGTTCAGTGAACTTCACCCGCTGGAGCGCCCGGCTCCCCGGAACGCAGCGCCGCGCAGCAGCCCGGTCCGACCGCGGGTCCGTGCCCGCCGCCCGAGGTGAGAGCGGGCCGCAGCCCGACGAGGCACCCGCCGACGGGACCTCACCGGCCGCCGAAGAGCCGCGCCCGCCCACCCTCGACGACCTGTCCCTGCGCGAGATCGTCGGCCAGCTCCCCGCCCTGGTCGCCCTGGTCTACGGTCCTGAACACCGCATCGCGTACGTCAACGACGCCTACGCCACCGTGTTCGGCGACCGCACCCCGGGCGCACCCGCCGCCACCGAGCTGCCCGAACTGGAGGAGCTGGGTCTGTTCCCGCTCCTGGACCAAGTCCTGCGCAGCGGCACCCCGCGCACGGTCAAGTCCCGCCGCACGGCCAAGGGCGGCTCGTACACGATCACCTGCACGCCCCTCGACATCCCCGACGGCGGCGGCGTCCTGATCTTCGCCGCCGACGTCACCGATCACGCCGACGCCGCCGAACGCCTGCGCGCCGCCGAACGCCGCCAGCGCGAAACGGCCGTGACCCTCCAGCGCTCCCTGCTCCCCCAGGAACTGGAACAGCCCGACGACCTGCGCCTGGCCGCCACCTACCAGCCCGGCGGCAAGGACGCGGCGGTCGGCGGCGACTGGTACGACGTGATCACCCTCGGCGCGGGCCGCACCGCCCTGGTCATCGGCGACGTGATGGGCCGAGGCGTGCGCGCGGCGGCCGTGATGGGCCAGCTCCGCACGGCGGTCCGTGCGTACGCCCGCCTCGACCTGCCCCCGCACGAAGTCCTGCAACTCCTCGACGGCCTCGCCGCCGAGATCGACGCCAGCCAGATCGCCACCTGCGTCTACGCCGTCCACGACCCCAACGAGGGCCGTCTCGTCTACGCCTCCGCGGGCCACCTCCCGATCCTCGTCCGCGAGGAGGACGGCACGGTCAACCGAGCCGAGGACAACCCGGGCCCCCCGCTCGGCACGGGCGGCTGGATGCACACCTCCGGCACGATCGCCCTGCCGCCCGGATCCACCGCCGTCCTCTACACGGACGGCCTGGTGGAACGCCGTCGCGAGGACATCGACGAGGGAGTGGCCGCCCTCGAACGCGCCCTCTCCGGCGCGACCGGCACCCCGCAGGTCGTCTGCGACCGCCTCATGAGGGCCCTCGGCATCACCACCGACCACGACGACGACGTCGCCGTCCTCGTCGTCCAGCACCCCGCCCGCCAGGGCCACGACGCGGAGCTGTTCCACAACGCGGCCCTCGAACTCCTCGGCGGCATCGAAGCGGCCCCCCGCGCCCGCGCCTTCGCCACCGGAGTCCTCTCCTCCTGGCGCTTCCCCGTCGAACTGTCCGACCTGGGCGTCCTCGCCGCCAGCGAACTCGTCGCCAACTCCCTCCAGCACGGCACACCCCCCATGCGCCTGCGCCTGCGCCGCACGGACCGCCGCCTGATCATCGAAGTGACGGACGGCGACGACCACCTCCCCCGCCGCCGCCGGGCCGACCCCGGAGACGAAGCAGGACGAGGCATCTCGATCGTCGCGACGATCGCCTCGTCCTGGGGTTCGCGCCGCACACCGGGCGGCGGTAAAGCGGTGTGGTGCGAGTTCGCACTGCCCGACCACGCGTCAGGGGTTACGCAGCAGCTTTGACGCCGCCCGTCTCGCTCTCGGGCACGTGCTTGGCGACCACGATGGACTTCACCGGAATCGGCAGGTCCTGCGCGGGGGTGAGCTGCTTGCCCATCCGCAGCGCGAGCACGCTGATGCCGAGCGAGAACAGAATGAACGTCACGATGTACGGCATGTGCAGCGAGGCCCCCATGGGTCCGCCCACCGCGGGCCCGACCGCCAGTGCGAGCTGCTTCACGAGCGCGAAGGCGGAGTTGTACGTCCCCACCATCGACTCCGGCGCGAGGTCGGCCACCAGCGGAGCGACGGTCGGCGACAGCATCGCCTCACCGAGCCCGAAGAGCGCGTACGTCGAGATGAAGGCGGCGGTCGCCATCGTCTGGCTGCCGTGCCCGAGGCCCGCGTATCCGGCCGCGATCCACGCCACGGTCCAGATCAGCCCGACCAGGGCGATCATCCGCGACCGCCGACGGCGCTCGACGAACTTCAGCACCAGGAACTGCGCGACCACGATCATCGCCGTGTTGGCCGCCAGCGCGATGCCGAGCGTCGACGGGTCGATCCCGGCCGCCTCGGTCCCGTACGCGGCGAGCCCCGACTCGAACTGTCCGTAGCAGGCGAAGAAGATCACGAACCCGAGCCCGCACAGCTGAAGCATCGCCTTGTGCTGGGCCATCGTCTTGATCCCCGCGAAGAACCCCCGGTCGGCGCCGGCGCCCTCGACCACGGGAATGTGCGGCATGCGCACGGTCATCGCGATCCCGGCGAGCACCAGGAACATCACGGCTTCGATGCCGAAGAGCAGGGTGAAGGTGGTGGGGTCGTCCTTGTCGACGATCTGGCCGCCGATCAGGCCACCGATGCCGAGACCGAGGTTCGCCAGGAAGAACTGCATGGCGAAGGAGCGCGTCCGGGTCTCCGGCGTGGAGCACCGCACGATCATCGTCGCCAGCGCGGGCTGCATGACCGCCGTACCGACACCCAGGACGGCAGCCGACGCCACGGTCGTCGCCAGGCTCGCCGCACTGCCGAGCGCGACGGCGCCCACAGAGGCGGAGAGCGCCGCGCCGATCAGCACGGGCACGGGCCCGCGCCGGTCGATCAACGCCCCTACGAAGGGGAGCGCCACCAGCGCGGCCATGGCGAAGGCGCCAAGGACGATGCCCGCCGAGGTCGGTCCCAGTTCCCGCACCTGAGCCACGTACACGTACAGATACGGAACCGTGAATCCCAGCCCGAACGCACTCAGCGCGTTGCCTGCCTGAATCCGCCGCATCGCTGAGCCCATCGCCTTGGTCATACTCACCTCAACCCTGAAGACCTGAAGTCCGAAGACTTCAACAGTAAAGTTAGAACCTCAACAATACACAGAGAAGGACTTCAATGCCAACGCGCCCCATGCCATACTTCGCGGATGCCAGACACGCCAGAGTCGCCCGGCCCTCATGAGCCGAGCCTCGACGAGCAGATCGCCGCATACCAACGCGAGTTCCGTGACCTCGACCCCCAGGTCGAGAAGGTCGTCTCGGCCCTCGGCCGCCTGAACCGCCGGATGAACGTCGCGTACGGCCGCCAAGTCGCCGCCCTCGGCATCAGCAACGCGGAATGGGAAGTCCTCAAGACCCTCGTGGTCTCGGGTGCCCCCTACCGCCTGGGCCCCGGCGAACTCGCCAAGCGCCTCGGCCTCACCCCGGCCGCGATGACCCACCGCATCGACCGCATGGCGGGCGAGGGTCTGGTCACCCGCGACCGCGACGAGAACAACCGGGTCCGCGTCATCGTCGAGCTGACGGACGAGGGCCGCACGAAGTGGCTCGAAGCGATGCAGATGGCGGCCTCCTTCGAGGAGGACCTCCTCCAGGACCTCGCCCAGGACGAGCGCGCGGGACTCGGCGAGATGCTGACCCGCCTCCTGCGCCGCGTCGAGGACGCCCAGCCGGACGCCGGCGGCCGCCTCACCGACCTGGACTGACACCTCTTCTCCGGACGTTTTCTTACGTACGTTCGACGGGCCGGGCAGGGGTTGACACCCCTCCCGGTGATCCGTAAGGTTCTCCGAGTTGCCACACAGCCGTAACGGTTCTGCGGCATCACCTCCCGCCGCGAAAGCGGCAATCAAACTCCGTACGATCTCCCGCCAGGGTCGATTTCGGCATGCCGAATTCCGACACTGGGAGCCGATTTCGGTTCACCGGGAAAATCCACTAGAGTTTGAGACGTCGGAACGGCCCAACAGCCGCAAAGACAACCCAAGTTCGACTGGGAATCAGGCCCGAAAGGATCTGATAG